>NZ_CP134772.1:3952083-4577500 GCF_031882575.1 Pseudomonas sp. VD-NE ins
ATTACAACTTTGTCATTCAGCTGTCGGTTTGCCGTGCGGATCGCTCGGTAGCCTGAAGTTGTCCCGGCGCCAATGCCGATCAACTTGACCACTGAGTGACTGACCATGAAAACCCTCCTGCTCGCCCTCACCGCCCTCCTCGCCACCGGCAGCGTGTTCGCCGCAAACATGCCCGACAGCGCCGTGATTCATGACAAATCCGGTTTCTACGTCAATCTGGATGTCGACAAAGTCCTGTCCAGCACCGATATTTCACAAGCGTGTGGCGTGGTCCCGGCGCAATTGAATTACCTCGACCATCAGGGCCGCGAGCATGTGCTGAACTATGACGTACAAGGCAGCGGCTGCATCAATGACCATTGAGACTGATCGATGAATATTCTGGTTGTCGAAGACGAACCCAAGGCCGGCAATTACCTGCTCAACGGTTTGCAGGAACTGGGTTACAGCGTCAGCCTCGCTCGCGATGGCGCTGACGGCTTGCACCTGGCGCTGGAACACGACTTCGATGTGATCGTGCTCGATGTGATGATGCCGAAAATGGATGGCTGGGAAGTCCTGCGCCGGCTGCGCAAGGAAGCCGACACGCCGGTGCTGTTCCTCACCGCCCGCGATGACATCGCCGACCGCGTCAAAGGCCTCGAACTGGGCGCCGATGATTACCTGATCAAGCCGTTTTCCTTCGCCGAACTGGTGGCGCGCCTGCGTACCCTGACCCGACGCGGGCCGATTCATGAAGACGAACAACTGCAAGTCGCCGACCTGCAGATCGACGTGCTCAAGCGCCGCGTAAGCCGCGCCGGGGTGCGCATCACCCTGACCAACAAGGAGTTCGCGTTGTTGCAATTGTTCGCCAGCCATACCGGACAAGTGCTGGCGCGTTCGCTGATCGCCTCGCGGGTCTGGGACATGAATTTCGACAGCGACACCAACGTCGTCGACGTCGCCGTGCGCCGCTTGCGGGCGAAAATCGATGATCCGTTCCAGCTCAAGCTGATCCACAGCGTGCGTGGCATCGGCTATCGCTTCGATACGCAGCCATGAGCAGCCCTCGGCCGTATTCGCTGACCTTGCGCCTGGCGCTGGTCTTCGCCCTGCTCGCCTTCGCTTCACTGGCCGGTCTCGGTGCAGCGCTGTATGGCGAACTTGAAGAACAACTGATTCGCCGCGACGACATCTCGCTGGTCAGCCGTGTCGATCAACTGCGCACCTTCCTCAACGACAGCAACACCCTGGAGTTGATCAAGAACAAACCGGCGCTGTTCCAGAACATGCTCGGCAACCGCGAAGCGCTGCTGACCATTGGCGCGCCGGGGCAACCGCCGTTGCTGGTGGTCAACCCGGGCAATCTGAAGCCGCCGACGTTGCCGGCGGTGCCCATCGACCAGGCGATGACGCTAAAAGACGTGCAGCACCTGCCAAGCGTCGACGGCGTGCCGTTTTCGGCGGTGGCGGCAAGCATCGATTCCGGCGAACTGGGCAATCTGCAAGTCACCACCGGGCGCCTGATGAGCGAGCGCACGGCGATGCTCGCCAATTACCGTTTGAGTGTTTATGGCCTCGCCTCATTGGCGGCGCTGCTGCTGGCGGTGGTCGGCTGTCTGTTGGTGTATCGCGGCTTGCTGCCGTTGCGGCGACTGGCGAAACACGCTCATGGCATTGGTGTCGGCAACCTTGGCGAACGTCTCGACAGTCACGGTTCCCCGCGAGAACTGCAGCCGATGATCGAGGCGTTCAATGCCATGCTTGATCGCCTCGCCAAGGGCTTTGCGCAGTTGAGCCAGGTGTCCACCGACATGGCCCACGAGTTGCGCACGCCGATCAACAATCTGCTCGGCGAAACCCAGGTCGCACTGCAACAGAACCGCAGCATCGAGGCCTATCAGCAATTGCTCGCCTCCAACGTCGAAGAGCTGGAACGGTTGACGCGAATGCTCGACAACATGCTGTTTCTGGCCCGCACCGATCCGGCCAGTGCCCTGAGCCAGCGGCAGGAGCTGGACGCTGCAGATGAAATGCAGCGCATTGCCGATTATTTTGAAGGGCTGGCAGCGGATGTCGGGGTGTGCATCGAGGCACGCGGCAGCGGTGTGATCTGGGCCGAACCGATGTTGTTGCGGCGGGCATTGGCCAACCTGTGCGCCAATGCGATCAAGTACGGCGCGGCGGATTCGACGCTGCAGGTGGAAGCGATTGCCGAGCCTGACGGCAGTTACCTGCGAGTGCGCAACCATGGCGCAACCATTGCCCCTGAACATTTGGCACGACTGTTCGAACGTTTTTACCGCGTCGATCAGTCACGCGAGCGCTCGGCGCAATCCAATGGCCTGGGCCTGTCGATCGTGGCGACCATCATGCAGTTGCATCAGGGCCGCTACAGCGCCAGCAGCGCGAATGGCATCACCTGCTTCGAACTGTTCTTCCCCGCCCGGCAATCACCTTCATCGACTTTTCCGCCGTCATCGCTGGCAAGCCAGCTCCCACAATGATTGGCGCTGAATCCAGATCTCCGGCCAACCCAAAACCCTGTGGGAGCTGGCTTGCCAGCGATGAGGTCAGCTTGATCAACATCAACTTTCCCTGACCCGCAGCTACCGCGAGCAGGTCGAATCGGCGCGCTGTCGCTCCAACAGTTTGATCTCGGCTCGGCTGATGATCAGGGCTGTCAGCATCAGTGCTGAGGCGACGCCGAAAGTAATGTGCAAGCCGCTGGCAATCGCCGTAGCCGGCGCCTGCGTCGGATCCCCCGCTGCCAGCGCAAACACCGCGCCCATCACCGCTGCCCCGGTGATCAAGCCGAGGTTGCGCGCCAGCCCGAGCATCGCCGAGACCACACCGCGTTGATCCTGACGAACTCCGGCCATCAACCCGGTGTTGTTCGCCGCCTGAAACAGCGCATAGCCGACGGCGACCACTGCAATCGGCAGCAAATAGGCGGGCAACCCTAGACTCATCGGCAACAGTGCCAACAAGCCACAACCGCAGGCCATTGCGAGCAACGCGCCCGGCACGATCCGCCGCGCGCCGAAGCGATCCACCAGACGCCCCGCCGGTACACCGCCAAACGCAGACAACAACGGCCCGACCGATAATGCCAAGCCGACCACGGCGCTGTTGAGGCCTAACCCACGGCTCAGGTAAAACGGTCCGACCACCAGCGTGGTCATCATCACCGTTGTCACCAGCAACGTAAGCGTCAGGCTGCTGCTCAGTCGCGCGTCGCTAAACAGCGACAAACGAATCAGCGGCGACTTGGCCTTCATCTCGACCACGATGAACAATCCTGCGCCGCACAGGCTGGCCAGCAGCAACGGCCACGTGAAACCTTCAAGCGTCATTGCCAGCGCATAGGCCGCCAGCGTCAACACCAGCACCGCACTGCCAGAATAATCGAACGCGACACGCGGCCCTGCGGCCCGATCCGCTGGCAAAAATCGGTACACCAGCCAAATATTGAGCAAACCCAACGGCACGTTGAGCAGAAAAATCGCCTGCCAGCCGACATGCGTCATCAACAGCCCGCCCAGTGACGGCCCAAGACTGGTGCCCGTCGCCGACATCGTCGCCAGCAAGCCCATCGCACTGCCCGCCCGCGATTTGGGCACCGCTTCTGACACCAGCGCCACCGTCAAGGCGAACATGATCGCCGCGCCAACACCTTGCACCGCCCGTGCGCCAATCAGCCAACCCAGTCCCGGCGCCAGTGCGCAGGCCAACGAAGCGCTGGTGAAAATGCCAATCCCGATCAACAGCAATCGACGCCGACCGAAGCCATCGCCCAGACGCCCGACGCTGACGATCAAAGTAGTGATCGCCAGCAGGTAAGCAAGCACGATCCATTGCACCTGTTGAAACGTCGCCTCGAACGCCGTCGCCAGAATTGGCAACCCGGCGTTGGCGATGCTGGTGTCCAGCGACGGCATCAACATCGACAAGGCCAGACTGGTCAGCGCCCAACGGGCGGGAGTGCTCAGGGGTTCTTGGGGCATGGCGGGCTCGCAGTGCAAAGGTGATCGGGCATAGCCTGAGCCTCGACAACACACGGCGCAAGACGCATGCTTTGCACTCAATACCTGCATGGAACGCCATGTCATGACTGCGCCGGACCTGAACCTGCTGATCACCCTCGACGTCTTGCTGCGCGAAGGCAGCGTCGCCCGTGCCGCCAAATGCCTGCAACTGAGCCCTTCGGCCATGAGCCGCGCCCTCGCCCGTCTGCGCGAAACCACTGGCGATCCGTTGCTGGTGCGCGCGGGTCGAGGCCTGGTGCCAACGCCGCGCGCACTCGAGTTGCGCGAACGGGTCAGTCATCTGGTGCAGGAAGCCGAGGCGGTTTTGCGTCCTGCCGAAGTGCTCGACCCGCGCCGCTTGCAACGCACCTTTACCCTGCGCAACACCGACGGCTTTGTTGAAACCTTCGCCGCCGCCCTGCTCGCGCGTATCGCCGAAGAGGCGCCCGACGTGCGCCTGCGGTTTGTGCAGAAAGCCGACAAGGACAGCACGCCGCTGCGCGAGGGTCGTGTCGATCTGGAAACCGGCGTGGTCGACGACAGCACCGACCCGACGCTGCACAGCCGCATCCTGTTTCAGGATCAATGGATCGGTGTAGTGCGTGAGGGGCATCCCTTGAGCACGGGAAAAATCACCAGCAAGCGCTTTGCCGGCGGCGAGCACATTCTGATCTCACGACGCGGGCGCAGCAGTGGGCCGGTCGACGAAGCGCTACTCACGCTCGGCCTGACGCGGGATATCGTCACCTCATTCGGCGGATTCTCGGCAGCCCTGACGCTGGTACGCGAATCCGACCTGATCGCCACTGTCCCACAACGTCACACCAGCAAACTGCGCACGGGCCTGCACAGTTTCGCCCTGCCCTTCGCGATGCCGGACATCAGCGTGTCGATGCTCTGGCACCCGCGCATGGATGCCGACCCGGCGCATCGCTGGTTGCGCGAGTGTGTGCGGCAGGTCTGCGCTTAACGCGCGTCGCCGCCGGCAGGTTTGTAGAAGAGAAATTTTTTCGTCTCGGCGGTCTTGCGGTATTCCTTGGCCCAGCTCGGATGCACGTTGCGGTCATGGAAATACAGCGCGCCGTTGGTGCGATCCTTGAGCTGGCGATTCAGCGCTTTGCGGGCGATATCCTTGGCCAGCGTGTATTCGGCATCTTCCTTGACCTGATCCGGACGCCCGTCGCACCACCAGGAAAACTGGCAGCTCTTGGTTTCCGAGCCTTGTTTGACGACAGCGCACACCGTGTCGGGGAAGCCTTCGTGGCCGAGGCGATTCATCACCACACTGGCCACCGCTTCCATTTCCGGCGTGTCTTTGCCTTTGGCTTCCCAATAGATACTGCGCGCCAGACAGGTAATCGGATCGTCCAGCGGCGCCGCGCCGGCCGGGTCGACCGCTTGCACTTCGGTCGGGGTGATGGCTTCGGCTTTGGGCGCCGGTGCAGCGCTGACTTTGTCCGCCGCTTTTTCTTCCAGCACTTGGGCTTTTTCTTCAGCCTTCGCTTTGATCGGAGCCTGATCGGTGGCCCATGCAGAGCCTGCCAACAGGGTGAATACGAGACAACCCGCCCAGCCTTTCAATCCCATGTCTGTTCTTCCGGCAGCGCCCGATGCGGGCAAGGTGTTACGTCGGGGAGACACCCGGTTTGCGGGGTCTTCGGTGAGTGTAGACGGCAAACCCAGAGGCAAAGTTGCGCAGAAAAACGGCTGAATGAAGAAAAAAGACATTGCACTCACCGGGGGCCTTTCGCGCATCATGGGCGCATTCAGCTCAAGGGAGATTTCCATGCGCTTCATGCCATCTGTTTTGCGTCTTGCCGCGTTGTCCGTGGGCGTTATGTTGGCCATCCCGGCGCTGGCCGGCGATGAGTCGCAATTGATCGAGTCGATCAACAGTTATCGCAGCCAGCCGCAGCGTTGCGGCAGTCAGGCGTCGAATGAACTGCCACCGCTGTCGGCGGATCCACGGCTGAGATTACGCGCCACCGGTGCTGTCGATCTGCAGCAAGCCATGGCCAGCGCCAGTTACCCGATGGTCAATGTGCAGGCGATCACGCTCAACGGCCCGCGTGATGCGGCGTCGGCGATGAAAGCGATTCAGGAAAGTTTCTGCCAGGTGGTGCTCGATCCGCAGTTCGTCGATGTCGGTGTCAGCCGCGACGACCGTGACTGGCGCATCGTATTGGCGCGGCCGCTGCTGTCGGCCAAGCTCGGTGATGCGCAAAGTGAGGGGCAGAAATTGCTCAGCGAACTCAACGTCGCCCGCAGTCAGGCGCGTCAGTGTGGCGGTCAGGCTTTCGCCGCTGCCGCACCGCTGGCCTGGAACGCGACACTGGGCACGATCTCTCAGGATCACAGCCGCGACATGGCCAACAACAATTACCTGGATCACAAGGACCGCGACGGCCGCACCCCCGGTGATCGCGCGGAACTGGCCGGTTACAGCGGCCAACAGGTCGGCGAAAACATCGCCGCCGGGCAAGACACCGTGCACAAAGTCGTCGAAGGCTGGCTCGCCAGTCCCGGCCACTGCGCCAACCTGATGAACCCGCAATACCAGGAACTCGGCGCCGCCTACGCGACCGACCCGAAAAGCAGCGCCGGGATCTACTGGACCGCGATGTTCGGCGCCCAGTAAACCCAATCTCAAACACACCGCCCCCACAGGGGCTTGAGTTGATCAGTAGATCTTCGGCCGAACCGAGATCAAATGTGGGAGCGAGCCTGCTCGCGAAGAGGCCCTTACATTCAACATCAACATTGTCTGACCTGACGCCTTCGCGAGCAGGCTCGCTCCCACAATGATCGGTGTAATCCTCATCATCCCTGAACAACACAAAACCCTGTGGGAGCTGGCTTGCCAGCGATGAGGCCCGCCCCTTCAACATTGATGTCGACTGACCCACCGCTATCGCTGGCAAGCCAGCTCCCACAGGGTCAGCAGTCGCTCGGAAGATTGAGGCAATAAAAAACCGCAGCCTGGCTGCGGTTTTTCAGGCTCAGTGGGTCCTCATCCCCGCTGCATACATCGCCAGTTTCAGCAGACTGGCGACAACCGCCAGCGACACCACGCTGCCCAGCCAGATCAGCAGCAACCAGCCCAGACGCTTGTACCAGCGGCTGTTCTTCACTTCTCGCGAATCAATGGTAGCCATCGCCAATCCTCACTTTGCCGCGGAATACGTAGTAGCTCCAGAAGGTGTACATCAGGATCACCGGCAGGATGAACAGTGCGCCGATCAGCGCGAACAACTGGCTCGACGGTGGTGACGCGGCGGCCCAGATGCTCACCGACGGCGGGATGATGTTCGGCCAGATGCTCAGCGCCAGGCCGATGTAACCGAGCAGCATCAGCACCAGCGTGAACACGAACGGCCAGTGCGTATGCCGCTGACGCAACGTGCGCAGCAGCCCGAACACCGCCAGCAAGGCCAACACCACCAACCCGGCAAACACCTGCAGATGCCCGTGCGTCGACCAACGTGTCGCCAGCTCTGGATGCAATTGCAGCGTCCACACGCCAATCACCAGCACCATCGCCATCAACAGCAAGGCCAGCGGTCGGGTGAACAGGCGCATCCGCGACTCAAGCATGCCTTCGGTCTTGACCAGCAACCACGTGCTGCCAAGCAACGCATAAGCCACCACCAGCCCCACGCCACACACCAGCGGAAACGGCGCCAACCAATCCAGACCGCCACCGGCAAATTGCCGATCGACCACCGGAATCCCGGACACATACGCACCAATCACCACGCCCTGGGAGAACGTCGCCAGCAGCGAACCACCGATAAACGCCTTGTCCCACCAATGGCGTTTTTGCGGCGAAGACTTGAAGCGAAACTCAAACGCCACGCCACGGAAAATCAAACCGCACAGCATCAGGATCAGCGGCAGGTACAGCGCTTCGAGAATCACCCCGTACGCCAGCGGAAACGCGCCATACAGCGCCGCGCCACCGAGCACCAGCCAGGTCTCGTTACCGTCCCACACCGGCGCGACGGTGTTCATCATCACATCGCGTTCCTGCTCATCCGGGATCAGCGGAAACAGGATCCCCAGGCCCAGATCGAAGCCGTCCATGATCACGTACATCATCACCCCGAAGGCAATGATCACTCCCCAGATCAACGAGAGATCGATACCTTGAATACCCATGACTCAATGCTCCTTCATAGGGGCGGTAGCCGCCGAAATCGGTCGACGCGGCGTCTGCAATTCATCGCCCGCAGGCGGATGTTCGTGATGCGGCTGCGGACCTTTTTTCACCAGTTTCATCATGTAGCCGATGCCCACGCTGAACACCGTGAAATAGATCACCACGAACAGCGCCAGCGACGTGCTCATCTGCGCCACCGAGTGATGCGATGCCGCGTCGTGAGTGCGCAACAAGCCATAAACCACCCACGGCTGACGCCCGACTTCCGTGGTAATCCAACCGGCCAGCAGCGCAATCAAGCCGCTCGGCCCCATCAACAACACCAGTCGCTGGAAGCCGCGATGCTGGTAAAGCTTGCCGCCCCGGCGCAACGCCAACCCCAGCAAACCAACGAGGATCATCAACATCCCCAACCCGGCCATGACGCGGAAGCTCCAGAAGATCACGGTCGAATTCGGCCGGTCCTCTTTCGGGAAGCTCTTCAGCGCCGGGATCTGCTTGTCGAGGCTGTGGGTGAGGATCAGGCTGCCGAGATAGGGAATTTCCAACGCATATTTGGTCTTCTCCGCGTCCATATCGGGGATGCCGAACAGCACCAGCGGCGTCGGGCCGTTGTCGGCGTTTTCCCAGTGGCCTTCGATGGCGGCGATCTTCGCCGGTTGATGTTCCAGCGTGTTCAAGCCATGGGCGTCACCGACCACCGCTTGAATCGGCGCAACGATCAGCGCCATCCATAAAGCCATGGAGAACATCTTGCGCACCGGCGCGGTGTTGTTGCCGCGCAGCAAATGCCAGGCAGCCGAGGCGCCGACGAAGAACGACGTCGCCACAAACGCGGCAATCGCCATGTGCGCCAGACGGAACGGGAACGACGGGTTGAACACAATCGCCAGCCAGTCCAGCGGCATCACCCGACCGTCGACAATTTCAAAGCCCTGCGGCGTCTGCATCCAGCTGTTGGACGCGAGAATCCAGAAGGTCGAAATCAACGTGCCGATTGCAACCATCACCGTAGCGAAGAAGTGCAAGCCACGGCCGACGCGGTTCCAGCCAAACAACATCACCCCAAGGAACCCGGCCTCAAGGAAGAATGCAGTCAGCACTTCATAGGTCAGCAACGGCCCGGTGATGCTCCCGGCAAAGTCCGAAAACCCGCTCCAGTTGGTGCCGAACTGGTACGCCATGACCAGTCCCGAAACCACGCCCATGCCAAAGTTGACCGCAAAGATCTTCGACCAGAAGTGGTAGAGATCGCGGTACGTGTCGTTATGGGTTTTCAGCCACAGGCCTTCGAGTACCGCGAGGAAACTCGCCAGGCCAATGGTGATCGCCGGGAAAATAATGTGGAACGAAACCGTGAACGCGAATTGAATTCGCGCCAGGTCCAGTGCCTCCGGATTGAACATGATGATGTCCTCATCAGGGCTGAAAAGCGGCAGCACGAACCCGGGCCACCGCCAGGCGCGAACGCCTGCAGCCAGTAAAATTGCCAGTGTTTTTATGAGTCGCGGGTTACGCCACCGACGACGGGATCAGGTTGCTGACCTTCGCGGCTTCGAGGCGGATCGCCACGAACTTGGAGGTCGGCGTATACGTCCGGTCGCCATAGCTTTCCAGCGGTACCAAAGGGTTAGTCTCCGGGTAATACGCCGCTGCCTGCCCTGCCGGAATGTCGTAGGCGATCAGGGTGAAACCGCTGACCCGACGCTCGCGCTCGTCATCCCACAGCGCCACCAGATCAACCTTCTGCCCCGGTTCGAAACCCAGGCGCTGGATGTCCTGCTCGTTGGCGAAGATCACATCACGCATGCCGTAAACCCCGCGATAACGGTCATCGAGGCCGTACAGCGTGGTGTTGTACTGATCGTGGGAACGCATGGTTTGCAGAATCAGGTGCGGTTTCACCGGCAAGTTGCGCACACCTTCGCTGATCAAGTGCTCGGGCAGCACGCACGGGGTGAACTGCGCCTTGCCGCTGACGGTGTTCCAGACCCGATCCGAGGCGTCGTTGCCGAGGTGAAAACCACCCGGAATCAGCAGTTTTTCATTAAAGTTTTCGAAGCCCGGAATCACGTCGGCAATCAGGTTGCGGATGCGCCCGTAGTCGCCCACCACCCATTCCCAATCGATCGGATGCTTGCCCAGGGTCGCGGCGGCGATCCCGGCAATGATCGCCGGCTCGGATTTCAACTGCGCCGACTTCGGTTTCAACTGACCGAACGACAAATGCACCATGCTGAACGTGTCTTCGACGGTCACGCCTTGCGGACCTTCAGCCTGGATGTCGATGTCGGTACGCCCGAGGCACGGCAGGATCAGCGCGTCGCGACCGGTGACCAGGTGGCTGCGGTTGAGCTTGGTGGCGATGTGCACGGTCAGGTCGAGTTTGCGAATCGCCGCGTGGGTGCGCGGGGTGTCCGGCGTGGCTTGGGCGAAGTTGCCGCCCAGACCGATAAACACCTTGGCTTCGCCACGCTCCATCGCACCGATCGCCATCACCGTGTTGTGCCCGTGCATGCGCGGCACGTCAAAGTTGAAGCGTTTTTCCAGCGCGTCCATCAGGTCTTTCGGCGCCAACTCGTTGATGCCCATGGTGCGGTCGCCCTGCACGTTACTGTGGCCACGAACCGGCGAGAGGCCGGCGCCCGGACGGCCGACGTTGCCGCGCAGCAGTTGCAGGTTGATGACTTCCTGCAAGGTCGCCACCGAGTGCACGTGTTGGGTCAGACCCATGGCCCAGCACATGATCACGCTTTTGGCACGGCCATACATGCGCGCGGCCAATTCGATGTCATGCAGCGGCACGCCGGACTGCTCGACGATGTGCTCCCAAGTGGTTGCATCGACTTCGGCCAGATAGCTGTCGAGGCCCGAGGTGTGCTCGGCAATGAAGGCATGATCGAACACCGGTTCGCCGCCAGTCGCCTGCGCTTCGCGCTCCCACTGCAGAAGAAATTTGACCATGCCGCGAATCATCGCCATGTCGCCACCCAGTGCCGGGCGGAAGTAGGCGGTGTTGGTCGCTTCCCAGCCGTTGCTGAGCATTTCCAGCGGGTTCTGCGGGTTCTGGAAACGCTCCAGGCCACGCTCTTTCAGCGGATTGATACACACCACTTGGGCGCCACGTTTCACCGCTTCACGCAGCGGTTCGAGCATGCGCGGGTGGTTGGTGCCAGGGTTCTGGCCGATGACGAAAATCGCGTCGGCGTGATGCAGGTCCTCGTAAACCACGGTGCCTTTGCCGACGCCGAGGGTCTCGTTCATGCTCACCGCACTGGCCTCGTGGCACATGTTCGAGCAGTCGGGGAAGTTGTTGGTGCCGAACGCGCGGACGAACAATTGATAGAGAAACGCCGCTTCATTGCTCGCGCGGCCCGAGGTGTAGAACTCGGCTTCGTGGGGCGATTTGAGGTTTTTCAGGTGATCAGCGATCAGCGCGAACGCGTCGTCCCAGCTGATTTCCACGTAGCGATCGACCCGCGCGTCGTAGCGCATCGGGTGGGTCAGGCGGCCCTGATATTCCAGCCAGTAGTCGCTCTGCTCGGCCAGACTCGACACCGTGTACTTGTTGAAGAATGCCGGGTCGACCAAACGCCCGGTCGCTTCCCAGTTCACCGCTTTCGCGCCGTTCTCGCAGAACTTCAACATACTCGCGCCGGGTGCTTCACCCCAGGCACAACCCGGGCAGTCAAAGCCGCCGTTCTGGTTGGTCTTGAGCATGGCGCGGATGTTTTTCAGGGCGTTTTCACTGCCCAGCCAGCTCTTGGTCAGGCTGATGACAGCGCCCCAACCGGCAGCGGCGCCTTTGTAGGGTTTGTAACGGTCGACTTGTGACATGGGACTCTCCATGACGATGCACACAGGCATGAACCTGATTCGGTTAAACAGCGACGGCCGACTTTCAAGGTTGAAAAGTGGTCGTTGGGTTTGCCGGGGCAAGGATATGAACCGTTACAAAACGTTGTCTAATCGCTATTAATGACCGCTTTATCGAAAGCCTCTATCACGGCTAAAAACCCTTTATTTACGGGGTCTTGCGAAACTAACGGAGCAACTTTCGGCGAAAAATAATTCATCATCGACGTGATCAATCACCCGTTCATTAACAGTGATTGGACGGCACTTAAAGTTAGCCATAACCTGCGCTGACCCAACCCCTTCAAGCGGGGTTTTCATTCCTGCGAGGCTGTCATGTCAGAGCGTGTCTTGATCGATGGTTACAACCGCCGCGTCGACTATCTGCGCATGTCGGTGACCGACCGCTGCGACTTCCGCTGCGTCTATTGCATGGCCGAAGACATGCAGTTTCTGCCACGGCAAAAAATCCTCACGCTGGAAGAGATCTATCAACTGGCGCAGAGCTTTGTGGCGCTCGGTACGCGCAAGATTCGCCTGACCGGTGGCGAGCCGCTGATCCGCCCGGGCGTGGTCAAGTTGTGCGAGCAGATCGCCGCCCTGCCCGGCCTGCGCGAGTTGTGCATGACCACCAACGGCTCGCAACTGGGCAAACTCGCCGCGCCGCTGTTCGACGCCGGGGTCAAACGCCTGAACATCAGCCTCGACAGCCTTGATCCGCAGCGCTTCAAACAGATGACCCGCACTGGCGATCTGGCGCAGGTGATCAACGGCATCGATGCTGCGCGCAAGGCCGGTTTTATCCGCACTAAACTCAATGTCGTGGTGATGCAGGGCCGCAACGATCAGGAGATCAACGATCTGGTCAGCTTCGCGATTGACCGGCAGCTTGACGTCTCTTTCATCGAAGAGATGCCGCTGGGGATCATCAGCGAGCACAGCCGTGCCGAGACGTTTTTCTCCAGTGCGCAGGTGCGCGAAAAGATTGCCGAGCGCTACACCCTGATCGACTCGGCGGAATCGACCCAAGGCCCGTCGCGCTACTGGCGGCTGGCCGAGGCGCCGGAGATTCGCCTGGGCTTTATCTCGCCGCACAGCCACAACTTTTGCGGCACCTGCAACCGCGTTCGCCTCACCGTTGAAGGCCGCCTGCTACTGTGTCTGGGTAACGAGCATTCGGTGGATCTGAAAGCGGTGCTGCGCGCCCACCCGGGGCAACCGCAGCGGCTGGAGAAAGCCATTGTCGAGGCGATGAAACTCAAGCCGTATCGGCACAATTTCGAAGTGAACGATGATGTTCAGGTCGTGCGCTTCATGAACATGACCGGCGGCTGATCCCGCCAGTTTCATCGGTTATCGGAACCGCACAGCATGATCATCAGACCCAAGGTCAACCAGTTCGCCATTCTCTTCACCCTCAAGGGTTCGATTGCCAAGCGCATCGCCCTGCGCACGTTGATGGTCACCCTGCTCGCTTCGGCTATCGTGCTGGTGGAAATCCTCCATCCGAGCAACTTCACCAAGGTCAACGCTACGCCGTTTACCTTGCTCGGTTTGTCGCTGTCGATCTTCATGAATTTTCGCAACAACGCCTGTTATGACCGCTGGTACGAGGCGCGCAAGGCCTGGGGCGAAGTGATCGTGCACATTCGCTCGGTGATTCGTGAAACCCATGTGATCCGTGAATCGGCTGAGCGCAAGCCGTTGCTGCTCAATCTGTGTGGTTTTGCTCATGCGCTGAATGCGCGGCTGCGCAAGGAAAGCGAAGCGGACGCCAGTAGCCAATGGATCATGCCGAAACCCGATCTGCAGACGCCGGATTACAGCGGGCGCATTTTGCAAACGGTCGGCCAGCAGTGTTCCGATCTGCATCAGAACGGTGAGCTGACTGAGTGGCGCTACATGCTATTGGCCAATCACCTGACCAGCCTGACCCAAGCGCAAGCGGTGTGCGAACGGATCAAAACCACGCCGCTGCCGTTTCCTTACACACTGTTGTTGCACCGCACGATCTACCTGTTTTGCATCCTGCTGCCGTTTGCCATGGCCGAGCCGCTGGGTTGGCTGACACCGTTGTTCACGGCGATTGTCAGCTATACGTTTTTTGGCCTGGATGCGATTGCCGATGAACTGGAAGACCCCTTCGGCCGCGACGAAAACGACCTGCCCACCGATGCACTGGTGCGCACCATCGAGCGCGACATCCTCGCCGAACTGGGCGCCGAAGTACCGCCGGCGCTGAAGCCGGTGGACTATGTGCTGAGCTGATCCTTATCTCCCCAGCTCCCACAGGTCCTGTGTACATCCTCAACATCAAGCATCACCACAAATCATTGTGGGAGCTGGCTTGCCAGCGATGAGGCCGTGTCAGCCAACGTCAATGTGACTGACATGTCGCCATCGCTGGCAAGCCAGCTCCCACAGGTCCTGTGTTCATCCTCAACATCAAGCATCACCACAAATCATTGTGGGAGCTGGCTTGCCGGCGATGAGGCCGTATCAGCCAACGTCAATGTGACTGACATGCCGCCATCGCTGGCAAGCCAGCTCCCACAGGTTCTGTTTACATCCTCAACATCAAGCATCACCACAAATCATTGTGGGAGCTGGCTTGCCAGCGATGAGGCCGTATCAGCCAACGTCAATGCCAACTGACCTGCCGCCATCGCTGGCAAGCCAGCTCCCACAGGTTCTGTTTACATCCTCAACATCAGCATCACCACAAATCATTGTGGGAGCTGGCTTGCCAGCGATGAGGCCGTATCAGCCAACGTCAATGCCAACTGACCTGCCGCCATCGCTGGCAAGCCAGCTCCCACAGGTTCTATTTACATCCTCAACATCAAGCATCACCACAAATCATTGTGGGAGCTGGCTTGCCAGCGATGAGGCCGTATCAGCCAACGTCAATGTGACTGACATGCCGCCATCGCTGGCAAGCCAGCTCCCACAGGTTCTGTTTACATCCTCAACATCAAGCATCACCACAAATCATTGTGGGAGCTGGCTTGCCAGCGATGAGGCCGTATCAGCCAACGTCAATGCCAACTGACCTGCCGCCATCGCTGGCAAGCCAGCTCCCACAGGTTCTGTTTACATCCTCAACATCAAGCATCACCACAAATCATTGTGGGAGCTGGCTTGCCGGCGATGAGGCCGTATCAGCCAACGTCAATGTGACTGACATGCCGCCATCGCTGGCAAGCCAGCTCCCACAGGTTCTGTTTACATCCTCAACATCAAGCATCACCACAAATCATTGTGGGAGCTGGCTTGCCAGCGATGAGGCCGTATCAGCCAACGTCAATGCCAACTGACCTGCCGCCATCGCTGGCAAGCCAGCTCCCACAGGTTCTGTTTACATCCTCAACATCAAGCATCACCACAAATCATTGTGGGAGCTGGCTTGCCAGCGATGAGGCCGTATCAGCCAACGTCAATGTGACTGACATGCCGCCATCGCTGGCAAGCCAGCTCCCACAGGTCCTGTGTACATCCTCAACATCAAGCATCACCACAAATCATTGTGGGAGCTGGCTTGCCAGCGATGAGGCCGTATCAGCCAACGTCAATGTGACTGACATGTCGCCATCGCTGGCAAGCCAGCTCCCACAGGTCCTGTGCACATCCTCAACATCAAACATCACCACAAATCATTGTGGGAGCTGGCTTGCCAGCGATGAGGCCGTATCAGCCAACGTCAATGCCAACTGACCTGCCGCCATCGCTGGCAAGCCAGCTCCCACAGGTTCTATTTACATCCTCAACATCAAGCATCACCACAAATCATTGTGGGAGCTGGCTTGCCAGCGATGAGGCCGTATCAGCCAACGTCAATGTGACTGACATGTCGCCATCGCTGGCAAGCCAGCTCCCACAGGTCCTGTGTACATCCTCAACATCAAGCATCACCTCCCACAGTTTGATTGGTGGTGAGGTCAGAACAGTTCGTTGAAGGGGATGAAGCGCAGCGGGTCGCCGAGGTTGTGCGTGCTGTTCTCGGGGATTTCCACCAGGCCGTCGGCCCAGGTTGCGCCGAGCAAGACGCCGGAGCTTTGATTCGGATAAAGCACCGCACGCCCCGCCTCCAGCTTCACCCGCAGGTATTCGCGACGGCTGCCAGCCTTGTGCCAATCGAAGCCCGCGCTGACCGTAAAACTCAGCGGCATGACATCTTCCACGCCTTGAATACGCAGCAGATACGGCCGCGCCAACAAGCCAAAGGTCACCAGCGCCGAGGTCGGATTACCCGGCAGGCCAATCACCGGCACCGTGCCGAAATGGCCCACGGTCAGCGGCTTGCCAGGCTTGATCGCCAGTTTCCACAACAGCGGTTTGCCGTTGTCGCGCAACACCTGTCCGAGGCAATCGGCATCGCCGGCAGACACCCCGCCCGTGGTCAGAATCAGATCAGCGCTCACTTGCAATTGCTCAAGCTTGAGCCGCGTCTGCGCCGGGCGATCCGGGAGGATGCCGGCGTCGATCACTTCGCAGCCCAGCTCACGCAACCAATGGCCGAGCAATACGCGGTTGCTGTTGTAGATGCTGCCGGGGCGCAACGGCTGGCCCGGCTCGACCAGTTCATCACCGGTCGACAGCAGCGCCACACGCGGGCGACGCACCACGTGCAGTTGCGCCAGCCCTTGCCCGGCAGCGACCGCCAGTTCGAACGGCCCAAGGCGCTTGCCAGCGCGCAGCAGGATGTCGCCGACGCGATTTTCCTGACCTTGCGCGCGGATGTTCTGCCCCGCTTTCAGCGGCTGCAAGAAACGCACGCGGCCGTCCTCCAGCACTTCGACGTTCTCCTGCATCTCGACACAGGTGGCGCCGGGCGGCAGTGGTGCGCCAGTAAAAATCCGTGCGCAGGTGCCGGGCAGCAACGTGTCCGGCGCCAGCCCGGCGTAAACCTTTTGCGAGACCCTCAACGGCTGACGGTGCAGATCGGCGAGATTGAGCGCGTAACCGTCCATGGCGCTGTTCGGCCACGGCGGCAGGTCGAGTGTCGCCACCAGATCACTGGCCAACACCCGCCCACGCGCATCGTCGAGCGCCAGCACTTCGCCGTCGGCCAGACGTTGCTCATTGGCCATGCCGAGCAATTGGTCGAGAGCGTCTTCGACCGGCATCAGCGGTGCTTTGCTCATCCGCGTGGCCCGCAGGCTTGCACGGCTTTCAGGTGCGGGACGAAGTTGCACGGGCGATGACGGTTATCCAATTGTTCGGCAAGAATGCCTTCCCACGCCGTGCGGCAGGCACCGGTCGAACCCGGCAGGCAGCACACCAGCGTGCCGTTGGACAGCCCGGCCAGCGCGCGGCTTTGCACGGTGGACGTGCCAATATCCAGAATCGAAATCGCCCGGAACAGTTCGCCGAAGCCGTCAATCTGCTTGTCAAACAAGCAGGCCACCGCTTCCGGCGTGCTGTCGCGACCGGTGAAACCAGTGCCGCCAGTGATCAGCACCACCTGAATGCCTTCGTCGGCGATCCAGTTCGCTACCTGAGCGCGGATTTTGTACAGATCATCCTTGAGCAGATTGCGCTCGCTCAACGTGTGCCCGGCCTCCAGCAAACGACTGACCAGCAACTGGCCGGACGTATCGCTGGCGTAATCGCGAGTATCGCTGACCGTCAATACGGCAATATTCAGGGGGACAAACAGGGCATCGGCTTTTGTGCTCATGGCAGTTCTCCGGCAGCAGTCAATCAACATTGCCGAGCAGCCTAAGTGCCACTTATGAGCACTGTCTAATCACTCTGGCCAACCACATTATCGACCGGCTCTATCGGTGCCTTTCACGTTGCTCAAGGCCAGTAAAACCGGGCCTGATAGAGCTGATCGATAGTCCCTTAAACACTTCCGATTGGACGAACAACCGTTCAGATGAGATCGTCGCACCCTGCGCTTTTCGTGCGTCTCGCGCATCCGCGTCAATACTCAATCAAAAAATTCCCATCGAGCAGGTGCCATCGTGGACATCAAACAACTCAAGTTCCTGATCGCGCTGGACGAAACCCGCCACTTCGGCCAGGCCGCCGCACGCTGCCACATCACCCAACCGACGTTGTCGATGCGCCTGCGTAATCTGGAGGACGAGCTGGATCTGGTGCTGGTCAACCGTGGTCAGCGCTTTGAAGGTTTCACCCAGGCCGGCGAACGCGTGCTGGCGTGGGCGCGCACCTTGCTCGCAGCGCATGACGGATTGTTCGCCGAAGCGGCGGCGTGTCGCGGACAACTGGTGGGCAGTTTGCGTCTGGGTCTGGTGCCGCTGAGCAGCTTCAACCCGGTCAATTACATTCAGGGTCTGTCCGGCACTTACCCGGAACTGAAATTCAGCCTGTCGTCGCTCAGTTCCGACGAGATCATCGCCGGGCTGGGCAACAATCAGCTTGATCTGGGCGTGTGCTATCTGGACCACGTCAACCCGAACTATTTCGAGTTTTTCGAGATCGGTGAAACCCGCGTCGGCCTGCTCTACGACAACCGGCATTTCCAGTTCGAAGGCTCGCAAATGAGCTGGGAAGACGCCGCCGAACTGCCGCTGGGGATGATCACCGCCGGCATGCATTACCGTAAATCCATCGATTTGAGCTTCCGCAGCCGTGGCCTCAGTCCGCAGCCGATCATGGAAAGCGATTCGACCTATCAGCTGTTGCAGGCGATTCACCAAGGCTTCTGCTGCGCAATCATGCCGCTGGACAGTGGCCTGGAAGAGCCGATCGAGCACCTGTCGTTCATGCAGTTGCCGGATGCCAGTGTGCTGGCGCCATTGGGCCTGGTGATGCGCAAGACCGAACCGCGTTCGGCGATTGCCGAGAAGTGTTTTGCCGAGGCGCGGAAGTTGTTTGGGGTTGAGGTTTCTGCCGAATAAGCGAGGGTGGATTTCCCGGCCCCATCGCTGGCAAGCCAGCTCCCACAGTTTCCGATGTGATCACAGTTTCTGTGCACGACACAGAAACCTGTGGGAGCTGGCTTGCCAGCGATGGGGCCTGATTGGCCAACACAAATTTCGGTTGATCGAGCAAAGCAATCACCACATCAGAACAAGCGATTGGACGCACTTTTAACGCCCCCGTAGCCTGAACACTCTTCAGCGCTTCGGGACTTTCAAGATGCTCTGCCACGTCGAAACCCTCACAGAATCCGCCACCGAGCCCAACGCCCCCGCCCCGCAACCGGCGCAGGTGGCGTTTCGCGAATACCTGCCCGACGCCACCATCACCCACGCCGCGCTAGCCTCGGAAATCGCCCTCGCCATCACCTACAACGGCCTCAGCCAAGCGGTGATGATGGTCTCGCCCGGCAACCTCGAAGACTTCATCCGTGGCTTCAGCCTGAGCAACGCCATCATCGACAGCGTCGACGAGATCTACGATATCCGCCTCACGCATTTCGATCAGGCCTGTCAGGCCGATGTGCAGATTTCCAGCCGGGCGTTCTGGGCCTTGAAGGATCACCGTCGGCAAATGACCGGCACCAGCGGTTGCGGCATCTGCGGCGTTGAAGCGCTGGAGCAGGCGCTGCCGCAACTGCAGATTCTGCAACCTTCACCGTTGCCGCCGGCAGAGCAATTCGACGGCATCCGCCAACGCATCGAAGCCGCGCAACAACTCGCCCGAAGCAGTGGCGCCCTGCACGCCGCGCTGTACTTTGACGCCAACGGTGAAGCGCTACTGTGCCGCGAAGACATCGGCCGCCACAACGCCCTCGACAAGCTGATCGGCGCGATGCAATTCGACGCCATCAATGCTGCTGAAGGCTTCGTCGTGGTGACCAGCCGTTGCAGTCTCGAACTGATCCACAAAGCCGTGCGCGCCCGCCTCGGCACCCTCGTCAGCCTGTCCGCGCCAACCGCTTTGACTGTGCGGTGGGCACTCAAGCACCGGCTTAATCTGATCCATGTGCCGCACCGCAACGCCCCGCGAATTTACAGCCCGATCCAGGAGCATTCCGCATGAGCCACACCCTCACCCACCTCGACGATCAGGGCCGCGCCAACATGGTCGACGTCAGCGACAAAGCTGCGACCCGCCGTGAAGCCACAGCACAAGCCTGGGTGCAGATGCGCCCGGAAACCTTGCAGATGATTCAGACCAACGGTCACCCGAAAGGCGATGTCTTCGCCGTGGCGCGGATCGCCGGGATTCAAGCGGCCAAGCGCACTCACGAACTGATCCCGCTGTGCCACGCGTTACTGCTCAGCTCGATTCACGTCGAGTTGAAGGCTTGCGAACCGGATCGCGTGCAGATCAACAGTACCTGCCGCCTGACCGGCCAGACCGGCGTCGAACTCGAAGCTCTGACCGCCGCCAGCGTCGCCGCGCTGACCATTTACGACATGTGCAAAGCGGTGGATCGGGCGATGGTTATCGGTGATATCCGCTTGCTGAGTAAACAGGGCGGACGCTCCGGCCACTTTCAATCGGAGGACGCGCGATGATCCTGATTAACTACTTCGCCAGCTACCGCGACCGGCTCAATCTGGGCGGTGAAAAAATCCCGCTGACCGAGGCTTTGGGCAGCGTTGAAGATGTCCGGCAAATGCTCATGCAGCGCGGCGGTCTGTGGCGCGAAGTGCTCGGTGCCGGGAATCTGATGTGCGCGGTGAATCAGGAACTGTGTCAGCCGAGCCAGGCGATTGAGGATTTCGATGAGATCGCGTTTTTTCCGCCAGTGACCGGGGGTTGATCGATGGCTATTCGAGTCCAGCACAAAAGCTTCGATGTCGGCCAGTTGACGGCTGATCTGCACGCGCGCAACCCACGAGTGGGTGCAGTGGTGAATTTCATTGGTTATGTGCGTGATCTGAACATTGGCCAGAGCGTGAATGAGCTGTTTCTTGAGCACTATCCGGGCATGACCGAAAAGGCTCTTGAGCAGATCGCCGCAGAGGCTCGCGAGCGCTGGCCGCTGTTGGGGGTGGAGATTGTGCATCGGGTTGGCGCGTTGTCGGTGAGTGAGCCGATCGTGTTTGTCGGGGTCAGCAGCAAGCACCGGCACATGGCGTTTGAAGCCTGCGCGTTCATCATGGACGTGCTCAAGACCCGTGCGCCGTTCTGGAAGCGTGAGACTACGCCTGTGGGTGCGTATTGGGTGGAGGCGCGGGAGAGTGACCGGAATGCGGCTCTGCGCTGGAGTCTGGCGCATGCCTGAAAAGCAAAAGCCCCTCACCCTAGCCCTCCCGAAACGTCGGACCGCCCCGAGGGAGAGGGGACTGATTGGGGGATATTGCAGAAGTACGCCGACGTGAAGGAGTTGTGGTGAATCCATGACCGACCAAACCTTTCAAGGTCGATGTGAAACGCAAATTACCTCGGTACGCTATCTCTCCCTGAGTAGCTGGCCGGCCGCTCGCCCTCAGGCGTCTGGCTGATGACCCAATCCATAATCGACTCGATCTTTCAGGTCGACGGATAGCACCAGACACCTCGGTCGGCCCCCTCTCCCTCTGGGAGAGGGCTGGGGTGAGGGTTGAAAGTCTGATTAGATAGCAACTCCGCCAGTATTCAACCCGGAGTCTCGCTTGAGCACAGCGCCGAACAACCTGCCCCGCCCCGACCCCGTCACCCTGCGCCAGGCCTGGCGCTTTTGGCTGAAACTCGGCTGCATCGGTTTCGGCGGGCCGGCCGGGCAGATCGCGATCATGCATCAGGAGTTGGTCGAACGTCGGCGCTGGATCTCCGAAAAGCGTTTTCTGCACGCGCTCAACTACTGCATGTTGCTGCCCGGCCCCGAGGCTCAGCAATTGGCGACGTACATCGGCTGGCTGCTGCATCGCACCTGGGGCGGAGTCATCGCCGGTGCGCTGTTTGTGCTGCCGTCGTTGTTCATTCTGATCGCGTTGTCCTGGCTGTACATAGCCTTCGGTGACGTGCCAGCGGTGGCCGGGGTGTTTTACGGGATCAAACCGGCGATCACCGCGATTGTCCTGCACGCCGCGCATCGCATCGGCTCGCGTGCATTGAAGAATGCCTGGCTGTGGGCGATTGCCGGGGCGTCGTTCGTGGCGATTTTCGCCTTCAACGTGCCCTTCCCCTTGATCGTCCTCGGGGCCGCGCTGATCGGCTATCTGGGCGGGCGATTCGCACCGCAACGGTTCAGCAACGCGGGTGCGCGCAACAGCGAGAAATCCTTCGGCCCGGCGTTGATCGACGACGACACGCCGGCGCCCGAACACGCCCGTTTCAGCCTGACGAAGTTGCTGCGGCTGGCGTCGGTTGGTGCGGTGCTCTGGTGTTTGCCCATGGCGTTATTAACCGCGCTGTTTGGCTGGGACGGCACGTTCACGCAAATGGCCTGGTTCTTCACCAAAGCCGCGCTGCTTACCTTCGGTGGCGCCTACGCGGTGCTGCCTTACGTCTATCAGGGCGCTGTCGGGCATTACGGCTGGTTGACGCCGACGCAGATGATCGACGGCCTCGCGCTCGGTGAAACCACCCCGGGACCGCTGATCATGGTGGTGGCGTTTGTCGGTTTCGTCGGTGCCTACGTGCAACCGGCGTTCGGCCCCGAACATGCCGTTGCCGCCGGGGCGCTGGCGGCAACGCTGGTGACCTGGTTCACCTTCCTGCCCTCGTTTCTGTTCATCCTCGCCGGCGGGCCGTTGGTGGAATCGACGCACAACGAACTGAAGTTCACCGCACCGCTGACGGCAATCACTGCAGCCGTCGTCGGGGTGATTGTGAATCTGGCGTGTTTCTTCGCCTATCACGTGTTGTGGCCGAACGGTTTTGCCGGGGCGCTGGATGTGTTTTCTCTGATGCTGGCAGTTGCGGCAGCATTGGCTTTGTTCGTTTTCAAGCGCGGCGTGATCAGTGTGTTGATCGTTTGCGCCCTCGCCGGGCTGGGCTTTCACCTGATGCGCTGAACCCTGGCTTGCGAATCTCCCGTTTACACGCCCGCGAATTCCCCCTTACTATCCGGGCACACCGGTCGGCGGGTCAGCCCGCCACCGACGTTTTCCGCCAACGGAAACACGCGTTATGAGTACGTCACCACAACAAGCAGAATCGTTGAACGTCTCTACCCTGCGCGCCCTCTCTAACAGGGGCGGCGTATGAATCGTATCGTCAATCTCCCCATGGCCCTGCGCCGTTCCAAGCTGCGTCACTCCGCACGCCCGCCGGATATCTCTCTGCCTGTCTGATCGCGTCCGTTGAAGAACCGCGACAGCCCCCCCTGCTTCTTGATATCCCTGCCAGGACAGCCACGCCTATTGCTGCGTCGTGTCCGGCCCGAATCTGCGCGCCTGTGCGGCGCCATCGTGAGTGATTGATTATGAAATTCGCAGCCATCGAAGACGCCCGCCTGTTCCTTGAACAGAACCCCGATATCGACATGATCGAGTTGTTCATCCTCGATGCCAACGGCGTGCCGCGCGGCAAGCTGTTGCACCGTGAAGAACTGCTCGCCGTATACGAAAGCGGCCGGCCGCTGCCGAGCACTATTCTCGGTCTGACCGTGCAGGGGGAAGACGTCGAGAACTCCGGACTGGTCTGGGACGTCGGCGATATCGACTGCCGCGCCTACCCGCTGGAAGGCAGTCTGGTGCGCCTGCCGTGGCGGCAAATTCCGACCGCCGCCGTGCAGGTCAGCATGCACCCGACCGAGGGCATGCCCGCCAGCATCGCCGACCCTCGCCACTTGCTGATCAAGGTGATCGACGGCCTCAAGGCCGAGGGTTATTACCCGGTGATGGCCTGCGAACTGGAGTTTTATCTGCTCGACGCCAAACGCGATCACAACGGCCGCCCGCAACCGGCACTGGACGCTGACGGTGGTCGACCGCGGCACACCCAGGTTTATGGTTTGCGTGAACTGGAGCAGATCGAACCGTTCCTCGCCGACCTCTACAGCGCCTGCAAACTACACGGTATTCCGGCACGCACGGCGATCTCCGAATACGCGCCGGGTCAGGTCGAAATCACCCTTGAACATGGCGATGCGCTGGAGGCGATGGATCAGGCCGTGCGCTACAAACGTCTGGTCAAAGCCATCGCCCACAAGCACGGCATGCAGGCGACGTTCATGGCCAAGCCGTTCGATGATTTGGCCGGCACCGGCATGCATATGCACGTGAGTCTGGCCGATGGCGAGGGACGTAACCTCTTTGCCTCGGAAGACCCGGCCGGCACCCCGCTGCTGCGCACGGCGATTGGCGGCATGCTCGCTTCCTTGCTCGATTCGTTGCTGCTGTTCTGCCCGAACGCCAACTCCTACCGGCGCTTTCAGGCCAACAGCTACGCACCGCTGGCGCCGACCTGGGGCGTCGACAACCGCACCGTGAGCCTGCGCGTTCCGGGCGGCCCGGCCAACACCCGGCACATCGAACACCGCATCTGCGGCGCCGATGCCAACCCGTATCTGGCCGCAGCGGCGATCCTTGCCGGAATTCATCGCGGCATTCGTGAAGACCTTGATCCGGGTGCCCCGGTTGAAGGCAATGGTTATGCGCAAGCGAAGGAGTTGCTGCCGACGGATTGGCTGACGTCGTTGCAGGCGCTGGAAAATTCGGTGTGGGCGCGGGATGCCTTGGGGCAGGAATTTCTCGGGGTGTATCTGGCGGTGAAACGTGCCGAGTACCGGCAGTTCATGGCCGAGGTGGGTGAGCAGGATTGGCGGTGGTATCTCACCGAGGCTTAACCATTGGACATAGATCCTGTGGGAGCTGGCTTGCCAGCGATGAGGCCAGCACATTCACCTTCTGTGGTGATTGACACTCCGCCATCGCTGGCAAGCCAGCTCCCACAGGGGATTGCATTCCGACACCCGAATTCTGTGTGGACTTTTAAAATGACCGAACGCTGCAATTCCTACTACACCGCCACCCTCAACCAGGACACCGACTACCCGACCCTGCAAGGCCGGCACACTGTCGACGTGGTAATCATCGGCGGCGGTTTCACTGGCGTCGCCACCGCTGTCGAACTGGCTGAAAAAGGCCTGAAAGTCGCCATCGTCGAAAGCCACAAGATCGGCTGGGGCGCTACCGGGCGCAATGGCGGCCAAGTCACCGGCAGCCTTTCCGGCGACGGCGCGATGCGCAAACAGATGCGTCCGAAACTCGGCGATGACGTCGATGATTTCATCTGGCATCTGCGCTGGCGCGGGCATGAAATCATCCAGCAACGCGTCGAGAAGTACGGCATTCAATGCGATCTCAAACACGGCCATTTGCACGCGGCGTACAAGCCCAGTCACATGACCGACCTGCGCAAGGATTATGAAGAAGCCGTACGGCGCGGATTAGGTGATGAAGTCAGCCTGCTCGACCGCAGCCAGGTGCGTGACCTGCTGCAAAGCGACCTCTACCACGGCGCAATCAAGAATACCCGCAATATGCATCTGCACCCGCTCAACCTGTGCATCGGTGAAGCGCGGGCGGCGGAAAGTCTTGGGGCGCTGATCTTTGAAAATAGCGAAGTGCTGGAGATCATTCACGGCGCTTCGCCGGGCGTACGCACGGCTCACGGCCAGATCGACGCCAAGCAGGTGATGCTCGCCGGCGACGTCTATCACAAGCTCGAACCGGGGCAGCTCAAGGGCAAGATTTTCCCGGCCATGGGCGGCATCGTTACCACCGCACCGCTGGGCGATCTGGCAAAACAGATCAACCCCGAAGACCTCGCGGTGTACGACTGCCGCTTCGTCCTCGACTACTACCGCCTCACCGCCGACGGCCGCTTGTTGTTCGGTGGTGGTGCCAACTACAGCGGCAAGGATTCACGCGACATCGCCGCCGAACTGCGGCCGTGCATCGAGCAAACCTTCCCGGCGCTCAAAGGTGTGCAGATCGATTACCAGTGGAGTTGCGCGATGGGCATCGTGATCAACCGCATCCCGCAACTTGGCAAGCTCTCGGACAACGTCTGGTATTGCCAGGGTTACTCGGGGCACGGAATCGCGACGACGCACATCATGGGTGAAATCATGAGCCGCGCGATCACCGGGCAGATGGAGCAGTTCGATACGTTTGCCGCGTGTCAGCACATTCGGGTGCCGATGGGGGATTTGTTGGGCAATCCGTTGTTGGCGGCGGGGATGTGGTATTACCAGATGCTCGAAAAGTTGCGGTGATTGCACTGGCCCTATCGCTGGCAAGCCAGCTCCCACAGGATTTAGTGGTGTACAGGGATTTCGTATACGCCACGGAAACTGTGGGAGCTGGCTTGCCAGCGATGAGGCCATCAGCTTCATCACAAAACCTCAATCCGGCAACTGCTCGACCACAATCCCCAACCGCCGGTAATCCTCGACACTCCCCGACGCCACATGCCGTTCGGTAATCAGCGTATGCAGGCGCGTACACGGCGCCACCACAAACGGCTCCACCGCCCCCAACTTGTCCGCCGTGGTCACCGCAATCACCCGCGCGGCGCCATCGAGCATCGCCTGCTTCACCGGCACTTCATCAAAATGCAGCGAAGTAATCCCCACCGCCGGATGAATCGCACACACGCCGGTAATCGCCAGATCTGCCCTGATCCCGGCCAGCAACCGCAGCGCCTCATGTCCACCCGCCGCCATCGTTCGCGGGTTCAACTGGCCGCCGGCGAGAATCACTTTCACAGCCTTGAATTCAGACAAGGCAATCGCCGTCATCGGCGAAGCGGTCACCGCCGTGATGCTGATATCGGCACGCAACGAGCGCGCCACCTGCAGCGTCGTCGAGCCGGAATCGAACAGCACAATCTGCCCGTCTTCAATCTCCTGCGCCGCCCGCTGCGCCAGGCGGATTTTCACCTCATCCGTCTCGTCCAGCCGCGTGAAGTAATCCTTGCCGGAGTCCTTTGGACGCGGCAGCGCCCCGCCGTGTACGCGTTGCACCAGCCCGGCGTTGTCCAGTTCAGCGAGGTCGCGGCGGATGGTGTCTTCGGAGACTGCGAAGTGCTGGCTCAACTCGGACGCCATGACTTTGCCGTCGCGTTCGAGGAGCAAAAGGATTTTCTGTCGACGCAGGGACGGCAGTTCAGCCGCGGAATGATCGTGCATGGTTATGCCTGTTTATGCTTGTAGTTGCAGGTTTTGCGAGAGTAGCGAAAGGCTCCAACAAACACAAACCGACGGGGTATCAATTGTTTCGATCATTGGAATCAACAAGGCGAATTTTTTCTTTGCTTTCAACCTGTTCAGAATGGCCGCACTTCTAAAAGGCTCAGGATGAACAGCTCATGAATCTCAATTTCGCGTTCGCGTGCATGATCGTCGTGTCGTTTGCAATTGCCCTGGGTCACGCCTAAGGCCTCAGACCGAAGCCAGCAATTGCTCGCGCAGCCATTTGTGCGCCGGATCGCGGTGCGAACGTTCGCCCCAGAACATCGCCATCTCGTAACCCGGCACCTCCAGCGGCGCGTCGACCACTTGCAACGCCGGGTTGCCGCGCACCAGACGTGACGGCAGCATCGCCACCAGATCGGTGCTGGCCAGCACCGACATCGCCATCAGAAAGTGCGGCACCGACAACACCACTTTTCTCATCAGCCCGACATCAGCCAACGCCCGGTCGGTCACCCCGAAAAAGCCCCCGCCCTCGCGCGACAACATCACGTGTTCCAACGCGCAGAACTGTTTGCGACTCGGTGCACGCGTCAAACCTGGATGCCCGACTCTACCGGCGAGCACATAACGCTCGGTGAACAGCGGACGTCGATGTAGCTCCGGCGGCGCGTCTTCGCTGATGTGCAGCGCCAGATCGAAGACGCCCTGCTCGGCCTGTTTGACCAAATGCGCCGGGGTCAGATCGATCACCGCCAGCCGCGTGCCCGGCGCCAGTTCGCGCAAACTGCTCAGCGCCGGCAACACCACCGTCGACTCGCCGTAATCGGTCGCGGCGATCTTCCAGGTGTGGGTCGCCAGCGCCGGGTCGAACGCGCTGGCCGGCGCCACCGCCCTCTCCAACGCCTCCAATGCCTCGCGCAACGGTTCACGCAATTCATCGGCGCGTGCCGTCGGGCGCATGCCGCGCGGCCCGGGCAACAGCAGCGGATCACCAAAGATGTCGCGCAACTTGGCCAGATGCACACTCACCGAAGGTTGCGACAGGTTCAGGCGCTGCGCGGCGCGAGTGACGTTGTGCTCCGACAGCAGCACATCAAGGGTCAGCAGCAGATTGATATCCAGCCGTCTCAAATTATTCATGGCTATACCAGACATATCAGACATTCATTTCCAATATACCGATTGAACGCCGATCCTGCAGTCACTCAGCTAACGGAGCTTCAACATGAACGTCTTACTCGTCTACGCACACCCGGAACCGACGTCCCTCAATGGCTCGCTGCGCGACTTCAGCGTCCAGCGCCTGCAAGCCGCCGGCCACACCGTGCAGGTCTCCGACCTCTACGCGATGAACTGGAAAGCCACCCTCGACGCCGACGACGCCCCAGAGCGCGATGCGACGAAACCGTTCCATGCTTCGCTCGACTCGAAAGTCGCTTACGCAGCAGGCACTCAGGCTGCCGACATCGCGCGTGAGCAGGAGAAACTGCTGTGGGCCGATGCGCTGATTCTGCAATTTCCGCTGTGGTGGTTCACCATGCCGGCCATTCTCAAAGGCTGGGTTGATCGGGTGTACGCCTACGGTTTTGCCTACGGTGTTGGCGAGCATTCCGACAGTCGTTGGGGCGAGCGTTATGGCGAAGGGAAAATGAAAGGCAAACGGGCGATGTTGATGGTCACCACTGGTGGCTGGGAATCACACTATGCGCCGCGCGGGATCAACGGGCCGATTGATGATTTGCTGTTTCCGATTCAACACGGGATTTTGTACTACCCCGGTTTTGACGTGGTGCCGCCGTTTGTGGTGTATCGGACTAGCCGGATGGATGCGGCGCGGTATGCCGAGACTTGTGATGAATTGGGGCGGCGGCTGGATGAGTTGTGGAGTGCAAGGCCGATTGAGTTTCGGCAGCAGAATGCGGGGGAGTATGAGATTCCGGAGTTGACATTGAAAAGCGATATCGCGCCGGATAGCGAAGGCTTCGACGCACACATTCGCTAGCGCCGCATCAACCACGTAGAGCAAAAGCCCCTCACCCTAACCCTCTCCCAGAGGGAGAGGGGACTGACCGAGTTGTTTTTTCGAGCTACGCCGACCTGATATCTCGAGTTGAACTCAGCTTTTGAAAGACACCGAGATCGGCTCCCTTTCCCCCTCGCCCCCCCTGGGGGAGAGGGCTGGGGTGAGGGGGTTGGATCTAACTGACACGCCGCATCATGCTGGCATCAGTGGCTCGAGTCATGTTTCCTCACGCGCCCGCCGCACCTGCACCAACAACGCCGGCGCAAAATGCAGCAACACCATCCGGCTCAAATGATGAGTCAGGATAAACACCACATTCAGCCCACCACCAAACGCGACAATCGCAATCGTCTCTATCGCCCCCGGCATGTACGCCAGCCACAGTGACAGCGGATCACTGCCCAACCAGCGCGCCGCGACTTCAGCAAACACGGCCGCAACCACAATCATCAAACCAACCGAGACCAACGCCGTGCGGCCATGTCGTCCCAGCTCCGCGACGCCAAGGCCTTGAAACCTTGAACCGATCCGCACACCGAGAATCAGCGCCGCGAGATTCAAACTCCAGTCCGGCATGTGAAAACCGTGCAGCCATCCCGCTTTCACAAACACCGCCGTGATGATGATCGCGGTGAGCATGAACGGCGCCGGGACACCGATCACCAGCAGCAAACGCCCGAGCAGCACGCTCAATGCGATGACCGAAAAGGCAGTCAGCGCCATGCCTGTCGTCAAAGGATCACCGTCGGCAACCGCCACCGCAGCGGCTTGACCGGGAATCAAGAAACTCACCAACACCGTGATGATCAGCAAGCGCGTCAGATGCACGATGATGACCTTGCTCGACGCCTTTTCCGACTCGAGTAAATCGAATACTGCTGCCAGCGCACCGGGATAAACCGCCAACAGCGCATCGGTGCGATTCCAGCCCGCGCCGCGCGTCAGCCACCATCCGGCGAGCGCGATTTGCACGGTCAGGCAAATCAGTAACACACCAAGGCTCGGCAACATCGTTGACGCCGTCTCACTGTCCCACGCTTCGAACATCAGCCCGGTGGCGATGCCCAGCGTGACCTGGATGTAACCCAGTCCATAAGGTGTTGCCGGGGCGATACCGGTTTTACTGGCAAACAATGCGGTAACGACAATCGAGCCCAACAACAAACCATGGGGCACGCCTTCAAACTGCAACAGCGCGCCGAAACCAGCGGCAATCAACAAACACAGAATGGATTTCATAGTCGCCTTCCTGGCTATTTACCTGACACACCACAACCCCGATCGCGGCCCGAGCCTTCGGCAGCTCCTACAGGGAATGTATTCGTTTTCAGCCGCGCAACCGTCCAATCGCCCGCCGATATTTCTCGACCCGTTCCAGATCCTCCCAACTCGGCGAGGCAATCCGCGACAGGTCGCTGTTCTCTTCCAGATCCGCCAGCTTCACCACCCGACCGATCGGGTTCTGTGCGGCGCGGTCGACGAAGTCTTCATAGGATTCGCCCGGCACTTTGGTCACCGACTCAATCGCCGTCAGCACCTCTTCGCTGAAACCTTCATTACGCAAGTCATCAAGGCTGACACCGCAATCCTCAACCACGTCATGCAGCACGGCAACGATGCGTTCTTCCAGCGTGCTCATCCGTAACATGACTTTCAGCGGATGCAGAATGTACGGCGCACCGCCCTTGTCGACCTGCCCGGCGTGGGCCGTGGCGGCGATGGCGATAGCGCGTTCGAGGGTCTGGGTCATGGGAGTCTCCGTGGGTTAAACGCCGTAGCGGCCGCCGACGTGGATGTTGCGTTTGAGCCAGTTGCCGATCGCTTTAAGCCGCCCGGTTGGCTTCGTTGGCTCGGAATGACGCTGAAGTATCAGCGACACCAATGTGGCCTGATCGGCTTTTGGATGGGCATCGATCAACTCGGCAACCCACGCGCAATCAGCCTTTTTCAGATGCTCGCGCCACTCTCCAGGCCAGGCATCCAGCTCATCCAGCGCCAACCACCGGGCACCGCCATGCTCCATATGCCCGCCGGACATCGACTGCTCGAAGCAGAAAGGCGTGGATGGCTTTTCAGGGTCAATGTGAAACAGGTAGATGTCGTGAAATGGATGTTGTGAGGGGAGCGCATTGTTGCGGCTGCCGATTTCGATCATGGGCAATATTCCAATCCTTGGGCGCTGATGTTTCCGATTGTTTCGCAGTGTACGCGACTGGAGCAAATCAAAAACCCGATGGAACCTCCCTCCTCCACGCCGCCTCGAAACTTTAAAGCGCCAAAAGCCTCGATCAAACACGGCGCTCTTGAAGAGGAAACCCCGATGAACATTCGCTTCCTGCTTCTGCTCGCCACCTTCGCCATCATCCCCACCTGCGTCATGGCCGAAGGCTGCGACGTGCAGACCCAATCCTCCAGTGCCTCGGTGCCCGCCGTAGAAACCCACAGTTGCTATGAATATGAAGGCATGCCCGTCAGCTCCATCGACTGGTCGTGCAGCAACGAAAGCAAAGACATGCTCAACAGCAAAAAAACCAAGGTCGAACACTGCGCCGATCACTACCAGGCCACGTGCATCGCCACCATAACCCAGGAATCCCTGGCCAACCCGCATTCCACCAGCAAGGACAAAAACGCCAAAGCGCTGAACATCCCCGACAACGCGCAAGTAACCACGTATTACTACGACGTGGAGCATTTGGCTCAGGCGCGGATTGATTGTGAGAATGGTGGGGGGCATTGGAAAACGAAGTAATCGATTAATCCCAGTATTGTCGATACACAAAGAAAAGCCCGGCTCCAAAGACCGGGCTTTTTAGTGCGCGATATCCATTAACCGCCGCCGCTACCGCCACTGCTGCTACCGGTGGTCTGCCCGGCACCACTGGGTTTGGTGGCTGAAGGCACAGGACCACTATCAGTCTTGCCGCTGTCGCCACCTTTAGGCAGCGAATTGGCATCGGGATCGGCATTGGTGGCGGGGGACGCCGGGTCGCGAGTCTGGCTAGTGCCGTCGTTCGCTGTCGGGGTGGACGTTTCGCCGGCCGCGATCGCATAAAGCGAACTGCCGGACAGCAACGCCGCGAGGGTAAACACCGCGATTTTATGGTTCAGCATGGTGGCTCTTCCTTTGCTGGGTGAGTTACAGCATTGGAAGAAGGTGTGCGGCGAACGTGCGGTGTGTCGGACGAATGGTTATCGCCCGAAAGGCTCGCGCCATTTCGATGTTTGAAAACTTCGCAGGAAAATACCCCATGTGGCGAGGGAGCTTGCTCCCGCCGGAATACGAAGCGTTCTTAAAATCGGACATAACTTTTTACCACTTCAGAACATTCACTTCCTGACTTCCGCAGCTCCTGTAAGACGCGTCTGAGTTTGAAAACCACTGAACTTTTTCCTCTCCGCCATGGGTTTATTTGACGGTTACTCTGCAGACAAGACTAATCCTTTAATAAAGCCGAGTAGCCATGGCCAATCACAGTTACATGACGATCACCGGAAACCGACAAGGACTGATTTCCGGCGGATGTTCCGACACCAGTTCAATCGGCAACAAATGCCAGTTGGGTCACCTGGATGAAATCATGGTGCTGGCCTACGCACACAACATGACCGCTGGCAATAACAGTGGCGTTGGCGCCGACCGGGGCCAACACCTGCCAATCATGATCACCAAGAACATCGACAAATCCTCCCCTCTCCTGTCCGCCGCACTTCACGAACGCGAAGTGCTGGAATGCACAATATTTTTCTACCGAACCTCGCCCGCCGGCACTCAAGACAAATATTTCAAAATCCACATAACCGGTGCCAAAGTCGCCCACATCAATCTTCAAGTACCCCACGCCATTCACCTCAATGACGCACAGCCACAGGAACTGGTGTCATTCACCTATCGCGAAATCAGTTGGACGCATATTCAAGCGGGCACGTGCGGTTCTAGCACGTGGGGGAATAACGATGAATGAGGACTCATGCGACATTAACGACGTTACCCGTGCCGCGTCAGACCTGGTCGCTTTCGGCTGCCAGATTGGCGCGACCCAGTTGTACGACAGTTTCAACCAAATCAAGTTTGGCGAGATTGTGTCGTCTTATGCGAATGAAATTATTCGGGCGGTGGATGAAGGTGTTATTAGTGCGAAGCAAGGGTTGCATGAACTGAGGGAGGAGTATTCAGAGCTTTCTGCCAAATCCATATTTTATTTTCAGAATGGGGTGAGCATTGCTTCAGGAACCCTACAAATTCAGGCTGGCGCTGTAGTAATTGGATCTGGCAGAGGGAAAGGCGGCGTCATGGGCGCGCTATTACTCGGGCATGGCATCAACAACGTTTACGAGGGGGTGGGAAACATCTATCGCGGCCCCGACAACCCAAGTTTGGTAGGGCCTATGAGGATGGCTTATCAGAAAATACTTGGTGTCAAAAATGGCAATCTTGGCTATTACACAGCCGATCTATACCTATCCATTCAAGGCATGGTAAAACTCGTTAGAAAGCCTGATTCTGTGCAACTTTTTCATAAAGACCCTTTAAACTACGAGCGAGCTCACAAGCAGATGGGGAAACTAGCTTTGTCATTCGAAGCATTAGTCGACAGCTTCACGCTAAACGCAATTATAAAAGAATCAAGCCTTGAAAATAATCATATACCGAGTCCGTCAACGGCGAGAGCGAAATGAACGTTGAAAAAAACTCAAATAACAAAATATCCCAAGAAACAAAAAAAACAAGAAAAACGCCATTACCCAGTACGACACATTACTAAAGAAATCAAACTCCAAGAAAAAATTAGTAAAAATAGCGGTCGCAGTTATAGATGCAATGACTATCTCAGCCCACGCGACTTTTAAACTATAGTGTTTTTCTTCAATCACTTCTCCAGAGAGCACATTACGAAGACGAGGAACATAGTATACAAGCCCAAAAATTGCGAAAAACAAGAAAACAATCCAGAACAACATCCAGAATATCGACTCTTCGATCTCAAATAACTCACGCACACCCCCCATGAAAACCATTGCATAAAATCCGGCAGACGCGACTACCAACCCTGAAACACTAAAGTAATATCGAAGATCATCCAATCTCATAATTCAATTCCAGACATGAAAACCATCAACACAATCAATCCGAGCACGCGAGCGAAAACGTGCTCAAAAAGACCTGCACTGCAATCTCACCAAAAGGGAAAAATCTATCAAACAAAATCACAAGCAACATAATATAGAGCACACAAAGCGCAAAAGCCGCAAAGAAAAAACCAATCACAAAGCACATTTTCCGAACACTCATAATTCCCAGCACTCCTTGGCCTCGAAAAATTCGAATCACCAAGAAATCTAAACATGCCAGAAAAATCATAACGCCATTAACTTTGCATCATCACACACTGATTCAGAACTTTCGTACAAATGAAAACCATCAACCCTACAAACTTTTCCTTATTCAAAAAAAATCCGACACCTTCAAAAAAGCGTCGGATTTTTTTGCAATGCAGGGGCTTACGTGCAGCACTAATCAGAAGTTAGCCGGCGTATTCGCACTAATAATCTCAGCCTCATCCGCCCCGATATTCCTAAACTTATGCGGTAATGTCGTCGGAAAGTAATACCCATCCCCCGCATTCAACACACTCACCGACCCATCCACGGTCAACTCAACCGTACCACGCGTCACCAGCCCGCACTCCTCACCCTCAGCATGCACAATCGGCTCTTCCCCAGAACTCGCGCCCGGGGCGTATTGCTCGCGCAGCAAGCGCATCTGGCGGCTGGGTACGGAGGCGCCGATCAGTAGCAGGCGCAGGCCGTGGCGGCCGAGGTCGGGTTGTTCGTTGGCGCGGAAGACGTATTGGTGTTCGCGCGGGGGTTGGTCGAAGGTGAAGAAGTCGGCCAGAGACATCGGTATGCCTTCGAGCAGCTTTTTCAGTGAGCTGACGGAGGGGCTGACGCGATTCTGTTCGATCAGGGAGATGGTGGCATTGGTCACGCCGCTACGCCGGGCCAGCTCGCGCTGGGAGAGTTTGTAGCTTTCGCGTACTAGTTTGAGTCGAGAACCCGTATCCATGACTGCCTTATGTGAGTAGTACTTAGGCTCTGCGCGAAAACTGCCTGCGCGACGATCATGCTGCGTTAAAAACAGACTCGGAATGCTCATGTAGGGCCCTACACTCCGCTTCCTCGCCTGTTTTTGCCTTGCCTGATCGCCGCTCGGCGGTTCTCGCGCAGACCCACGGGTAATGGGGGTGGGTGGCGGGTGCCGCGCGAGGGGCGCGGATCACGTTGCTCCCGTGTCCCGGAACCGTGAAAGGCGGCTATTAAATCACGTTTGCCGATGTTGCTCAGCAGGTTCGATGGACGGTGCGGCAAAAGTCCTTCTTGCCTTGGTAATGCAGGCACTGTGGGAGCGAGCTTGCTCGCGAAAGCGGTGTGTCAGACGACATGGATGTTGGCTGTTATGGCCCCTTCGCGAGCAAGCTCGCTCCCACAGTTGGATCTCTTTTGTGTCAGTTGGCTTTGTGGCGGTTGTCAGGGCGTCATCGCTGGCAAGCCAGACTCCCGCAGGGTTCCAGGTGTTTCTGTGGGAGGGAGGGTGGCTGGGCTGGCCTCATCGCGAGCAGGCGAAGGCCTACATTTGGAGTTCTGGTGCGTCAGGTAAAAAAACCGGCGGGGTCTTGGGGACCGCCGCCGGGGAGGTAACCTAGAGGCCGAAGCGGTCGCGCAGCGAATAGTAGACGGCGCCGAGGGCGGTGAGTGGCGCGGAGAACGTGCGGCCGCCGAGCATTGGCATGTGCGGCAACGACGCAAAGGCGTCGAAACGCTCGGCGTCGCCACGGATCATTTCCGAGATCAGCTTGCCGGCAAGGTGCGAGCAGGTGACGCCGTGGCCGCTGTAGCCTTGCATGTAGTAGGCGTTCTTTTCGATGCGGCCGAATTGCGGCATGCGGGACATGGTCAGCAGGAAGTTGCCGGTCCAGCGGTAGTCGATCTTGACGTCTTTGAGCTGCGGGAAGGTCTTGAGGATCTTCGGGCGGATCAGTTGTTCGATGTCGTCCGGTTCACGCGCGCCGTAGACCACGCCGCCGCCGTAGAGCAGACGGTTGTCGGCGGTCAGACGGTAGTAATCCAACAGGTAGTTGCAGTCTTCGACGCAGTAGTTGTTGGTGATCAGGCTGCGTGCCTGCTTCTCGGTCAGCGGTTCGGTGACGACGATCTGCGAGCCGCAGGGCATGCTTTTCGCGGTCACGCGGTTGTCGAGACCTTGCGGCAGATAAGCGTTGCCAGCGATCAGCAGGTACTTGGCGCGGACCTGGCCTTTGGCTGTACGCACGACGTTAGGCTCGCCGTATTTGATTTCCACGGCCGCCGATTGCTCGTAGATCTTGCCGCCCAAACGCGTGATCGCCGCAGCTTCACCGAGGGCCAGGTTCAGCGGGTGAACGTGGCCGCCCTGCATGTCCAGCAGGCCGCCGACGTATGCATCGGAGCCGACTTCACGACGAATCTCAGCCGCGTCGAGCATCTTCAGGTTGTTGTTGCCGTAACGTTCCCAGCCGCGCTTCTGCTCGGCCAGACCGTTGAGTTGTTTCTTGTTCATCGCTGCGAAGATACCGCCCGGGCGGTAGTCGCATTGGATGTCGTATTCCTTGATGCGCGAACGGATGATGTCGGCGCCTTCGAAGATCATGCTGCCGAGAATTTCTGCAGTCTTGTCGCCGTAACGCTCTTCGATCACGTCGACGTCGCGACTGTACGAGTTGACCAGTTGGCCGCCGTTGCGACCGCTGGCGCCGTAGCCGACTTTCGCCGCTTCCAGCACCGTCACTTTGTAGCCCGCTTCGGTGAGGAACAGCGCCGAGGACAGGCCGGTGTAACCGGCGCCGATGATGCAGACATCGCACTCGACCGACTCTTCCAGAACCGGGAAGTCGATGACTTCGTTGCGAGTGGCGGCGTAGTAGCTGTTTACGTGTTGCTGTTTCATACGTTTCTCCGAGGGCCGCCAATAGAAGGCGACCACCGCTGTAATAGAGTCAGAGCTTGATCCAGGTCGCTTTCAGCTCGGTGTACTTGTCGAACGCGTGCAGCGATTTATCGCGGCCGTTGCCCGACTGTTTGAAACCACCGAACGGTGCGGTCATGTCGCCGCCGTCGTACTGGTTGACCCAGACGCTGCCGGCACGCAGGCCACGGGCGAAGGTGTGCGCCTTGCTGAGGTTGCTGGTCCACACGCCGGCAGCGAGGCCGAAGATGCTGTCGTTGGCGATCTGCAGTGCTTCTTCCGCGGTGTCGAAGGTGATCAGCGACAGCACCGGGCCAAAAATTTCTTCCTGAGCGATGGTCATCGCGTTGGTCACGCCGTCGAACAGCGCCGGTTGCACATAGAGGCCGCCGGTTTCTTCAAGGGTGCGTTGGCCGCCGGCAATCAGCTCGGCGCCCTGCTCGCGACCGATGCTGATGTAGCGCAGCACGTTGTCGAGTTGACGCTGATCGACCACGGCACCGACGGTGGTTGCCGGATCCAGTGCGTGACCCGGTTGCCACGCTTGCAGCGCTTCCACCAACAGCGGAATGAACTGCTCGCGGATCGAACGCTCGACCAGCAAGCGCGATCCCGCAGTGCACACTTCGCCCTGGTTAAAAGCAATGGCGCCGGCCGCTGCTTGTGCTGCCGCGCGCAAGTCCGGTGCGTCGGCAAACACCACGTTCGGGCTCTTGCCCCCTGCTTCGAGCCAGACGCGTTTCATGTTGCTTTGGCCGGCATAAATCATCAGCTGTTTGGCAATCGCCGTGGAGCCGGTGAAGGCCAGCACGTCGACATCCATGTGCAACGCCAGCGCCTTGCCGACGGTGTGGCCGAAGCCTGGCAGGACGTTGAACACGCCTTTCGGAATGCCGGCATCCAGCGCGAGCTGGGCGATGCGGATCGCGGTCAGTGGCGACTTTTCCGAAGGCTTGAGAATGAACGAGTTGCCCGCCGCCAGTGCTGGAGCGAATTTCCAGCTGGCCATGATCAGCGGGAAGTTCCACGGCACGATAGCCGCGACCACACCGGAAGGCTCGCGGGTGACGAGACCAAGTTGATCGTGCGGGGTGGCGGCGACTTCGTCGTAGATCTTGTCGATGGCTTCGGCGCTCCAGCGGATCGCGTTGGCGGTCGCCGGGATGTCGATGCTCATCGAATCGCTGATCGGTTTACCCATGTCGAGGGTTTCCAGCAGCGCCAGTTCTTCCTGGTGTTGCAGGATCAGATCGGCGAAGCGGATCAGGATGCGCTTGCGCTCGGCCGGGGCTTTTTTCGCCCAGATGCCGGATTCGAAAGACTGGCGCGCAACTTCAACGGCGAGGTTGGCGTCGGCTTCATCGGTGCTGGCCACGGAGGCGAGGAAACGCCCGTCGACGGGGCTCAGGCATTCGAAAGTGTCGCCACTGATGGCCGGGCGGTATTCACCGTTGATGAATGCGCGGGCTTCGATGGTCAGGGACTGGAAGCGTTGTTCCCAGTCGTTGCGGGTCGTTGTCATTGTTGTGGCTCGACGAGGGGGGAATTTGGGGGTGTCGGGTGTTGTGTCGGGTTGCTGTGTCTGGCTTGAGATGGCTGCCCTCACCCTAGCCCTCTCCCAGGGGTAGAGGGGACCGACCGGGGGATGCTCAGAATCTCCGCCGACCTGAACGACCGAGTCGAATATGGATTCGGCAAAAATCGTTCAGGTCGGCGGATTCCCCGAGCATCCCCGAATCAGTCCCCTCTCCCTCTGGGAGAGGGTTAGGGTGAGGGGCTTTTGGCTTTTGGGGCCCTCAAACACTCACACCGTATGCAGATACCAGTTGTACTCAAGGTCAGAGATCGAGTTCTCGAACTCGGCCAGCTCGCTCTCCTTACAAGCGACAAACACGTCGATGTACATCGGGTCGATGTAGCGGGCCATGACCTCACTGTCGTCCAGCTCACGCAGTGCATCGCGCAGGTTGTTCGGCAGACTTTGCTCGTTCTGCTCGTAGCTGTTGCCTTCCACCGGGGCGCCCGGTTCGATCTGGTTGGTCAGACCGTGGTGAATACCGGCCAGCACCGAAGCCATCAACAGGTACGGGTTGGCGTCAGCGCCAGCAACGCGATGCTCGATACGCACGGCGTCGGCCGAACCGGTTGGCACACGGACCGCAACGGTGCGGTTGTCGATGCCCCAGCTCGGCGAGTTCGGTACGTAGAACTGCGCGCCGAAACGGCGGTAGGAGTTGACGTTCGGGCAGAGGAACGCCATTTGCGCAGGCAGGGTCTCGAGCACACCGCCGATCGCGTGACGCAGTGCGGCGTTCTGCTCGGGATCCTCGCTGGCGAAGATGTTGTTGCCTTCTTTGTCCAGGATCGAAATGTGCACGTGCAGACCGTTGCCTGCCTGGCCCGGATACGGCTTGGCCATGAAGGTGGTGTCCATCTCGTGGTCGTAGGCGATGTTCTTCACCAGACGCTTGAGCAGGACGGCGTAGTCGCACGCCTTGATCGGGTCGGAGACGTGATGCAGGTTGACTTCGAACTGCGCCGGGGCGCTTTCCTTGACGATCGCGTCAGCCGGGATGCCCTGCTCTTTCGCGCCTTCGAGGATGTCTTGCAGGCAATCGACGTATTCGTCGAGGTCGTCGATCAGGTACACCTGAGTCGACACCGGACGCTTGCCGGACACCGGCGAACGTGGCGACTGCGGGCGGCCGTTCACGTTGTCCTGATCGATCAGATAGAACTCGAGTTCGAACGCCGCGCAGATGGTCAGACCGAGGTCGTCGAATTTGCGCACGACGTTGGCCAGCACTTCACGTGGGTCAGCGAAGAACGGCTGGCCTTCGATTTCGTGCATGGTCATTAGAAGTTGTGCGGTGGGACGCTTCTGCCACGGCTCGATGCTCAGAGTGCCGGGGATCGGGTAGCAGATGCGGTCAGCGTCGCCGATGTCCAGACCCAGGCCGGTGCTTTCCACCGTGGAGCCGTTGATGTCGAGCGCGAAAAGCGAGGCCGGCAGGTTGATGCCTTTCTCGTAAACCTTATGAAGACTGGTGCGTTCGATGCGCTTGCCGCGCACCACACCGTTCATATCCGCAATCAGAAGGTCGACGTACAAAACCTCAGGATATTTCTTAAGGAATGCGTTTGCTTCGTTGAGTTGAACGGTACGCAGAGGGACCGACATGATGCACCTATTTAGCTGTTAATTATTATGTTCACTGCTGTTTCGCAGAGCCAGTCAACCCGAACGACAAAGTGAAGTCAATAGCGAACAGATGGCCGCTCAGGGTTTATTTTTCGGGCTTTTTTTAACACTTGCGTGCCAATACAGGCGCCAGAGCCCCGAGAATCATGACGATATGATGAACGGCGTTTAGAATTTTTTACATGGCAGTTGTTAATTAAAATCAACGAGGCTAAGCTCCGGAAAAGCTCGTTCAAGTGTCAAACTTCGAGGTGAATAAAAATGGCATTCAAGCCATTGATCGGCGTTACTGCGTGCGTCAAACAGATTGGCCTGCACCCCTATCACATCAGCGGCGACAAGTACGTACGTGCTGTCAGCGTTGGCGCTAACGGGCTGCCAGTGGTCATTCCTTCCCTTGGCACCCTGACTGAAATCGAAGACCTGCTCGGTCAACTCGACGGTCTGCTGCTGACCGGCTCTCCCTCGAACGTGGAACCTTTCCACTATCAAGGCCCGGCCAGCGCCCCCGGCACGGATCACGATCCGGCGCGGGACGCCACCACCCTTCCTTTATTGCGTGCAGCCATCGCGGCGGGCGTTCCGGTGCTCGGCATTTGCCGAGGCTTCCAGGAAATGAACGTGGCGTTCGGCGGCAGCCTGCATCAGAAGGTGCACGACCTGCCGGGCATGCTCGATCACCGTGAAGCCGACAGCCCGGACGTGGCCGTGCAATACGCACCGGCCCATGCCGTGACGGTATTGAGCGGCGGCGTGTTCGAAGCGCTGGAACTGCCGGGCGAGTTCCAGGTGAACTCGATTCACAGCCAGGGCATCGACCGTCTCGCCCCAGGCCTGCGTGCCGAAGCCGTAGCGCCGGACGGTTTGATCGAGGCGATCTCGGTCGAACACAGCCCGACCTTCGCGCTCGGCGTGCAATGGCACCCGGAATGGCAAGTGCTCGACAACCCGAACTACCTGAAGATTTTCCAGGCATTCGGCGCGGCTTGCCGGCAACGGGCGGCGCGGCGCAACCAGCGCTGATCCAACCCAAGAATACGTAACGATTTACTGCCCCCTCGGAGGTCGGGTGTGCCTGCGCACATCCGTCATCCGTGAACAGCAACACCCGTAATAACAACAAGTACGACCCAGGCAGCCAGGACGGCGGCGCCGAACAAGCCGGATCGGTAGGTGCAATACCTGTTGGAACAATGCAAAACCCTGTGGGAGCTGGCTTGCCAGCGATGAGGCCGTCACCTTCAACATTAAGGGTGACTGACCCACCGCCATCGCTGGCAAGCCAGCTCCCACAGGGTATTGCGGCGATTCGACCGGGACTGCGCTTACAGGCTTGCAATCCACTTAAGCCCGGCCACATTGGCCAGGCGAACGAAACCTGTTGGGAGTTTCACATGGCAAACGCCTCCAGCACTTACAGGAAGGCACTTGAAGGTCATCAGCAACCGAAAAAGGTTCTGGTGAAAGTCGACCGTGTCACCAAGAAGTTCGACGAAACCGTGGCCGTGGACGATGTGTCCCTGGAGATCCATCAGGGCGAAATCTTTGCCCTGCTCGGCGGCTCCGGTTCGGGCAAATCGACCCTGCTGCGGATGCTCGCCGGTTTCGAGCGCCCGACTGAAGGGCGGATTCTGCTCGACGGCGTGGACATCACCGACATGCCGCCGTACGAGCGGCCGATCAACATGATGTTCCAGTCCTACGCGCTGTTCCCACACATGACCGTCGCGCAGAACATCGCCTTCGGCCTCAAGCAAGACCGTTTGCCGGCCAGTGAAATCGACGCCCGTGTCGATGAAATGCTGCGCCTTGTACACATGACTCAATACGCCAAACGCCGTCCGCACCAGTTGTCCGGTGGTCAGCGTCAGCGCGTCGCCCTCGCCCGCTCGCTGGCCAAGCGTCCGAAGTTGTTGCTGCTCGACGAGCCAATGGGCGCGCTGGATAAAAAGCTGCGTTCGCAGATGCAATTGGAACTCGTGCAAATCATCGAACGCGTCGGCGTGACGTGCGTGATGGTCACCCACGACCAGGAAGAGGCCATGACCATGGCCGAGCGCATCGCGATCATGCACCTGGGCTGGATCGCGCAGATCGGCAGCCCGGTCGACATCTATGAAGCCCCGGTCAGCCGCATGGTTTGCGAATTCATCGGCAACGTGAACGCCTTCGACGGCACCGTGGTGGAAGACCTTGAAGGTCACGCGATCATCCACAGCCCGGACTTGCAGCAGAAGATCTACGTCGGTCACGGCGTCAGCACTTCGGTGCAGGACAAGTCGGTCACCTACGCGATCCGTCCGGAAAAAATGCTCGTCAGCACCACCAAGCCGGAGTTCCGCTACAACTGGTCCGAAGGCAAGGTGCATGACATCGCCTACCTCGGCGGCCACTCAGTGTTCTACGTCGAATTGCCCGGCGGCAAAATCGTCCAGTCGTTCATGGCCAACGCCGAACGCCGTGGCGCGCGCCCGACCTGGGACGACAAAGTCTACGTCTGGTGGGAAGACGATAGCGGCGTGGTACTGCGCTCATGAGAACCTTCAATCAGCAATTCCTGCGCCTGGTGCCCAGCGGGCGAAAACTGGTGATCGGCATTCCGTTCATCTGGCTGTTCCTGTTCTTCATGCTGCCGTTCTTTCTGGTGATGAAGATCAGCTTCTCGGAAGCCGCGCTGTCGATCCCGCCCTACTCGGAGATCTACACCTACGCCGAACAGAAATTCCAGCTGCTGCTCAACATCGGCAACTACACCATGCTCGGCGAAGACGAGCTGTACCTGTCGGCCTACCTCGGTTCGCTGAAAGTCGCGGCGCTGAGCACGATGATGTGCCTGTTGATCGGTTTTCCGATGGCCTACGCGATCACCAAGACCGGCAAGGAAACGCAAAACGTCCTGCTGCTGTTGATCATGATGCCGACCTGGACCGCGATCCTGATCCGCGTTTACGCGTGGATGGGCATCCTCAGCAACAACGGTCTGCTCAACGCGTTTTTGATGTGGACGGGGCTGACCGATCACCCGATCGAGATCCTCAACACCAACACGGCCGTGTATATCGGCGTGGTTTACGCCTACCTGCCGTTCATGGTGTTGCCGCTGTACGCCAACCTCGTCAAGCACGATGGCAGCCTGCTGGAAGCCGCGCAGGACCTGGGTTCGAGCAACTTCAACAACTTCTGGAAAATCACCGTGCCGCTGGCCAAGAACGGCATCATCGCAGGCTGCATGCTGGTGTTCATTCCGGTGGTCGGTGAGTTCGTGATTCCGGAACTGCTCGGTGGCCCGGAGACGCTGATGATCGGTCGCGTGCTGTGGCAAGAGTTCTTCAATAACCGCGACTGGCCGGTGGCGTCTGCACTGGCGGTGGTGATGCTGTTGATCCTGATTGTGCCGATTCTGCTGTTCAACCGCAGCCAGGCCAAAGAGATGGAGGCACGGGGATGAAACGCTTCGGTTTTTCCAAGTTCATGCTGATCTTCGGCCTGATGTTCATTTATCTGCCGATGCTGATTCTGGTGATCTACTCGTTCAACGCCTCGAAACTGGTGACGGTGTGGGGTGGCTGGTCGGTGAAGTGGTACGTCGGTTTGCTCGACAACACGCAACTGATGGGCTCGGTGGTGCGCTCGCTGGAAATCGCCTGCTACACCGCGATTGCCGCCGTGGCGCTGGGCACCCTCGCCGCCTTCGTGCTGACTCGCGTCACGCGCTTCAAGGGCCGCACGCTGTTTGGTGGTCTGGTCACTGCGCCGCTGGTGATGCCTGAGGTGATCACCGGTCTGTCGCTGTTGCTGCTATTCGTGGCCATGGCGCAACTGATCGGCTGGCCGCAGGAGCGTGGCATCGTCACGATCTGGATCGCTCACACCACGTTTTGTGCCGCTTATGTCGCGGTGGTAGTCTCCGCCCGCCTTCGCGAGCTGGATCTGTCGATCGAAGAAGCAGCGATGGATCTCGGTGCGAAGCCGTTCAAGGTGTTTTTCCTGATCACCATTCCAATGATTGCGCCGTCGCTGGCGGCGGGCGGGATGATGTCGTTCGCCTTGTCGCTGGATGACCTGGTGTTGGCCAGCTTCGTCTCCGGGCCGGGTTCGACGACCCTGCCGATGGAAGTGTTCTCGGCGGTGCGTCTGGGCGTGAAGCCTGAGATCAACGCCGTCGCCAGCCTGATTCTGCTGGCGGTGTCGCTGGTGACCTTCCTGGTCTGGTACTTCGGCCGCAAGGCAGAAGCCAACCGTAAGCGAGCGATTCAGGAAGCGATGGATCAGACCGCGAACGAGTCGTGGCAGCAACCGCAACAAGCCGCCACCGCTTGACCTGTAGGAGCTGCGGCACGCTGCGATCTTTTGATCTTGATGTGAAAGATCAAAAGATCGCAGCCTCGTTTCACTCGACAGCTCCTACACAAATGTAGTCAGCCCCTCGGTCAGTCCCCTCTCCCCCTGGGAGAGGGTTAGGGTGAGGGGGCTTTGCGTAACGTGAATAAAAAGAATGGAGTTGTACCGATGAAAATGTTTGGCAGGACTCTGCTGACACTGTCCTTAATGGGCGCAATGGTTATGGGCGCCCAGGCCAACGACAAGGTGCTGCGTGTTTACAACTGGTCCGATTACATCGCGCCAGACACCGTCAAGAAGTTCGAAGAAGAGACCGGCATCCGCGTGACCTACGACGTCTTCGACAGCAACGAAACCCTTGAGGCGCGTTTGCTGGCGGGCAAATCCGGCTACGACCTGGTCGTGCCGTCGAACAGTTTCCTGGCCAAGCAGATCAAGGCCGGCGTCTATCAGACCCTGGACAAATCGAAGCTGCCGAACTGGAAGAATCTCAACCCGGTGCTGCTGAAAAATGCCGCCGCCAGTGATCCGGACAACGCCCACGCGTTCCCGTACATGTGGGGCTCGATCGGCATCGGTTTCAACCCGGCCAAGGTCAAGGAAGTGCTCGGCGCCAACGCCCCGACCAATTCCTGGGACTTGCTGTTCAAACCGGAAAACGCTGAAAAACTGAAAGCCTGCGGCATCAGTTTCCTCGACTCGCCGACCGAAATGATCCCGGCCGCCCTGCACTATCTGGGCTACCCGGTGAACGACAAGGACACCGCGCACATCAAGGAGGCCGAGGCGCTGTTCATGAAAATCCGCCCGAACGTGGCCTACTTCCACTCCTCGAAATACATCTCGGATCTGGCCAACGGCAACATCTGCGTCGCGGTCGGTTACTCCGGCGACGTGCTGCAAGCCAAGGCCCGCGCGGTGGAATCGGGCAACAACGTGGTGATCGATTACAGCATTCCCAAGGAAGGCGCCGGCAGCTTCTACGACATGGTCGCCATCCCGCGTGATGCGGCGAACGTCGAGAACGCTTACCTGTTCATGGACTTCCTGATGCGCCCGGACATCATCGCCGAGATCACCAACAGCAACGGCTACAGCAACGCCAACGCAGCGGCCACGCCATTGGTGGATGAAGCGATCCGCAACGACCCGGGTTCGTACCCGTCGCAAGCGGTGATGGCGACGCTGTATGCGGTGCCGGATCAGCCGATTGCCACGCAGCGAATCATGACCCGTGGCTGGACCCGGGTGAAACTCGGTAAGTGAGCCGATGATCGTTCCCACGCTCCGCGTGGGAATGCAGTCCGGGACGCTCTGCGTCCCAAAGCGTGACGCGGAGCGTCACAAGAGGCATTCCCACGCAGAGCGTGGGAACGATCAGTGTAAACATTTCCCGTTCACGCAGCGCCTTACCACCGCTGCACCCTGCAATGAACGGCCTCACCTGGCTCCCTCGGTCAAGGTGAATTTCAGGCGCCCTCGGGCGCCTTTTTTTGTGCCTTCAGATCAGCGGCCAATCTTGCAGGATCCGATAGCGGCCCTTGTGTGATTCGAACAGGGCGAAGCGTTCGGCACGCAGGAAAAACTCCGGCGGCGTAGCGGATTCCGGTTCCGGCGCGCGGTAGTCTCGGGCCAGCGTCAGGTGCGGGCGAAACTCGCGGGGCGTCTCTTCAAAGCCAAACGGCAACATCGCCTGCTCCAGCGCATAGACCAAGCGCAACAACGTTTGCGGAGCCTGCTCAGGCGCCAGCGACAACACCCCGGCGCGATGCCAGACCTGCAAGCGATCCAGCGCAATCTTCAATGGCTCACCCGGCGTGCGTACGTGCCCGGCCGCCTCGCAGACTTCATTGATCTGCGCCAATGGCACGGCGCCGAGAAACAGCAACGTCAGATGAAAGTTGTCCGCCGGCACCGGCTTACCGGTGCGCAACCCCAACTCCACTCGCCATTGTGCAATCGCCTTGCGTTGCACCGCCGGGCAATCGAGGGCGAAAAACAGTCGCTTCGCTTCATCGGTCATGGCCCTGCTCCCCTGTTCATCGTGATCCGCCGGATTCTACACAGCCTGACCAGACGACTCGTGACAGGAAGCTATAGTTCAAGGATTGCCATCAACCGGAGGCCGCCATGCGCGAGGTCCTCAGCAAAGAACCGTGGTGGGCCCGCCCGCCCAATCCCGGGCAGGATGAAAGTGAACTGGAATGGGGCTGGCTGGTGCATTACAGCGAGGGTGAGCCGCGCTTCGAGTTCGTCCGTGAACGGCCGACGGACGAGCAGATCCGCGACCGCAAAAGCTGCCGCATCACCCCCTCACCCGAGTGAACACAGTACCTGTAGGCCTTCGCCTGCTCGCGATAGCGGCAGGTCTCCCAATGAGGTGTTGAATGTGCAGACGCCATCGCTGGCAAGCCAGCTCCCACAGGGTCGTGCGGTGCGCCCACCATTGCTGGCTTCACACAAAACCTGTGGGAGCTGGCTTGCCAGCGATAGCGGTAGGTCAGGCAATGATGATTTTGAATGTACGGGCGCCATCGCGAGTACACGAAAGCCTACAAGAGATTTTGCGTTGGCCTCAGGGTTCGAGGATGTTTTTGAAGCCGCCAAAAATCATGCGTTGGCCATCAAACCCCATCGGGTTGACGTCGGGTTGCATGCGCGGGTCTTCCATCATTTTTGCCATGCCGGCATCACGGGTGGTTTTGTCCGGCCAGATCAGCCAGCCGGACGACACCGTTTCGCCCTCCTTGAGTTTGACCGCCATCGGAAATGACGTGACCTTGCCCTCCGGCACGTCATCGCCCCAGCACTGCATCACATCCTGTGCACCATATTCCTTGAACAGTTTCGCCGCGATTTCACAGTGCTTTTTGTACTGCTCAAGGTTGGCAGTCGGCACCGGCGCCACAAAAATATCGATGTAAGCCATGATCATTCTCCTTGCACGTTGGGTTCGATCTGCTGGTTAGTCGATTGCGGTGGCTGCCATTCGACAGCATTCACACCCAAGCCGACCGACGGTTCATCGCCCCCACCCAGATTGCGTTCGACCTGCCCGGCCATGTGCAGCGTGCCGGCCATGACGCCGGTGGTCGGGTTCTGCACCAGTTTCAGCCAGGCCTTGTCGAAGGTGCTGCCCAGGCTGCTGCGGATCAACGCTTCGCTGTCCGGCCGGTCATTGGCCTGAATGATCGCGCGAATGCCCGCCACACCGACCGAAATCAGCCCTCCGGCCAGTTTTCCTGCCGCAGCAGCCACCGCACTGGCGGCGCCGCGCGGGGCCATTTCCGCCTCCATACGCTGGCTCGCGCGCTTGGCCACCGGGGCCATGCCAGCGTCAGTCGAGGCGATACCCTTGGCGCCGCCGTCAGTGTGAATCTTGTCGATCAGAGCGGCGTAGGCCGGCAAGGTGTTCAACGGTTCCGTGCTGATCACTTGAAACAACGAGGCGTCTCGCGCCGGCGGCGGGCCCAGCGCGATGGCGGGGACTTTCTGCAAGCGTCCGTTGAGCTGACCAACGGGCACACCATGACGTTGGGCGATGAGCGGCATCTGCTGCGCCATCAACTGCGCATAGAACGCCGTGGCCTGCCCGAGAATCGCATCCGGATCGATCTCCACCGCCACCGGCGCCAGCACCCTTTCCTGATATTGCTCAAGCAGATACGCCGCCAGCCGCTTGGCCGACGCGTCCTGTTCGCCACCGGCATTGATCGTGTACCAACTGACCTTCATCGACAGCCATTCCTGGGTCCAGTAGCTGCTGAACCACGGGATGAAATTTTCTTCAGTTTGCTGATAGACCCGAGTGCGCCAATGTTCCATTGAGCCACGGGCAAAGACTTTGACTTGCTCGGTGGACTGCTGCGAAGCGCTGACGATTTCCCGGTCGATCTGCTGCCAGGTAGCTGGCGAGACAAACACAGCCTGCGGCGCCGACACCGGCGCCCGCGCCGAAGTGGCGCAGCCGGCCAGCAACAACAATGCGGCGACGAGCAGCGCACGCGGGTTCACGGTGGCGGTGTCCTTGAAAATCCGGGGAGACAGATTTGAGTATAGGTGGGTCAATTGAGCCTGATGTTGGATGTACCGGCCTCATCGCTGGCAAGCCAGCTCCCACAAGGATTTCCAGCGGCCGCAGATTTTGTAAACACCTCAGAACCTGTGGGAGCTGGCTTGCCAGCGATGCGGCCATCTGCAACACACCGAAACCCCAACCATCACTGCCATCGATATTCACCATCGCCACGATTGCCTTCCGCTCGCCGACCATGAAAGGCACGATTAAGCCATCCGAAACACAACGAGGAGTTCACAGCATGATTCACACCCACGTCACACTCTCCGTGAGTTTCCCGGTGTTCGGCAGCAACTATTACGACCAGCACGCCGTGTCGCACAAGGCCCAGGCACTGGTGTTCAACGAAGATTTCGAAGATCTGCTGATGCCCGCCGCCACCAATCATTTCAGCAATGAAGTGGTCGGCATCAACGATCAGTTCCGTTTTCTGAGCGACATTCTCGCCACCCATTTGCTGGACATCGAGGCTTCCATGCCTGCGCGATCCAGCGTCCGGGCGAGCGCTCACTTTTCTTGAGTATCGAGGGTTAAACAAAGAGGGCGTCCCATCGCGGGACGCCCTCTTGCGTTCAATCAGTCATCATCCCGATCACGGTAGTAACGACGCCCGTCGCGGCGATCATCGCGATCATCCCAGCGCCGGTCATGGTCGTAATTGCGACCGTGATCGCGGTCGTAATGCCGGCCATGGCGGTGGTCATCATCAAAATCCGCGACACAGCCGCCGAGCAATACGGCAGCGGTCACGGTCAGCAGCATCGTTGTTGCGCGCTTCATTCAACACTTCCCTAAAACCAAGGTCTTGACGACGGAATCGGCCACGCTGCCCACGCCTTCAGGACGCGGTGCGCGCAGCCGCAGATACGACCGGGCAAAACGCCGTTGATTCAGTGGCCACTATCGACCGTTTGTCGCCCCGCCCGCACTGCCCGAGCGGCGGCGAAATGCCACCTATACTCCTTGCAACCAAGCCCCACGCAATGGATCTGCGCCCTCAATAACAACAAGCAGAGGTGGACCATGGTCTGGCAGCAAATTTACGACCCGTTCGGCAACCCGGTGATCTCCACGCTCATGGCCGCCGTACCGGTGGTGGTGATGCTCGCGGCGCTGGCGTTCTTTCATGTCAAAGCGCATCTCGCGGCGCTGCTGGCGCTGGCGTCCGCCCTGCTGATTTCGATTTTCGCCTTCGGCATGCCTGCGAGCATGGCTGGCTCTGCGGCGTTGTTTGGCGCGGCGAATGGCTTGCTGCCAATCGGCTGGATCGTCCTCAACATCATCTTTCTGCATCGCCTGACCACCGAGAACGGCTCGTTCAAAGTGCTGCAGGATTCTCTCGCACGCATCACCGATGATCGCCGTTTGCAGTTGCTGCTGATCGCGTTCTGCTTCGGTGCGTTTTTCGAAGGTGCGGCGGGGTTTGGCACGCCGGTGGCGGTGACCGGGGCGATTCTGATTGGTCTGGGTTTTTCGCCGTTGGCTGCGTCGGGTCTGGCGCTGATCGCCAACACCGCGCCAGTGGCCTTCGGCGCGCTAGGCACACCGATCATTACCTTGGCCAAAGTCACCGGGCTGGATGAAATGGAGCTGTCGATGATGGTCGGTCGGCAGTTGCCGTTTTTCTCGGTGCTGGTGCCGTTCTGGCTGATCTGGGCGTTTGCCGGGTGGCGCAAGATGCTGGAGATCTGGCCGGCGATTCTGGTGGCCGGGGTCAGCTTCGCCGTGCCGCAGTTTCTGGTGTCGAACTACCACGGGCCGATGCTGGTGGACGTGATCGCCGCGCTGATTTCCATGGCCTGTCTGACCTTGTTTTTGAAGGTGTGGAAACCGGCGACCATTCACACCTCGGCAGCGCTGTCAGGGCGGGTCGACAATTCCAGAGTCGAGGAAGAAAAAGTCACCGCCAGCGCCGCGTTCAGCGATCAGGCGCGCCCGGCAGTCATGCGTGCGTGGATGCCGTGGATCATCCTCACCGTGTTCGTGTTTGCCTGGGGCACGCAGGGCTTCAAGAATATGTTCGACGTGCGCCCGGCGATTGATCCGGTCACGCACTCGGCCAAACTCGACCCCTCGGGCAAACCGGTGAACGAGGCTAATCCGATCTTCGCACCGGCGGTGACCTTCACCACCTTGCACCTTCAGATCGAAAAAGTGCCGCCGGTGGTGGCCGCACCGAAGGCTGAAGAAGCGGTGTACAAATTCACCTGGTTCACCGCCACCGGCAGCGGGATTCTGCTGGCAGCGATTGTCGGCGGCTTGCTGATGGGCTATTCGATTCCGCAATTGATCAAGCAATACCTGCGCACGTTGTGGGTGGTGCGGTTTTCGTTGATCACGATTGCGGCGATGTTGGCGCTGGGGTTCCTCACGCGCTATTCAGGGCTCGACGCGACCATGGGTCTGGCGTTTGCGGCGACGGGGATTTTCTATCCGATGTTCGGCACATTGCTCGGTTGGCTGGGTGTGGCGTTGACCGGTTCGGATACCGCGTCGAACGTATTGTTTGGTGGTTTGCAGCGAGTAACTTCGGAACAGCTCGGCATCAGTCCGATCCTCATGGCAGCGGCGAACAGTTCCGGCGGGGTGATGGGCAAAATGGTCGATGCGCAATCGATCGTGGTCGCCTCCACCGCGACGCGTTGGTATGGGCATGAGGGCGAGATTTTGCGCTACGTGTTCTTTCACTCGATTGTGCTGGCGATCCTGGTCGGCGGGCTGGTGACGTTGCAGGCGTATGTGGCGCCGTTTACTTCGATGGTGGTGGGCGGGCATTGAGGCTGGATGTTCTGGCCTCATCGCTGGCAAGCCAGCTCCCACAGGGACTCATGCTGTAAACACAATTTCATTCACAACATCGAAACCTGTGGGAGCTGGCTTGCCAGCGATGAGGCACTGACATTCAACACTCATGTTGACTGACAAGACGCTATCGCGAGCAGGCTCGCTCCTACAGTGGATCTGTGTTAGTTGGACGATTAATGAGCCACCTGCATAACTCTATAGCGAAAATCCGACAAAACCTTTTCCTCTTTCCGGCAGTCACTCCTTAACGAGACCGGCGATGACGCTGGCTGCCCGTTTGGGCCATCCACGACCCTGCTGCCCTGATGAAGAAAGAAAAGGAATCGAATCATGACGATTTCCCGACGCGGATTTCTGATCCTCGGCGCCGTGACCGCCACCGCGTTCGCGATGCCGCCGTTTATCAGCCTCAAGGCCTACGCGGCCAATCTGGAGCAACCGGCCATGAGCAAAGTGACGATCAACGTCAACGGCAAGCCGCGTGCGCTTGACGTCGACACCCGCACCACCCTGCTCGATGCCTTGCGCGAGCACCTGCACCTGACCGGCAGTAAAAAAGGCTGCGACCACGGCCAGTGTGGCGCCTGCACGGTGATCGCCGATGGTCGACGGATCAATTCTTGCCTGACCCTGGCGGTGATGCACGAAGGCAGTGAGATCACCACCATCGAAGGCCTCGGCATGCCCGACAATCTGCACCCGATGCAAGCAGCGTTCATCAAGCATGACGGCTATCAGTGCGGCTATTGCACACCGGGGCAGATCTGCTCGGCAGTGGCGGTGATCAAGGAAATCCGCGATGGCATCCCCAGCCACGTCAGTGAAAGCCTCACCGAGCAACCGCAACTGATCGCCAGTGAGTTTCAGGAGCGCATGAGCGGCAATATCTGCCGCTGCGGCGCTTACTCGAACATCATCGAAGCCATCACCGAAGTCGCGGAGGTGCCGGCATGAGACCGTTCAATTACAGCCGCGCCGACTCCCCCGCCGCTGCCGCTGCGCAAGCCGCACAGGTCGAAGGCGCACGCTTCATCGCTGGCGGCACCAACCTGCTGGACTTGATGAAACTCGACATCGAAACCCCGCTGCACCTGATCGACGTCAACCACCTCGGCCTGGATCAGATCGAAGCCACGCCCGAAGGCGGCTTGCGCATCGGCGCGCTAGTACGCAATACCGATCTGGCGGCTGATCAGCGCATCAGAAAAGACTACGCCCTGCTCTCCCGCGCCTTGCTCGCTGGGGCTTCCGGGCAGTTGCGCAACATGGCCACCACCGCCGGCAACCTGCTGCAACGTACACGCTGCCCGTACTTCTACGACACGAATCAGGCCTGCAACAAACGCCAACCCGGCAGCGGTTGTGCAGCGATCGGCGGGGTCAGTCGGCAGTTGGGGATTATCGGCGTCAGCGACGCGTGCATCGCCACACACCCGAGCGACATGGCGATTGCCATGCGCGCGCTCGATACGCAGATTGAAACGGTGAAACCTGATGGTACGACGCGCAGCATCGCCATGGCCGATTTCCATCAGTTGCCCGGCACCACGCCGAACATCGAAACCAGCCTGACGCCCGGCGAATTCATCACCTCGGTGACATTGCCCGCGCCGGTCGGCGGCACCCACGTTTATCACAAGGTGCGTGACCGCTCGTCCTATGCGTTCGCCCTGGTGTCGGTCGGTCTGATCCTGCAACAGGACGGCAGCGGTCGCGTTGCCGTCGGCGGTATCGCGCCGAAACCATGGCGGGTTGAAGCCGCCGAAGCGTTGCTGCCCCAAGGCGCGAAAGCCGTCAGTGCACGCCTGCTCGACGGCGCCACGCCGACCCACGACAACCAATTCAAACTGACCCTGGTCGAGCGCACGCTCGGTTCGGTGTTGGCGCAAGCGAGGGATGAAGCATGAAATTCGACACGCCCGCCACCACCAACCCGATCGACCAGTTGAAGGTGATCGGCCAACCCACCGACCGTATCGAAGGGCCGCTGAAAACCAGCGGGCAGGCGCCTTACGCCTATGAACAGCATGAGGCGGTGGCCAATCAGGCTTATGGTTTCATGGTCGGTTCCGCCATCGCCAAAGGGCGGATCAACAATATCGATCTTGAGGCAGCCAAAGCCGCGCCCGGTGTGCTCGCCATCGTTACCGCTGCCAACGCCGGCAAACTCGGCAAAGGCAAATATAACGCCGCGCATTTGTTGGCCGGGCCGGAGATTCAGCACTACCACCAGGCCGTCGCGCTGGTGGTCGCTGAAACATTCGAGCAGGCCCGTGCGGCTGCGCAGATGGTCAAAGTTGATTACGTCGCCGCCAAGGGCGAATTCGATCTGGCCAGCGTGCGCGATAAAGGCGTCGAACCGAAAGAGGAACTGCCCGACGTCAGCCACGGTGATTTCGCCAAGGCGTTCGCCACCGCGCCGGTGCAGTTCGATCAGACCTACACCACGCCGGATCAGTCCCACGCGATGATGGAGCCGCACGCCACGCTGGCGGCGTGGAAAGGCGATCAACTGACCCTGTGGACGTCCAATCAAATGATCGCCTGGAGCGTCGGCGACATCGCCACAACGCTTGGTTTGCCCAAAGAAAAAGTCCGGCTGATTTCGCCGTACATTGGCGGTGGTTTCGGCGGCAAACTGTTCGTGCGCGCCGATGCAATCCTCGCCGCCCTCGGTGCGCGCATGGCTGGCAGGCCGGTGAAGGTCGCCCTCGCCCGCCCGCAGATCGCCAACAACACCACCCACCGCCCGGCGACGATTCAGCGCATTCGCATGGGCGCGACGGCGGACGGCAAACTCACCGCGATCGCCCACGAAGGCTGGTCGGGCAACTTGGCTGAAGGCAAAGTCGAGGTCGCGGCGCAGCCAAGTCAGTTGTTGTACGCCGCTGAAAATCGGTTGGTCAGCATGCGTCTGGCTCCCTTGGACCTACCGGAAGGCAACGCCATGCGCGCACCCGGCGAAACGCCGGGGCTGATGGTCCTGGAAATCGCCATGGACGAGATGGCCGAGCAGCTCAAACTTGATCCGGTCCAGTTCCGCATTCTCAACGACACACAGGTCGACCCGGTGAAAACCGAGCGGCCGTTTTCGCAGCGGCGCCTGATCGAGTGCCTGCAAACCGGCGCGGAGAAATTCGGCTGGGACAAACGCAATGCGCAACCCGGCTCCCGGCGAGAGGGCCGCTGGCTGATCGGCATGGGCGTGGCCGCCGCGATTCGCAACAACCTGCTGGTCAAGTCGGGCGCGCGGGTGCGGCTGGAGCGCGACGGCAAGGTCACGGTGGAAACCGACATGACCGATATCGGCACCGGCAGTTACACGATCATCGCGCAGACGGCGGCCGAAATGATGGGTGTCGGCTTGAAGGATGTCAGCGTGCATCTGGGTGATTCGAGCTTTCCGGTGTCGGCAGGCTCCGGCGGGCAATTCGGCGCCAACTGCTCGACCGCCGGGGTGTACGCCGCGTGCATGAAACTGCGTGAGGCGGTGGCTGGCAAGCTGGGCATGGCGGCGGATCAGGCGCAGTTTGTCGACGGGCAGGTGCGGGTCGGCAGCAAGAGCGTGCCATTGCGCAACGCTGCGCAGGACGGCGTTGTGGTGGCCGAGGACAGCATCGAATTTGCCGACCTGGCCGAGCAGTATCAGCAGTCGACGTTTGGTGCGCATTTCGTTGAGGTGGCGGTGGATGCCGCGACCGGTGAAGTGCGTGTGCGCCGTATGTTGGCGGTGTGCGCGGCCGGGCGGATTCTCAACCCGAAAGCGGCGCGCAGTCAGGTGATCGGGGCGATGACCATGGGTGTCGGTGCGGCGTTGATGGAAGAGTTGGCGGTGGACAAGAAACTGGGCTTTTTCGTCAATCATGATCTGGCCGGGTATGAAGTGCCGGTGCACGCCGACATTCCGCATCAGGAGGTGATTTTTCTTGATGAGACTGATCCGGTGTCTTCGCCGATGAAGGCCAAGGGTGTTGGTGAGTTGGGGATTTGCGGGGTTAGTGCGGCGGTCGCGAATGCGATCTACAACGCCACGGGTGCACGGGTGCGGGAGTATCCGATCACCCTTGATAAAATCCTCTCTTCACTGCCGGAGATGATCTGAATGACCTGAAAAGAGCCCCTCACCCTAGCCCTCTCCCAGAGGGAGAGGGGACCGATTGGGGGATATTCGGGAGCTGCACCGACTTGAACGTCTTGCTGTGAATCCATAATCGACACAGCCATTTCAGGTCGATGTATGACGCCAGACACCTCAGTCGGCCCCCTCTCCCTCGGGGAGAGGGCTGGGGTGAGGGAAAAGCTTCACTCGGTTTGCGGATACTGCTCATCACTCACCTGCTCCATCCACTCCACCACCTTGCCATCCAGCACTTCAGCAATCGCGATATGCGTCATCGCCGTGGTCGGCGCCGCGCCGTGCCAATGCTTGGCCCCCGGTGCAATCCATACCGTATCGCCTGGACGAATTTCGCGAACCGGCTGCCCCCACTCCTGCACAAACCCGGAACCGGCCGTGACGATCAATGTCTGCCCCAACGGATGCGTATGCCAAGCGGTACGCGCGCCCGGCTCAAACGTCACCGTCGCACCACTGACCCGCGCCTCGTCTGTGCCTTTGAACGGAGCATCGACGCGGACAGTGCCAGTGAACCAATCCGCCGGGCCTCTGGCCGAAGCTTGTGAGCCATTGGGCGTGACCGTCACACGCGGGGATTCATTGGCCTGCACCTCACCCGCCAACAGGGAAAGGGTCAACGCAGAAGCGGCAATCGGGTTCATGGCAATTCCTCCAGATAATCAATGTCACTACTTTACCCAGCCGCACTCTTCCGATAATCGACTAGAATTCAAAAAAACTTATGCAGGAAACTCATCAATGCTTCGTGAAAACGCCACCGACCTGCTCGCCTTCCTCGCCGTGGCCCGTGAGCGCAGCTTCACCAAAGCCGCAGCCAAACTCGGCGTTTCGCAATCGGCACTGAGTCACACGATTCGCGCACTCGAAGCCCGCCTCGGCCTGCGCCTGCTGACCCGCACTACTCGCAGCGTCTCACCCACCGAAGCCGGTCAACATCTGCTGCAAACCATCGGCCCACGCTTCGAAGAAATCGAACTGGAACTCGCGGCGCTGAGCAACTTGCGCGACACCCCCGCCGGCAAGCTCCGCATCAGTGCCACCGATCATTCGCTGGACTGGCTGCTGCGCCCGGTGCTCAAGGACTTTCTGCCGAAGTACCCGGACATCAGCGTAGAGGTGAGCTGCGACTATGGTTTCGTCGACATCGCCGGTCAGGGTTTCGACGCCGGCGTGCGCCTGGGCGAAGACGTCGCACAAGGCATGATTGCCACCCGCATCGGTCCCGACATGCGCATGGCGGTAGTGGGTTCACCCGCCTATTTCGCCAAACGCCCCCCGCCGCAAACGCCAAGGGATCTGACCGACCACGCCTGCAACAACCTGCGCCTGCCCACCAATGGCGGGTTGTACAGCTGGGAATTCGAGAAGGATGGCGAAAGCCTGAAAGTACGGGTGTCCGGGCAGATCACCCTGAACGGCGTCTACCCGCTGCTCGACGCTGCGCTGGACGGTTTCGGCCTGAGTTACATCCCGGAAAACATCGTCGCACCCTATCTGGCCGACGGCCGTTTACTGCAGGTGCTGGAGGATTGGTGCCCGACGTTTGCCGGGTATCACCTGTATTACCCGAGTCGACGTCAGGCAGCACCGGCGTTTGCGTTGTTGCTGGAGGCGTTGCGCTATCGCGCTTGAGCGACTTGTCACGTTTTAAAGCAACCCGCAGCGCCCCAAGACGCCTTGGCTATCTGCACGGCCGCGTACACAGAGTTCGCCGTCACTGTTGCAATCTGCCCGCGCTGCATGCCCAGACAAACATACTGTTCGTTATGGGCGTACGCAGCGAACAAAATCAGCAAGAGACAAACCCCGGTGCAATAGGTGAACCTGCGGCCTTGCACGTCCATGATCGTTCTTCTTTGGTGAGGCAGGAATCTCCATACTCACCGACAAACAACCCCCTTCCAACTGTCAGATATGACAGTCTTTCAGACCATTTCGAAATTAATACAACCCTGAACCAACGCGAAGTCGCGATCGTTTGGCGAGCTCGATCAACCCATCAACGCAATCAACTGATGCCGTTGCGCATCCGTGAGCATCGGCCCGAACCCGGCCTTGGCGTTATCGGCCATGAAACGCGGATTACCCGTGCCGGGTATCACGCAAGTCACCGCCGAATGTGCGAGCAGAAACTTCAACGCCAGTTGCGGCCAGCTGTTGACCTGCACGTCCGACACCCAGCCCGGCAGCGGTTTGCCTTTGAGCCGGGCCAGCAGTCCCCCGCCACCGAACGGCCGATTACAGATCACTGCCACGCCACGCTCGCGACACAGCGGCAGAATGCGTTTTTCCACGCCACGGTCATCGAGGGCGTAATTGATTTGCAGAAAATCCAGTTGTTCGGCCTTCAGCACCGCTTCGACTTCTTCATAGGCCGAGTCCGTGTAATGGGTGATGCCGATGTAACGGATGCGGCCCTGCGCTTTCCATTCACGCAAAGTCGGCAGGTGGGTTTGCCAGTCGAGCAGGTTGTGGATCTGCATCAGGTCGATGCGTTCGGTGCGCAGCAGACTGAACGACTGCTCCATCTGCGCGATGCCCTCCTCACGCCCGCGCGTCCACACCTTGGTCGCCAGAAATGCCGGCGAACGCGGTTCATGGATCGACAGCAATTCACCGGTGGTCTGTTCGGCGCGGCCATACATCGGTGAACTGTCGACCAGCGTACCGCCCTTGCTGAACAGCTCATCCAGCACCGCCGGCAATTGCCGGTAGGCCGGATCGCCGGGGGCTACGTCGAAACCGCGATAGGTGCCCAGGCCGACGATGGGCAGCGATTCGGCGCTGGACGGGATGGCGCGGGTCTGCATGGCGTGGCCTCCGGTGGTCGCGGGCGTGGTGGTTGTGGCCAACGCCCGATCAAAGGTGAAGACCGCCGAAACCCCGGCAGCCAGCGTGAGTAATCGGCGACGGGAGTAACCCTCAGTGTGGCTCATGCTGGTTCCCCTGCTGCGTGGATCTGTTGCCGGTTATGTGCATGAGCGGCCGATTGCAGGGCTGGACTACACTGCGACAGCGATCCTTCACACACCGTTAAAAGTAGCCGAATGTCCCGAACCCTGATGTCACTCGTCGCATTGATCGTTGCCGTGTACCTGGTGCTGTGCGCGGCGCTGTTCTTTTTTCAGCGTTCGCTGATCTATTTTCCGCAGCCCAATGCTGTCAGCTCCGCTGATTCACGGATAACCCTGTCGATGCCGGACGCGCAGGTTTCGGTGGTCACCCGTGAGCGCGTCGGGCCACGGGCGCTGATCTATTTCGGTGGCAATGCCGAGGACGTGTCGCGCAATCTGCCGGAGTTTGCTCAGGCGTTTCCCGATTACGCGGTGTACCTGCTCAACTACCGCGGCTTCGGTGGCAGTGGCGGCTCACCGTCGGAAGCGGCGATTGCCGAGGATGCGCTGGCGCTGTTCGATCAGGTGTATGCCAGTCATCCGCAGGTTGCCGTGGTCGGCCGCAGTCTCGGATCCGGCGTGGCGGTGCGTCTGGCCAGTCAGCGACCGGTGCAACATTTGATTCTGGTGACGCCTTACAACAGCCTCGAAGAAATTGCGGCGCGGCAGTATCCGTGGGTGCCGGTGAAGTGGTTGCTCAAGGACCGTTTCGAATCCGGCAAATACGCAGCGCATATCCGTGTGCCGACGTTGTTGCTCGCGGCCAGTGACGACGAGGTGATTCCACGCGCCAGCACCCAGCGCTTGCTGGAAAATTTCCCGCAAGGCGTGGCGCTGCTCAGAGTGGTACCGGAGTCAGGGCATAACTCGATTTCCGACCGTGCGCAGTATTTGCAGTGGATGGGGGATCTGTTGAATCGCTAATGAGGATTCACCCGTGCTTTTTGTGTTGGCTGGGCGGGCGCTATCGCTGGCAAGCCAGCTCCCACAGTTTTTGCGGTGAACACAATTTTTGTGTACGGCTCCGTCCCCTGTGGGAGCTGGCTTGCCAGCGATGAGGCCAGTCCAACCACGCTTAATCGTCCTGAAACATGCAGCAAGTCGTCGCCCCACAATAAAACCCCTCCCCGCCCCTTGAACCAAGTCCAAAAAGCCCAGTCCTACCCGCGCCGCTTTCTGCGGTTCACTCAACTTTTGCGCTGTCCTCCTTCAGAGCTGCCCGTCTCATGCGCCACGCCGTTCGTTCGTCTCGCTTCGTTTCGCTGTGCCTGCTGATCCTTTCACCCTTGTTCGCGGAAACCGCCCACGCCGGTGCGGAGCGACAACTGGTGGCCGCGATCAACGACTATCGCGCCCACCCGCAACGCTGCGATCGACGCCCGGCGCAGCGTCTGGCACCGCTATCGCTGAAGTCGAACCTGGCCTTGCCGATCGGTTATCGCTACTCCGGGGGCATGCGTGAAGCGTTGAAGTCGTCCGGCTATTCCGCCGTGGCGGTACGCAGTATTCGCGTGGTCGGGGCCGAGGACGCCGAAGAAGCTTTCGACCTGCTGCAAGACGAGCACTGCGCCGCGCTGCTGGATGCAAACTACGCCGACATCGGCATCAGTCGCTCACGCAATGAATGGCAAGTGGTGTTGGCGCAGCCGGTGCTCGACAGCCGCGTCGGCGATAACCGCAGCGTCGGCAAGGCCCTGCTGGCCGAGGTCAACGCCGCGCGCGCCCGGCCACGGATGTGTGGACGCCAGCGCTTCGCCGCCGCCCGGCCACTGAGCTGGAACGCCGCACTGGGCGCCGCCGCGCAGGGGCACAGCAAAGCCATGGCTTACGGCAACTATTTCGCCCACCGTGATCCAGACGGCGACCTGCCCGCCGATCGCGCCCGTGCGGCGGGCTATCGCGGTCGGCAAATCGGCGAAAACATTGCCGCCGGGCAGAGTTCACCGGGCAAGGCCATGGCCGGATGGCTCGCCAGTCCCGGACATTGCGCCAATCTGATGAACCCGATGTTTACCCAGGTCGGCGCGGGGTTTGCCAGTGAGGCGCGCAGTGATGAAGGGGTTTACTGGACGATGCTGTTTGGTGCGCAGTGACGGCCAGCGTCCAGTGCCAACTTCAACAGTTCCTTGCGCAGCATTGACGGCGCCCGCACGGCCAATCCTGCCTGCCAGTCGAGTGGCAACAAGCGATTGAGCTTTTGTTGGCTGACCTCGGTTGGCGCCAGAAAGCAGCTTTTGCGGTCGCGGATACTGATCACATTCAGCAGCCCGTCATCGCCCTGCTCTGCCATCCAGCGCTTGATCAGCGACAGGTGTTTTTGCAGCAAGTTGTCGGCATCCCACACCGTCATTTGCGCGAAAAAGCCTGGCAGGTTGCTTTCGGGTTTCATTCGTTTCGAGTCGGCTGCCAATGCAGCGGCCAGGTTCGATTCGATGGTGGTCTGGCATTCGAGAAAATACTGCCGGGGCCAGTCTGCCGGCAGTTTCGCGCGTGACGCGAGGTCGGCGTAGGCCTCGATGTCCGCTGGCGTGGTCATCTGCCCGGTAAAATTCAGCGTGTTGTCGAGAATCGCCGTCGCCAGCAAAGCGGCACTTGGCACGCTGATCTGCGGCAGCACACCGGCCGTCTGCCAGCGCTGAAAAACCTGAGTTGCCGCCGCACCGATCGGGCGAATATCGGCAGCAGATCCAATCTTCTGCTGCCAATAGTTTTCGTACCCCGGATGATGATCGATGACCTCCACCACGCGGTCTAGCACCACCAACGGGTCGAAATGCTGATAGTCGGAGACATCGACCAAGACGAACTCATCGTCCGATGTCGGCTGGTAGTCGTGAAACGCCGCGCCCCAGCCGAACACGCTTGGCGAAACGCTGGCGTTGGCTGACGCGCTACTGACGGCGCGGGCGGGAATGCCTTGCAGGTTGAGCAATTCGGCAAAGGCGATGCAACAGGCGTAGGCGTCGATGTCCAGATAGGACGCGCCGGAGGTGATGATTTTCATGGGCCGGCAACATCGCACAGGTTTGTGACGTTTGGATGACAGGAAAAGATCGCAGCCTCGTTTCACTCGACAGCTCCTACAAGGCTACGACCTTTTGATCTTCAAGCCGCCCGCTGCCCTCCCGCGACCATCGCCGAAGCCGCCAGCATCGCCCGCAACAACACCGCACACCCCGCCGCCAGATCATCCGGCGCGGCGTTCTCGATTTCGTTGTGGCTGATGCCGCCTTCGCACGGCACAAAGATCATCCCGGCCGGGCCGAGTTCGGCGAGGAAAATCGCGTCATGCCCGGCGCCGCTGACGATGTCCATATTCGACAATCCAAGCCCTTTCGCCGCACCGCGCACCGCTTCCACGCAGCCTTTTTCGAAGTACAGCGGCGGGAAGTCCGCTGTCGGCGTCAGTTCGTAAGTCAGACCGTGTTCTTCACAGGTGGCTTCGATGATTTGTTTAACCTCGGCAATCATCGAGTCGAGACGCGCCGATTCCAGATGACGGAAGTCGAGGGTCATGCGCACTTCGCCGGGGATGACGTTGCGCGAGCCGGGATAGGCTTGCAGGCAACCGACCGTGCCGCAGGCGTGGGGTTGGTGGCCGAGGGCGGCGCGATTGACGGCGCCGACGATCACCGAGGCGCCGACCAGCGCGTCTTTACGCAGGTGCATCGGCGTTGGGCCGGCATGCGCCTCGACGCCGCGCAGCTTGAGGTCGAACCACTTCTGCCCCAGCGCGCCGAGGACCACGCCGATGGTTTTCTGCTCATCTTCGAGGATCGGGCCTTGTTCGATGTGCGCCTCGAAATAGGCGCCGACCTTATGCCCGCTGACCTTACGCTGGCCGGCGTAACCGATGGCGTTGAGCGCTTCACCCACGGTGACGCCGTCGGCATCGACTTTGGCGAGGGTTTCTTCGAGGGTGAATTTCTCCGCGAACACCCCAGAGCCCATCATGCACGGGGCGAAGCGCGAGCCTTCTTCGTTGGTCCAGACCACCACTTCCAGCGGCGCTTCGGTTTCCACGCCGAGGTCGTTGAGGGTGCGCAGGACTTCGACGCCGGCGAGCACGCCGAAGCAGCCGTCGAACTTGCCGCCGGTGGGTTGGGTGTCGATGTGGCTGCCGGTCATCACCGGTGGCAGATTCGGATTGCGCCCGGGGCGACGGGCGAAGATGTTGCCGACGGCATCGACCGTGACACTGCATCCGGCGTCCTTGCACCATTGCACGAACAGGTCGCGGGCCTGGCGGTCGAGATCGGTCAGGGCCAGGCGACAGACCCCGCCCTTGACCGTGGCGCCGAGCTTGGCCAGTTCCATGAGCGACGCCCATAGGCGGTCGCGGTTGATGTGCTGATGGGTTGATTGCAGAACGTCTACGGCTGCGTTCATGGGGATCTCCTCAGTGCTGATACCGATAGTTCCCACGCTCTGCGTGGGAACTCATCCATGGACGCTCTGCGTCCGCTGTTGGGACGCAGAGCGTCCCGGGCTGCATTCCCACGCAGAGCGTGGGAACGATCATGAGTTACACCGCTGATTTAACGACCGAGGGTTGCGCACGCATCACGCACAACCCGTAATAAATAATTCCGCCCAGCGCCGAGCCGGTGAACCAGCCATAGCTGTAGAACCAGCTGAACGCATCGCTACCCAGCGACAGCAACGTCAGCACCACCGGCACCCCGAACGCGAGAAACCCGGCCCAGTTCCACGCCGGGTAGACGTCGTCGCGGTACAACCCGGCCAGGTCCAGTTGCTGTTTCTTGATCAGGAAATAGTCCACCACCATGATCCCGGCGATCGGCCCGAGCAGGCTCGAATAGCCCAACAGCCAGTTGGAATACACGGTTTCCAGGCTGACATCGGAAACGATCAGACCGAGTTTTTTCAGCAGTTCATGGCCCATCAACAACAGTCCGACAAACCCGGTCAGCAACACCGCTTTGGTGCGGTTGATCACCTTGGGCGCGATGTTCTGGAAGTCATTGGTCGGCGAAACAATGTTGGCGGCGGTGTTGGTCGACAGCGTGGCGATGATGATCAACGCCATCGCCACCGCGACCCACACCGGGCTCTGGATATGACCGATCAGAGTGACCGGATCGGAGACGGTCACACCGACGAGTTTCACCGACGCGGCGGTCATGATCACGCCGAGGGAGGCGAACAGAAACATCGTCAGTGGCAGGCCGAAAATCTGTCCGAGGATCTGGTCTTTCTGGCTTTTGGCGTAGCGACTGAAGTCGGGAATGTTCAACGACAACGTCGCCCAAAATCCGACCATCGCCGTCAGCCCGGCGGCGAAGTAACTCACCACACTGGCGCCCTCCGGACGTTTCGCTGGAATCGCCAGCAGTTCGGTCATCGACACATTGGGCATCGCCCACACCAGCAAGCCGATGCCGACCGCCACCAACAGCGGCGCCGACAACGTCTCCAGCCACTTGATCGACTCGGCGCCACGAATCACCACCCACAGGTTCAGCGCCCAGAAGATCATGAAACCGATCACCTCCCCGGTGCCGCCAAGGGATTTCCAGCCATCGAAAATCGAGCCGAGAAACAGGTGAATCGCCAATCCGCCAAACATCGTTTGAATGCCGAACCAGCCACACGCCACCAGTGCGCGAATCAGACACGGCACGTTGGAACCGAGGATGCCGAACGATGAGCGCAGCAACACGGGAAAGGGAATGCCGTACTTGGTGCCGGGAAACGCATTCAGCGTCAGCGGAATCAGGACGATGACGTTGGCGAACAGAATCGCCAGCAACGCCTCGCCGACGGTCAGGCCGAAGTAAGCCGTGAGGACACCGCCGAGGGTGTAGGTCGGCACACAGATCGACATGCCAACCCACAGCGCGGTGATGTGCCATTTGTTCCAGGTTCGTTCGCGCACCTTGGTCGGTGCCATATCGTGGTTGTAACGGGGACTGTCGAGGACGTCGCTGCCGGCTTCGAGCTCGAACAAGCCGTCGCGCTCGGTCACTTGCGATCTGATCTGTTGCATGGCCGCTCCACTGTTCTTCTGATTATTTTTTGCTCATCAGGCGGCTGCACCCGAGGGTACGAACCGGACGATGGCCGGAGGAACTGACAACTTTCGTGCACCGGCCATGGTGTCAGCGGCGGCATCAATAAACGTGCCGGGTGCCCCGCTTACGCATCGGGCCGAGGGTTAAACGCTTTGCAACTTTCTGATATTCATCAGTTTTAATTATTCACCGGAGGAGTTCGCGGAAACTTGTCTGGGTGCTCAGGCTAAACACTTGGCAAGTTGTCCGAACAGACAGGACTCAAACTGGTGCACTGCATTTATTTTCATCGTGAGCGAGCAACCGCAGCTCAACTTCAAGCGGCTGATTTCACATAGGAAATCTTGCTCATATTTCCATCCTGTCAAGTGCGTCAAAATGGTGAACAGCCTCACCATTTTGGTGATTTTCATTTTTTATCTTTATTTTTCAGACACTTGAAACAGTCATAAGCTTATAAAAAATAATCTTGATCTATTGCAAATCTGCGACTAGTTTCTATTCCTGACAGCGCTGACAGGAATACACCCTGCGACGCTGTACATCAATAAAACATCTAGAACCGACACAAGTCGGTCAATGCCTGCGAGGAACTCGGAATGTCTCTGTTGATCCGTGGCGCCACCGTTGTTACCCATGATGAAAGTTATCGCGCCGACGTCTATTGCGCCGACGGCGTGATCAAAGCCATCGGTGAAAACCTTGATATTCCCGCCGGCGCCGAAGTCCTCGACGGCAGCGGCCAATACTTGATGCCCGGCGGCATCGATCCGCACACCCACATGCAACTGCCGTTTATGGGCACCGTGGCCAGTGAGGATTTCTACAGTGGCACGGCGGCCGGTCTGGCCGGTGGCACCACATCGATCATCGACTTTGTGATTCCCAATCCGCAGCAGTCGCTGATGGAGGCGTTTCATCAGTGGCGCGGCTGGGCGGAAAAGTCGGCTTCCGACTATGGCTTCCACGTCGCGATCACCTGGTGGAGCGAGCAAGTGCGTGAGGAAATGGCCGAGCTGGTCAGCCATCACGGCATCAACAGCTTCAAGCATTTCATGGCCTACAAGAACGCGATCATGGCTGCCGATGACACGCTGGTGGCGAGTTTCGAGCGTTGTCTGGAACTCGGCGCGGTGCCGACCGTGCACGCAGAAAACGGTGAGCTGGTCTATCACCTGCAACGCAAGCTGATGGCCCAGGGCATCACCGGGCCGGAGGCGCATCCGCTGTCGCGGCCGTCGCAGGTTGAAGGCGAAGCGGCGAGTCGGGCGATTCGTATCGCTGAGACCATTGGCACACCGTTGTATCTGGTGCATGTCTCAACCAAGGAAGCCCTCGACGAAATCACCTATGCGCGCAGCAAGGGTCAGCCGGTGTACGGCGAAGTGCTCGCCGGGCATTTGCTGCTCGACGACAGCGTCTATCAACACCCGGACTGGCAGACCGCCGCCGGTTACGTGATGAGCCCGCCGTTCCGTCCGCGCGGTCATCAGGAAGCACTGTGGCACGGGCTGCAAAACGGCAATCTGCACACCACCGCGACTGACCATTGCTGCTTCTGCGCCGAGCAGAAAGCCGCCGGGCGCGATGACTTCAGCAAGATCCCCAACGGCACGGCCGGCATCGAAGATCGCATGGCGGTGCTTTGGGATGAGGGGGTTAATTCCGGGCGTCTTTCGATGCAGGATTTCGTCGCCCTCACCTCTACCAACACCGCGAAAATATTCAATCTCTACCCGCGCAAAGGTGCGATTCGCGTCGGCGCCGATGCCGATCTGGTGCTGTGGGACCCGCAAGGCACCCGCACCATTTCCGCCAAGACCCACCATCAGCAGGTGGACTTCAACATCTTCGAAGGCAAAACCGTGCGCGGTGTGCCGAGCCATACCGTCAGCCAGGGCCGGGTGTTCTGGGCCGATGGCGATCTGCGTGCCGAACGCGGGGCCGGGCGGTACATCGAACGGCCGGCTTATCCGGCGGTGTTTGATTTGCTCAGCAAGCGGGCTGAGTTGCATAAGCCGACTGCCGTTAAACGCTGAAATCCAGGCCTTCGGCCTTCGCGAGCAGGCTCGCTCCCACATTTGAAATGCTTTCCCCTGTGGGAGCGAGCCTGCTCGCGAAGAGGCCAGTCCAGGCAACACAAAAACCAATGCCCATCAGAGGCAGCACCTCAAATAACCGTGAGGCCATAAACCGTGATCGAGACCCTGAACCATCTCCCCCACCCGCACGAAAGCGCGGCCGCCCTCGCCGGGCATTTCACCGATCTGGCGCCGCCGCTCAACGACCGGCAGGCGCATCTGGAAGCCTCGCGCTGCCTGTATTGCTACGACGCGCCGTGCGTGAATGCGTGCCCGAGTGAGATCGACATCCCGTCGTTCATCCGTAATATCCATCAGGACAACGTTCCGGGTGCGGCGCAGAAAATCCTTTCGGCGAACATCCTCGGTGGCAGTTGCGCCCGCGTCTGTCCGACAGAAATCCTTTGCCAGCAAGCCTGCGTGCGCAACAACGCTCAGGAATGCGCACCGGTGCTGATCGGCCTGCTGCAACGCTACGCCGTCGACAACGCACACTTCAGCGAACACCCGTTCCAGCGCGCCGCCGCCACCGGCAAACGCATTGCCGTGGTCGGCGCCGGCCCTGCCGGTTTGTCCTGCGCGCATCGCAGCGCCATGCACGGTCACGACGTGGTGATTTTCGAAGCACGGGAGAAGGCTGGCGGCCTCAATGAATACGGGATCGCCAAGTACAAACTGGTCGACGACTACGCGCAAAAGGAACTGGATTTCCTTCTGCAAATCGGTGGCATTGAAATCCGTCATGGACAGAAGCTCGGCGACAACCTGACGCTCAGCGAATTGCATCAACAGTTCGACGCGGTATTCCTCGGTCTCGGCCTCAATGCCAGCAAGCAACTCGGTTTACCTCACGAAGATGCACCCGGTCTGCTCGCTGCCACCGATTACATCCGCGAATTACGTCAGGCCGAAGACCTGACCGAACTACCGTTGGCCGAGCGCTGCATCGTCCTTGGCGCCGGCAACACCGCGATCGACATGGCCGTGCAAATGGCCCGCCTCGGTGCCCGCGATGTGAATCTGGTGTATCGCCGTGGCGCCGCCGACATGGGCGCCACCGGTCACGAACAAGACATCGCCAAAGCCAATCAAGTACGCCTGCTGACCTGGGCGCAACCGGAAGAGGTGCTGCTCGACGCTCAGGGCCAGGTGCGCGGCATGCGTTTCGCCCGCACCGATCTGGTTGACGGTCGCCTGCAAACCACCGGCGAGACCTTCGAACTGGCCGCCGATGCGATCTTCAAAGCCATCGGCCAGGCCTTCGATGGCAGCGCCCTCGCCGACCCGCTGGCCCGTGAACTGAAGCGTCAGGGCGAACGCATTCAGGTCGATGAAAACCTGCGCACCAGCATCCCCGGCGTGTATGCCGGCGGCGACTGCACCAGCCTCGATCAGGACCTCACCGTGCAAGCCGTGCAGCACGGCAAACGCGCCGCCGAGGCGATCAATGCTCAACTGATGCTTAACGTGGAGGCTGCGTAAATGGCCGATCTGTCGATTGTCTTCGCTGGCATCAAAGCGCCAAATCCGTTCTGGCTGGCCTCCGCGCCACCGACTGACAAGGCTTACAACGTGGTCCGTGCCTTTGAAGCCGGCTGGGGTGGCGTGGTCTGGAAAACCCTCGGTGAGGATCCGGCGGCGGTCAACGTTTCGTCGCGTTATTCGGCGCACTACGGCAATAACCGTGAAGTGCTGGGCATTAACAATATCGAGTTGATCACCGACCGTTCGCTGGAGATCAACCTGCGCGAAATCACTCAGGTGAAGAAGGATTGGCCGGACCGCGCGCTGATCGTTTCGCTGATGGTGCCGTGCGTCGAGGAGTCGTGGAAACACATCCTGCCGCTGGTCGAAGCCACCGGCGCCGACGGTATCGAGCTCAACTTCGGCTGCCCCCACGGCATGCCCGAGCGTGGCATGGGCGCGGCGGTCGGTCAGGTGCCGGAGTACGTCGAGCAAGTCACGCGCTGGTGCAAGACCTATTGCTCGCTGCCGGTGATCGTCAAACTGACACCGAACATCACTGACATCCGTGTCGCTGCTCGCGCAGCGCATCGCGGCGGTGCCGATGCGGTGTCGCTGATCAATACGATCAACTCGATCACCAGCGTCGATCTGGAACACATGGTCGCCCTGCCCACCGTCGGCAGCAAAAGCACCCACGGCGGTTATTGCGGCTCGGCGGTGAAGCCGATTGCGCTGAACATGGTTGCCGAAATTGCCCGCGACCCGCTGACCCAGGGCTTACCGATTTGTGGCATTGGCGGCATTGGCAGTTGGCGTGATGCCGCGGAATTCATGGCGCTGGGCAGCGGCGCGGTGCAGGTATGCACGGCGGCGATGTTGCATGGCTTCCGCATTGTCGAAGAGATGAAGGATGGGTTGTCGCGGTGGATGGACAGTCAGGGCTACGCCAGCATCAGCGAGTTTTCCGGGCGTGCGGTGGGCAATACCACGGACTGGAAGTACCTCGATATCAACTATCAGGTGATCGCGAAGATTGATCAGGACGCGTGCATTGGTTGCGGGCGTTGCCACATTGCTTGTGAGGACACTTCACACCAGGCGATCGGCAGTCTGAAGCAGGCGGACGGCACGCATAAATATGAAGTGATTGATGAGGAGTGTGTGGGTTGTAACTTGTGCCAGATCACTTGTCCGGTGGCGGATTGCATCGAGATGGTGCCGATGGAGACGGGGAAACCGTTTCTGGACTGGAATCATGATCCGAGGAATCCGTATCACGTTGCGGTCTAGATCGCCGACTGATCCAACAGCCCCCTCACCCTAACCCTCTCCCAAAGGGAGAGGGGACTGATTGGGGGATGCCTCAGAAATCCACCGAAGTGAACGATTTGCTTTGAATCCATAATCGATACAGGGCACAAACTCGGAAGGTTTTAAATCCATAATCGACTGGATCTTTCAGGTCGATGTAACCCGAGAGACACCTCGGTCGGCCCCCTCTCCCCCCGGGAGAGGGCTGGGCGGGCGGCGTTCCGATGAGGGTCAGCCTTTGATCTTGCTCTTCAAGGCTCCAACCCGATCCCCCGCAATATCACACTCGTCACCGTCTGCACCGCCCGCTCAAACTGCATATCCGACAACGGCTGATGTTCATTCAGAATATTCACCTGATGATCAAAGTCAGCATAGTGCTGCGTCGACGCCCAGATCATGTACAGCAGACTCGACGGTTCCACCGGCAAAATCCGCTTGTCCTCGACCCACTGCCGAATCTTCGCTTCCTTCATCTTCGCCCAGTCATACAGGCTGACATCCAGCGCCTCGCCCAAGGTTGGCGCGCCGTGGATGATTTCGTTGGCCCAGACTTTCGAGCCGTACGGCCGGCTGCGCGAGTGGTTCATCTTGGCGCGGATGTAGCTGCTCAACACCACGCGCGGGTCGTCGAACATCTCGAAGCACAGCGCGTCCTGCTTCCATACTTCCAGCAGGTCGAACAGCACCGCGCTGTACAGCTCGCTCTTGGTTGAAAAGTAGTAATGCAGGTTGGAGCGCGGCAGTTGCACCTCGGCCGCGATGTCGGCCATGGCGGTACCGCCGAAGCCTTTTTCGGCGAAGACTTTTTCCGCCGCGAGGAGAATTTTCTCGACGTTGTTGCGGCGAATCTCGATCTTGTGATTGCCCATGAGGGCTCCCTGACAACAGCGTTGCCCAAGACTAGCATCCGCTCTGGTCCGCGGGCGACCGCTGCAAACAAAACTTCGTACTGGCGCGAGCGGATGGCTAAACTGACGGTTCTTTGATCCTGCCTCAGAGGTATTTGCGATGCTGTTCAAGAACGTCCTGACCACCACTGCCCTGCTCGCTTCGCTGTTCGCCGCATCTTCTGTATTCGCCCACGCCCACCTGAAAAGCCAGACCCCGGCGGCCGACAGCACCGTCGCCGCGCCGGCCGATTTGCGCCTGACCTTTTCCGAAGGTGTCGAGGCCAGTTTCACCAAAGTTACCGTGACCAAGGATGGCGCAGCGGTCGCGGTGAAGCCGCTGACCACCGAAGGGGACAAGAAAACCCTGATCGTCACCCCGGCTGCTCCGCTGACGGCCGGCGAGTACAAAGTCGAATGGCACGCAGTGTCGGTCGACACGCACAAAAGCGAAGGCGCCTATCAGTTCAAGGTTGGCCAGTAACCCATGAGTGAAGCGCTGGTGCTGTGCCGTTTTGTGCATTTCATCGTGGTGTTGATGCTGTTCGGGGCCTGGCTGTTCAGGCCGTTGCTGCTCAAGGATGAAGCGCCACAAGTGGATCGACACCTGGCGCGACTGGCGCATTGGCTGACTGCAGTGGCGCTGGTCAGCGGGATTGCCTGGGCACTTTTGATTACTGCGAGCATGGCCGACTCGGCTACGGCGGCGTTTGATCCGGACACGGTTGCGCTGGTGCTGGGCAATACGTTTTTTGGTCAGGTATGGCGCTGGCATCTGCTGATCAATGCTGTGCTGTTGGCGCTGTTGTTCACACCTTGGCGTTCAAGCATGCCGTTGCGACTGAGCTTGAGTGCCTTGCTGCTGGCGACTCTCGCTCCGGTCGGGCACGGCGCCATGCTCGATGGTTTGAGTGGGCAACTACTGATCCTCAACCAGATCGTGCATCTGACCTGCGTGGCCGCGTGGCTTGGCGGGTTGTTGTTGCTGGTGCTGATTCTGCGTCAGCCGAGTGAGTCGATGCGCGAGGTTTTGCGGCGCTTCAGCGGCGTCGGTTATGCGCTGGTCGCGGGGTTGCTGCTGACGGGATTGATCAACGTGCGCGTGCTGACCGGCCAGTGGTGGCCGACACCGTTGTTCAGCGGGTTTGCGTTGATTCTGTTGATCAAGGCGCTGATCGTGCTGGGGATGCTTGGGCTGGCGCTGTTCAATCGTTTGCGGGTTGATGATTGCGAACAGCGGATGGGCGCAATCAGGCGCAGTGTGATGCTCGAATGGCTGCTCGGCATTGGTGCCGTAGCCGCCGTATCTCTGCTCGGCACCCTACCGCCGATGATCACAACCTGAAACACGGTCCCCCTGTGGGAGCTGGCTTGCCAGCGATGGCGGTGTGTCAGGAACAGATATTTCGGATATGCCGACGTCATCGCTGGCAAGCCAGCTCCCACAGGGTTATGTGTTGATCAATGAGGTTGTGTATCGCCGGCGGCGGTGTCGATGCTGACCACCACCGACATCCCCGGCCGCAACCGTTCCTCTTCTTGCTGATCCGCATCAATGGTGATCCGCACCGGCACCCGCTGAGCAATTTTGACAAAGTTGCCGGTGGCGTTATCCGCCTGCAACAAGGCAAATTCCGAACCTGTGCCCGGGGAAATATGCTGCACATGCCCGGTGAATTTGCGGTGGTTCAATGCATCGACAGTGAAGCGCACCGGTTGCCCGACACGCACGTTATCCATCTGGGTTTCCTTCATGTTGGCGATCACCCATTTCTGGTTCGGCACCAACGCCATCAACTGCGCACCGGAATTGACGTAGGCGCCGAGGCGCACGCCAATCTGCCCGAGTTGGCCGTCACGCGGCGCAACGATGCGGGTGTTCGACAGGTCGATCCGCGCCAGTTGCACTGCCGCTTCGGCGCTGGCCACGGCTGCCTCCAGCGAGCCACGATTGACGATCACTGTTTGCAGATCCTGACGGGCGATTTCCAGATTGGCCTTGGCCTGCGCCACCCCCGCAACACTTTGCGCATTCGCCGCCAGTGCGACGTCCATCTCGCGCTTGGACACCGAACCGTCGCGCACCAATTCCTGATTACGGCGCAGATCCGCTTCACTCTTGCGCAACTGCGCTTCGCTGTCGGCCTGCACCGCCTGACGCAATTTGATCGTCGCCTCGGCGCTGTTGCGTTGCTGCACCACATTGGCCAATGCAGCTTTCTGCACCGCCAGTTGCGCCAACGATTGATCGAGGCGTTGCTGATAGATGCGGTCATCCAGGCGCACCAGCAAATCGCCGGCCTTCACGTACTGGAAATCCTGCACCGGCACTTCATAAACATAACCGGCGAGTTGCGGGCCGATGATCGTCACTTGCCCACGAATCAGCGCATTTTCGGTGGTCTCGACCGCACTGCTGAACGGCGGTAATTGCCAGGCATACAGCACGATCAACACACCGATGATGGCGATCGCGGCAAAGCCCAGCGAGGAAATAAGCCGCACCCGCAGCGAGCGTGGCTCGGTGTTCGGCGATGACGGCGGCGCCTCACCCTCGGGCGTGGCGGCAATGGCATTGGTGGTTGTGGTGGTCGGTTCGGTCATGAAGAAGGGGCACCGCTCGAAGGTGTGGATGGCGCTGGGGCGACGGCTTTGGTGGTGCTCATCAGCCACAGCGCACGAATGGACAGCCAGATCATGGTCAGCACCGCAATCACGGCGATCAGCATGAACACATCGTTGTAGGCCAGCACGTTGGCCTCACGGGTGGCGGCGTTGGCCAGGCTGCGAATCCCCGCCAGGTTGCGCAGACTCGGGTCGGCCAGCAACGAGCCATACGCCGAGCCGCCGCTCTGCACGCGTGCAGCCACCAACGGGTCAGACAGCGTCAGGTGCTCAACGATGTGACTGGAATGAAATTTTTCCCGAACGATCTGGAAGGTGCCCAGAAGCGCCGCACCGAGTAAGCCGCCGAGGTTATTGCAGATCCCGAACAACACGGAAAAGCTCACCAGATTGCGTGGATTGGTCAACACGTTGCGAGTACCGAAAACCATGGTCGGGCCAAGGAAAAACGTGCTGCCGAACGCCAGCAGAAACTGACTGAAGTAGAGGTTTTCGGGGCGGGTCAGGTTGTTGGAAAAACTGTCCATCACCGACCCGGTGGCCATCAGACCCAGCGAGATGATCAATGGCATCAGCAGGTGTTTGGGGTCGATCGTCAGCGCGCTGGTCACCAAGCCCGCGACGCTGCCGATCAGCATGACCACGTAGAGGCTATGCAACTGCTCATAGCCCATGTTCAGGTTCTGCATGAAACCCACCGCACCGGTGGACTGCTCCGAGGTGACCATGCGGATCAGGGTCACCGCCAGCGCCAGGCGGATCATCGTCCCGCTGCCCAGCCAGCGGGTCATCAGCAGCGGGTTGCTGCGGTTATGTTCGATGGCCAGGCCGGCGAGGATCAAGGCAATCGAGGCGGCCAGCGCATAGCCGATCCAGTCGGCCTCCAGCCACCAGTCAATCCGCCCCAGCGACAACACCGCACACAGCAGCGCCACGCCAGTGGCGAGAATGGCGAAGGTGAGGAAGTCGAGTTTTTCGAAGGTTTTGAAGCGGTCGCCTGGCGGCAATTTGAGCAGCAATACGCAGCCTAGCGAGAGCAGTGCCATGCCCAGTTCGAACAGGTACAAGCCGCGCCATTCGGCGATCTGCAGCAAGTCTTCGGAAAATAATCGCGCCAGCGGCAGCGCGAGTTGCGAGGTGCCGAGGCCGAGCACCAACGCCCTCAGACGCCACTTCGCCGGGAACGCCTGGACCATGTAATACAGGCCCAGCGAGCTCAGTGCCGCGCCGACCATGCCGTGGGCCGCGCGCACCGCCACCGCCGAATTGAGGTCATTGACGAACAGATGGCCGAAGGTCACCAGCGCATACAGCACCAGAAACACCTCGGTGAATGCACGCAAACCGAACTGCTGGCGAAACTTCACCAGCAGCAGGTTCATCGACACGTTGGTCATCACATACGCTGCCGGCAGCCAGGCCATTTCCGCCGTGGTCGCACCGAGTGCGCCTTGCAGATAAGGCAGGTTGGCCACCACCAGCGAGTTGCCCAGACCACCGGTCACCGCCACCAGCACGCCGACCAGCGCATAGGCCAGGCGCTTGGGGGTGGAGTGCAACGGCGTCGAGGGGGAACCGGGCAGACTGGGCTTTTCGTGCGGCTGCCAGTTGCGCGGGGCGTATTGATCCATTGCAGGGCCTTGTACGGAAGGTGAGTAAAGTTTGCCGCAAATTCGCTGGCAACACACTCATCCCCTGTCATCCACCAAACCTTGTGGGAGCTGGCTTGCCAGCGATGACGCCGGCATATCCAACATCCTTGCTGAATGACACTCCGCGATCGCTGGCAAGCCAGCTCCCACAGGGTTTGGTGACGAATTGAACATTCAGGTTCCAGCAAGTCATCGCACAACTTGCTGTTGACATTCCCGTAAAACCTAGGAAATATCCGCACCCATGTTGTACGACGACGTATAACAAATAATAAAAACAACAAACGAAACAGGGAGCGTCACAGTGAGCACACTCGTCCGCAGTTCCGTCCGCCCTTCCCGTCTTTCCGTCACCCGCCCGCGTACCGCTTTAAGTCTGATCGGCTGCAGCAGCCTCGCCCTTGCCATGCCGATGAGCGCCGATGCCGAAGGCTTTCTCGAAGACAGCAAAGCCACGCTGAACCTGCGCAACGCCTACTTCAACCGCAACTTCGTCAACCCCGCCTACCCGCAGGGCAAGGCTGAAGAGTGGACGCAAAACTTCATCCTCGATGCCAAGTCTGGCTTCACCCAAGGCACCGTCGGTTTCGGCCTTGATGTGCTGGGGATGTATTCGCAGAAACTCGATGGCGGCAAAGGCACGGGCGGTACGCAACTGTTGCCGGTCCACGATGACGGGCGCCCGGCCGACAACTTCGGCCGCCTCGGTGTGGCGCTGAAGGCCAAGGTGTCGAAGACCGAATTGAAGGTCGGCGAATGGATGCCGGTGCTGCCGATCCTGCGCTCCGACGATGGCCGCTCGCTGCCGCAGACCTTTCGCGGCGGTCAGATCACCTCTACCGAGATCAACGGCCTGACCGTCTACGGCGGCCAGTTCCGCGGCAACAGCCCGCGCAACGACGCGAGCATGGAAGACATGTCAATGAACGGCCGTGGCGCGTTCACTTCCGATCGCTTCAACTTTGGCGGCGGTGAATACACCTTCAACGACAAGCGCACCCTGGTCGGCGTGTGGTACGCCGAACTCAGCGACATCTACCAGCAGCAGTATTTCAACCTCAGCCACAGCCAGCCGTTGGGCGACTGGACGCTGGGCGCCAACCTCGGTTTCTTCACCGGCAAGGAAGACGGCAGCGCCCAGGCTGGTGACCTCGACAACAAAACTGCGTTCGCCCTGCTTTCGGCCAAATACGGCGGCAACACGTTCTATGTCGGCCTGCAAAAACTCAGCGGCGACGACGCCTGGATGCGGGTCAACGGCACCAGCGGCGGCACCCTCGCCAACGACAGCTACAACGCCAGTTATGACAACGCCAAGGAGCGCTCCTGGCAGCTGCGCCACGACTACAACTTCGTCGCCCTCGGCATCCCCGGCCTGACCCTGATGAACCGCTACATCAGCGGCGACAACGTGCACACCGGGACGACCACTGACGGCAAGGAATGGGGCCGCGAGTCGGAACTGGCCTACACGGTGCAAAGCGGCCCGTTGAAAAACCTCAACGTGAAATGGCGCAATGCGACGATACGCCGAGACTTCAGCACCAACGAGTTTGACGAGAACCGGATCTTTATCAGTTATCCGATTTCGTTGTTGTAATGCTCACTTTCCCTGTGGGAGCGAGCTTGCTCGCGAAGGCGGCGTGTCAGTCGATGCAAGAGTTGCCTGGACCGGCCTCATCGCTGGCAAGCCAGCTCCCACAGGATTTTGTGGTGAATGCGGGAATTGAAAACAACGCTGATACCTGTGGGAGCTGGCTTGCCAGCGATGGCGGCGGCAGATTCAGCATTGATGTTGATTGATACACCGCTTTCGCGAGCAGGCTCGCTCCCACAAGCAGATTGCATTGCAACGAAGGAGTTCATGGTGATTGAAAAGTGAATGAGCCCTTCCGTCATCTACACCAAAAGTCGCGTTGACAAGTTCCGGAAACCCTACCGATACTTCAGCGCAGTCATACGACAACCTACAACAAACCTAATAACAACGTGTAAGGGATTGCCATGACATCTACCTCCACTCCCCGCGCCCCGTTCAACCGTCTGCTGCTGACCGGCGCCGCCGGTGGCCTGGGCAAAGTCCTGCGCGAACGGATGCGCCCTTATGCCAATGTCCTGCGCCTGTCAGACATCGCTGCCCTCGCCCCGGCTGTCGATGATCGCGAAGAAGTCGTCCCTTGCGATCTGGCCGACAAACAAGCTGTGCATCAACTGGTCGAAGGCGTCGACGCGATCCTGCATTTTGGCGGTGTCTCCGTCGAGCGGCCCTTCGAAGAAATCCTCGGCGCCAACATCAGCGGTGTTTTTCACATCTACGAAGCGGCGCGCCGGCATGGTGTGAAACGGGTGATCTTCGCCAGTTCCAACCACGTCATCGGCTTCTATAAACAGGACGAACAACTCGACGCCAGCTCCGCGCGCCGCCCCGATGGCTACTACGGATTGTCCAAGTCCTACGGCGAAGACATGGCCAGTTTCTACTTCGATCGCTACGGCATCGAGACCGTCAGTATCCGCATCGGCTCCTCGTTCCCCGAACCGCAAAACCGTCGAATGATGCACACCTGGCTGAGCTTCGACGACCTCACCCAATTGCTCGAACGCGCGCTGTACACACCGAACGTCGGCCACACCGTGGTCTACGGCATGTCCGCCAACAAGGACGTCTGGTGGGACAACCGCTTCGCCAGCCACCTCGGGTTCGCGGCGAAGGACAGCTCCGAAGTGTTCCGCGAAAAAGTCGAGGCGCAGCCAATGCCGGCGGCCGATGACCCGGCGCGGATCTATCAGGGCGGCGCGTTTGTCGCCGCAGGTCCGTTCGGCGACTGATCACTCTGACAACGACGCAAAGGAATGAGTATGCAAGCCGAATTGATCGTCGACGCCCGCAACGCCGTGGGCGAAAGCCCGGTCTGGGTAGCAGAGGAAAACGCGCTGTACTGGGTCGACATTCCCAACGGCGGCCTGCAACGCTGGAGCGCCGAGACCGGCCATGTGCACGCCTGGAAAACCCCGGAGATGCTCGCCTGCATCGCCCGCCACAGCCGTGGCGGCTGGGTCGCCGGCATGGAGAGCGGTTTCTTTCATCTGCACCCGCACAGCGACGGCAGCCTCGACAGCGAGCGACTTGCCAGCGTCGAGCACGGCCGCGAAGACATGCGCCTGAACGATGGTCGTTGTGATCGCCAGGGCCGCTTCTGGGCCGGCAGCATGGTGTTGAACATGGGCCTGAATGCGCCCGAAGGCCGGCTCTACCGCTACGGCGCCGGGCAGTCTGGCGTGATCGAAGCGCAACTCGACGGTTTCATCGTGCCCAACGGTCTCGGCTTCAGCCCCGACGGCAAAACCATGTACCTGTCCGATTCGCACCCCGACGTGCAATTGATCTGGGCGTTCGATTACGACACCGATACCGGCACACCATCGAACCGCCGCGTCTTCGTCGACATGAACCACTTCCCCGGCCGGCCCGATGGCGCTGCCGTGGACGCCGAAGGTTTCTACTGGATCTGCGCCAACGACGCCGGCCTCATTCACCGTTTCGCGCCGGACGGCCGACTCGACTTCTCGCTGGCCGTACCAGTGAAAAAACCGACCATGTGCGCCTTCGGTGGAACCCGGATGGACACCTTGTTCGTCACCTCGATTCGTCCCGGCGACGACCACGATCCGCAGTCCCTGGCCGGCGGCGTGTTCGCCCTGACCCCCAACGTCAAAGGCCTGCCGGAGCCGCTGTTCGACGCTTTGCCGTAACAACCGCTTCTGCTGCACCGCTGCGCCTTGAACACAACAATAACAAGACTGGAGACTCACCCCCATGTACTTCAAACGCACCTTGCTGGCCGCTGCACTCCCGCTGATGTTTACCTTCACTGGCGCCGCTCAGGCCCTGCAACTCAAATTCGCGGACATTCACCCCGCCGGTTACCCAACCGTGGTGGCCGAAGAAAACATGGGCAAGACCCTGACCAAGGAAACCAACGGCGAGCTGACCTTCCAATACTTCCCTGGCGGTGTGCTCGGCTCCGAAAAGGAAGTCATCGAGCAGATGCAAGTCGGCGCCGTACAGCTGTCTCGTGTCAGCCTGGGTATCGTCGGCCCCGTGGTCCCGGACGTGAACGTGTTCAACATGCCGTTCATCTTCCGCGACCAGCAACACATGCGTAACGTCATCGACGGCCCGGTAGGCGACGAAATCCTCGGCAAAATCACCAACTCCGAATTCGGCCTGGTGGCCCTGGCCTGGATGGACGGCGGCACGCGCAACATCTACACCAAGAAACCGGTGCGCAAGCTCGAAGACCTCAAGGGCATGAAAATCCGCGTGCAAGGCAACCCGATGTTCATCGACATGATGAACGCCATGGGCGGTAACGGCATCGCCATGGACACCGGCGAGATCTTCAGCGCCTTGCAGACCGGCGTGATCGACGGCGCGGAAAACAACCCGCCAACCCTGCTTGAACACAACCACTTCCAGAATGCGAAGTACTACAGCCTCACGGGTCACCTGATCCTGCCAGAGCCGATCGTGATGTCGAAAATCACCTGGGAAAAACTGACGCCGGATCAACAGGCGCTGGTCAAGACAGCCGCCAAGGCTGCCCAGGCCGAAGAGCGCGTGCTGTGGGACAAGAAGTCCGCTGCCAGTGAAGAAAAACTCAAGGCCGCCGGCGTCGAGTTCATCGAGGTCGACAAAAAACCCTTCTACGACGCCACCGCCTCGGTTCGTGAGAAATACGGCGCGCCGTATGCCGATCTGATCAAAAAGATCGAAGCCGTTCAGTAACGCCTCCCGCTCCGTCCCCATGAACAAGGCCCGGTGCGCCCGATGACTGCGGCGCACCCGGTTACGGTGGAACCCGATGAAGAATCTACTGCTGCGTATCAACGACAAGATCTACATGACGTGCATCTGGGTCGCCGGCCTTTCCGTCCTGGCGATTTCCCTGATGATTCCCTGGGGCGTGTTCGCCCGCTACGTGCTGGGCACCGGTTCGAGCTGGCCCGAGCCCACGGCGATCCTGCTGATGATGGTGTTTACCTTCATCGGCGCTGCCGCCAGTTACCGCGCCGGTGCGCACATGGCCGTGGCCATGCTCACCGACCGCATGCCGCCGCAACTGAGAACCGCGGCGGCGATTTTTTCCCAGCTGCTGATGGCGGCGATCTGCATCTTCATGACGATCTGGGGCGCCAAACTGTGCATGTCCACCTGGAACCAGTTCATGGCGGCCCTGCCCGATCTGCGCGTGGGCGTGACCTATCTGCCGATTCCGCTGGGCGGCTTTCTGACGCTGATTTTTGTTCTGGAAAAACTCTTGCTCGGTGACCAGAGCAAACGTCGAGTCGTGCAGTTCGACCTGGTTGAAGAAAGTGAAGGTGCCGCTTAATGGACGCTCTGATACTGCTGGGCAGTTTTATCGTATTGATCCTGATCGGCATGCCCGTCGCCTACGCGCTCGGCGCCGCCGCGCTGATCGGTGCATGGTGGATCGACATCCCGTTCCAGGCCGTGATGATTCAGGTCGCCTCGGGGGTGAACAAATTCTCGCTGCTGGCCATTCCGTTCTTCGTACTGGCCGGTGCGATCATGGCCGAGGGCGGCATGTCCCGTCGATTGGTGGCGTGTGCCGGGGTGCTGGTGGGTTTTGTCCGCGGAGGCCTGTCACTGGTCAACATTGTCGCCTCGACCTTTTTCGGCGCGATCTCCGGGTCGTCGGTGGCGGACACCGCGTCGGTGGGTTCGGTGCTGATCCCGGAAATGGAACGCAAGGGCTATCCACGGGATTTCTCCACCGCCGTGACCGTCAGCGGTTCGGTGCAAGCCCTGCTGACCCCGCCAAGCCATAACTCGGTGCTCTACTCCCTGGCCGCCGGTGGTACGGTTTCGATTGCCTCGCTGTTCATGGCCGGCATCGTCCCCGGACTGATGATGAGCGCCTGCCTGATGGTGCTGTGCCTGATCTTCGCGAAAAAACGCAACTACCCCAAGGGTGAAGTGATCCCGATGCGCCAGGCGTTGAAAATCGTCGGCGAAGCCCTCTGGGGCATGATGGCGATGGTGATCATCCTCGGCGGCATCCTGTCCGGTATCTTCACCGCGACCGAATCGGCGGCCATCGCCGTGCTGTGGTCGTTCTTCGTCACCATGTTCATCTACCGCGACTACAAGTGGAGCGAACTGCCGAAACTGATGCACCGCACGGTGCGGACAATTTCGATCGTGATGATCCTGATCGGTTTCGCGGCGAGCTTCGGCTACATCATGACCCTGATGCAGATTCCGGCGAAGATCACCACGATGTTCCTGACCCTCTCGGACAACCGCTACGTGATCCTGATGTGCATCAACGTCATGCTGCTGTTGCTCGGCACGGTGATGGACATGGCGCCGCTGATCCTGATCCTGACGCCGATCCTGATGCCGGTGATTCTCGGCATCGGCGTCGATCCGGTGCAGTTCGGCATGATCATGCTGGTCAACCTCGGGATCGGATTGATAACGCCGCCGGTGGGTGCGGTGCTGTTTGTCGGGTCAGCGGTGGGCAAAGTGAGTATTGAAAGCACTGTTAAAGCGTTGCTGCCGTTCTATGCCGTGCTGTTCCTGGTGTTGATGCTGGTGACTTACGTGCCCGCACTTTCGCTGTGGTTGCCGCACTTGGTGTTGTAACAACCTGAAAGATCGCAGCCTTCGGCAGCTCCTACAGAAGTCGCATTCCCATGTAGGAGCTGTCGAGTAAAACGAGGCTGCGATCTTTTGATCTTACCCACGCTCAGGCGCGAAATAGCATGTAGGCCGCCACCACCAGACAGACACTGGCAAACCCCACCTGCAACGCCCGCGCCGGCACCTGTGCACAGAGCTTGCGGCCGATGATCATGCCGACAATGCTGGCGACGATAAACGCCGCGCCCTGCCCGTCAATCCGCACACCGGCGTGAAAGGAGCCGATCACCCCGATCACCGAAATCAGGCTGATCACCATCAACGACGTAGCGACAATCCCGCGCATCTGCACATCGGTCAGTTGCTTGAACGCCGGCACAATCAAAAAGCCGCCACCGACACCGAGCAATCCGGACACCACGCCGGTAATTGCGCCCAACGCCGCCAATGTAGCGGTGCATTTGGCGGTCCAGTCAAAGCGTCCGGTTTGTTCATTGAGCATGCAGTTCTTCTGGCCCCAACTGGCGTGACCGTGATCGCTCGGCCCCTCCTGCTGACGCTCACGGCGCAGCATGCGCCAGGCCACCATGACCATCAGCAGACTGAACAGGATCATCAGGATTTTCTCCGGCAACTGGTGCGCGAAGTAAATGCCCAACGGCGAAAACACCGCACCCAACGCGGCAATCAACAACGCCGCGCGATAACGCACCAAGCCATGACGCAAACCGTCGATAGCACCAACCGCCGCCGCACTGCCGACTGCAAACAATGCGACCGGCGCTGCCTGAGTCATCGTCCAGCCCAACCCGAGCACCAGCGCCGGCACCGCAAGAATGCCGCCGCCGGCCCCGGTCAAGCCGAGGACCAACCCCATCACCATGCCAAACAGACTTGCCAGCAACATAGGGTTTTCTCAGTCGACCTTTGACAGACCAGTCAGCCACTCGCGGCCCTTGAGCATGCCGTTCCAGTAGAACCACGGCAGCAAGGTTGCCTTGAGAAACCACGCCGAACGCCGCGCCACGGTCGGGTCCAGTGGAAAAGTCGGCAGCACCTTGCCGGCATATCCAAACTCGGCAAGGATCACCTTGCCCTTCTCCACCGTCAGCGGGCAGGAACCATAGCCGTCGTACTTCAGCGGCAGCGGTTGTTGCTTGCGCAGGGCCAGCAAATTTTCCGCGACCACCACGACTTGCTTGCGCACCGCTGCGGCGGTTTTTGCGTTGCTGGTGCCGCAGATATCACCGAGGGCGAACACCTCGGGATAACGCGGATGCTGCAGGCTGTGCGGGTTGACTTCGCACCAGCCAGCAGCGTCGGCCAGAGGGCTTTGGGCGATGAAATCCGGCGAGATCTGCGGCGGCACGACGTGGAGCAGATCGAAGCTTTTCGCCTCACGGGTGACGTTGCCGTCAGCGTCCTTGATCTCGAACCACGCGGTTTTCGCCGGGCCGTCGACCTTGACCAGATTCGAGTTAAAGGCCAATTGCGCGTTGTACTTTTCGATGTACTTCATCAACGGCGGCACAAATGTCGCCACGCCGAACAGCGCGGCGCCGGCCAGGTTGAATTCAACATGGATGTTGTTCAGCGCACCGTTTTTACGCCAGTGATCGCAGGACAGGTACAGCGCCTTTTGCGGCGCGCCGGCACATTTGATCGGCATCGCCGGTTGAATGAACAGGGCTTTGCCGCCGCGCAATTTCTGCACCTGATCCCAGGTGTATTGCGCGTGCTGGTAGCTGTAGTTGGAGGTGACGCCGTGCTGACCGAGGCTTTCCGCCAAGCCTTCGATCTTCTCCCAAGCCATTCGCAGGCCGGGGCAGACGATCAGGTTCTGATAGCTGACCGTGCGCTCGTCGTTGAGGGTGAGTTGTTTTTTGTCGGGATCGATGCCGGTGACGGCGGCTTGAACCCAAGTGGCTTGGCGCGGAAGCACTTTGGCCATCGGCCTGACGGTGTCTTTCACGTCGTAAGCGCCACCGCCGACCAGCGTCCACGCCGGCTGGTAGTAATGGTGAGTGCTCGGCTCGATGACCGTGATGTTCAGGTGCGGATCACGCTTGAGCAGACTGGCGACAAAACCGATACCGGCCGTACCACCGCCGATGACCACGATGTCCGCACTGATGGATGGGCCCCAGTGTTGATCGTTCATTGCTTGTTCCTTCTGCTGCACGCAAGGAGTATCAGTCATACACAAAACCTGTGGGAGCTGGCTTGCCAGCGATGGCGGAGTGTCAGTCGCCATCAATGTCGGCTGACAAGGCCTAATCGCTGGCAAGCCAGCTCCCACAGGTTTAGAGGGTTGGCTGGCATTTATTGATGGCCCAGACTTTTCAGCACGGCTCCGCAATACAATCCAGACAGGGTTTTCATCACCTGAATGACTTCCGGACTGGCGAGGCCGTAAAAAATGTATTTGCCTTCACGACGGGTCGCGACCAGCCCTTCATCACGCAGAATGCCCAGTTGCTGCGACAGCGTCGGCTGGCGCACGCCGGTCATCTTTTCCAGTTCGCCAACGTTGCGTTCGCCCTGGGTCAGTTGGCAGAGGATCAACAGGCGATCCTCATTGGCCATGGCCTTGAGCAACGCGCAGGCCTTGGAGGCCGAGGCGCGCAGTTGGGCGACTTCACATTCGGTCAGACTGGATTGCATTTGCACGATGCCTTGAAGGTCACTTAAGCTGCGAACATTATGTTTTTAGATAAAGTGTTGCAACCCATTTTCCTTGTTCAGGTTGGTGTCCATGCCCGCGCAGATTGAATCTTTCCTCGACCCCGCCTCCTCGACTTACAGCTATGTGGTCTATGAAGCCGACGGCGGGCAATGTGCAATCGTCGATCCGGTGCTCGATTACGACGGCGCCGCCGGGCGTACCTGCACCGCCCAGGCCGACAAAATCATCGCCTTCGTTCGCACGCATAACCTGCAAGTGCAGTGGCTGCTGGAAACCCACGCCCATGCCGATCACCTGTCTGCCGCGCCCTATCTGCGCCGGGAGCTGGGTGGAAAAATCGCCATCGGCGAATCCATCAGCAAAGTGCAGAACGTGTTCAAGGCACTGTTCAATCTGGAGCCGGAGTTCTGCGTCGATGGCTCGCAGTTCGATCATCTGTTTGCGCCGAACGAGTCATTCAGGATCGGCAATCTCAAAGCCACTGCCCTGCATGTGCCCGGGCATACGCCGGCGGACATGGCCTATCTGATCGACGGCGAGCAGATTCTGGTGGGTGACACGCTGTTCATGCCGGATGTCGGCACCGCGCGTTGCGACTTTCCCGGCGGCAATGCCCATCAGTTGTTTGCCTCGATCCACAAACTGCTGGCCTTCCCCGCCAGCGTGAAACTCTACGTTTGCCACGATTATCCGCCCGAGGGGCGCGTCGCGCAGTGCCAGACCACGGTCGGTGAGCAGCGCAAAAGCAATATTCATGTGCATGACGGGGTTGATGAGGCGGCGTTTGTCGAGATGCGCACCCAGCGTGATGCCGGGCTGGGCATGCCGACGCTGTTGCTGCCGGCGATTCAGGTGAATGTGCGGGCGGGGAATCTGCCAGCGGCTGAGGACAATGGCGTCGTGTATCTGAAGATCCCGATCAACAAGCTTTAACAGCAAAAGATCGCAGCCTTCGGCAGCTCCTACAGTTGGAACGCGTTTTCCCTGTAGGAGTTGCCGCAGGCTGCGATCTTTTGATCTTCACGTCCCCAACGTCAAACCGTTCGCCGGCAGCGGCAATGCAGTTTTGTATCTCACTTGCTTCAGCGCAAAGCTCGACCGGATATTCGCCACCCCCGGCACTTTGGTCAGGAAGTCCATCATGAAGCGTTCCAGCGACTGAATCGTCGGCACCAGTACCCGGATCAGGTAATCCGGGTCTCCGGCCATGAGGTAGCACTCCATCACCTCAGGGCGATCGGAGATCGCCTCTTCGAAATGCTGCAACGCCTCCTCCACCTGTTTCTCCAGGCTGACATGGATGAACACGTTCACATGCAGCCCCAGCAGGTCGGCATCCAGCAGCGTGACCTGCTCGCGAATCAGCCCTAGTTCTTCCATCGCCTTGACCCGGTTGAAGCACGGCGTCGGCGACAGATTCACCGAGCGCGCGAGGTCGGCGTTGGTGATGCGCGCATTATCCTGAAGGCTGTTGAGAATGCCGATGTCGGTACGGTCCAGTTTGCGCATGAGACAAAACCACCTGTTTTTTATGTTTATGCAGAATTTCTATCTGCAAATCATCTCCAACGCAACGAAACAGAGATAAATATTCTTCTTGCCCGGGCCTATGATTGTTGTAGGACAAGATTTCTTCTACCGAAGAATGACTGCCAGCTCACTACAAGAAATTCACAAGATCGAGCGTAGAAGCCATGACCCAAGCGTATGAACCGCTGCGTCTGCACGTCCCTGAACCCTCGGGCCGTCCAGGCTGCAAAACCGATTTTTCCTATCTGCATCTGACCGATGCCGGTACGGTGCGCAAACCTCCCATCGACGTCGAACCTGCCGACACCGCCGACCTGGCGCGTGGGCTGATTCGCGTGCTCGACGATCAGGGCAATGCCCTCGGCCCTTGGGCTGAAAACGTGCCGGTCGAGATCCTGCGAAAAGGCATGCGCGCGATGCTCAAGACGCGCATCTACGACAACCGCATGGTCGTCGCCCAGCGTCAGAAAAAAATGTCGTTTTACATGCAAAGCCTTGGCGAAGAAGCCATCGGCAGTGCTCAGGCGTTGGCCTTGAACATCGACGACATGTGCTTCCCGACCTACCGCCAGCAAAGCATCCTGATGGCCCGCGACGTGCCGCTGGTCGACCTGATCTGCCAACTGCTGTCCAACGAGCGCGATCCGCTCAAGGGCCGTCAGTTGCCAATCATGTACTCGGTCAAGGACGCCGGTTTCTTCACCATCTCCGGCAACCTTGCGACCCAGTTCATTCAGGGCGTGGGCTGGGGCATGGCCTCGGCGATCAAGGGTGATACCAAAATCGCTTCGGCGTGGATCGGTGACGGCGCCACCGCCGAATCGGACTTCCACACCGCCCTCACCTTCGCTCACGTTTATCGCGCGCCAGTGATCCTCAACGTGGTGAATAACCAGTGGGCGATCTCGACCTTCCAGGCCATCGCCGGTGGTGAAGCCACCACTTTCGCCGGACGCGGCGTCGGTTGCGGCATCGCCTCGCTGCGCGTGGATGGCAACGACTTCTACGCTGTGTATGCGGCATCTGCCTGGGCTGCCGAACGCGCCCGCCGCAACCTCGGCCCGACCATGATCGAATGGGTCACCTACCGTGCGGGCCCGCACTCGACCTCCGACGATCCGTCGAAATATCGCCCGGCCGATGACTGGAGTCACTTCCCGCTCGGCGACCCGATCGCCCGTCTCAAACAGCACTTGATCAAGGTCGGCCACTGGTCGGAGGAAGAACACACCGCCGTCAGCGCCGAGCTTGAAGCCGAAGTGATTGCCGCGCAGAAACAGGCCGAACAGTACGGCACCCTCGCCGGCGGCCAGATTCCAAGCGCCGCGACCATGTTCGAAGACGTCTACAAAGAGATGCCGGAGCACTTGAAGCGCCAGCGTCAGCAGTTGGGGATCTGACATGAACGATCACAACAACAATATTCAGTTGGAAACCGCCATGACCACGACCACCATGACCATGATCCAGGCCCTGCGCTCGGCCATGGATGTGATGCTTGAGCGTGATGACAATGTCGTCGTGTTCGGTCAGGACGTCGGTTACTTCGGCGGCGTGTTCCGTTGCACCGAAGGCTTGCAGACCAAGTACGGCACTTCGCGCGTATTCGACGCACCGATCTCGGAAAGCGGCATCGTCGGCGTGGCCGTCGGCATGGGCGCTTACGGTTTGCGTCCGGTCGCCGAAATTCAGTTCGCCGACTACGTCTACCCGGCCTCTGACCAGATCATTTCCGAAGCGGCGCGCCTGCGCTATCGCTCGGCCGGCGAGTTCACCGCACCGATGACCCTGCGCATGCCTTGCGGCGGCGGCATCTACGGCGGCCAGACTCACAGCCAGAGCATCGAGGCGATGTTCACTCAGGTGTGCGGCTTGCGCACCGTGATGCCGTCCAACCCGTATGACGCCAAAGGCCTGCTGATCGCCTCCATCGAAAACGATGACCCGGTGATCTTCCTTGAGCCGAAACGCCTGTACAACGGCCCGTTCGACGGCCACCACGACCGCCCGGTAACGCCGTGGTCGAAACACCCGCAAGCCCAGGTCCCGGACGGTTACTACACCGTGCCGCTGGACGTTGCTGCGATTACCCGTCCGGGCAAGGACGTGACCGTGCTGACTTACGGCACCACCGTGTACGTGTCGCAAGTTGCTGCCGAAGAATCCGGCGTTGATGCTGAAGTCATCGACCTGCGCAGCCTGTGGCCGCTGGACCTGGAAACCATCGTCAAATCGGTGAAGAAAACCGGCCGTTGCGTGGTGGTACACGAAGCCACCCGCACCTGCGGTTTCGGCGCCGAACTGGTGTCGCTGGTGCAAGAGCATTGCTTCCATCACCTGGAAGCGCCGATCGAACGCGTCACCGGTTGGGACACTCCCTACCCGCACGCGCAGGAGTGGGCGTATTTCCCAGGGCCGTCCCGAGTGGGCGCGGCGTTGAAACGGGTCATGGAGGTCTGAATGGGCACGCACGTTATCAAGATGCCGGACATCGGCGAAGGCATCGCAGAAGTAGAACTGTCGCAGTGGCACGTCAAGGTCGGCGATCTGGTCGTTGAAGATCAGGTGCTGGCGGATGTGATGACCGACAAGGCGATGGTTGATATTCCATCGCCGGTACACGGCAAGGTGATTGCACTTGGTGGTCAGCCGGGTGAAGTGATGGCGGTTGGCAGTGTGCTGATCAGCATCGAGGTTGAGGGTGCCGGTAACTTGAAAGAGTCCGCCGCACCCGCGCCCGTTAAAGAGGCGCCGGTAGCACCGAAAGCTGAAGCGGTTCTTGAGAGCAAACCTGCTCCAGCCGCCCCGCGTTCGGCTGCCGTTTGCCAAGGCCCGATGGTTGCTCGCGAAGCAGACGAACGTCCTCTCGCCTCGCCGGCCGTGCGCAAACATGCGCTGGATCTGGGGATTCAATTGCGTCTGGTGCGCGGTTCCGGCCCGGCCGGTCGTGTGTTGCACGAAGACCTTGAATCCTACCTGGCGCAAGGTCAGTCGAACGCTTCAGCGCCGGTTGCTGCCGCGTACGCCCAGCGCAACGACGAAGAACATATTCAAGTCATCGGCATGCGCCGCAAGATCGCTCAGCGCATGCAGGACGCTACCCAGCGTGCCGCACACTTCAGTTATGTCGAGGAAGTCGACGTCACCGCGATTGAAGAACTGCGCGCGCATCTGAATGAAAAACATGGTGCCAGCCGTGGCAAGTTGACCTTGCTGCCGTTCCTCGTTCGCGCCTTGGTCGTCGCTCTGCGCGAATTCCCGCAGATGAACGCCCGTTACGATGACGAAGCCCAGGTCATCACCCGCCTCGGCGCGGTGCATGTCGGGGTCGCCACGCAGAGCGATGTCGGCCTGATGGTACCGGTGGTGCGTCACGCCGAGGCGCGCAGCCTGTGGGACAGCGCCACGGAAATCTCCCGTTTGGCTAACGCAGCACGCAATGGCAAGGCCAGCCGCGATGAACTGTCCGGCTCGACCATCACCCTGACCAGCCTCGGTGCACTGGGCGGCATCGTCAGTACGCCGGTGCTGAATCTGCCGGAAGTAGCGATCGTCGGCGTGAACAAAATTGTTGAACGGCCGATGGTCGTCAAAGGCCAGGTGGTGATCCGCAAGATGATGAACCTCTCCAGCTCGTTCGATCACCGCGTGGTCGACGGCATGGACGCGGCACTCTTTATCCAGGCCATTCGCGGCTTGATCGAACAACCTGCCACTTTGTTTGTGGAGTAAGGCGCGCATGCAATCTCTGAACACTACGCTGCTGATCATCGGCGGCGGCCCCGGTGGTTATGTAACGGCGATCCGCGCCGGGCAACTGGGCATCCCGACGATTCTGGTCGAAGGCCAATCGCTGGGCGGCACCTGCCTGAACATCGGCTGTATTCCGTCGAAAGCGCTGATTCACGTGGCTGAACAGTTTCACCAGACCCGGCACCACAGCCAGCATTCGGCGCTGGGCATCAGCGTTGCCACACCAACCCTCGACATCAACAAAAGCGTCGAGTGGAAGGACGGCATCGTTGATCGCCTGACCACCGGCGTCGCGGCGCTGCTGAAGAAGAACAAGGTTCAGGTCATCAATGGCTGGGCCAAGGTCATCGACGGCAAAACCGTCGACGTCGGCGACACGCGCATCCAGTGCGAGCACTTGGTGCTGGCCACCGGTTCGACCAGCGTCAATCTGCCGATCCTGCCGATTGGCGGGCCGATCATCTCCTCCACCGAAGCACTGGCACCGACATCCGTGCCGAAACGTCTGGTGGTGGTGGGCGGTGGCTATATCGGCCTGGAACTGGGCATTGCTTATCGCAAGCTTGGCGCCGACGTCAGTGTGGTCGAGGCGCAGGATCGCATCCTGCCGGCCTACGACGCCGAACTGACGCAACCGGTGCACGACGCACTGAAGCAATTGGGCGTGAAGCTGTACCTCAAGCACAGCGTGCTGGGTTTCGACGGCACGTTGCAGGTACGCGATCCCGAGGGCGAAACCCTCAACCTGGAAACCGATCAGGTGCTGGTCGCCGTCGGTCGCAAACCGAACACCCAGGGCTGGAACCTCGAAGCGCTGAATCTGGACATGAACGGTTCGGCGATCAAAATCGACAGCCGCTGCCAGACCAGCATGCGTAACGTCTACGCGATTGGCGATTTGAGCGGCGAACCGATGCTGGCCCACCGCGCCATGGCTCAAGGCGAAATGGTTGCCGAGCTGATCAGCGGCAAAACCCGCGAATTCAGTCCGACAGCGATTGCTGCGGTGTGCTTCACCGACCCGGAACTGGTGGTGGTCGGCAAGACCCCGGACGAGGCCAAGGCTGCGGGTCTGGACTGCATTGTTTCGAGTTTCCCGTTTGCCGCCAATGGTCGGGCGATGACGCTGGAGTCGAAAAGCGGCTTCGTGCGCGTGGTCGCTCGTCGGGATAACCATGTGATTGTCGGCTGGCAAGCGGTGGGCGTTGGCGTGTCGGAATTGTCGACAGCGTTTGCGCAAAGCCTGGAAATGGGCGCGCGGCTGGAGGACATCGGCGGCACCATTCATGCGCATCCGACCCTGGGTGAAGCGGTGCAGGAAGCAGCGTTGCGTGCCCTCGGCCATGCGCTGCACCTGTAAGTGGTAGTGGCAACACCGGCCCCTTCGCGAGCAGGCTCGCTCCCACATTTGAAATGCGTTCCACCTGTGGGAGCGACGGTGCGACGATTCGACCTGCTCGCGAATTCTTGAGGGCAACACGATTTATCTGTGTGTCATCCGATAGTCCGGGCTGCGAAACCGCTCAAGAATGAAGTATTGTTGTGCCCATCCAAAAAACGTCAGAAGCCTTGAACCGTTTCGACGGTTGTTCAGTGATAGAGGGTGTCATGGGTAACGAAAGCATCAATTGGGACAAGCTGGGTTTTGATTACATCAAGACCGACAAACGCTATCTGTCGTACTTTCGCGATGGCGAGTGGGACAAAGGCACCCTGACCGAAGATAACGTGCTGCACATCAGCGAAGGCTCGACTGCCCTTCACTATGGCCAGCAGTGCTTCGAAGGCATGAAGGCCTATCGTTGCAAGGACGGCTCGATCAACCTGTTCCGCCCGGACCAGAACGCCCTGCGCATGCAACGCAGCTGCGCGCGTCTGCTGATGCCGACGGTCGACACCGAGCAGTTCATCGAAGCGTGCAAAGCCGTGGTTCGCGCCAACGAGCGCTTCATTCCGCCATACGGCACCGGCGGCGCGCTGTACCTGCGTCCGTTCGTGATCGGCGTCGGTGACAACATCGGCGTGCGCACTGCACCCGAGTTCATCTTCTCGATCTTCTGCATCCCGGTCGGCGCCTACTTCAAGGGCGGCCTGACCCCACACAACTTCCAGATCTCCAGCTACGACCGCGCCGCCCCACAAGGCACCGGCGCAGCCAAGGTCGGCGGCAACTACGCGGCCAGCCTGATGCCGGGCTCGAAAGCGAAGAAAGCCAACTTCGCTGACGCGATCTACCTGGACCCGATGACCCACACCAAGATCGAGGAAGTCGGTTCGGCCAACTTCTTCGGGATCACCCACGACAACAAGTTCATCACCCCGAACTCGCCGTCGGTTCTGCCAGGCATCACCCGCCTGTCGTTGATTGAACTGGCGAAATCGCGTCTGGGCCTGGAAGTGGTTGAAGGCGATGTACTGATCGACAAGCTGTCGGACTTCAAGGAAGCCGGCGCTTGCGGTACTGCTGCGGTGATCACCCCGATCGGTGGTATCAGCTACAACGACCATCTGCATGTGTTCCACAGCGAAACCGAAGTGGGTCCTGTGACCCAGAAGCTCTACAAAGAGCTGACTGGCGTGCAGACCGGCGACATCGAAGCGCCAGCGGGCTGGATCGTCAAGGTTTGATCTGACGGGTGTTGATGTAGAAAAGCCCTCCACCGAGTGATTGGTGGGGGGCTTTTTTATGGGGTTTGGCGCAGCATTTGTGGCGTGCTTGAGATTCTTTCCCCCTCACCCCAACCCTCTCCCCCAGGGGGGCGAGGGGGAAAGGGGGCCGATCTTTGTGGTATTCAAAATGTGAGTTCGACTTGATTGTTCAGGTCGATGGATCAAGTCCAAACACCTCGGTCAGTCCCCTCTCCCTATGGGCGGTCCGACGTTTCGGGAGGGTTAGGGTGAGGGGCTTTTCAGTGCGATGCGTTTACCTGCACGATCAGCAATCCCACTCGCCTGCCCATTCTGCTGCTTACCCATCCGCGCCTGCGTAATCAACCCGGGAATCAACTCCCCCTCCGGCAGATTCTTCCAGAACCGCGCCGGCAAATGCCCCTGCATAACCTTCTCGTTCAACCGCGCAGGATTAAAGATGTGGCTGTAATAGGTCAGCCAAAGATCACCATGAGGATCGTCGACGTTCTGCGCCAACTGCTGCCATTCCACCGGGCATTGCCGCTGATGAATCAATTGCTCGCCATCGTAATAGACCCCGTCACGCGGCGTGGCGATCAACCAGCGGTGGCGGCCCATCCGCCCAATAAAATGCTCACTGGCACTGTGCAAAATGTCATGGGCCGGTTCGTGCCAAGCCACATACTCCGGACCGGCGCTGGATGAAGGCCGTTCGATGAAACGCACAAACGCATGCAGATGATGGGCCTCCCGATGCACTTGTTTGATCCGTCGCTGTAACTCGCTGCCGAGTTTGTCCCCGGCCATCATCGCGGTACGGTCGCCGTGGCTGACGCGCCACAGCACTTCATACAGCAAACTCCAGCGTTGATCACCGCGATAACGCGAGGCCTGTTCCAGGGTGTCGAGCAACGCTCGCGGAATGCGCGCCTGGAACGGCCCCTGCCCTTCAGGCACCGGCTCATCACTGGCAAACAGATCAGCCACGCCTTGCGTAGCCCAACTCACCAGACTCGGATCGACTTCATGGCTCAGCAGCCAACGCGCCTGCTGGCGCCACGTGTCGAACAAATCGTCGCAATCAAGATTGATCATCCCCACAGCCCCATCTGCTGCGGCATCGGCCGGTCACGCAATTGCTGATAGAGCAAATGGCTGGTGACCTCGGCCTGCTGCGGATGATAGTCGCTGGTGATGATGAACGGCTTGGCCTTGGCCAGCACACAGCGCATGCGCGCGACGTCTTCGTAACGAATGCGCCGCTGTCGGCGCAGCTCGACCAGACGTTCGGTGGTGCGCAAGCCGATGCCGGGAATACGCGCAATCAAGGAGGCTTCGGCGCGGTTCAGATCGAGCGGGAACACCTCGCGATTCTGCAGCGCCCAGGCCAGTTTCGGGTCGATGTCCAGCGCCAGATTACCCGGGCCCTTGAGCAATTCATCGGCGCTGTAACCGTAGCTGCGCAGGAGAAAATCGGCCTGATACAAGCGGTGTTCGCGCATCAGCGGCGGCGCGGCCAGCGGCACGCTTTTCGGGCTGTCGGGGATCGGGCTGAAGGCCGAATAGTAGACCCGGCGCAGACGGAAATTGCCGTACAAGGCCTGGGCGCTGTGGAGGATGGTGCTGTCGTCGGTGTCGTCGGCGCCGACAATCAATTGCGTGCTCTGCCCGGCGGGGGCGAACTTCGCCGAGCGTGGTTCGTTCAACACGGTCTGCACGCCGGTGTAGATGGTGTTCATTGCCTGTTTGATCGAAGTGATGTCCTTCTCCGGCGCCAGCACTTGCAGGCTGGCATCGGTGGGCAGTTCGATGTTGACGCTCAGGCGATCAGCGTAGCGCCCCGCCTCTTCGATCAATGCCGGATCGGCTTCGGGAATGGTCTTGAGATGGATGTACCCGCGAAACTCATGCTCTTCGCGCAGCAGCTTCGCCACCCGCACCAGTTGCTCCATGGTGTAGTCCGCCGAGCGAATGATGCCAGAGCTGAGGAACAATCCGCTGACGCAGTTACGCCGGTAGAAATCCATGGTCAGCGCCACGACTTCCTCGGGGGTGAAACGAGCGCGCGGAACATCGCTGGAGCGGCGGTTGACGCAATACTGGCAATCGTAAAGGCAGAAATTGGTCAGCAGAATCTTCAACAACGACACGCAACGCCCGTCCGGCGTGTAGCTGTGGCAGATGCCCATGCCATCGGTCGAGCCCAGCCCGCTCTTGCCTTCGGAGCTGCGCTTGGGCGCGCCGCTGCTCGCGCAGGAGGCGTCGTACTTGGCGGCGTCGGCGAGGATGCTCAGCTTGTCGATGATTTGCATGGCGCGGGCTCTATACTGTTTGCATATACAGTATAGAGTCGGCAGCGGTGATACAAGGTGGCAGATGCGCCCCTCGTCGGTCAGAAGCTGAAAATCAAATGATCGCAGCCTTCGGCAGCTCCTACAGGGATTCGGTACGGTCGGAATTTATCGGGTGTACACGTTTTTCCGCAGGCTGCGATCTGTTGATCTGCCCGTCTACCGGCCACTCAACGCCAAACCGCGCACCGATCTCCTTGCGCCCCGCCGCCGTTAACGCCAGCGCGCGACTGTCCAGATCTTGCGTCACCCACTTGCGCTTCAACGCCGTTTGCAACAACGCCGCGCCCAGCGAGCCCCCGAGATGCGGCCGGCGCATGCTCCAGTCCAGGCACGGGCAGGCAAACTTGCGGCGCAGGGTCGTCAAGTCCTGCACTTCAATGCCCAGTCCAAGAAACAACGCCTCGCCCGTCTCACTCAAGCGATACGCCTGCTCGTCGGTTGCCACCAGCCAACCAGCCTCAAGCAAACGGTCATGCAGCAACACCGCCAGCGTCCCGGCCATGTGGTCGTAGCAAGTGCGCGCAAATTGCAGGCGATCCGGGGTGTGCGCCTTGAACGTCGGCGCGGCGTTCTGGCCAATCACCATCAACGCTTCCAGCGCCTGCGCCACGCGCTGATCGGCGAGGCTGTAATAGCGATGGCGGCCCTGCACATGCAGGCGCACCAGAGCCAGGTCCTTGAGTTTCGCCAAGTGCACACTGGCGGTCGAGGCGCTGACTTCGGCGATCGTCGCCAGCTCCGTGCTGGTGCGGGCGTGGCCGTCCATCAGCGAGCAGAGGATTTTCGTTCGCGCCGGCTCGGCGATGGCGGCGGCCACTTGGGAAACGCCGATGTCTTGATGCTCTGCGTGCATAGTTCGCTCCCGGACGAATCATCGTCGTTGCGTAGTGGAGATAGTAGCAACACTTTCCCCGCCGACAAGGATGCAAACCATGAACCCGATCAGCGCCGCAACGCATGTCGATCCTTATCCCTACTACGCCGAACTGCGCGCAGCAGGTGGACTGACGTTTCATCCAGAGCTGAAACTGTGGGTCGCCAGCAGCGCCCGTGCGGCGTGTGCGGTGTTGGCCCACGCCGATTGCCGGGCTCGTCCGGCGCAGGAACCGGTGCCCAAAGCGATTGCCGGAAGCAAGGCCGGCAAAGTCTTCGGCCAACTGATGCGCATGAATGACGGCGAACGCCAGCGCTGTCCGCGTTCGGCGATCGAGCCTGAGCTGGCCGCGCTCGACCTTGAGGCCGTCGACGGACTGGTCGCCGCACGGCTGATCACAGCGGACGCCGACGGTGTGTGCAAAGCCATGTTCCGTGGCCCTGTGTGCGTGGTCGCGGCACTGCTGGGATTCACGCCGGCGCAGGCGCGGGTGGTCAGTGAACTGACGGCGGACTTCGTCGCTTGCCTGTCGTCATTGAGCAATGACCTGCAACTGGCCACAGCAGATGCGGCGGCCGAGCAACTGCGCGGTTACTTTATCGAGCTGCTCGCCGAACCCGCCAGCGACTTCCTCAGCGCCATCCAGCAGCGCTTTAGCGGCGATGAAGACAGCCTGATCGCCAACCTGATCGGCCTCTGCTCGCAGACGTTCGAAGCCTGCGCCGGGCTGATCGGCAACACGCTGTTGGCGTTACGTCGTCACCCGGCGTTGCGCGGCGAATCCATCGAAGCACTGCTCAACGAAGTCCAGCGCTTCGACCCGCCCGTGCAGAACACCCGGCGCTTTGTCGCCGCGCCCTGTGAGATTGCTGGCGTACGTGTCGAAACGGGCGATGTGATTCTGGTGCTGCTGGCTTCGGCCAATCGTGATCCAGCGCTCAACGAGCGGCCGGAGGAGTTTCTGCCGCAGCGCGAGAACCGCCGCAGTTTCAGTTTTGGCAGTGGTCGGCATCAGTGTCCGGGGCGAGCGTTGGCGATGAGTATTGCCGGGGCGACGGTGAGGGAAGTACTCAAAAACGGCACCGATCTGAATCGCCTGAACTGGCACTACAAGCCCTCGCTCAATGGGCGCATTCCAATATTCAGCGATGTCGGCGCCTGATACTCCGTCTTCGCGAGCAGGCTCGCTCCCACAGGGTTATCGGGTGTGCACACTATTGTGGTCACCCGATAACTAATGTGGGAGCGAGCCTGCTCGCGAAGAGGCCAGCCCAGTCACTACAAGTGCTGGCTCAAACCGCCCACTGCAAAATCAGCCAGCTGTTAGCGCCACTGATCACCACAAACAAACCCCAGGCCAACACCCGGGTTGGCCAGCGGTTCACAAACGGCCCCATCAGCTTTTTATCATTGGTCATGCGGATCAATGGGTACAAGGCAAACGGCAATTGCAGACTCAACACCACCTGACTCAGCACCAGCAACTTGCCGATCGCGTTATCGCCCATCAGCCACACGCCGATAAACGCTGGAATCAACGCCAGCCCGCGGGTAATCAAGCGCCTCTGCCAGCACGGGATCCGCAGGTTCAGATAACCCTCCATGATCACCTGGCCGGCGATGGTGCCGGTGAAGGTCGAACTCTGCCCCGACGCCAGCAGCGCCACGCCGAACAACACGCTGGCCAATGCACCACCGACCAGCGGATCGAGCAAGTGGTAGGCGTCCTGAATGTCCACCACATCGGTGTGCCCGGACTGGTGAAACGCTGCCGCCGCGAGAATCAGGATCGCCGCGTTGACCAGCAACGCCAGCGCCAGCGAACCGATGGTGTCGATGCGCGCCAGTTTCACCGCGTCCTGCTTGCTCGCCAGGTCCTTGCCGATCATCCGCGTCTGCACGATCGAGGTGTGCAGATAGAGGTTATGCGGCATCACCGTCGCGCCGAGAATACCGATGGCCAGGTATAACGGCGCCGCTTCGCTGATCGCCGCCAAGGACGGTTTGAAACCTTGGGCGACATCCGGCCAGTAGGGTTTGATCAGCAGCAGTTCAACGAAGAAACACACGCCGATGGTTGCGACCAATACCAGCATGATCGCTTCCAGCCGACGGAAACCACGGTTTTGCAGGGCCAGCACCAACAACGTGTCAAACGCCGTCAAGGCAATGCCGAAGGTCAGCGAACAACCGAGCAACAAGTGAAACGCCAGCGCGCAACCGAGTACTTCGGCCAGATCGGTGGCGATGATCGAGATCTCCGCCAGCACCCACTGCAGCCTTGCGGTCGGTGTGCTGTAGCGCTCGCGGGACAGTTGCGCCAGATCGCGCCCGGTGGCAATGCCCAATCGCGAACACAGGCATTGCACGACCATGCCCGCCAGACTCGCCAGCAGCACCACAAACAACAGGCTGTAACCGAAACGTGAACCGGCCTCGATGGCGGTGGCCCAGTTGCCCGGATCCATGTAGCCGATCGACACCAGCAAACCGGGGCCGGCGAAACGCAGCACGCGTTTGAAGAACGCGGCATTGGGATCAACCGCAACACTGCCAGCCACTTCCGGCGGACAAAACGGCGCGGTGGCGATTTTGGGCAAACTGAATTTCACGCACACATCCAGAAACAAGTCGGAAAGACGCAGCTTAGAGGTTTCAGCCGGAGCCTTGAAGTGCAAAAGAATCTATCGACTCACCCCTAACAACTGTTCGCGCAACTCCGGACTACGCGTGCGCGGATCCAGCCAGATATCAAAAAACGCCCGGGCAAACAGCGGGTCATCGATTTCATGCTGCAACTGCTGACCGACAAAAAACCGCGCGCCCTGCCCCGGCAGATACACGCCGGTAATCCGCGTGCCGGCTTGCACGTCGACAAACGATTGCTGCATCTGGATCTGCCAACCGGCTAATTGCGCCGGGCTGACGCGGCCGTCGGCCAGGCGTTTGATTTCGTCGACGCTGGCCTTCACCAGGTCGTCGCGGGAAATGTTGCGGCGGTAAATCAACTCCAGCGCAAACGGCTGACCGTCGACCAAGGGCCGCGCGGCACTCCACAATCGCGCGTTGTAAACATCGAAACCGAACACGCTGTAATCGCCGGTGCCGATGATCTGCGCGCCGGGCACGGCGTCCTGCCAATTGGCCCAGGTCGGCGTCAGCAATAGCGCCCACAAGCCAATGCCGCAGCATCCCCGCAACACCTTGGGTGTTCTGTTCATCGCGGTATCGACTCCGGCAAGCCCTGACAGTCAAAGCATAGCCGGGTATCGCCGCCGGCACCTTGTATACAAAAACCGCGCAGATAGGCAGCAATCGCCGATCGACAATGCTAACGTGGCGAACCTTCAACGGATGGAGACTCCTGCGTGCTGATCCTCAAACTGCTGCTGATTCCCGGTTTTCTGCTGCTGATTTCCCTGGCGGGCAAACGCTGGGGGCCGAGCGTGGCCGGGTGGCTGTCGGGATTGCCGGTGGTGGTCGGGCCGATTCTGTTTTTCCTCGCCATCGAACAGGGTCCGGCGTTTGCCGCGCAGTCGGCGGTGGCGGCGTTATCGGCGATGTTCGCGATGATTGCGTTCTGCATCACCTACGCACAGGTCGCGCAACGGGCGAACTGGCCGCTGGCGTTGGCGGCGTCGCTGTCGGTGTGGGCCGTGATCGCTGGGGTGTTGTCACTGATTCCGGAGTCACTGCCGTTTTCGGTGGCGGCGGCGGCGATTGCGTTGCTGGCATCGCCTTATCTGTTTCCCACGGTGCAACCGGTGCTCAACGGCCCGGCGCCGAAGTCGGACAAACTGATCTGGCGAATGATCGCCGGTGCCGCGTTGACGCTGGTGGTGACGATGTTTGCCAGCACCGTCGGCGAGCGTTGGAGCGGTTTGCTCGCGGTGTTCCCGGTGCTCGGCAGCGTGATGGCGGTGTTCTCGCAACAAACGCGCGGCCCGGCATTTACCGCCGCATTGTTACGAGCGACGGCGACCGGCATGTATTCGTTCTCGGCGTTTTGTCTGGTCTCGGCACTGACCTTGCCAAGTATGGGGCTGAGCGGATTTGCCGTCGGTGTGGCGGTGTCGGTGGCCATGCTCGGTGTGACCAAACGCCTGTTGGCCCGTCCGTTGCGGAAAGCGCAGGCGCAGTAACCGCTCAGACGATTCGCGCTGGAACGCCCGCCCCCTCCATGGGATGATCGCCCGCCTCGCGCGACCATCCACCGGAGATTCACATGTCATTGTTGAGTAAAAAGCCGTCGTCCTGCTGGTGGCGGCCCTCGCCGGTTTCGGCGCCCTCCACGCGCAAGCGGCCAAGAAAAATGCCGGCACCGAGAAAGTCTCGATGCTCGAGGGCAAGTTCACTTTTGTGCTGCCAAAAGGTTTCATCGCCGACCCGCTGCCGGCCAGCCCGAGCGGGACCAAGGGCACGATGTACACCAACGAGGCCACAAAAACCGTGGTCATTACCGCTGAAAACCAGATCCCCGAAGGCCAGCACGTCAAGGACAACGACGGGCAGTTCCTCGACAGCACCGTCTCGAGCTTCATCGACGACCAACGCAAAGCCCTGCCAGACTTCAACAAACTCAGCGAAAAAAGCCTGACCCAAAAAGGCACCGGCTTGGGCCTGCGTCAGGTCGACAGCACGGCGACCCAGGGCGGTGGCCAGACCCTCAACACTACGCTGATGGCCGGCTCCGGCACGAAGATGGCGTTGGTGCAGGTGATCTCCCGCGCCAGCGACAAGAAAGGTCACGACGCCCTGGTGAAAACCATCCTCAAGGATTGAGCTGCTGCAACCAGCCATTCAAGTCACGCAGCTCGGCCGCACTGATACTGTGGCCGACGCCGGGATAGGCGTGGAACTGCGGTTTGTAACCGAGTTTCTGTAGTTGCGTGTTGGCCTCGGTGCCGTTTTTGTACGGCACCGGATCATCGGCCGTACCGTGGCCGATGAAGATGCTCAGTGGCAACGGCTGCTGTCCGGCCTTGAGTTCACTCTTCAACACCGGCAACAAACGCCCGCTCAACGCCGCGATCCCGCCGACAGCAACCGGCGGCCGCAGCCCCACCTCGTAGGTCATCATCGCGCCCTGGCTGAAACCGATCAGGTACACCTTGCTCGGGGTGGTGTGATATTTCTTCGCTGCTTGCGCGATAAAGTCGCGCAGCTTCTGGCCACTGACCTTCAGATCATCGGTCTCGCCGTTGTAGGCGCCTTCGCCTTTCTTGCGAAACCACTGGAAACGTCCTTCACCGAGCGACAGCGGTGCCTGCACCGACAGGTAGTTGTATTGCGCCGGCAGCTGGAATTTCATGCCGATCAGATCGGCTTCGTTACTGCCGTAGCCGTGCAGGAAAATCACCAGCGGCCGCGGCTCGGCATCGGCGTGCACCTGTTCGAGGTACTTGAGCGGCAGATCGGATTGCAGCGTGGTTTGCGCCTGCACGGCGCTGGACGCCAGCAGGGTCAAGAGAGCAAAGACCTTCAACATAGAGCCTTCCTTCACAGAGTGTCGGGTTCGGGGGGAGCCTAACATCCTGCGGCGAGGATCCAAATTCGGTGGTGCTGTCGATGCCGCCATCGCTGGCAAGCCAGCTCCCACAGGATTTGTGTGAACAAAATGCTTGTGAACACCTTCAATCACTGTGGGAGCTGGCTTGCCAGCGATGAGGCCAGTAGCCCCAATGAAGGTTTATATATTGGTTTGCTGATGGCCCCTTCGCGAGCAGGCTCGCTCCCACAGGGGGAATGCATTTCCAGGGTGGGAGCGAGCTTGTTCGCGAAAGGGCCAGTGAATCCGACGAAGATCCGTCAGTCGTTGGTCAACTTACCCGTCCGAAACGCCACCCGCCCCGCCACTTTCGCCTGCCAGATCCCCGGCTCGGTATAACGCCCGCGATCCAGCGCAAACAACACGCCACTGGTGCCGGCACGCACAGTGGTGACGCGATCCTGCAACGGATCGACCACCTCAAACAGCGCATCGCCCTTCTCTACCCACTCGCCGGCATTGCGCAGGAAACTGACCACACCATGGTGCGGCGCGAACAGATATTCGGTGCCCTCGAACGGCTGACCTTCGCAGCACTCGCTTGGCGCCGCCGGCCACTCGCCGCTGATGAAACCCTGCTCCGCGAGGAAGCCGAGAATCGCCTCACAATTGGCTTGAGCCTGATCGACCCGGGTGTCGCCCATGCTGCCCAGCTCCAGCGTGGTCGCCAGGTTCGCCGCCGGAATCGCAGCATTCGGAAACGCCCGCGCCAGACGCAGCCACGGCGTCGAGCAAGACTCATCGAACGAACTGCCGCCGGAATCTTCACACAGCAGCGCCACGCCGGCCTTCAGACGCGCCGCCAATGATTGCCACTGTGGCCAGTGCTGCGGCAACGCGTACAAGTGAATCGCCGCGTCGAAATCACAATGCAGATCGAGGGTGATGTCGGCATCGCAGGCATGGCGCAGCAACAGGCGATGCAAGGCTTCCAGTTGCGAGGCCGGGGCCGGCAGCTCATCGAAGACCTGGCCCATGGCTTGGCGGATCAGCGCAACGTTGGCCTCGGCGTCAGTGCCCAGACGCTCACCGATCAACGCCGCGACCGGGGCACTGAGTTCGACGAAGGCGCGGTTGAAATTCTTGCCGCTGCCCAGTTCGAAGCGGCCCATGTGCGCACCTTGCACGTGTTGATCGAGACCGATTGGGTTGGCGACCGGCACCAGTTCGATCACGCCCTGCAAACGGCCTTGCTGTTCGAGTTGGTTGAGGCGTTGCTTGAGTTCCCACGCGGTGCGCATGCCCGGCAGTTCATCGGCGTGCAGGCTGGCCTGGATGTACACCTTGCGTGGGCCGGCGCCATAGCGGAACACGCTGAGCGAACGTTCGCTGCCCAAGTGGCTCCAGGGCAGAACATGGTCGATGCGTTGCATGGGGAAACTCCTGCAGTCTGGTAGATCTGAATCAATGAGATCTCTGTGGGAGCGAGCTTGCTCGCGAATGCAATTTGACAGTCAATAAAGATGTTGAATGTTAAACCGTATTCGCGAGCAAGCTCGCTCCCACAGGGATCTCCATCTGTAGAAAGAAAGCATAAAAAAAGTGGCCACCGCGCAAACGGGGCCACTTTTTTCTACGGCGTATTAATGGCCGTACACATCAAAGTCGAAGTACTTGTCCTGGACTTTCTTGTACTCGCCATTGGCGCGGATTTCGGTGATGGCTTTGTTGAATTGCTCGGCCAGCGCGGTATCGCCCTTGCGCACTGCAATGCCGGCGCCGCCGCCGAAGTACTTGGCGTCTTCGTAGGTCGGGCCAACGAATTCAAAACCTTTACCCGCGTCGGTTTTCAGGAAACCGTCGCTCAGGTTGACCGAGTCGGCCAGCATCGCGTCGATACGCCCGGAAACCATGTCGAGGTTGGCTTCCTGCTGCGAGCCGTAGCGCACCAGGTCGATCCCGGCCGGCACCAGTACTTCGGTGGCGTAACGGTCGTGGGTACTGGCACGCAGTACGCCGACTTTCTTGCCTTTGAGCTCAGTCAGCGGGTCTTTGACACCGGAGCCTTCCTTCATCACGAAGCGCGCCGGGGTGTGGTAGTACTTGATGGTGAAATCGACGTTCTTCTTGCGATCATCGGTGATGGTCATCGACGACAGGATCGCGTCGATCTTTTTCACTTTCAGCGCCGGGATCAGGCCGTCGAATTCCTGCTCGACCCAGGTGCATTTGACTTTCATCTGCGCGCACAGCGCATCGCCGATATCAACGTCGAAACCGGTGAGTTTGCCGTCAGGGGTTTTCATCGAGAATGGTGGGTAACCGGCTTCGATACCGATGCGGATCGGCTTGGCGTCTTCGGCCACGGCGGTCAGGGACAACATCGACAGTGCCAGGGCACCGAACATCACTAGCTTCTTCATTTATAACTCCTGTGTGCGGAGGCTTTTATTGGCAGCTTTCGATTCAGCGTTCGGTCATGGCCAATTGGCTACAAACACCGAAGTGGCCGGCAGTCTATGGCGGCGCGCACAGGGTAAATTGTGTTTAAGCGACAAATACTTATGAAAGATCGGCGCACCGATTGACCGGGATCAACGGGTGCGCCGTCGTGGTGCAAAGGCTGTAGGACAAGCGCTTTTTTTGCTCAGGAATTCTCCTAAACGAACGTCAGCATTCGCAGCCGATTGCGGTTTTGGCGGCTTGCGCAACGCTCAGTTGAAAGCCTTCATCCAGCCATCCAGTAACGCCGCCAATCATCTCCTTGACCGGGTAACCCAGTGCCGCCAGTTTCACCGCTGCCTTGTTCGCGCCGTTGCAGTGTGGGCCGGCGCAATAGACCACAAACAGCGTGGTTTTCGGGTAACTCGCCAGTTCCGCCGCCGTCAGCAAACGGTTCGGGATATTGATCGCCCCCGGTACATGCCCGCGCTCATAGGCCAGCGGCCCACGGACATCGACCAGGACAAAATCGATCTCGCCGGCCTCCTGGCTGCTGAACACGTCAGAACAATCGGTTTCGAAAGTCAGACGATTGCTGAAGTGCATCAGGGCGATCGCCGACGGCGCTGCAGGGATGTCGCGTACCAGACTGACCATGGGTGTTGCTCCTTTATCTGAACGGGTGTGAACAGACTTTAACGAGCGGCCGCTTGCGGCTACAGTGGCGCACAAGACACTCACCGGGAATTTTCCGCCAAATGCCGACATCACCAGGTCTGGTCGCGATTCTGGCCTACGACGGCCTCTGCACATTCGAGTTTGGCATCGCCGTGGAGGTCTTTGGCCTGACCCGGCCGGAGTTCGATTTCCCGTGGTACAGCCACGCCATTGCGGCGGTCGATCAAGGCCCGATGCGCGCCTTGGGCGGCATTCAGGTGCTGGCCGATGGCGGTCTGGAATTGTTGGCCGAAGCGCGCACCATCATCATTCCCGGCTGGCGCGACCGCAACGCGGCAGTGCCTCCAGCATTGATCGACGCGCTGTGCCAGGCCCACGCCCGAGGTGCGCGGTTGCTGTCGATCTGCTCCGGTGTATTTGTGCTGGCGGCCACCGGCCTGCTCGACGGCCATGGCGCCACCACCCATTGGCGTTACACGGCGGAACTGGCGCAGCGCTTCCCGGCGATTGCGGTCGATCCGGATGTGCTTTACGTCGATTCCGGTCAGTTGATCACCTCGGCCGGCAGTGCTGCCGGGATCGATGCCTGCCTGCATCTGGTGGCGCGGGACTTCGGCACGCAAGTCGCCAACTCGGTGGCGCGGCGACTGGTGATGTCGCCGCAACGCACCGGCGGCCAGGCGCAGTTCATTCCAACACCGGTCAGCCCGACGCCGCGCAACGATCTGTCGCGCGTCATGCAGTGGGCGCGCGAGCGTTTGCATGAACCGCTGGAAGTGCGTGATCTGGCCAGTGAAGCGGCGATGAGTGAGCGCACGTTTCTGCGGCGTTTTACCGAGGCCAGCGGGCAGTCGCCCAAGGCGTGGTTGCAGCATGAACGGTTGGCGCGGGCGCGGGAGTTGCTGGAGAGTACGCCGCATAACACTGAGCAGATTGCCGAGCGTTGCGGTTATCGGTCGGTGGAGAGTTTTCGCGTGGCGTTTCGTGGGGTGGTGGGGGTGCCGCCGTCGGTGTATCGGGAGCGGTTTGGGCGGGGTGTGAGGGTTGAATCCTGAGGTGATTTTGAAGGCGCCTTCGCGAGCAGGCTCGCTCCCACAGTTTGGAATGCGTTCCCCCTGTGGGAGCGAGCTTGCTCGCGAAAGCGCCGGGTAAAACGCAGCATCATTTAGACATCAGCCGCAAGGCTACAGCGCCTTGCGCCTTTGCCTACAACTACGCCAGAATCCGCCGGCTTGTGCGGCTTGGGGGCTGCCGGTAACTTGGTTCGCGTCACTGAATGTTCAGTGATCGGGTTTAGTCGCTCGGTGTTTTCTCAAGTTCGCAAGCTGTTATTCAGTCTGGCATTTCCATGCCTGCACTCAATGGCGGCTGTGCGCAGGGCGCTTTCGAGCGCGCCGGTAATGCTTGGGATGCCGGTCGACTAACCTGCGTATAGCTGCCACCTAATGTTTAGTCGCAGAACGGTGTCAGCCTCATTGAGGTTTCCCAGCATATGTTCAAGATAACGCCGAATCCGCCCGAAACAGGTGCGGAAGTTGATCAAAATCCAACGTCCCCCTATTCCACACCGGGCTCCAGAAAACTCCACGAAGCCGCCGAACGCGCCCTCGATCACTACCTGAAACCCACACCCCCAGCGCCACCGCGCAAACCCAGCACCATGTTCCTCGTCGACCCGAACACCGGCGCCGAAGACCTCATGGCCCACGCCTGCGAATCCATGGCCTCGGCCAGCATCATGCTCAGCGACTTCGCCGCCCTGCTCGACTCGCCCTACCGCAACACCGTGCTCGGCATCCAGCAAGTGGTCATGCTCGGCGAACTCGCGGTCAACCGCGCCCTCGACAAAATCGAACCCGCCCTGAGGCAATAAACATGTCCAACAAAACCGATGCACAAGTCGTCGCAGCACTGGTGGCCATGGGCTTCAACGAACGGGACGGACGCTGGGCACAGAACGCCTGCCTGGTGCTGTTCGAAAGCGAACGCGAAACCATCGTCGCCTCCGCCGTCACCGTCCTTCCCCAACTCGATGAACTGGAAATCGACGCCGTCCTGCCCGCACTGCGCCGCGTGACCCGCCGGTTCCCCTCACTGCAAAAAACCGTGGCCGACACACTGGCCGAGATGGCACATGCGGCCTGATTGACCGCGTGATCGTTCTTCGCGAGCAGGCTCGCTCCCACAGTTGTTCGCGGTGACTCGCGACATTCGAGTACACCGCCGTCCCAATGTGGGAGCGAGCCTGCTCGCGAAAGCGTTCTTTCAGCTGACGAATATCTGAAAGCCAAATACCAGGAAGGCTTAAACCATGAAGGAACATCAACCCCGCTTCCAAAGCTTCTCTTGTGTCTGGGATGCACTGGAAGACACATGAGCCTCATCTACCAAAACCCATCGATAAACCACGATGAGGCCATCCGCCTACTTTCCAGCGGCATAGATGCAAACGTTATCGCCGCACTCGTATCCATTGGCCTGAATGAAACCGATAGAAATTGGGCTCAGGACATCTGCCTGAAACACCTCACCAGCAAAACCGAAGCAATTGTGGCCGCTGCGGCGACTGCACTCGGGCACATCGCTCGCCGACATGGCGAGCTGGATACTGAAACAGTTTTTGCGGCACTCGAATCAGCCAAGCAAACGCACCCTTCCCTGCAAGGAATCATCGAAGACGCGCTTGACGATATAGACGTATTCACCTGATCCACCCTGACGGCATTTGGATGAAGTAACGGACTTCATCCAAATCGACGCCCCCCACCTCAATCCTCCCGCGTCAGCACTTCCAACAACTCAATCTCAAACACCAGATTCGAATTCGGCGGAATCTTGCCCATCGTCCGTTCGCCATACCCCAGATGCGCCGGCACCAGCAATTTGCGTTTGCCCCCCACCTGCATCCCCATCAAGCCCTGATCCCAACCCTTGATCACCCGCCCGGTGCCAATCACGCACTGAAAAGGTTTGCCACGGCTGTAGGAAGAATCGAACTCGCTGCCGTCTTCCAGCCATCCGGTGTATTGGGTGGTGATCAGCGCGCCTTTGACGGCGGCTTTGCCTTCGCCGACCTGAAGATCGATTACCTGCAGTTCATCATTCATAACATTCACTCTATTGTTCAGCCGGTCGCCGTTTTCCCAGAAATGCCGTGGATTGGCAACCTGCCAGCGCAGATCAACATGGTATCGGAACTGAGTATTGAAGCATTAACATAGCCAACCGCCACTACTCCACGGATCGACCCGCCATGCTGGCAGCGCCCGAATGACTCTGTTCTGGATCAGCCTTGCCGTGGGCGCGATCTTGCTCACCATCATCGCCCTCCTGCTGTGGCGCGAACGCAGTTTGCGCAGGCAGCTTGCGCAGTACCGCGATCTGCTGACACGGGCCGCCGAGGGCCGAAACCTTCAGCCGGACGGCGACGTCGAGCGTTTCAAACGCAGCCAGTACTTTGCGCGCATCGGCACATGGGACTGGGAAGTCGACACGGATCGGCTGTACTGGTCGGATGCGATTTACGGCATGTTCGGGTTCAAGATCGGCGAGATCACCCCGTCCTATGCGCTGTTCTGTTCCTGCGTCCATCCGGACGACCGCACCAGGGTGCGCGAAGGTGAACTGCGCTGTCTTGAAACCGGCGAAAACCACGATGAGGAATACCGCGTGGTCTGGCCCGACGGCACGATTCGCTGGCTGCGGGAAACCGGCAACGTGGTGCGCAACGACCATGACGCGGTGGTGAAAATGATGGGCGTGGTGCGCGACATCACCGAAGAAAAAGCCTCGGCCAGCTACCTGCAACACCTCGCTCACTTCGATCCGCTGACCGGCCTGCCCAATCGCCTGGTGCTGGAACAACGCTTGTCGGAAGCGCTGGTTCACGCGCGGCAGACCGAGACCCGCGTCGCACTGGTGTTCGTCGACCTCAACGGCTTCAAAACCATCAACGACCGCTACGGCCATGCCGCCGGCGACCGGGTGCTGATCACCATGGCCACGCGGCTGAAACGCATCTTGCGAGCGACCGACACCGTCGCGCGCATTGGCGGTGATGAGTTTGTCGTGATCCTGCAAGGCCTGGCGCCGAGCCTGAGTTTGCAGGACGAAGCCCGCAGCATCTGCCAGAAAATCTTCATCGAACTGTCGCCACCGATCAGCATCGGCAACGACCAGCGCCACATCGGCACCAGCCTTGGCGTGGCGGTGTTTCCGGATCATGCTACGGCTATGGATCGCTTGCTGCACATTGCCGATCTGGCGATGTATGAGGCCAAGCGCAGTGGCAACAATCAGTATCGGCTGGGTCACGCCTCAACCACACAATTGCAATGTCTTCGCACCTAACCCCCATGAATGAAAAATATTTCCATACTGAAATTACACGCACCGCTCTTCCACCTAATTAATACCACTTTAATCAATTCAGACTTAACAATGCGATCTCATTTGAAATCCGATACTCCTCAGGAAATTTTGTCTGCACCAAGTCCTCAACACTCTTCAACGCCTGATCTATATCATTGTCATCGATAGACAAACCACTAAGAATGGTTCTGGTTTTAACACCTATCACTCCATCAATGTCACCTATAACATAGCCACAACGAATGAGTGCTGCCTGAAGCTGAGCCTCACGTTGATGTTCACCAAACTTATCGACCTTACCTCCGCTCGCCAGAATTGCCGAAGCAGCTCCCGCCGTATAAGGTTTTTCAAAATTACTACCATTGCCAGCCTTATAATAATCTATGACAACTTGATGACTGCCTCTGCATTCAAAATGCCATGACTCACTAATTTTGGTCTTTGGCTCGTCAATAATAGGGTTCAATCCATAAGCTGCTGCAACCTCCCAAAATTTCTGCAGAGAAACTTTCAAGTCAGATAAAGAGATATCCATGGCCCGCCCGGACTCATGAAAGCTACCGCCTGGAGCGGGGCTAAATGCGCTTTTATTCTTCTTGACATAGTCAAGATGGGCCTGCATTTGCATATCATAACTTCGATACAAATCTGACAAAACCAATCTGCCACCCAGTTTTTCTAGTTCATGCCCCACTCGGGTAATCGCCAACGCCATATCTGGACTTGCCGACGCAAGGCGCCGCGGCAAAGAAACAGCAATACCGTGTTTATTCTCGTAAATCGACGGAACATCGATTAACACCAACGGAGTTTTCATGACTTAAGCCCCTGTAATTATCATTATTTATCAGAAATTGACCTCCATTCAACTTTTGCATTTTTCTCCACATCAATAGTCGGTGAAAACCAGGAGCCCGAAGACGCAAACCCTGTACTGCTGTATTTCGAAAGTTCCCCTGCAACATAAAAATCATCTACAGACGTCAACGTCAGCTCTTCACTTTTCTCCCACTTAACATTTAACGCTGCTCCAAGATCACCATTAATAGGTTTTAATACGCCATCTTTCAATTTAGCATTCAGGGCGGCTGCGGTTGCAGTATCGAATGAGAGTTTCGCTTTAAACCCTCTGACCAGTAACGCTCGATACATAACCAAGCGGCCGTCTTTATTTATATCAAGTTTAATCGGAGAGGTATCTGGAAGAGCCATAATTTTCTGCTCAAATGGTCCTTCCAAAATAGTATCCCATCTCATCATTGATATTTTTACATCAACATTTTTTGCTTTGCCAAGTTCACTCTTCACATCTACCGAAAACGGTGTCAAATCCGTAGTAAACGCTGCCGAGGCACTACCACTAAATTTTGTAACCGTTTTACCCTCGCAATCAAACTCCCGACCCGCCTTAATCCATGATGTGCTATCAGGAATCGATGTCGAGTCCCAGCGAACACGATATCCACCACCGTCCTGACTATCCATCTTTCGCCAAACAGAACCTGGCCCTAATGCATTCGACGGCCCAAAGAACAGTGCTTTATCGGAATTAAGCTCGCTAAACGCACAATTCTTCGCAACATCTGTCCATGCTTCTTCCATATCATGACGACAACCAGTAATAAAAAAAACAATCGTCAAAGAAATGATTCCACGAAGAACAAACACGTTTCTCATAGCAGCCACCTCCATTCATTTGAATAGTTTTTTTATATCAAGATTAAATCTCTCGCCTGACTCCATTCCGCCTACACGCGCTTGACGAAAGATATCCCTTAACTGGATACCTCTATCCGGGCCAGGCGGATCAAGTGTATTTAAATCGGTGTATGCCAATTTGGCGGCTAACAGCCAAGCGATTCTAGGAGCAGAAAAACTGGTTCCACAAACGTCTTTACTCACAGTTCCGTCCATCGAAAACGCCAATGGATCCGTTCTTTTTGACCCGACGATGCTTGATCTACACTGCAAATAGCCATCCCGGGTAGTATTCATCACCGCTATGACATCCTGCCCCTCCACGGATCGCGTTGCGAAGAGTTGTTCTTTAGCGGCAGCATTCTCAGCGCATTTACATTCATCTTGTCCAGCAAGATAAGGCCGACACTTAGTGCAATCGTTCAAGGAACCGTTTCCCGCCGCTGACACCAGCACCCCTTGATTGAAGCTAAATGACGCGAACTTGCTCTGCAGCCTAGGAGTTGTCCAGGAAAAATTGACAACATACGGCACACCTGTAGCTTGAGAATATAAATCAACAAACAATAGAACAGACTCAATAACCGCCTTATCTGTTCTTAACTCGGGAATTCCAAAATCACTTTTCAGTCGACCGACAATATCCTTTGAAATTCTCTGTGCATTGCTAATATTTTCCTTCGGTACAGCATCCCCCCTACGGGTGAGCATTCCATCATCAAGTATCCGAAGAGCAATCAAGTCTTCCAAAACAGTTCGCGAGTTTTTTTGAGCGACTGACAATGGGAGATAAACGACCTTTACCTTTTTGCCACTTGGCGATCCAGACTCCAAATCTACCAGCGCCTGTAACGACTGTTGAATATATAGCGAATGGAACACGCTCTTGGGATAATCTGTTTCGAGTTGAGAAGAAAGCAACTCCTTCGTTTTTCCAATCGGATAACGAAATTTTTCATGAATTCTTTCAAAAGCGTCCGCAAAAAAAGCAATCGATTCGCGATAAGCCTCATTACTTGGCCATCCATCGTCCAGAATGATGAGAACTGACTGCTGAAATGCGGGAGTAGAAAACTTATCTATTATGATTGCTTTTTCAGCAACTGAAACAAAATCAACAGGCACATTATCGCCAGGAGATGTGGAACCGGTATTGACAGTCAATATTTCCGATTGAGTTTCGTCTTTCTCCGACGGCAGTATTTTTCTGAGCCTTTGTTCATTAAATGACCGAGGCAACCAGACATACTGGAATACCAGTGGTGAGCCCTCACGCTCTCGCGATAAAACTATGGGGCGACTCTTGATTGCCATCGATTCAAAATTATACTCATTATTATAAATAACTTCCTGCAACCTTGGATAAACGCTAATCCTAGGGATCAGATTATTAGCATTATTCGGATTTGGTCTCTCCAAAGCAATTTTTGGAACAGCAGGAATCTTGATGGTACTGCCTGCCAATATCAACTTATCCTGAGCATCCAAACCATTTAATTGCACAATCTTTTTTTCAATTTCAGCATAAGCCTTTGACGCATTTTTCTGGCCAAATCCATACTCCCGAAAAACGACATTCGAAACACCATCATTTTTTTCAACTTTTACTTCACGAGCGAATCCCGCCTCAAGTGTTTCGCCAAGTGACAAGGATGGTCGCAACCTCACCCCTGACTGATACGGCTCCTTAATACCCTCCACCTCTTTAGGAGTACTTTTTGGTGTTTCAAAGTCATAGTAGCGCGTGTCGATAATCCGGCGGACCAAAACAAAGTCATCAGGCGAAACCTCATTAGCTTGCAAGTTCACGTCGGCACCAGCCGAGCAAAAACCTAACCCAATGAGAAAAACAGGAATCCCAAAAGAATATCGCGCCAAGACTAATAGCAGAGAATGTTGTTGATAGGTCTCCACATCGGCGCGCTCCATCGTGTTATAGGTCCTACTGAACCTTCACGCTAGCTGGGAGAATAAAAAAATCAAGCGGGGCGCGAAAAAAATCGAGACAGTTTTGTAAACTGTCTCTTCAACATTACAGTCACGGAATTTTAGCTATTGTCTTAGTATGTAATTAGCTATAAACACAATTCCAAAGTTACTCAAGTTTCGTTGACTGGCGTTTCCTCATACACAGCTAGCGTTCGACAGGCTGAATCGCCACGATCGTCCCGTTTGTGATCTTCACCAGCACATACTTGTCATTGATCTGCACCCATTGCGACTGGTCTTCCGGCTGCTTCAAACCTTTCTGTTTCCAGTTGCCCAAAGCTTTTTCGCTACGCTGATAAACGTCCGGTGCGCGGTCGCCTACGGTCAGTTCACGGTCACCGGTGGGGGAATGTTCGACGGTGTTGTTTGAGGTTTGCGCCGCTTGAACAAGTGGGCTGATCCCGGCAATGCCGGCGACAAGGGCCAGGCTGGCGATTAGGGTTTTGCTGTTCATCGGTGAACCTCCTGAATTGGGTAGTACCTCAACTCCGACTGCGTGGGGCGGGAATCATTCCTTTTTTGCCGGGGGTGGCCGCTTGAGGTCATTGGAATTCGGGGGTCCTGGAGACAAAAGCAAAATCAAGAGCCCCTCACCCTAGCCCTCTCCCGGAGGGAGAGGGGACTGACCGAGGTGTTTGGCAGAAGTGCGCCGACGTGCGATACCGAGTCGAATGCAAGTTTCAAAACCAACCGAAATCGGCTCCCTCTCCCTCGGGAGAGGGCTGGGGTGAGGGCGAAACCATAAGCAGCCGTTACCGCAGCAATGGATTTGTACCAAAAAAACCATTGATCCACTTTGCACATCAATCCATGCCAACAATGCAATTAACATCTCGTTACACCTGCGCCACCATCCGCCTCAATAAAAACCGTGCGCCGCCCTCCCGTCGCGCACGTCATAAAAGCGGTGGAGTACTTTTCTATGACAGCCTCAATCCCACACAACGGCTCGCGGGCCGGCGCCATTTTCCGGGTGACCTCGGGCAACTTCCTCGAACAGTTCGATTTCTTTCTGTTCGGCTTCTATGCCACGCAGATCGCGGCGGTGTTTTTCCCGGCGAGCAGTGAATTTGCCTCTCTGATGATGACCTTTGCCGTATTCGGCGCAGGCTTTTTGATGCGTCCGCTGGGCGCCATTGTGCTCGGTGCGTACATCGATGATGTCGGCCGGCGTAAAGGTTTGATCGTCACCCTGTCGATCATGGCCAGCGGCACGATATTGATTGTGCTGGTGCCCGGTTACGAAAGCATCGGCCTGTTTGCACCGGCGTTGGTGTTGATCGGGCGCTTGCTGCAAGGCTTCTCGGCCGGGGCGGAACTGGGCGGTGTGTCGGTGTACCTCGCCGAGATCGCCACGCCGGGCCGCAAAGGTTTCTTCACCGCTTGGCAGTCGGCCAGTCAGCAAGTGGCGATCATCGTCGCCGCTGCTTTGGGCTATGCCTTGAACGCGTGGATGGCGCCGGATGTGATTGCCGATTGGGGCTGGCGGATTCCGTTTTTCGTTGGCTGCATGATCGTGCCGTTCATCTTTTTCCTGCGCCGTAACCTGGCGGAAACCGAAGAGTTCGCCGCACGCAAACACCGTCCGAGCATGGGCGAAGTGTTCCGCACCCTCGGCCAGAACTGGGGTGTGGTACTTGGCGGCATGTTGATGGTCGCGCTGACCACCACCGCGTTTTACCTGATCACCGTGTACGCGCCGACCTTCGGTAAAACCGTACTGCACCTGAGCACCTCCGATGCACTGTTGGTGACCCTGCTGGTCGGTGTGTCGAACTTCTTCTGGCTGCCGATTGGCGGCCTGTTGTCCGACCGTATAGGCCGTCGTCCGGTGCTAATCGCCATGTCGCTGCTGGCCTTGGCCACCACCTACCCGGCGCTGTCGTATCTGGTGCAGGCGCCGAGCTTCAGCCACATGCTGCTGTCGCTGTTGTGGTTGTCGTTTATCTACGGTTTGTACAACGGCGCAATGATTCCGGCGCTCACCGAGATCATGCCGGTCGAGGTTCGCGTTGCCGGTTTCTCCCTCGCCTACAGCCTGGCCACCGCCATTTTCGGCGGTTTCACCCCGGCGATGTCGACCTTCCTGATTCAGTACACCGGCGACAAAGCCGCGCCGGGTTACTGGATGAGCATCGGTGCGCTGTGTGCCTTGTGCGCCACTCTTTATCTGTACCGCCGTGCCGGTGGTCGTCTGCAACCTGTCGCGGCCTGAGGAAAACTCGCCATGAAAAAACTCTTTACTGTCACCGCCCTGCTCGCCGGTCTCGCGTTCAACCTCGCGGCCCAGGCCGAAGAATTGAACGTGATGACCTCCGGCGGTTTCACCGCTGCCTACAAGATTCTCGGGCCGAAATTCGCCGCCGCCAGCGGCAACACACTGACCACCAGCCTCGGCCCATCGATGGGCAAGGCGCCGGAGGCGATCCCCAATCGTCTCGCGCGCGGCGAGCACGCCGACGTGGTGATCATGGTCGGCTACGCCCTCGATGACTTGATCAAACAAGGCAAGGTCGACCCGGCCTCGCGCGTGGAACTGGCGGATTCGCGGATTGGCCTGGTGGTGCGTGAAGGCGCGCCGAAACCGGACATCAGCAGTGTCGACAGCCTGAAGAAAACCCTGCTCGACGCACAATCGGTGGCCTACTCCGACAGCGCCAGCGGCGTGTACATCGAGCAGCAGTTGTTCAAGAAACTCGGCATCGAAGATCAACTGAAACCGAAGGCCAAAATGATCCCGAAAATCCCGGTCGGCTCGGTGGTTGCCACTGGCGACTACCAATTGGGCTTCCAGCAGGTCAGCGAATTGCTGCCAGTACCGGGCGTGAGTTTCGTCGCGAAGATTCCGGAATCGGTGCAATCGGTAACGCGATTTGCCGCCGGGATTCCAGTCGGTGCGCAGCATCCAGAAGAGGCCAAAGCCCTGCTCGCCTACCTCGCCGCGCCGGCCGCACAAGCAGACGTGCAGGCCACCGGGCTGGACTCGGTCAAGCGCTGACAATCGGCGGCTGGACCTTCATTTCCACCACCAGCCGCTCCAGTTCCAGTGCCGCCGGGGTCAACGTGCGACCCCGGCGCTTGATGATGCCGACACTACGCATCACTTGCGGGTCGGTCAGCGGCACCCGCGTCAGGATCGGATGATCCGGCCCGGGCATCGCCATCAACGGCACCGCCGCCACGCCCAACCCCGCCTCCACCAGACCAATCATCGTCGTCACATGGCGGGTTTCGCAGATGCTCGAGCGCTGCGGCACCACGCTGCTCAACGCCTGATCGAGCAGAAAGCGGTTGCCGGAGGTCTTGTCGAGCGAGATGTAATCCTGCTGATAGAACTCGTCCCAGCTCACACTGCTGCGCCCGGCCAACGCATGATCGCGGCGACAAGCGACGACGTAGCACTCCTGCACAAGCGGTTCGAACTCGACTTTGGCATCCTGCGTGCCGAGGAAACTCAAGCCGAAATCCGCCTCGCCATTGACCACCGCACTCAAGACATCGTGCGCGCTGGAGTCGAGCACTTTGACTTTGATCCGTGGGAATTGCTGGTGATAGCGCGCCACCACGCGGGGCATGAAGTAGTACGCCGCCGAGGGCACACAGGCGACGGTGACATGGCCCAGACGCGTCGAAGCGACTTCGCTGATGCCCAATAACGCAACGTCGAGATCATCGAGCAAACGCTCGACACTGGGCATGAAGCCGCGTCCGGCTTGAGTCAGGCTGACCTTGCGTGTGGTGCGTTCGAAGAGTTTGACGCCGAGGGCGTCTTCAAGCTTCTCGATGCGCCGGCTCAGCGCCGGTTGCGACAGGCGCACGGTGTCGGCGGCCTTGCGGAAACTGCCCTGCTCGACCACGGCGCGGAAGGCTTGCAGGTCGTTGAGGTCGAAGTTGATGGCCATGGCGGGACTCGGGGATTGATTCGCTTAGGCTATAAATGTAACCAATTGATGCAATTTATTACAGACCACATGAAGATCCCCTGTAGGAGCTGCCGCAGGCTGCGATCTTTTGATCTTGATTCTTCGAAGGCAAAAGCAAGAGCAAAAGATCGCAGCCTCGTTGCACTCGACAGCTCCTACAGGGGATCTTCGGTGGATGAAAAGTCGCTGTAGCCCTTATCCTTGTCACCCCCGCCGTACCGTTGTCAGGAGTAACCCCCATGCCCCATGAAGGCAATCTGTTGCAAGCCGCTGTCGTCTTTCTGTTCGCGGCCGTGCTCACCGTGCCTTTGGCCAAACGTCTGCAACTGGGCGCCGTGCTCGGTTATCTGTTTGCCGGCGTAATCATCGGCCCTTCGGTGCTGGGCCTGATCGGCAATCCGCAAAGCGTTGCGCATATTTCCGAACTGGGCGTGGTATTGCTGCTGTTCATCATCGGCCTTGAGCTGTCGCCGCGACGCTTGTGGGTGATGCGCAAATCGGTGTTCGGCGTCGGTCTGGCGCAGGTGCTGCTGACCGCTTCAGTGATCGGCGTGCTGGCGCTGTCGGTGTTTGGTCAACCACTGAACAGTGCGATTGTGCTCGGCCTCGGTCTGGCCCTTTCCTCGACGGCATTCGGTCTGCAAAGTCTGGCCGAGCGCAAAGAACTGACCAGCCCCCATGGGCGGTTGGCGTTTGCGATTCTGTTGTTCCAGGACATCGCCGCGATCCCATTGATTGCGCTGGTGCCGATGTTGGCGGGTGGTGCTCACGACACCAGTAACGCGGAAAGCCTGAACCATGCGTTGCAGGTGCTCGGCGGTATCGCCGTGGTCGTGGTCGGTGGGCGTTATCTGCTGCGTCCGGTGTTCCGCGTGGTGGCGAAAACCGGTTTGCCGGAAGTGTCGACGGCTACGGCGTTGCTGGTGGTGATCGGCACGGCGTGGTTGATGGATCTGGTCGGTGTGTCGATGGCGCTGGGCGCGTTTCTTGCCGGTTTGCTGTTGGCGGATTCGGAATATCGCCATGAACTGGAAGCGCAGATCGAACCGTTCAAAGGGCTGCTGCTCGGGCTGTTTTTCATCAGTGTCGGCATGGGTGCCAACCTCAGCTTGCTGCTGAGTGCGCCGATCACCGTGTTGGGGCTGACGCTGCTGTTGATTGGTCTGAAATTGCCGTTGCTGTTTGTCGTCGGGCGTCTGGCCGGTGGCTTGAACAAGGTCAGTGCGATTCGCCTCGGTATCGTTTTGGCGGCCGGTGGTGAATTTGCGTTTGTGGTGTTCAAGATTGGTCGTGATCAGGGCTTGTTCGAACCACGCCTGTATGACTTGCTGGTGCTGACCATCACCTTGTCGATGGCGGTGACGCCGTTGTTGCTACTGATCTGCGCGCGGCTGGTCAGCCCGAAAGTGCAGCCGGTGGAAGTACCGGAAAAATACCGCGAGATCGACACTGACACGCCGCGTGTAGTGATCGCCGGCATGGGCCGGATGGGCCAGATCGTCGCGCGGATTCTGCGTGCGCAAAACATCAAATTCGTTGCGCTGGATACGTCGGTGGAAACCATTGAACTGTCGCGCAGTTTTGGTGGTGTGCCGGTGTTCTACGGCGACCCGATGCGCCCGGAAATCCTCAATGCGGCCAAGGTCGGCGAGGCGGAATATTTCGTGATTGCCACGGATGATCCGGAGACCAATATCAAGACCGCCGAGGTGGTGCGCAAGCTGTATCCGCACATGAAGATCATCGCCCGGGCCCGTAACCGTCAGCACGTACACCGCTTGGTCGATGTTGGCGCGGAGGCGATTCGTGAGACTTATTATTCGAGCCTGGAAATGAGCCGGCGTACCTTGGTGGGACTTGGTTTGACCCAGGCCCAGGCCGATGCGCGGATCAAGCGTTTCAAGCACCACGACGAACAGGTGCTGGAGGCGCAGCACGCGATCTACGACGACGCGGCGAAAGTCCTGCAAACCGCCCAGGAAGCCCGGGCGGAACTGGCGCGGTTGTTTGAATCCGACCAGCTTGAAGAAGAATCCCGCAAATCCTGAGCCACATACAAACCCCATGTGGGAGCGAGCCTGCTCGCGAATGCAGTCTGTCAGTCATTGAGATGTTGACTGACACACCGCTTTCGCGAGCAGGCTCGCTCCCACAGGGGATATGTGTCACGCCGGCTCTAGCGTGCGCTCCTGTTTGACCGGCGCGACTTCAAACCGGTCCGCCAGAAACGGAGTGATGTCCAACGGCAGCGGTTCGTCGTTGACCAGTTTGTCCAGCAGCACGCCAGTAATCGCCGAGGTCAGAATCCCGGTGCGGAAATGCCCGCAGGCATTCAAGTACCCCTCCACCCCGCGCATCGGCCCGAGAATCGGCAACTCATCCGGCGAGCCCGGACGCAAGCCCGCCCACGTGCGTTTCAGATTGACGTCCTTGAGTTCCGGCAAACAACGCACCGCGCCCTGCACCAACCCGGCGATTTCCGGGTAGGTGGTAGTGACGTCGAAGCCTTTGTCTTCGGTGGTGCTGCCGATCAGGATCTCACCGTTGTCCTTCTGCGCCACGTAGCAATCGCTGGTGGTCAGGCAACCGTTGAGGATTTTCGGCATGCGCTCGGTCAACAGAATCTGGCCTTTCACCGGTTTCACCGGGATGCGAATACCCGTCGCCCACTCACTCAAATCCGCCGCCCACGCGCCGCTGGCGTTGATCAGCGTCTTGCAGTGGAACACGCCCTCCTCGGCCGTCTGCACACCGGTGACACGGCTGCCGTGATGCAACACGCCGGTGACGTTGGTGTTGACGAAGATGTCGACGCCGTTCTGCCGCGCGCCTTCCATGTAGGCATCGGCGAGGCGGAACGGGCTGACCTGGTGGTCGCAGAGAAACTCCAGCGCCCCGCGTGCTTCATGGCTGACGCTCGGCTCGGACTCGCGCAGCGCAGCCTGATCGAGCCAGCGCACCTGATCGGCCAGGTGCGGAATGCAACCGACGATGTGCTCGGCGTAGAGCCGGTCTTCATCGTCATAGATGACGAATTTCAACCCGGTTTTTTCGAACTTGAAATCCATCCCGTGATTGTCTTTCAGCTCACGGTGCAGCGCCGGGTACAGCGCATTGGATTGCAGGGCAAAATCGAAAAACGACTCCGGCAGAATGTGCGGCGTGCTCGCGTCCACGGCGACCGCCGCGCCCTGGGTTTCGCGCTTGCGGTTGGCCGACATCATGCGGAAGAAAATCACCCCGCAGCCGAGGCCGACCGACTCACCGATCGCCCACAAACCACCGGCCGAAGCCCGGGTTGCGTTGCCCGGGCGTTTGGCATCGATCAGCGCGACCTTGAGGTTTTTGCGTTTGGACAATTGATAGGCGCAGGACGCCCCGATCACGCCGCCACCGGCAATGACCACGTCATAGAACTTACTCATGGGCAGCGGCCTCCGTGCCGACAGACTGGAACGCGGAAAAAGGAATCGGATCGATCGGGAAACGCGGGCGCAGCCAACCGACGTCCTTGCGCCCGGTAGCCTGACGCAAGCGATCGCTGCAGTAGCCGACGCACATCCGGCCCTGGCAATCGCCCATGCTCACGCGGGTGCGCATTTTCAGGCTGGCGATGTCTTGCACACCCTGCTCCAGCGCCAGGTCGATGTCGGCACGGGTGGCGTGCTCGCAACGACAGATCACCGTGTCAGCGGCGGGCAATGCGGTCTGGCCGACGCCGCGTTCGGTGTAGCGATCCACGGCAGCGCGAAAGCGCACGATGGCTTTGAGTTTGCTCAAGTAGCGGTCGCGGCGCACGCGAGCCAGTTCCTCTTCGAGGACACCGCGTTGCAGGAGAATCGAGGTTGCGGCGATCTTACCGGCGAGCATCGCCGCCTCACCGCCGCGAATCCCGCCCATGTCGCCGGCCAGATGCACGTGCGGTTCGTTGCTTTGCTGCCAGACGTTGGCGTTGGCGCGCAGATATCCGTCGTCGCTGAAGCCGTGATCCAGGCCCATCTGCTGGCTCAATTGGGTGCGCGGAATGAAACCGTAACCGACCGCGAGGGTCTTGGCTTCGAAACGCTCAACACGCGACATGTCCGGTTCCCAAGTGGCCGAATATGGCGCGACGCTGACGCTTTTCAGCTCGCCCTCGCCATGCGCCTCGACCACGCCCCAGCCGTAGTTCATCGAGATACCGTGCAGTTTCAGGTAGGCGAGCATGCTCAAACCGTCGAGGAACAGCTGCGGTTTGTTCAGCAGCGCCAGACTTTCGCGGGCAATCTTGCCGAACGCACAGGACTCATACACGCCAGCAACGCTGACGCCTGCGGCATGCAGTTGTGTCGCTACCAGCGGCAGCAACGGCCCGGTGCCAGCGATGATCACCGGCCCTTGCGGCTTGACCACGCCGCTTTTGATTTGCAGTTGCAGACCGCCGAGCATGATCACCCCCGGCAAGGTCCAGCCAGGAAACGGCACGCTGCGTTCGTGGCAACCGGCAGCCATGAGCAATTGCGAATACTCGATCTCATGCAATTGCTCGTCGCCATCGAGCACCACCAGCGCGCGGGTGCCTTCGGCGCCGACCACGCGATGGTTGAGGCGCACGTCGATCAGCCCGGCCTGCTCCTGAAAATCACCGTGCAGTTTGCCCAGTACTTCGGAGTAACGCGGGCCGAGATAATCCAGTTGCACGCCGTCACGCAGCGGACCGCGATAGACCACACCGCCGAGGCGTGAAGCTTCTTCGAGCAAGGTGCAGCGCACGCCGTGGCGCGCCAGTTCGATGGCCGCCGCCATCCCCGCCGGGCCGCCGCCGACAATGACCGGTTGCTGGCTCATACGATCACCTCTTGCGTGGTGATGCGGTTGACCTGGGTTTCAATCTGCATGCCGTCCCGCACCACGGTCTGGCAGGCGCGGCGTTTGTGCCGGCCATTGATTTTCACCAGACAGCACTGGCACACGCCCATGCCGCAGTAGGCGCCGGAGATCTGGTCGTGATCGTTGCGTGCGATCTGGCGCACGCCGAGGGCCTGGATAACGCTGAGGACGGTTTCGCCAATGGCGGCGGTGACCGCTTGACCGTTGATGTGGACGGTCATGTCCGCCTGCGCCAACGGCTGGATATCGAAAGTTCTTTCTTGGCAGTGCATTGCAATGTTCATCCGTGAAAGTTCGGTTGAGGTGGTGTCAGCTCCTTGCTGCACTACACCGTGTCGACGCGTTTATTGTTGCTGTGATTGGGGCGTCGACGCGGGTACTCCGTCAGCGCAACAAGGTGCGCGTGAAGCACTGTAGTTCATACCTCAGCAAAGGCCGGGATCATTTACGTTTGGCGATCTCGCCGCAGTGAATATTGATCCAGGCCAGTGAAAACGATTGGATTGTCCAACGATCAGTTGGAGAAGACGAACTGCCCTTTGATCTTTTTTGCACCGAAGAAACCCAGGTCAGGAAACAGCAGGTTTTTCAGCCAAGCGACGAAAAAGACCATGGCCAACGTGATCGCTACGCCAATCACCGTGCCTATCGGATCTTCGCCATAGTCCTTGAACATACGTGGCATCTGGGTGATCGAGAGAAATACATACACGGTGTAGGCCTGCGCCACGTTGCGGTAAAACCCCCAAGCGAACAGCAAAGGGACGACACCGGCAAACAACCCCATGCCGATGGCCCAACCGGTGCTGATCGTCAGACCGAGGAAATAACCACCCACCAGCCCGATCAACGCCTGGATATAGGTCAGCCCGAGCAGCACCTTTATCTTGCCGGCGTGACGATCAATCAGTTCTGGATCGGGCCACGAGCCGATCAGATACGCCAACACCTTGTCCTTGACTGCGCCGCCGGACAACGCCTTGAAGGTTTCGGTTTTCGAGCGACCGGCGCCGAGCATCTCGCTCACCTGACGTTTGATTTCCTTCTTGTTCAACGTTCTCATCCTTAATCAGAGGTCTATCGAAATACAGCACAGCGCGGATTCTCGCCTTGTTGCCCGCCAGAAAGCAAAAAGCCGCTTCCACCCGAAGGTGGAAGCGGCCGAGGCATGGGCCTCAATGGAGCAATCAGTGCACGAACAGGGCGATCAGGATGATGATCGGGATCGGTACGCCGAGGAAAAACAGCAGTAGTGAGCGCATGGTGATGCTCCTTGTTTAACGGACTGGAGTGGTCGTGGTGTAGGTGTCGACTTCAACGTACTCGACAGCATCCCGACGACGACCGCCGAAGGTGGCCGCGAAGCTGGCGAAGAACGCACCGGCCAACAGCGAGATGAACATCCACAGCGAGGTCCAGGCAGCGACTTTCGCAGCGGTGTCGGCGGCTTGTTGAGCTTTCAGTTTGGCGTCGGCCAGGGCTTTCTGAGTGCGGGCGTAGATCTCATCGACGCGGCGCTCGGCATCGGCCTGAGTCAGGTTGGTGCGTTGTGCGACCAGTTGCGCAAGGTAGGTACGGTCTTCGGCGCTGAGCTGACCGTTGGCCAGGCTTTGCGCGAAGATGCGGGCCACGGCGCCATGCGCAGCGTCATCACTGACGGAAGCCGGACGGTCATCGCGGAACAGGCTGTCGATGTAGTAGCCGTACTGGTTGCTGTCGGTGTTGGCCGCAGCAGAACCGGCCGCTTGAGTCATGGCGCTGGCAGCACCGCCGGCGACGCTGGCACCGGCCTGCACACCACCACTGATGACGCTGCTGACCGAACCGACCACCAGCACTGCGGTAACCAATGTAGCCACACACCAGGCAAGGAAGCCGTGCGCGGTGTCGCGGAAATACACTTCGTCACCGTGCATGTTCGCCCACTTCACCCGCAGACGACCGGCGATGTAGCCGCCCATGCCGGAGGCGATGATTTGCGTTGCCGCCAACCAGACAATCGTGGAAATGCCCAAGCCCTTGGCGCTGACGCCCTCTCCGGCCCACGGTGAAACGGCAGAGAAACCCAAACCGAACCCGAGCAACACCAAAATCATCGACAGTGCAGCTGCAGCCGCAGCACCGGCAAAGATCGCGCCCCAGGACACGCCCGAAACGCTGCTCGACTCTTCAACGGCGGGATAAAACCCATCAGGGGATCTATTCATTGTTGTTCTGCTCCAGGCATGAAAAATGGTGTTACAACTCGTCATCAGAGGAATTGCAGTGACCGTGCCAGTCGAGAGAATTAAATAAACCCTTTGATTTCAGATAGTTATAAAGAATGAACTTCCGCAAACCTTGCAAATTGCAACAACTGCCGGATAACAGCGGGTTTTATGCATTGGCCTCGAATACCAATAGCGTTCGAAATTTGCGTTTGTGACAGGTCAACATGAAAGTTAATTTAAAGCGCCAGCGGATTTTCTTGGCAAAATGCTGCCATTCCGTTTGAACCGATCAGCAGGCCTGCCTATGACTCGTATCTTGACCATCGAAGACGACGCCGTGACTGCGCGGGAAATCGTCGCCGAACTGAGCAGCCACGGGCTGGAAGTCGACTGGGTCGACAATGGCCGCGAAGGCCTCGACCGCGCCGTGAGCGGCAACTACGACCTGATCACCCTCGACCGCATGCTGCCCGAACTCGATGGCCTGGCCATCGTCACCACGCTGCGTACCATGGGTGTGGCCACGCCGATCCTGATGATCAGCGCCCTCTCCGATGTCGACGAACGCGTACGCGGCTTGCGCGCCGGCGGCGATGATTACCTGACCAAACCGTTCGCCACCGATGAAATGGCCGCGCGGGTGGAAGTGTTGCTGCGTCGGCAGAACAGCGGCGCCACTCAGGCAACGACGTTGCAGGTGGCCGACCTCGAACTCGACTTGATCAGCCATGAAGCACGCCGTGCCGAACAAGTGCTGACGCTGCTGCCGACCGAGTACAAATTGCTCGAATTCCTCATGCGCAACAGCGGCCAGATCCTTTCGCGCATGATGATTTTCGAAGAAGTCTGGGGTTATCACTTCGACCCCGGCACCAACCTGATCGACGTGCACATCGGCCGTCTACGCAAGAAGATCGACGCCGCCGGCCATGTGCCGCTGATCCGCACGGTACGGGGCTCGGGTTATGTCATTGCCGAACCCGTCTGACGGCTGGCGTTCCTCCAGCAGCCGCCTGCTGGCGCTGTACAGTTCGCTGTTCGTGGCGTGGAGCGCGATTCTCATGGGGGTCATGTATTACGAGGTCTCCGGCTACCTCGACAACCTCGCCAAACACTCGCTGATGCAACGTCAGCACCTGTTTTCGCACTTTCGCGGCGAACAACTGGAAGACGCCCTCGCCGCCAGCATGACTTTCGATATTCGTGGCATCGACGCCTATGGCTTGTTCGACGCCGACGGCGTTTACCTCGGCGGCGCCTTGCAGCAGATTCCCGAAGGCCTGCCGCTGGACGGCAAGATCCACATGCTCGCCGACTGCGCCGACTCCGATGACCCGACCCTGCCCAATGACAGCTGCGACGCGGTCGCCACGCAAACCCGCGACGGTCGCTGGCTGGTGTTGCTGCGCGACAACGGCTCGCTGTTTGCGGTGACACGGATCATTTTGCATGCGTTGTTCTGGGGCGTGTCGCTGACGATTCTGCCGGGCATTGCCGGTTGGCATCTGCTGCGGCGCCGGCCGTTGCGGCGGATTCGAGCGATTCAGGACAGCGCCCAGGCGATTGTCGCCGGCGATCTGACTCATCGATTACCGCTGTCCAATCGCCGCGACGAGCTGGACATGCTTGCGGCCATCGTCAACGCCATGCTTGAGCGCATCGAGCGTTTGATGAATGAAGTCAAAGGTGTCTGCGACAACATCGCCCATGATTTGCGCACGCCGCTGACGCGCCTGCGCGCGCAGTTGTATCGCATGCAGCAGCAGGCTGGCGAAGGCTCGCAGGAAGCGGCGCAACTGGATTTGGTGCTGGCTGAAGCGGATACGCTGATGGCGCGTTTTCGCGGGTTGTTGCGGATTTCCGAACTGGAAGATCGCCAGCGGCGCTCGGGTTTTGTCGAACTCGACCCGGTGCAATTGCTGGAAGAACTGCATGAGTTTTACCTGCCGCTGGCTGAAGAAGGCGAGCTGCGTTTCGAGTTGAACATGCCGGAAACCCTGCCGCCGCTCAATGGTGACCGGGCATTGATGTTCGAGGCGTTGGCGAATCTGCTCAGCAACTCGATCAAGTTCACGCCCCCGGGCGGAACGGTAATGTTGCGTGGGGTGAACGCCGGTGGGCAGACGCGGATTGAAGTGCACGACTCAGGACCGGGGATTCCCGAGGCTGAGCGCGAGGCGGTGTTCCAGCGTTTCTATCGCGCCGAGGGCGGGCAGCCGCAGGGTGGCTTTGGTCTCGGATTGTCGATTGTCGCGGCGATTGTCAGCTTGCATGGCTTCGGTCTTGAAGTCGGCAGCAGTGATCTGGGCGGGGCGAAATTGGTGCTCAACTGCCGGCAGAGCCTGATCGAGAATTCCTGATTCCCGACATGATCGTTCCCACGCTCTGCGTGGGAATGCCTCAAGGGACGCTCCGCGTTCCAGCTTGAGAATGGGACGCAGAGCGTCCCGGGCTGCATTCCCACGCAGAGCGTGGGAACGATCATCAGCTCAGGTTGGGTAATTGGCTCGGAGTGCCTCGAGTCCACCCTGATAGATGCCGCTGAACAGCGCCACCACTTCTTCATCACTCACGCCTTTGGCGTTGAAGCGCCCCGACCACGTCACCCGGGCGCCCTGCCCCTGAGCTTCAACCTTGATCGTCGCCAGGTAATCAGTCGCCGGAAACGGTGCCTGTTCAATCGAATAGCTGTAGGTCTTCGCGGCGTTGTCGAACGCTTGCAGTCGCTCGATCACCACAGCGCCGTCAGCGGTCTGCAAGGTGCGCACACGGCCACCGTCGCTCAGTTCACTGTTGGGAATAAACGGCAGCCAATCGGGCAGCGTGTTGAAGCCGCCGATCAATTGCCAGACCTGATCGGCCGAAGCCGGGATGTCGATGGTTGCAGATGCTGTAGGCATAGATAAATGTCTCTCTCGGGAATTCAGATCGTGAGGCTGTCGACCACGCCGCCATCGACGCGCAATGCGGCGCCGGTGGTGGCCGAGGACAACGGCGAAGCAATGTAGGTGACCAGGTGCGCGACCTCTTCAACATCGGCGACACGCTGGATGATCGAAGTCGGGCGGGCCTTGAGCACAAAGGCATCGGCCTCATCGCGCAGGTTGCGCCCGGATTCGGCGGCAGCTTCTTTGAGCATGTCTTGCAGGCCGTCGGTGAAGGTCGGCCCCGGCAGGATCGCATTGACCGTCACCCCGGTGCCAGCCAGACGTTTGGCCAGACCGTGGGACACCGCCAGATTGGCGCTTTTGGTCACGCCGTAATTGATCATGTCGGCCGGCGTGGCGACGCCGGATTCCGAGGACAGGAAAATTACTCGGCCCCAGCCTTGCTCGACCATCGCCGGCACATAATGCCGCGCCAGGCGCACACCGGAAATCACGTTGACCTCATAGAAGCGCGTCCACTCGCTGTCCGGCGCTTCGAAGAAATCGACGGCGTCGAAGATACCGAGGTTGTTCACCAGAATGTCCGCGCGCGGTTCAGCGGCGAACAGCTTCTGCGCGCCCTCCGCGGTGCCCAGATCGGCAGCCAGACCACGCAACTGCGCACCCGGGACTTTCTCGCGAATACTCGCCAACGCCTGTTCAACCTTGCCCGTGTCGCGGCCGATCACCACCACCGTGGCGCCTGCTTCGGCCAGTGACTGGCTGATACCCAAGCCGATACCCGCAGTGCTGCCGCTGACAATGGCCAGTTTTCCACTCAGATCAATCTTCATGCTTTCACCTCATCGATTGGCAATGGTGCACGTTCGGAAACCAGTTGGGCGTCGCGCATCGCCTGCCAGAAACCGGCAGGAATGCTGGCCGACAATGCCGCGACATCTTCGGCGATGCGTTGCGGTTTGCTTGCTCCGGGAATCACCGCCGCAACAGCGGGATTGGCCAGCGAGAACTGTAGCGCAGCGGCTTTGATATCGACGTTGTAAGCGGCGGCGATGCGTTTGATCTGCTCGACCTTGGCGATGATTTCAGGGCTGGCCCGCTGGTATTCGAAGTGCGAGCCACCGGCCAGAATTCCTGAGCTATAAGGGCCGCCGACGACGATTTCAACGTTTTGCGCTAGGGCCGAATCCATCAGGCGTTGCAACGGACGCTCGTGGTCGAGCAGCGTGTAGCGACCAGCCAATAAAAAGCCATCCGGTTGCGCTTCGGTAAGGTCGAGAGTCAGTTCGCACGGCTCGACCTTGTTTACGCCCAGACCCCAGCCCTTGATCACGCCTTCTTCGCGCAACCGGGTGAGGACTTTGAACGCGCCAGTGCGAGCCTGATTGAAGTATTCCAGCCATTGATCGCCATAGAAGTCCTGCGCGATGTCGTGCACCCAGACGATGTCGAGGCGATCGGTTTGCAGGCGGTTGAGGCTGTCTTCGATCGAACGCAAGGTTGCGTCGGCGCTGTAGTCATTGACGATCTTGTTCGGGCGACCGTGTTCGAATACACCACTTTTTTCGCCCAGATCGCGGGTGGCGGCGTCTTCGATTTCATCGAGAATCACCCGGCCGACCTTGCTACTCAGCACATAGTCGTCGCGCTTGTATTGCTTGAGCGCTTCACCGAGGCGGATTTCCGATAGACCGGAGCCGTAAAAAGGCGCGGTATCGAAGTAGCGCACACCGGCATCCCACGCAGCATGCACGGTCGCTTGCGCTTCTTCTTCGGGGATAGCGCGGAACATGTTGCCCAGTGGCGCGGTGCCGAAGCCCAGTTGGCCGGGCAGTTTGTCTTTCAAGCTCATGGGTTTTTCCTCAATAGGTTCTGGGTCTGTGTGACCGTTGAGCAGATCCTAGATTGCGACACCGAGACCGTCCAAGACATAATGCGCAGCACTTGAGTCCCTATAGGTCTGACATGATCGACATCCGCCAATTGCGCTACTTCGTTGTAGTCGCCGAGGAAGAACACGTCGGCCGCGCCGCCGAACGGCTGCACATTTCCCAGTCGCCGCTGAGCCGACAAATCGCCCAGCTCGAAGAGCGCCTGGGCCTGACTTTGTTCGAGCGCAGCCAGCAACGCATTCGCCTGACCCGCGACGGTCAGACCTTCCTCGCCGAAACCCGCGCCTTGCTGACCCACGCCAATCGCCTGGAATCCCTCGGCAAACGTCTGGGCCGTGGCGAAGAAGGCGGTTTGTGCATCGGCTATATCGAGAACGCCATGCACGCCGGGGTTCTGCCCAATGCCTTGCGTGTGCTGCGCGCGGATCGGCCGAATGTGCATGTCGCGTTGTACAACCTCAGTTCCGCCGAGCAATTGGAGGGCCTGCGACAGCGTAGTCTCGATATTGCCTTGGTGAGTGAGCCGCCGACCGATGACGACCCCGATCTGTTGGGTTTCCAGGTGCTCGATGACCCGATGCTCTTGGCGTTGCCGGAACATCATCCATTGGCGCAGCAAGCGGCGTTGAGTCCCGAGGATCTGGCCGATCAGGAATGGATCGGCGTGCAGCCGCGACAGGATGCCAACGATGAGTTCGTCAGCGCCTGCATCCGCGCCGGCTTCACCCCGGATGTGCGCATGCAGGCGACCGAACCGTTTACTGCGCTGGGGTTGGTGGCGTCGGGGCTGGGGATTGCGATGATTCAGAAAGGCCTGAGCCATAACGCCCCGCCGGGTGTGGTGTTGCGCGAACTGCCATGGCTGAGGTTGACCACACCATTGTGGGCAGCGTGGCACCGGATCAATTTGCGGCCATTGGTGGAGACCTTCCGCACCGTTTTGACAGGTAATGAGATTTCCGCTGACTGAACGGGCCTCATCGCGGGCAAGCCCGCTCCCACAGGTTCATGGGTGAGCCTGAACTTTGTGTACGCCGCAAATCCCTGTGGGAGCGGGCTTGCCCGCGATGAGGCCAGCAGCCACAACCATTGCCCTCGGGCGATCTACACTCAACGGATACGCACCCAGCGGTGAGATCGCCATGAAAATGTCTGCGCAAATGACCGTCGTTGCGGTACTCGCCACCCTCGCCTACCTCGGCCTGGCAGTGTGGGGTATTGGCGGCGTGGCGATGTTCTTTTCCCACGGTTCGCTGGTGATCGTCGCACTGGCGACGGTGGCCATGGTGATCGCTTCGCTGTTCAGCGAGGTCAACCTCAGTTCCGGCGAGCGCGAAGACCGCGCCAATCGCTGGGTGATTCCGGCGTTCGGTGTGATCGGGCTGGTCAGTGGTTTTCTGCCGGCTTACTGCGACCGGGTGAATTTCTGGACAGTGGGCAGTGAAGGCGTGCGCTGGCTCGGTGCTCTGTTGTTTATCGTCGGCGGCACACTGCGGTTGTGGCCGGTGTTTGTGCTGGGGCGGCGGTTCAGTGGGTTGGTGGCGATTCAGCCGGGGCACCGATTGGTGACCGATGGCATCTATCAACACCTGCGCAATCCGAGTTATCTGGGGCTGGTGGTCAATGCCGTGGGCTGGGCGCTGGCTTTTCGTTCGGTGGTCGGACTGATGCTGGCAGCGCTGACACTGATCCCGTTGATTGCCCGGATTCATTCGGAAGAAGCCCTGCTGCGGGCGCAGTTTGGGGCGGAGTACGAGGCTTATTGCGCGCGGAGTTGGCGTTTGGTGCCGGGGGTTTACTGACCACAGGGCAACACTTGACCCTGTGGGAGCTGGCTTGCCAGCGATAGCAGTGGTTCAGTCAAATTTAAAGTGACTGACAGCGCCTCATCGCTGGCGAGCCAGCTCCCACGGGGATTGTGTTGTGTCAGTTTTTTTGCAGGTGGAGCTGGCCGTTGCTGTCGACTGCGACACGTACGTCAGCATAACTGGCCAACGTCGCGTGAACCGTTTCCAGCGGATGCTGATGCGTCGTGGTGATGATCATCAGCGGCGCACCGGCCGCTTCGGCAGCCTGAATGCCAACGGTAGCGTCTTCGAAGATCAGGCAATCACGCGCTTCCAGACCTAGACGTTTGGCCGCCAGCAAATAGCCGGCCGGATCAGGTTTACCCGCCTTCACATCTTCAGCCGTGATCATCACCGCCGGCGCTGGTATCCCCGCCGCCGCCATGCGCCGCAAGGCCAGATCCCGTGGCGCCGAGGTCACCATCGCCCAGCGATCTTTGGGCAGGCTGTTGAGAAATTTCGCCGCGCCGGGAATCTCGACAATGCCTTCGACGTCTTCGATTTCCGCTTCGGTGATTAACGCGGCTTGCACCTCGGCATCCACGCCCGGCAGATCCAGGCGATTGATCGTGTCGATGGCACGCGCGCCATGAATGGTCGGCAAAAAGGTTTCCACATCGACGCCATGGCGCACGGCCCAGGCTGCCCATATCCGCTCGGCGGCGGCAATGGAGTTGAGGACGGTGCCGTCCATGTCGAACAGAAACGCGCCGAACGCGCGATCGAATACACGAGTGTTAGCAGACAAAGGTTCGCATCCTCTGGCAAAAGACCGGGCGGGCAATGTAGCACTTGCCCGGTCGATTCACCCAGCGTGTCAGTGCAGGCGAGGGGCCTTGGATTTGAAGGCGCTGTCGACGCAGTCGAGCAATTGACCAATGGCCCACGGCTTTTTGATGAACGCCACCGGATGCTTGACCCCGGAGGTCTCGGGCGTTTCATAGCCGGACATGACCATCACCGGTTTGTCCGGCCAGCGGTCGCCGACCAGGTTGGCCAGATCAGCACCATTGAGGGTGCCGGGCATGGTGATGTCAGTCAGCAACAACGCCACGTTCGGGGCGTTTTTCTCAAGGTACAGTGATGCGGCGTCGGCACTGGTCTGCGGCTCGACCTTGAAACCTTCCTCCTGAAGAATTTCGCAGAGAAACTCCAGAATCAACGGATCATCCTCAACCACCAGAATCAATCCGTCAGGAAGGTGCGCGTCCGCCGTCGGTGTTGGGCACATGGAACTGCACTCCCTGAATTGCATTAACGATTTAGCGGCTTGAATCCGCTGCTTAACTGGTATGAGCAGCGGGCTCTGCAGAAATTCATTTTTGATACAGGTCTTTTGCGAAACGGCGTTTTTGCCAGTCAGCGGCAATCGTTCGCGACGGTGTATTTGTGGTTAAAATGCCGGCCCTTTTGCTTGCCGATCCTGACCGATGAACCCTGAAGCCCTCGCCACCCTCCACGCCCATCTGCTGCCGGCCCTCGCGGCTGCACCCAGCGAAACCCGTCGCCTGTTCCACGGGCGCGGACGCTGCTGGGCCGGGCTGGAGCAGTTGACCGTGGACTGGCTGCAAGGCGTGGTGCTGGTCTCGCTGTTCAAGGAGCCGGCACCTGAGCAACTGGACAATCTCAAAGCGTTGCTGCTGGAACTCACGGGGTCCGCCGAATGGCAGCAGTCGGGCGCCCACACGCTGCTGATCCAGCATCGCTACTTGCCACAGAGCACCGCCGAATGGTTGCTGGGTGATGAGATCGACGAAATGAGCATCGTCGAGGGTGGTTTGCAGTACCGCGTCGATCTGGGTCGCAAACAGAACGCCGGGCTGTTTCTCGACATGCGTTACGGGCGCAACTGGGTGCGCGAACAGGCCGACGGCAAACGCATCCTCAATCTGTTTGCCTACACCTGCGGTTTTTCCGTGGCGGCCATCGAGGGTGGCGCCAGCCATGTGGTCAACCTGGACATGTCTCGCGCCGCACTGAGCCGGGGCCGCGACAACCATCGCTTGAACGGCCATGACCTGAGCAAAGTCAGCTTCTTGGGCCACGACCTGTTCAAGTCCTGGGGCAAGGTGATCAACAGCGGCCCTTATGACCTGGTGATCATCGATCCGCCGTCGTTCCAGAAAGGCAGTTTCCTGCTGACCAAGGATTACCAGCGCGTGCTGCGTCGTTTGCCGGAACTGCTCACGCCCCAAGGCACGGTGCTGGCGTGCATGAATGACCCGGCGTTCGGTTCGGACTTTCTGATTGAGGGCGTGACGCAGGAAGCGCCGGGTTTGCGCTTTGTAGAGCGGCTGGAAAATCCGCCGGAGTTTCCGGATATTGACCCTGAAAGCGGCCTCAAAGCCTTAGTCTTCCAGCGCACCCCCTGACACTCCACCATCGCGCAAACACCACTGCCCCCTGTGGGAGCTGGCTTGCCAGCGATGAGGACGGCGCAGTCGACATCTTCATCGCCTGACATACCGCCATCGCTGGCAAGCCAGCTCCCACAGGGAAAGTGTTGAGTCAGGGAGTTGGTGGGCGCAGCACCAGCGCAAACAACTCGCCATGCCCGGTGACATTGAGCTTGTGATACAGATTGCGCCGATGCACTTTGACCGTCTCCGGCGAGATGCCCATCTGCTGGGCCATCGCCTTGCTGGAGAAACCCTGCAAAATCAGCCGCGCCGTATCGACCTCGCGCACCGTCAGCCGCGCATCGAAGCGGTCGAGCAACGCCGCCAGATCCCCGACCACCGCCTCCGCCACCGCACCCTGTGGCGGCAGCAACTGCACATGCCGACGCATCGCCGCCAGCACCCAGTCACGCACGCACAGTAGCCTGCCCTGCTCGGCCATATCGAACGGCGTGGAACGCCCCAATGACAAACCGAGCACGCCGCCTTCGATGTTGATCATGAACTGCAACTCGTCTTCGCCGACCACCGAACGAAAGTAACTCTGGTAGTACTCGCTGTGCAGAAACTGGTCCGGCGCCACCGAGGCCAGGCTGTGCAAGCCGTCGGCGACGCCGATCGATGCGGCTTGATAAAACGGATCGAGCAGGTACATCCCGGCGCTGTAGCCGGCCAGTTCTTCCTGCTCGTCGGCACGTCCGCTGCTGTCGAAGTCGATCAGCAATTGCGGCGCCTGCCCGGCCTTCATCAGCGCCACCAGCGCGTTGTCCAGCGGCACCAGTAACCGCAACGTGTCCACCAGCGCACGCCAGAAACCGTCCTGACCGACACCGGCAAATACCCGCGCCAGGCTCTGATGCACTGGCAGTTCCTGCAACAAGGCGTCCACGCACTACCCCTTTTGAGTAACCCATGATGGGAATGGGTCAGGCGTGACCGGCCCGATAGGCTGAGCACTCCTGTTCATCACCGGCCTGCACAGGCCAGGAGTGCCGCATCATGCGTCGTCACCGTGGCTGTATCAACCTCAGCATTCAACTGGGCCTGCTGGCCGGTATCGGCGCCGGCTCAATGGCCATGGCCGCCGACGCGCCGAGCGTGCACGTCTACAACTGGTACGACTACATCGGCCCGAACACACTCCACGATTTCCAGCGCGACAGCGGTATCCAACCGGTCTACGACACCTTCGACAGTGCCGAAGTCCTCGAAGGCAAACTGATGACCAGCCGCAGCGGCTACGACGTGGTGGTGGCAAGCAACTTCAGCCTGCCGACGCTGATCAAGGCCGGCGCACTCGCCCCACTGCCGCGCGAACAACTGCCGGGCTGGAAGAATCTCGACAGCGAACTGCTGGCGAAACTGGCCAACAACGATCCCGGCAATCAATACGCAGTGCCGTACCTGTGGGGCACCAACGGCATCGGTTACAACGTCGACAAGGTGCGCGCGGCGCTGGGCGACAAGGCGCCGGTGGATTCGTGGGATTTGGTATTCAACGAAGACAACCTCGCCAAACTCGGCCAGTGCGGTGTGGCGATGCTCGATTCGCCGTCGGAAATGCTGCCGGTCGCCCTGCACTATCTCGGCTTGCCACCGAACAGCACCGATCCCGAAGACTATAAAAAAGCCGAAGCGCTGCTACTGAAACTGCGCCCGCACATTGCTTACTTCAACTCGTCGAAATTCATCAGCGACCTGTCCAACGGCAACATTTGCGTGGCAGTCGGTTGGTCGGGCGCGATGCTGGAAGCCAAGACCAATGCAGAGCAGGCCAACAACGGCGTGAAGATCGCCTACAGCCTGCCCAAGGAGGGCGCGCCGGTGTGGTTCGACACGCTGGTGCTGCTCAAGGACGCGCCGAATCGAACCCAAGGCCTGGCCTTTATCGACTATCTGCTGCGGCCCGAAGTGATCGCGCCGGTCAGTGATCATCTGTCGTATCCCAATGGCAACCGCGCGGCGACTGCGCTAGTTGCAGAAGCCACGCGGGACAACCCGGCGGTTTATCCCTCCGCCGCAGCGATGGCCACGCTGTACACCCTTGAGCCTTTACCGAAAGCCACCGAACGCGTGCGCACGCGGGTGTGGAGCAAGGTCAAGAACGGGCAGTAATCCCTTTTTGAACATTCCACAAAACCCTGTGGGAGCGAGCCTGCTCGCGAAAGCGGTGGGTCAGGCACTGATGAGTTGAAAGTGCCGGCGCATTCGCGAGCAGGCTCGCTCCCACAGGGTCAGTGCACAACCCTGCATTTTTCAGAGAGACAACAATCAATGAAACCTCGTGCCCGTGACCTCAACATCCGCATCGGCCAACTGCTTCCCGGCCCGTTCAACGCCATCACCGATGTACCCGGCGTGCGCGTCGGCCACAGCAATGTGCGCGGTCGCAGCAGCGCCGGGCGGGACATCTGCACCGGCGTCACGCTGATCGAACCGCGCTCGGGCTCGACCAATCAGCAACCGTGTTTTGCCGGCGTGCATGTGCTCAACGGCAACGGTGACGCCACCGGCCTTGAATGGATTCGCGAAGCGGGTTTGCTGACCAGCCCGATTGCGTTCACCAACACCCACAGCCTCGGTGTGGTACGCGATGCCTTGGTTGCCCTGGATCGCCAGCAGCAACCCGACGACGGTCGCCTCTACTGGAACATGCCGGTGGTGCTGGAAACCTTTGACGGTTTGCTCAATGACATCAACGGTTTTCACGTCCAGCCTGAACACGTCGCCGAAGCGCTCGCCGCCGCCGTCGTTGGTCCTGTCACGGAAGGCGCCGTCGGCGGCGGCAGCGGCATGATCTGCCATGAATTCAAGGGTGGTATCGGCACCGCTTCGCGGCGTTTGAGCAGTGCCCTGGGCGGCTGGACCGTCGGCGCGATCGTGCAGGCGAATCACGGTATTCGCAGTGAGCTACGGGTCGATGGCTACCCGGTCGGGCGCTATATGGAACAGAAAGATTCGCCGTTCCTGCGCGCCTCATTGCCGCATCCGGGCATGGGCTCGATCGTCGTCTGCCTGGCCACCGACGCGCCGCTGTTGCCGCATCAATGCACACGTCTGGCGCAGCGTGCGAGCCTCGGCCTGGCGCGCACCGGCGGCGGTAACGAGGATCACAGCGGCGACATCTTCATCGCCTTCGCCACCGGCAACGATCACGTGCCGCCCGCCGCCTACGAAGGCAAAGGCGCGCCGACCTGCGACGGTTTGCGCATGGTCAACAATGACCATATCAGCGAGCTGTTTCTGGCCGCGACCGAGGCGGTTGAAGAAGCGATCATCAATGCCTTGCTGGCCAGCGACAGCACCGAGGGCAACGGGCATTCAGTGCCGGGACTCGACGCCGACACCCTGCTCGCTGCTCTCGAAAAATCAGGCTGGCCCGGTGCCCGCTGACACCGCAAAAACACTGTAGGAGCTGCCGAAAGCTGCGATCTTTTGATTTTAAGAACAAGATCAAAAGATCGCAGCCTTCGGCAGCTCCTACAGGGTTATGTGAGCATTTGGCTGCCGAGCTCCCTTGCAACCGCCAATTGCTCCTGCGGATCGCGCAACTCCGATTCCGGCAACAACGTCGAACTCAGCACCGTCGCTCCGCAGTAGTCGAAAATCCCGTGCTCAATCTGCGCCTTCATCGCAGCGCCATAGCCGTGGCGCTCGTAAGTGCGTGCATCCGCGCCGGCGAGGCCGACCAGATGCACGCGCAGTCGCTGCAGCAGCTTCACATGCTTGAGGTCACCACTGAAATCGAAGGCCCAGCCATTGCTGAACACCCGATCGATCCAGCCTTTGAGCTGTGCCGGCATCGACCACCAGTACACCGGATACACCAGCACCAAGGTATCGGCGCGGTCGATGCGTGCCTGTTCGGCCAGGACATCAGCGGGCGGCGCGGACTCGCGGTGATGCACGGCGAAATCCGCCGCGCCAAAACGTGGCTCGAAGCCCTCGGCATAGAGATCGGCGATTTCAAAGGTGTTGGCCGGGTTGGCCTGAACAAGGCTTGCAGCGATTTACGCGGCGACGCTGTGGGTCAGCGAGCGTGGGTCGTGATGCGCGACGACGATCAAGGCGTGCATGGCAATTCTCCGGTTGGTGATTGTTCACCAAGGCTTATATACTCTTGGTAAGTTACGAACAGTAAGTTACGTTTGGTATATAAACGATGTCAACCACTGAAATCAGCGAACCCGACTCCCCCGCTCCTCGGCGTCGCCTGTCCCGTGAAGATCGCCTGCGCCAATTGCTCGATGTCGCCTGGCAAATCATCCGCGCCGAAGGCTCTGACGCCCTGACCCTCGGCTATCTCGCCGAAATGGCCGGGGTGACCAAACCGGTGGTGTACGATCATTTCGTCACCCGAGCCGGTTTGCTTGCAGCGCTCTATCGGGATTTCGATGCTCGGCAAACGGCGTTGATGGACGCCGCGATTGCCCGAAGCGAACCGACACTGACCGGCATCGCTTCGGTGATTGCCACGGCGTACGTTGATTGCGTGATGCTGCAAGGCAGAGAAATCCCCGGGATCATAGCAGCGCTGGCGAGCACTCCGGATCTGGAGAAGATAAAGCGTGAGTACGAGGCGATCTTCCTCGAAAAATGCCGTCGCGATCTACAACCGTACGCCCACGGCGGGGAAATTACTCAAGCCGGATTGCGCGCAATGCTCGGCGCTGCCGAAGCGCTGTCGCACGCGGCGGCCAACGGTGAAGTCAGCGCGAAAGAGGCCAGCGACGAGTTATTCGCAACCATCCTTGCCATGGTCGGACGCGCCGCCGTTCGGGCGACTGGCGGTACTTGAGCCGTCACTTGCACACTCCTACGATGGAATCACGCAGTGGCTCCGCTCTTCGAGCGCTGCGTAGGCACGGGTGCTCTGAACCCCAATCAAGCCCGTGCCTTGCTTCATGCGCATCTTGAGCCTCGAGGGCTCTACTTCCTCCCCATCAAAGAGCTTTGAGGCTCTTTTTTTGTCTGCGAAAATCAGTCGTCCGGCGCCTGATCGGCGTGAATCGAGCGCCAGGCCAGCCAGGCACGGCAGTGACTGTCAGCCATGAACGTCAAACTCGGCTGAATGACGCGCACAAAAAAGCCCTTGCTGCGGCATTCACAGCAAGGGCTTTTTCAGCGATGTGAAGTCAGTGCACGGTCAGGCGCTGGCGGACAAACTCCTCGACATGGCGAGTGGTCTGATCGAGGTGCCGGTCGCGCTGTTTCTCGGCATCGAGCATCGCCCGTTTGCCATTTTTCTGCAGCAGGTAAGTGTGGATCTGCTGCACCTCCAGCGAACGGTAAATCGGCGTGGTGTCGATAAACCCGCGCAAGCCATTGCTGCGGTGATGCCGGGTGCTCATCAACACCTGGGTTTCACGCTGGCCAATCACCTCAAAGCCCAACGCTTCGAAGTACGGCACTTTGCCGATCGTGCAGGCCAGTTCGGCATGAGGATATCGCCCGACCATTTCGCCAATCATCGCCCGCGCCACGCCCTGACGCCGGTGCCCATCGCGCACCGCCATGTAGGCCACGCTGCAGGCTTCCCAGTCGCCCTGCACCGGCAGGTACAGAAGAAAACCGATCACTTGCTCCGGATCATCCTCGTCGGTGGCAACCAGCAACTCGACATCGGTGCCCTTCTCGCCATTCAACGCTTCCAGATACAGATGCACCTCATAACCGACCGCGTACTGATAGACGTTGTACAGCAGGTTGCTCGGGCCGAGACCGACCGCGCTGATGTCGGTCAGGTAGTCGACGACCATCTGCAGAATCTGGCTGTTGACGGCCTCGGGGCATGGGGTTTTGTAGTGGGTGATGCGTGGCATGACGGTTGAGCTCCGGCGGAAAACCGCGACATCATACCTTGTGGGTTGAGCCAACCTGCATTGGCAACGACAAATCGAAGGTGGGAGCGAGCCTGCTCGCGAATGCAGTAGCCCATTAAACATAGAAATTGACTGACCCGACACCATCGCGAGCAGGCTCGCTCCCGCAGGGCTGTGCCTGAAAAAAATTTCATCCGCCGCAGACGGGATCTTTGGCAATTCAGGCATCCAATTCTGCAGCTGCGTTCACTTTTCAACGCAGGCCTTGAGGAGTTGTCATGAGCGTTTTGCGTTCCCTGTCCAAATGGCGAAAAACCCTGCTGCTAGTGCCGTTGACGCTGGCGGCGCTGAGCAGCGCCCCGGTGTTTGCGCAACCGGTGATGATCGTCCAGCAAGCCCCACCGCCGATGCGCATGGAAGTGATGCCCGGCGCGCGTCCAGGTTATGTCTGGGATCAAGGTCATTGGCGCTGGCAAGGACGCGGATATGTGTGGATGCCCGGCCACTGGCAACCGGTGAGGTACGGCGCGCACTGGAAACCCGGGCACTGGCAGGCGCGCGGGCCTAACTGGTTCTGGGTCGAAGGGCATTGGGTGCGATGAATGCGCAACAGCCTGGACATCACTTCTTGCGGGAACACCACCATGTCGAAAACCGTTAAAGCACTGCTGGCCGCCACGCTGGTGGCCGTTACGTTGTCCGGTTGCGTCGTCGAGCCGGCCCGTCCGCATCGGCCCCCACCGCTGGTCGAAGTCGTTCCGGTGATGCCGGCGCCGGGTTATCACTGGGTTGCCGGGCACTATCGCTGGGGCGGCAATCAATGGCGCTGGGTGCCGGGGCACTGGCGGGCCTATTGATCGAAAACGGTGGTGTCACTGCTGTGGCGCCACCACTTTGAATTTGATGGCGATGTCCTTGGACACCACGGTGTCCGCCCACTCGCCCGCGCCGAGGCCGAACTCGTCGCGCTTGAGCACCAGGTCACCGTCGAAAATGCCGATGTCGCTGCCCGGCTTCAATTCCACCGGCACCTGCACTTTGCGGGTAATGCCCTTGAGGGTGAGTTGTCCGTCGATCAGATAGCGACGCTCGGCCACTTGGGTGAAACGCCGGGACTCAAACACCGCCACGGGAAATTTTTCGGTGTCGAACCACGCCGGTTTCACCAGTTCGGTGTTGGCGTCTTCGCTGCCGGCATCGATGCTGTTGAGGTCGATGTGCAGCGTTGTACGGGCGTTGGCGAGGTTATCGGTATCAAGGTCCAGCGTCGCCTCGAACTTGCCAAAGGTGCCGTACATCGGCGTGCCCATCTGGTTGTAGGTGAAGCTGATCTGGCTGGCGTTGGTATTGACCCGCGTGTATTCGACAGCCTGCGCGGCACAGACGATGCACAGCGAACACGCGGCAGCCAGCAGCAATCGGATCGACATGGGACTCTCCAGGCGGGGCTGGCCGTCGAGGGCCTCGATTGACTTAAGCAAACATCCACGCGTTACGCCAGCGCCTAGACCAGCCGCTCGATCTTCTGATGCTGCCAGACCAGTTTGTAATACAAGGTCTGCAGCACCAGCATGCCCAGATACGCCACCGGAAACGCCATCCACACACCCTGCAAACCGTACTGCCCGTCCAGCCAGTACGCCGCAGGCAGTTGCACACCGACCACGCAAATGATCGCAATCACCACCGGCACCAGCACCGTGCCACTGGCGCGCATGATCCCGCCAATGATTGCCTGGAAGCCGAACACCAACAGGCTCCACAACATGATGTGCAGCAGATGCTCAGCCATCGCCCTGGTCGAGTCCTCGGTCAGGAACAGCCCCAGCAGCCAGTGCGACAACAGGTAACCGAGCACAATCAAACCGCCGGTCAGGCACACGTTGATCAGCAGTCCGGTGCGCAGAATCGGCCCCATGCGTTCCAGCCGCCCGGCGCCGATGGCCTGGGCACCGAGGATCGACGCGGTGATCGCAATCGACAAGGCCGGGAACTGCACGTAGTTGACGATCTGCGTCACCGCGCCATAGGCCGCCGTCGCTTGCGAGCCGTGCTGATTGACCAGCGCCAGGATCACCAGCTCCGACAGCGACAGCACAATCATCTGCACGCCGGTCGGCAGGCCGATGCGCAACACTTTGCCGAGAATCGCCCCGTCGAGGCGCAGCGCGGCGAAGAACTCGCGATCCGGCGCCAGCGGATGGCCCTTGCGAATCAGGCGCCAGGCCAGCCATGCCATCGCCGCCAGGTTACCGGCCAGGCCAGCATAAGCCGCACTCTGAATACCCAGTTGCGGCAAGCCGAACCAGCCGCGAATCAGCGCCGGCGTCAGGGCCAGCCCGACACAGGTCGAGACCATCAGCGCCAGCAACGGCGACAGCGTGTCGCTGACCCCGCGCAACAGCTGCGTGAACAACACAAACACCAGCAGCGACGGCAAGATCCACATCATCACATGGGCATACGCCACTGCATCGTCGAGCACATCCGCCGGCGTCCCCAGCCCCGCCAATGCCTGTCGCGCAAATACGCTGCCCAATACTGCGGCCACCAGACCGATCAATACGCCCAGCAACAGCGTCGCCCCGGCAATCGCCTTGACCATGTGTGGCTCCCGCGCGCCCCACGCCTGACCGATCAACACCCCGGCGCCCGCACCGAGGCCGATCACCAGCGCGATAAAGAAGAACACGATGGGAAACATCCCCGACACCGCCGCCAACGCCTGGGTCCCGAGCATCTGGCCGATGTAAATGCTGTTGACCGTGCCCGACATCGATTGCAGAAAGTTCGACAGCACCATGGGTGCGAGGAATAGCAGGTAGGTTTGCCAGAGTGGGCGTTGGGCGACGGCTTGCATTGAATAGAGGTCCATCTCGATGGCGGGAGGGCTGATGGAGGATAGCTTCGGTGAGTTGCACGCGGGGCGCAATTAACATTTCAAATCGGTGTTTATCAGCGCTACCCGCACCTGTGTAATTGGCACGGATCTGTAGGTGTCGGTTCAGAGCTGTGGTAAACAACTGCCCACTTCCATTGCTCTCATTGAGGCTCTGTTCATGCCGCACTTTGCCAATCTGTTGACCGGCACCCTCCTCGCTCTGCTCGCCAGCAGCGCTCATGCCGCCGCGCCCGGCGAAACCTTGAAGCCGTTGCTGGAAACGCTGAACGAACGCCTGAACATCGGCGACCTCGTCGCGCTGACCAAATGGGACAGCGGCAAGCCGATTCAGGACAGCCCGCGTGAGGCGCAGGTCATCGCCAATGCCCGAACGCTGGCCACCGAGCGTCAGCTCGACCCTGAGGACGTGGCGCAACTGATCGCCGCGCAAATGGAGGCGAACAAACTGGTGCAGTACGGCTTGCTCGCGCAATGGCAGGCGGCCGGTACCGCGCCGGACACGCCGCGCCCGGACCTCGGTAAACAGATCCGCCCACGTCTGGATGAGCTGCAAACCCGCCTGCTGCAGCAATACGCCGACTTTGCGCCGTATCGCCATGACGTCAATTGCCCGGTGTGGCTGGCCAAGGCGCGCAGTGACCTGAGCCACGACGCGCTGCATGAGCTGGCCCTGACGCGGGCGACGGGTGAGCTGTGCGTTCGGGCGGCGAAGTCGCTCTGAGAAAGATCAAAAGATCGCAGCCTGCGGCAGCTCCTACAGGGGATTGGTGAACCATCATTGCGGTCGATGTTCACCATCACGGCAATGAAGTTCTCATAAAAAATCCACGGCGTAACATCGGCTCCAGACAAACAACGACCCCTTGGAGCACACGATCATGAAACGCCAGACCCTTCTCAGCATCGCTTTCTCGGTTTTCGCCATTAACGCTTTTGCCGCCACTCCGGCACACACCCAGCTCGCTGAAGGCGGCTCGGACAAGTTGATTGAAAGTCGTGTTGCTGAGGGTGGTTCTGATCGTCTGCTCGAACGCCGCGTTGCCGAAGGTGGCTCCGATCGCCTGCTCGAACGCCGCGTTGCCGAAGGTGGTTCTGATCGCCTGATTGAACGTCGCGTTGCCGAAGGCGGCTCCGATCGCCTGCTCGAACGCCGCGTTGCCGAAGGCGGTTCCGATCGTCTGATCGAACGCCGCGTTGCCGAAGGTGGTTCCGATCGCCTGCTCGAACGCCGCGTTGCCGAAGGTGGCTCCGATCGTCTGATCGAACGTCGCGTTGCCTAAACCACCGGCTTCATCGCAGTTCCCAAACAAGCCCGGCCTGATCAGCCGGGCTTTTTTTATGGCTTGTGTTGGAGAACGGGCCATGCCTGCTCGTGACCCCGGGTTTGATCGCCAACGGTCGCGACGTTATAAATTCGCTCGGGTTATACCGCGAAAAATCTTCTCGATTTCCTGAATGGCGCTGGTTTGAGTGCGTTTGAAAATCTGTTTGAATTTCAGCCCCTCAGTCTCCTTCATATACTTCTTTGCCAGCTCCACTTTGGTCAGTTTGGTGCCGATAGATACGGCTCCGTTCTTTTTCCTGACCAGGTATTTTTTAAAGGCGTCGGGCAAATAGCTTTCCATCGTATAGCCCCGAGTAATCCAGGTGCTGCTTTCATCCAGCTGATCAAGCACCTTGTACTTTGCCGAATCTTTCTTCGTACGGTGGGCGACATCACCGTCGAACTCAAAATCGTGGTCACGATCGATGACGACAAAAGAATTCCTGTTGATACGCAGCATCGAGATTGCCTCTTCTGTCTGCAGCTCTTCACCCGCGTGATAGTGGGACAATATCGACCCGCCATAGAGCACGAACGAGTAATGCACATTCTCTACCAGTTCGGCTTCGGCATGCTCTCGACACCAGCGTTGCAACCAGTACTTTATGTACAGCCGATCCGACGGGCCTTCGACCCATATCACGAAATTTGACTGGTACAGATCACTTGCCCGCACGCCCAACTCGTCCAGCAGCTTTTGTGGCGAAACGGTGACACGCGGCCCCTGCAAGCTATGGATATGGCGTCCGTCCACATGGAAGTGAGCGATCGAAACAGAGGCTGTTGCGTCAGCTGCGCCCCAGACATCAGGGCTGAGAAAAACCGAGGAATGCGAAGAAACCAGCAATTGCAGGTTCTTTTCCTTCGCCAATCGCGCCAGATTCATCGCCAACAAGCGCTGGAGTCGAGGGTGCAAATGAGACTCCGGCTCCTCAATGATGACAATAGAACCGTTTGCTTGTTCGCGGAGCCAGCCGAGCATGCCCGCGGCCGCTTTCCAGCCCGAAGGCAAATATTCAAACGGGACAGCTTGTGAAACCATCAGATCAGAATAAAGCTGCAACTTCACAACACCCGTTTCTTGCAGTTGTTGCGTCGTAGCCAGTTCCACGCGTTTGACCCCACACAACTCTGGCTGAATTTCACGCAAGGCGACAATGAACGCCGCATCGAAACAGGTTTGCTCGGGACCTCGCCAATAGGAAACGTTGATCCCCATCCTCGATACGATCTGACTGATTTTCTGTATATCGTTGGCCGCCACGCCCGTCGCCGGAATGCGCGCGTATATTTCATCCAGAATTTCTTCCGAATGATCTGCCCGGTCGAAAACGCGCAATGCCAGGATCGGCGGCCGGGCCGGCTCGAACTCGACATGCAGGACCAACGGAGCAGGCGCGGGCGTGTAGCTCGAATCATCGCCCTTGAAGGTAATATCCAGCCCATGAAAGACGCGTTCGCCAAACGCCGTTCGTTTAAGGGTTTGAAATAACTCTGGCCTGGACAATGCCCCTACCACATCCAGAAGCGTTGACTTACCTGCACCGTTCCTGCCGCCAAACACATTGATTTGCTCAAGATCAGCGCGTTGCATGTCGTGAAAACCGGCGTCGGATCCGTGAATATCTGCACCGACGCCTACGTAAAACGCCACACCTCTGAGAGCACTGAACTTGATTCTTTCTATATGCAAAGCAGCCACCTGACGGGGAATTGTTCTACCTGAGCGATCAGGGAAAAACCGAGCGCTGGTATCTGGGCAGACACCTTACTGAAAGTGATGGCTCTTTGAAATCGCTGTCGACACACTCATAAACCACTTCGCTGGCAGCCCGTTGACGATGTCGCATACCATTGCGCCACACCAATAAAGACAGACCTCGCCCATGCTCAAAGCCAGTCTGCGTAGCCACCTCACCCTTTGGTTTGCCGGTTTGTCCCTGCTGACGCTGCTGAGTGTGGGCTTCTATGTGGGTCACATCGCCACGGAACAAATGAAGCAGGCCAGCGGCAATGCCTTGCTCAACACGGCACGCTCGGCGGCATCGTTATTGGGCGAGCAACTGCGCGAACGCCAGTTGGAGGTGTATCTGCTCAGCCGCGCGCCGCATCTGGAGCGTGGCGACCTGGACAACCCGGCGATTCTGAAATCGATGCAACTGCGCACTCAGGCCCGCGCCGAGTACGCGTGGATGGGCGTTACCGATGCCGAGGGCAAGGTGCATCAGGCGGTGAACGACTTGCTGGTCGGCCAATCGGTGCAGCAACGCCCCTGGTTCCAGGCCGGGTTGCGCGGCGAGTACACCGGCGATCCTCATGAGGCGGTGTTGCTGGCGAAAATGCTGCCGGCCCTGCCGAACGGTGAACCGCTGCGCTTCATCGATTTCGCCGCACCGATCCGCAACGCCGACGGCCAGGTGATTGGTGTTCTTGGCGCCCACGCACACTGGAGCTGGGTGACGCGCATTGTTGAGTCGGCGGCGTTCTCGCATAAAAATTCAACGCCGGATGTCGAAGCGTTGATCATCGATCACGATGGCAAGGTGCTCTACCCGGAAGCGCTGATGGGTCAGCAACTGGCAATTGACACCAAAGGGCAAGGCTGGACGGCGGGCAACGGATTCCTCACCAGCATGGTCACCGTGCCGACGCCATCGAGTACGGTGCTGTCGTGGTCGATTGCCGTGCGCCAGCCATTGGAAACCGCACTGCAACCGGCGCGCCTGCTGATGTACAAATTACTGATTCTCGGGGTTTTCGCGGCGGTGCTGTTCGGCTTGGTGGCTTACTACCTGGCGCTATACCTGAGCCGCCCGATCGAACAGCTCGCGCATTCGGCCCGACAGGTGCAGAACCAACAGCCCGGCGCACAATTCCCGCTGCAACACCCGGTGCGGGAAATCGCTCAGCTTGGCCAGTCCATTGATGCCATGACGCAATCGCTGCTCGGCAAGGAGCGCGAACTGCAAGAGGCCAATGCCTCGCTGGAAGCCACTGTGGCGCAACGCACCGCAGCGCTGACGCAGGCCAACGCCGAACTGCTGAGCCTGGCGACTCACGACGGTTTGACCGGCGTTTACAACCGTCGCCGTTTCGACGAAAAGCTCACCGAATACACGCTGCTGTTCCGGCGCACCGGGCGTCCGTTTGCCCTGCTGCTGATCGATGCCGACCACTTCAAGCGCATCAATGACAGCCACGGCCACGCCGTGGGTGATGATGTGCTGCAACAGTTGGCGCAACTGATTCAGAGCAGCTTGCGCACCACCGATTTCGTCGCCCGTTACGGCGGCGAAGAGTTCGCCGTACTGTTGCCGGAAATTGCCCAACCCGACACCCCGGAAGTGGTCGCCGAGAAAATTCGCGTGGTGGTTGCCGAGGCCGAATTTCCTGTGGTCGGGAATGTGACGGTGAGCATCGGCGTCGGTCTGGCAGACCCGGCGGACAACAGCCACAACGCTCTGATCAAACGCGCCGATCAGCAGCTGTATCAAGCCAAGGCGGCGGGCCGTAATCAGGTGGCGTGATCAGCCCTTCACTGCTTCAAGTGTTCGACCAGCTTACCGACCACCAGATCTGAGACATGGCTGAATGCCTTGCGCAACGCTTCGGGATCCGTTGCGTATTGCTCCGGTGTATAGGCGATGGTGTTGGCATCGTTGGAAACGGAGATGGTGTCGAAATTGCGCCACACCGCCGAGCCGTTGCGCTTGATTTGAGCCGTAGCGCCGATCACCGGGTACAACACGGTGCTGAAATTCTTCAGGCAGAGCCCCCATTGCGAGACCATAATTTCGACCTCGGCATCGGCTCGCTCCCCCTCGCCCACCACGGTAAACAGATGTTCCTGCTGCACGCGTTTTTCGAAGCTTTGCCGAATCAACTTGCTCAGGTCAATGTCATGGGTCTTCATGTTGTTGCGAATCGCCAGAGTAATATCTCCGGTGGCCACGTCCGCCGCTTTCGTCCCTGCCACAGAGCCCGCCCCCGTTAACCCGCCAGCACCGATGGTCGAAGCACCGGAGGCCATGCCCGCCGCTGCGCCGGCTCCGGCGCCCAAGCCTGCGCCCCAGGCCTGCGTCATGCTGGTGTACTGAAAGTTATCGACGGCGACAAACACCGGCAACACTTTCACGGTTTTGATTTGCTGGCGATCTTCAACGCTGAGATCTTTGGTCACGCAACCCGTCAGCAAAACGAGGGCAGCAACAGCGACGAGTAGCTTTTTCATGTCATTTTTCAATCAGGGACTTGGGTATCCGGCATATCGCCCGAACACTGCAATACTTGAGTCGCGAAGAAGACGTGGTGCTGACGGTCATGACCCTGGCGGCGGAATCAATCGAGCGTGATGGAGGGGGTTGTCACAGAGAGCATCAACCGACATCGCTGCACCTCAAAAACACGCATGCCCTGTAGGAGCTGCCGAAGGCTGCGATCTTTTGCTCTTGACCTTGCAAAGCAAAATCAAAAGATCGCAGCCTTCGGCAGCTCCTACCGTTATTGCGAGAAGGTCTGGAGGTAGGCCAGCAGATTGTCGAGTTTTTCTTCGTCGCTCAGCCCCCAGAAAATCATCCGCGTGCCGGGCACCACGCCTTTCGGATCCTTCAGATAGGCGATCAGCGTTTCACGATCCCAGGTCACTCCCGAGTTCTTCATTGCATCGGAATACACGTAATTCGCCGACGTACCGGCGGGCCGACCAATGATGCCATTGAGCTGCGGACCGAATCCCGGTCGGGCCGATTCGCCGACCTGATGGCAGCCGCCGCACAGACGCGGGAAGATTTTCGCCCCGGCTTCGGGGTCGCCTGCGGCATGACTGAACGTACTGAACAGGCTGGTGCCAAGCATCAGGGCGAGTGACAGTGCAGCGGTGTTTTTCATCGAGGGTTCCGGGTCGGTCTGCATCGGGCGGCGCAAGGGTAGCATTTTGTTTTTACAGGTAAGCGCCAATGATCCTTCTGATTTTGCTCAATGCCTGGCGCAACACCTCCATCTCTACCGAACCCAGCGCCAGACGAATCGCATGGGGCGCATGACCTGACACCGAAAACGGCTCCGCCGTGGTGACGGAAATCTGCTCGTGCATCAGCTCGACGACAATCTGATCGGCGCGCACATCTTCCGGCAGCGGCAGCCAGAGGAAATACGACGCCGGATGGCCAATGCTCGGCAACCCTTTCAGCACCTCGGCCGCCAGCGCTTGCCGCGCCTTGGCGTCGTTGCGTTTCTGCTCCTCGAGCAGCGTCACCGTGCCGTCGTCGAGCCAGCCGCAGGCGATGGCAGTCATGATGCCCGGCGTGTTCCAGGTGGTGGCGCGGATGACTCGCTCGAGCGCTGGTACCCACGTTGTCGGGGCGGCAATGAAACCGACGCGCAGGCCGGTGGCGATGTTTTTCGACAGACCCGAGACGTACACCGTGCGCTCCGGCGCCAGATCGATCAGCGTACGCGGTGGGTTTTCCACCAGAAATGCGTAGGCCGCGTCTTCGATGATCGTCAGATCATGGCGACGGGCAATCGCCACCAACTGCTCGCGCTGTTCCAGCGGCATCACCCAGCCCAGCGGATTGTGCAATGTCGGCATGCTGTACACGGCACGCACCGAGCGACTGCGACAGAGTTTGTCCAGCGCGGCGAGATCCGGCCCCTGATCGCTGAACGGAATCGCCACGACCTCCAGATGCAGCGCTTCGGCCAGCACCTTGAAGCCGGAGTAGGTCAGCGCGTCAGCGGCAATCACATCGCCGGGTTTGAGCAATGCCATCAGCGTCACCGCCAAGCCTTGCTGGGCGCCATTGACGATCAGCACTTGCTCGGCTTCGACCGTCACCCCGCGCGTCAGCAGATGCCGAGCGACGGACGCGCGCTCGTGGGCGCGACCGGCGTGGGGCTGATAACGCAGCAACGCTTCCAGATCGCCCGACAACGCCAATTGCCGCAACGCGCTGCGCAACAAATCCGCCTGATCGGGCAATGACGGGTAATTGAAATTGAGGTCGATCATGCCGACCGCCACGTCTTTCTGATCGATGCCCTGCCCTGGCGACAACGAGGTTTCACGGACAAACGTGCCGCGCCCGGTCTCGCCGCTGATCAGGCCCATGGCCTCCAGCTCCGCGTAAACCCGCGAAGCCGTGACCAGCGCCAGTCCTTCCTGAGCCGCTAATTGCCGATGGGTCGGCAACCGTGTACCCGGCGGCAACTGCCCCGAGCGAATGTCCGCCGCGTAGGCGTCAACCAATGTTTTGTAGCGCGAGCGTGGCATGCCGGATGTATCCATGACAATTCTTTGATTGTGCTGATTCTCGGCTCTAGCATGACTGCAATGCAACCCACTTTCTGAGCGTGATCTGCTATGGAACGGACTTCGAATCTGACGACGCCGGCACTGGAAAAAACCAGTGGCTGGATCAACGGTTTTATCGGCGTAGTGATCTTCAGCGGCTCGCTGCCGGCCACGCGCCTGGCGGTGCTGGAGTTCGATCCGGTGTTTCTCACCGTGGTCCGCGCGGCCATCGCCGGGGTCTTGGCGATGGCGCTGTTGTGGCTGTTTCGCGAACGGCGTCCGGCGCGCGATCAGTGGCTGTCGCTGTTGATTGTCGCGCTGGGCGTAGTGCTCGGCTTTCCACTGCTGACCGCCCTGGCGCTGCAACACGTGACGTCGGCGCATTCGATTGTGTTTGTCGGATTACTGCCATTGGCCACGGCGATATTTGCCGTGCTGCGCGGCGGTGAGCGGCCGCGACCGGTGTTCTGGATCTTTTCGATTCTCGGCAGCGCGCTGGTGGTCGGCTTCGCGCTGGCACAAGGGCTGACTGCCTCGCCCACCGGCGACCTGCTGATGCTGGCGGCGATTCTGGCCTGCGGCCTCGGCTATGCCGAAGGCGCAAAGTTGTCGCGCACCCTCGGCGGCTGGCAGGTGATTTGCTGGGCGCTGGTGCTTTCATTACCGGTGATGGCGATGTTGAGTCTGTGGCTGGCGCCCGCTTCGTTCAGCACCATCAGTCTTTCGGCGTGGGTGTGTCTGGGCTATGTGTCGCTGTTCAGCATGCTGATCGGCTTTGTGTTCTGGTATCGCGGTCTGGCTCAGGGCGGGATTGCGGCGGTGGGTCAGTTGCAATTACTGCAACCGTTTTTCGGTCTGGCGCTGGCGGCGACCCTGCTGCATGAACACGTCAGCGTCGGCATGCTCGCCGTGACATTGGGCGTGATCCTGTGCGTGGCCGGGGCGAAGAAATTCGCCAAATGATGCTCAGGCGCCAGCCTTCCATTCGCGAGGGCTGAGCCCGGTCTTACGCCGAAACGCCCGGGCCAGCGCCGAAGGACTTTCGTAACCGACCTCTTCGGCAATCAGCGCAATCGGTTTGCCTTCGCGCAGGCGTTTCTGCGCCAGACTGACCCGCCAGCTCAGCAGATAATCGGCCGGGGTCTGCCCAACAACCCGGCGAAACTGCTCGGCGAAACCGGCGCGGGACAGGTTGGCGACCGCGGCCAGATCCGCCACGCTCCATGGCTTTTGCGGTTGCTCGTGCATCAGATTCAAGGCGCGCGACAGACGTGGATCAGCCAGCCCGGCGATCATCCCCGGTTGTTGTTCGCGGCTGCTGATCAAGTGCCGCAGCAACAGAATCACCAGCAGTTCGAACAGGCGATCCATCACCGCCACCCGCCCGCAATGCCCTTCGAACGCTTCCTTGAACAGCCATTCCACGGTGCTGCCCAATTCCGGGATGTCCGTCAGTTTCAGCACCATATAATCCGGCAGTGCCGCCGCCAGCGCATTGCCGGAACCGCCGTCAAACGTCAGCGTTGCGCAGACCACTCGGGTGTCCATGGCTTCGTCGGCGAACATGCGATGGGCAAAGGGTCGGGGGAAGAAAATCAGCGACGGTTCGCTCAGGCGAATTTCACGCTCGCTGCCCGGCTTGAGCCGCATTTCACCGGCCTGCAAGAGATGCACATGCCCGACCGGTTCATTTTCATGAACCGCGACGCCGCAGAACGTACCACTGTGAAAAGTGCCGGCAGTCACGCCGAAATGGCTGAGTAACGTAGACAGGCGATCCATGGTCGACTCCAAAGGCATATCTGGACGATCTGCCGCATATCCTCGACGATTTGCCGCCAATCCACCAGCCTCACTCAATAACATGACCTCCATCCCCGGCGCACTTCGCACCGGACTTTCGGAGAATCACCATGAGCCGCATCCACGCTATCAGCCTCGAAACCGCCACCGACGCCAGCCGCCCTGTGCTGGAAGGCGTGAAAAAGAAAATCGGTTTCCTGCCCAATGTCTTCACCACCCTGGCCAAAGCGCCGGTGGCCCTGGAAACCTACGTGCAAGCCTCGGCGATCCTCGGCAAGACTTCGCTGAGCGCCCAGGAAAAAGAAGCCGTGTACCTCGCCACCTCACAGGTCAACGGTTGCGACTACTGCCTGGCCGCACACACCTTGTTTGCCGGCAAGGCCGGGCTCTCGGCACAAGACATCGTCGCCGCCCGCCAAGGCGAACTCAACGCCTACGCCACCCTCGCCCGCCAGTTGACCGAAAGTCGTGGCCACTTGAGTGACGAACAGATCGCCACCGCCCGGGCTGCCGGCATCGACGACGTGAAAATCATCGAAGTAATCGCACTGGTGGCCGTGCAGAGCCTGACCAACTACCTGAACAACGCGGCGCTGACCGATATTGACTTCCCGGCCATCTGAATTCTGGCCACACAACAACACCAGTGGGAGCGAGTCTGCAAGCTAGCGGCGTGTCATTCAAAGCATCTTTGACCGACACACCGCTATCGCGAGCAGGCTCACTCCTACAATTGGATCGCCTGCAATCCGCCAGAAACAGGTCGGCTGTCAGGCCGCCTTCGTCAGATCGCTGCCCGGAGCAAGCTCACTCCCACAGAAAAGCAAAAAATAACGCCCACTTCACACCGCATCGCTTCTAACCACTCAACAGGATGAGCGTTAGCTCGGCTGCCGCTCTTGATCTTGATCCACGGGCGACGTCGGAAGGCTGAGTGGAGGGATTCATCCGGGGGTGGGAGCGCAGCGACCGTTTGGCGAAGCCAAACACAGCGAGAGGAGGTGCAGCGAAGCAAACCGTAGGCGCTGCGCCCGGAGGGATCCCGGAGCGAAGGAACCTCGAGCCCCAGCGAGCGGGCCGCACGTAGGAGCAAGCGTTTTTTTGCTTACTTTTTTTAGGCGTTTGTAAAAAAAGTGAGTCGCCGTAAGGGCGAAACCCTAAGCCGCCGTGACCGCAGCAACGGATATGTACCCAGTCAGCCAGATAATCAGTGATGCTCCTCACCCGCCCGCTTAAGCAACTTCTTGCACCGCTCAGACAAATGAAACACCTGCAAATGCTTCCCCGCCTTGGCATAACGCTCGCGCAAAGTCTTCAACGCCGCAATCGCCGAATAATCGACGAAACTCAAATGCCGACAATCCAAAGTCACGCGGACCGGATCATTAGCCGGGTCGAACTGATTGAGAAACGGCGCAGTCGAGGCAAAAAACAACGTGCCATGCAGACGATAAAGCTTACTGCCGTCAGCCTCCAGATGCTCATCGGCATACAACTCACGCGCCTGCTGCCAGGCAAAGTTGAGCGCCGCGATAATAATGCCGCACAGCACCGCAGTGGCCAGATCGGTGAACACCGTGATGGTAGTCACAGCAATGATCACCAGCACATCGTTAAGCGGCACTTTGTTCACCACCCGCAACGACGCCCAGGCAAAAGTCTGCTGCGACACCACAAACATCACACCCACCAGCGCCGCCAGCGGAATACGCTCAATCAGCGGCGACAGAAACAGGATAAACAACAGAATCAGCACGCCAGCGACCACGCCAGACAAACGCCCGCGCCCGCCGGAACTGAGGTTGATCACGGTCTGGCCGATCATCGCGCACCCGCCCATACCGCCGAACGCACCCGAGACCATATTGGCCGCACCGAGCGCCACACACTCGCGATCCGGATAGCCACGGGTTTCAGTGATTTCATCGGTGAGGTTCAACGTCAACAGAGTTTCCAGCAGACCGACCAGCGCCATCAGAATCGCGTAAGGCGCAATAATGCGCAGGGTTTCAAGATTCCACGGGATGTCCGGCAAAGCGAAAGTCGGCAAGCCACCGGCAATGTGCGCCATGTCGCCAAGGGTGCGGGTCGGCAGGCCGAACAGGTAGACCAACAGACCGACGCCGAGGATCGCCACTAGCGCCGGCGGCACCGCGCGGGTCAGGCGCGGCAGGATGTAGACGATGGCCATGGTCAGCGCCACCAGCCCGGCCATCAGGTACAGCGGCGTACCGCTGAGCCATTCCTCACCGTTCTTGAAATGTTCCAGTTGTGCCAGCGCAATGATGATCGCCAGGCCGTTGACGAAGCCGAGCATCACCGGATGCGGCACCATGCGCACCAGTTTGCCCAGGCGCAGCAGCCCGAACGCCATCATGATCAAACCACCGAGCAACACCGTCGCCAGCAAATACTGCACGCCGTGTTGCACCACCAGCGCGACGATGACCACGGCCATCGAACCCGCCGCGCCGGAGACCATGCCCGGCCGCCCGCCGAACAACGCCGTCAGCGTACAAATGATGAACGCGCCGTAAAGGCCCATCAGCGGATTGAGGTGCGCCACCAGCGCGAACGCAATGCATTCGGGCAACAGGGCGAACGAGGTGGTGAGTCCGGCCAGGACATCGGCGCGCAGACGAATCGGTTTCATGGCTTACCTGATTGAGCGGCCGTCGAGCGCGGCTGCAGGTGTTCGGGAAAAAGAGGGTTGCGGATGTTACGGAATTGTCGCGGATCGGGCCAGTGAACGCTGACAGTTGTCGGCTCGGGCTTTATGCTGGCGCGCTCCTGTATCCGTAGAGTTGAACATGTCTGCAGTTCTGAGCGCCCGCCAGGTGTGCCAGCGTTTGCGTGAAGCTGCGCTGGGTGTGCTCGCTTTCAACATCTTAGAGGTGCCCGACGCACCGGGTCTGATCGCGGTCGATATCGAGGGCTGGCGGCTGCTGCTGGATGTTGAAGGTGGCCGCTTGCACCACTGTGAATTTGCCCGCAGCGGTGATGGGCAAGAAGGCGCGCTGGACAGTTGGCAGCGTTATGGCACCGATCCGGTGAGTTTACTCAGTACCTGGGAATTGGCGCAGATCGAGCAAATGCTGATGGCGACCGTTCAGCCCTGCCGCAAGTCGAGCATGTAGGTGTAATAACCGCTGTCGCGGACGTAGCCGAGGGATTCGTACAAGCCTTGCGCCGTGAAATTGTCGGTGGCGGTTTCCAGCACCAGGCCCTTGGCGCCGGTGGCCAAGGCAAAATCCCGCGCAGTGTTCATCAGCAGCCGGCCAACCCCGCGTCCACGGGCGGCAGGCGCGGTGAACAGGTCGCTGAGCAGCCAGGTGCGGTGAGCATCGATGGACGAGAAGGTCGGGTACAACTGCACGAAACCCAGCGCTTCAGCCCTTTCATCCTCAACCAGAAAAATCACTGATTCGTTGCCGGCCATGCGCTCGGCGATGAAGGCTCGCGATTGTTCAAGGTTCGAAGGTTGCTGGTAGAAACCTCGGTAAGCGTCGAACAACCGCGCCACCGCATCGAGGTGTGTCGCGTTGGCGCGCAGTGCCTGAAGGGTCATGTCCCTGCTCCGTTCCCGATAAATGATTGATACAGCATAGCGCTGTGCGTCGAGTCTACTGGCCTTATCGCTATATAGTTTTGTATATTGCGAAACCAAAATCGCCAGAACCTTTCCATGTCGTCCAGCCAACCTGTGTGTCCATGAGCGCCATCCGCGTACGCAACGAGCAGTTGATCCTCGCCGCCGCCAGCGAAGAATTCGCCGCCAATGGCTTCGACGCCACCCAGACCCGCGACATCGCGGCGCGCGCCGGGGTGCCCAAGGCCAATCTGTATTACTACTTCCAGACCAAGGAAAACCTCTACAGCAAAGTGCTTTTGGGGTTTGTCGAACCGTTGCTGGAAGCCTCGGCGGTGCTGCGTGAAAGTGATGATCCGCTGACGGGACTGCGCGCCTATGTCGCCGCGCGGATCCGGATTGCCCGCGAGCATCCGGCGATTGCCAAGGTGTTCAGTGGCGAGTTGCTGTTGGGCGGTCGCCAGTTGCCGGATGAGTGCCGCGACCTGTTGCAGGCCGAAGCACGACGTAACGTTGAATGTCTGCGCAGCTGGATCGAGCGCGGTTTGCTCGCGCCGGTGGATCCTGAGCATTTGATGCTGTTCATCTGGTCGGCAACACGGACGTACACCAACATTGGCTGGCAGATGGGCCGGATCATGGGGCGCGAAGTGCCGCAGGATGAGGATTATCAAACGGCGGCGCAGACGATCACGCGCATGGTGCTGGAGGGCGTGGTGATGGCGCCGCGGGTGGGCGAGATTCGTGGGGTTTTGTTTGCGACTTGAGGCGTTTGGAATCAGGGCATGAAATCCAATGGGATCGAGCGATTTCCATTTGTGCGTTGGTACCAGGCTTGCAGAACATCGGGCAGATGCCCTTTCCATTTCACCGCGTTGGTGTAATAGCGCGCCCGCTGATGACCTTGCTCATCGTAGGTCAGCAGGATGATCCAGAAACGCTGGTCGGTTGTGCTCATGATGATGCCGGTGCCCCCCAGGCCACGCATCCACATTTCCACCACCTGACTGCCCGGCACGTCGGCTGAGGGATCACCGACTTGCAGGGTGCCCGAGAGCTCAACGAGCCTTTCATAATCGTCCTTGAGCAATCCATGCAGGACCTGGTTTTCCTCAGGCGTTCGCGCCAAGCCAAGGCTGAGCATGTCGTAATCAAGCGTCACTGGTTGTTCCGAGGCGACATAAGTGCCGGCGTAATACACGCCCATACCGCCACCGCAATCGGCATCTGTGCCGACTTGCGAGATATTCAGAACGCCATTTAGGGGGGTGAAAGTCAACGCGCACTCCCCTTCGGCGTAATGCGCTTCTTTGCCTTCAAATACGGCGACACCCTCGAGATTTCCCGAGTTGGCGCCCTCGCCCGCTGCAATATCAAAAGTGAGGTGCGCCGCATCGCGACGATGGGTTGTCACCGTTGCCGCCGTTGACGTATTCGGCGGAATGAGCTGCCAGGTCGCGTCCCAACTGAAGGGCTGAGTGGCGTGTTCCAGCTCGGCCTGACGCATCAAATACTGGTGGCGCAAACAGGCCGTGAGGGCGCCACAGGCATTACGACTTTTCAGCCATTGCCGTTGATCGGTCTTGAGAGACTTGGGATCGGGAACGTTGGCGAGGGTTGAGCGCCAACGTTCTGCAAGCTGCTCATCAAGCTGCGAAAGATACGGATCACCGCAAATGGCTTTTTCAGTTTTGCTGTTCGCGATAGCGCAATCGAAACTGCTGGCTTGGGCGACAGAGGCAAACGCAAGGGACGTCAGCGCCAAAGCATGACGCAGAGAGAGAGCGAACATCGAGAGATTCCATTCTTCGGACGGCGCGCAGTATGCCGGAAATCCCGGTGTCATGAAGCCCACAGGGTTTTGTATGCATTATCAGAACGTGATGTCGGCCGCAGGTTTGACGTCAATGCGGCCAGTAGCGCCGGTCAGGTGCGCCAGGTCCTTGTTGTGTTCGGCAATGATATCTTCGGCGCTCATGTTGCCGTTGTCGATCGTCGAATGTGCGTCTGCGACGAGCACCACGTCATAACCCGATTGATGGGCCTGGCGCACGGTGGCGTTGACGCAGTAGTCGGTTTGCAGACCGCAGATGACCAGGCGTTCGAAGTCTTCACTTGGCAATAATTTACGCAGGTCAGTCTGGTAAAACGAATCCGGGGTGGTCTTGCGTACACGCCGATCGTTCGGCGATGTATCAAGCCCTTCGGCCAGTTGCCAGCCTTCGGCACCATGGGCCAACGGACTGTCCTTTTCTTCATGCTGGATCAGCACCACCGGCACGCCGGCCTTGCGTGCGCGTGCACTGAGACCGTTGATGGTGTCGATCACGCGCTGAATGTCGTAGCACTGATATTCGCCCGAGCAGAGGGCGCGCTGGACGTCAATGATCAGCAATGCGGTGGTCATGATGAGCCTTCCTTGATCAGTCCTTGAGACAGGGGCGAACCTGAGCCCGCCCCCTTTTTACGCCCCTCAGTAACCCAGTGACAACCCGGTATTGCGGCGTGGATCGTTGGCGCCGTAGAAGCGATTCTTGCCGACCGGTTTACCGCCCAGCGATGGCGCACCGACCAGAATCGCGGCGATGTGATTGGCGTCCTGCGGCCCGGCGAACTTATGACCCCAGCTCTCGAGGATCTTCTTCGTGTCGGGGCTGGCGGCGAAGTCTTCGAGGTTGGTTTCCTCCGGCATCCACTGCTGGTGGAAGCGTGGCGCATCGACCGCTTCCTGCAGGCCCATGCCGTAGTCGATGACGTTGAGCATGGTCAGCAACGTCGCGGTGATAATGCGGCTGCCGCCCGGTGTGCCGACCACCATCACCACTTTGCCGTCCTTGGTGACGATAGTCGGGCTCATCGACGACAGCGGCGCCTTGCCTGGAGCGATGGCGTTGGCTTCACCCTGCACCAGACCGTACATGTTCGGCACGCCGACCTTGGAGGTGAAGTCGTCCATTTCATCGTTGAGAATCACCCCGGTCTTGCTCGCCATCACGCCCGCGCCGAACCAGTCGTTGAGGGTGTAGGTGACCGACACCGCATTGCCCCACTTGTCGACGATCGAATAGTGGGTGGTGTTGCTGCCTTCATGGGGCGCTACGCCGGGCTTGAGTTCAGCCGACACGCCGGCCTTTTGCGGCTGGATGGCGTCGCGCAGTTTGGTCGCGTAGTTCTTGTCCAGCAGGTGCTCGATCGGGTTTTTGACGAAATCCGGATCGCCGAGGTAGCTGTTGCGATCGACATACGCGTGGCGCATGGCTTCGATCTGGTAGTGCATGCCTTGGGCCGAATGGAAGCCCAGATCCTTCATCGGATAGCCTTCGAGGATGTTCATGATCTGGCAGATCACCACCCCGCCGGAGCTTGGCGGTGGTGCCGAGACCACGTGGTAACCACGGTAATCGCACTCCACCGGCGCCAGTTCGCGGGTCTTGTATTTGTCGAGGTCGGCCTGGGTGATGATGCCTTTGTTGGCCTGACTGGAGGTCACGATGGCATCGGCGACCCAGCCTTTATAGAAGCCGTCGGCGCCTTTCTCGGAAATGGTCCGCAGGGTTTTGCCGAGATCCTTCTGCACCAGTTTCTGCCCGACCTGCATCGGCTCACCGTTGTGCAGGAAAATCGAGCCGGAATCGCGCATGTCCTTCTTGAACACATCGGTGGCGTATTCCAGCAGCTCGACGTCACCCTGCTCCAGCGCAAAACCGTCTTCCGCCAGTTTGATCGCCGGGGCAATCATCTCCTTGCGCGGCTTGGTCCCGTATTTGCTCAGCGCCAACTCCATGCCGGACACAGTGCCCGGCACGCCTACCGCCAAATGCCCACGGGTACTCAGGTCGGGAATGACGTTGCCTTCCTTGTCGAGGTACATGTTGGCGGTGGCCGCCAGTGGCGCTTTTTCACGAAAATCGAGGAAGGTCTTGCGCCCGTCCGCCAGTTGAATGGTCATGAAGCCGCCACCGCCGAGGTTGCCGGCTGCGGGATAGACCACCGCCAGTGCGTAACCCACGGCGACCGCCGCATCGACGGCGTTGCCGCCACTTTTCAATACGTCGACACCCACATGGGTGGCCAGGTGTTGCGCGGTGACCACCATGCCGTTTTCGGCGGCAACCGGTGCGACTGACGCCGCGTGAGCCATGAGACAGCTAAGTGCCAGTGAGGTCGCTATCAGCGATTTGGCCAAAGGTTCGTACTTCATGAGTCGATCTCTTTTTTTGTTTTCAGGGTCTGTGCAAAACAGAGGGGGGAACGCTTCAGGAGCAACAAGCAGTATGGTCGGCTTTGCGTATTGCGCCTCCCCGATCAGGCAGTATGCTGGGCGCTGTTGCCGCCCTGATCCGGAGTCTGCCGTCATGCCTTACACGTTCATCACCCTGCCCTCGCCTGTCGGCGAGCTGAAGCTGGTCGCGAACGGTTCACGACTGGCAGCCATCCTCTGGGAAAACGACAAACCGAACCGCGTGCGCCTCGGGCCGATGAGCGAAGCGCCCGACAATCCGGTCCTGATTCGAACGGCTCGACAACTTGAAGAATATTTTTCCGGGACGCGTGACTGTTTTGATCTGGAACTGGATTTCGCTGGCACCGACTTTCAGAAAAAGGTCTGGACGGCGCTGCTGACCATTCCATTCGGCGAGACGCGCACCTACAGCCAGATTGCCGAACAGATAGGCAATCCCAGCGCCGTGCGGGCAGTGGGCGCTGCCAACGGACGCAACCCGATTTCCATTGTGGCGCCGTGTCATCGGGTGATCGGCGCCTCGGGGAAACTCACCGGGTTTGCCGGGGGGCTTGAAGCGAAAGAGCGCTTGCTGACCCTGGAGGGTGGCGACTGGTCGACGGTTGGCAAAACCAGGGATTTGTTTTAGTCAGTTAAAACAGATCAAGAGATCGCAGCCTTCGGCAGCTCTTACCCTAAAATGCGTTTTCCTGTAGGAGCTGCCGAAGGCTGCGATCTTTTGATTTATCAGGTAAACACGTTATTCATCGCCGCATACTGCAACAGCATGATGGTCTTGGCATCGCAGATCTCACCGCGCTGAAACGCCGCCAACGCGTCGTCGAATCGCCACTCCAGCACTTCGAGTTCTTCGGTCTCCTCTTCCAGACCGCCACCGTCGCTGACCTTCGATGCGGCGTCGTATTCGGCAATGAAAAAATGCAGCTTCTCGGTCACCGAGCCGGGGCTCATGTAAGCCTCGAATACCTTCTTCACATCGTGCACGCGATAACCGGTTTCCTCCTCGGCTTCATCGCGAATCCGTTGCTCTGGTGCAGCACCTTCGAGCAGCCCGGCCGCCACTTCGATCAGCAAACCATCATGGCCATTGACGAACACCGGCAAGCGGAACTGCCGGGTCAGCACCACCGTGCGCTGTTCGCGGTTGAACAGCAGAATCGCTGCGCCGTTACCGCGGTCGTAGACCTCACGGGTCTGACGCTGCCACTCGCCGTTGTTGCGGTGATAGTCGAAGGTGATTTTCTTCAGTAGATACCAGTCATGGGACAACACCTGAGTGTCGACAATATTGACCCGCTCGGCTGTGTTGGACATGACGCTTGATCCTTTTCATTGAAGGCCCCTGGGTAGGTAAAAGCCCTTTTTTGTGAACGAAAAAACGAAACCCTATACCGCCCTACAAACCATGTCGAAACATCCTACAGATATCGCCTACTCGCCCGACTTCTTTCCTGATTGATCCCCCGCAAAGTCCGCGCACCTTTTTCTTCACGTGCGCGAGTGCCTGCCCATGTTTCAACCCGATCGGCTTCTGGCTCTGAACAACAGCATCGGCCTGCTCGTTGTTGCTGCTTTGAATCCCGACGAGCCGGACTTCGAACACCTGATCCGCGAGTTCCGCCTGTGCCTGAACAACTACGACGCCTGGGCCGAGCAGTTCTGGACGGGGACTGCACTGGATGTACGATGTCAGCTATCCCATAGACGTAGCAGAACATCAGGGCACCTTCTATATTCTAGATGGACATCACCGTGCAGCAGCTGCAAGACAAACAGCAACGCCAATAACTATAAATTTGATCACGAACATCAGAGAGCACAAAGGACAACTTAATACGATCGAAGAAGTCATTGAATCAGCTAACAATGTCGGACACGACCGATTGGAGCATCACAGACGAAGATGAAAACAGCCGATAAAAATCTTGAGGACCTAATAACCGACTTTCTTTCAAAAGTTGAGAGTGGAACAGAGTTACTACAAAAAAAATTTGGCACTCGGAATATTTTAAGACTCTGGCGGAGCAAGCAAATCGAACGCTGCGGTGAAATAACTGATGAAATTCAATATGAACTGCACGGCGTAGGGTGTGCCATTCATTTCCCATCAGAATCAGTGGACTTCGATTACGGTTCGAACAGCAGAATCGACGGCTTTGACGTATGGCGCCTTTACATTTACGCTTCGGACAGGCCGCTTATATATGAAAAATACTGCGACAAGAAAACACTCGAAAAAGAATTCAAAGAGCTTATCTCTTTAAACAGAATCGAAAAAATGTCGATCAATGACAATCTTTATGTCCTGGTTAAAACCGAATAAAAACATACCCACACGCATTCCAAACCGACAAAGAAGCCCGGCAGCGCTACCGGGCTTCTTTATTTGCAACTAACGAGCGTTGAGCGACAGCCTGTCATCGGATAACGACTCGGCGGAACCCACCCCGTGAATCAACGGCCCATAACGCCGACTGAACTCCCAGTTGTACGGCAAGCCATCCTTGCTGCTGCCGTTGTCCCAATTCACCGACCAGGTCATCAAGCCTTTGATCGGCAGCCCTTTGATCGCCAGACGCTTGAGGACATTCCCGACCACGGTTTTGTCGATCACATAACCGGTGGCAGCCGCATCGTTATTGGCCGGCAGGCCGATGACAAACTTGTCCGCCGGGATCCGCGTGAAGCCGCGAGTGCCGGTCACCAGACTTTCGGTCAGGTAATAAAGGAAATCCTCCTTCAGCGCATCGTTGTTCTGCGCAATCCACGCACCCGCGCCGTTGTTGGCTTCCGGTACCCAGACCCCATCGCCGCCCTGGTTGTAGAACTGCGGAGCAACGAAGTCGTAGTAGCCTTCCAGCGCCTGCAAGTAGCTCACGTATTTACCAGTGCTGGTCAGGTACGGAAACTCCGGGGCCATGCTGATGATGAAGTGCTTGCCCTGGCCTGCGTAGTGATCCTTGACCAGTTTCAGCGCGGCCGGCAGGACGGTCTTGTTGGCAGCGAAGTCAATCGCGCTCTGTTCAAGATCGATGTCCAGGCCGTCGAAGCCGTAGGTTTCCACCAGACGGATGATTTCATTGGCCAGCGGTTGTTCCTGACCGCTGCGCAACTCGATGTGCGCATCAGCGCCACCGAGGGAAATCAACACGGCCCGCCCTTGGCTGTTGAGCACGCCGACCTGACGGCGGAACTCGGCATCGGAAACGTTGAAAGGCTTGAAGGTCGGAATGCCGCTGCCCTTCATGAAGGCCACCGCAACGACGTTGTACTCCTTGGGCACTTGCTCCAGCGAGAGGCTGGCAAAGCGGCCCTGGCGGTAACCATCGCTCGGGCCTGCGGGCCAGTTGTGCCAGAAGCCCATGAGGATCTTTTTGCCGGCAATGCTCGGCATCAGCGAAGCGGCATCGCTCGCGGTGTTTTGCACTAAAGAGAAATCGATTTTTGACATGTTCTAATCCTTCAGAACGTGTGGGTTGACGACGTAATGCCGTTATTTGAAGTCGACGTCGAACGCCTGATAGAAAGCGTTACCGGTGTTGGCGACGATCCACATCAGCACGATCACGTGATGGCCTTTTTTGTTGGCTGGCAGTTTCACCGCGTGATTGACCTTGGCCTTCAGCTCATTCGGGTAGCTGTAATAAGGCACCTGAGTGTAGAAGTCCTCGAAGAACGGTTGCGCTTCCAGTTGCGCGCGGCTGATGCGTTGTTTCGGGTCCCAGCCGTCCTTGGTGATCAGCCAGCGGTAACCACGCGTGGTGTGCGGCGCGGTGTATTCCCATTTGATTTCGAGGGTCTGCCCCGGGGTGACATTGAGCAGCGGCCAGGTGAACGGACGAGCGAGTTTTTTGCTCATTTCGTCATTGGTGAAGTTCACGCAATCGCGGGCATCGCTCTTGCCACCACTAAGAATGTAGCCGTCGGCCGGTGGCGTGACGCTGTCCGAATCACTCTGGTAAGGCGCCGGAAATGGCCCCGCCGCCAGCGCCGGGAAATTCTTCCCGCCTTCCATTTCGTTGACCTGCCAGGCACCGAGCAATCCTTGCTCGATCGCTACCGCACCGCGGCTTGCAGGGGAAATGACACGACCGTGTCGCAGTTGGATTTGTGGTTGATTCATGTTTTTCACTCCGTTGATTTAAGAACTCTCCTTTCCGAGGAGAGGCCTTCAAGCTAACGGAGGTGAATTTTTTGTCTATTGGCGGTTTTGTCGCAGTCGGCGGGTTTATGACGTAAAAACACCGCAAATACTGGATGCATATACAGTCTTTTACGATAACGCCCACCCCAGGTGACGCCAAAAGATTACACGCCAATGCTGCAAACACTGCCATTCGGTACTCACGACAACTGTGCCTGGAACTCCTTTTCGTATTGTCCGGCGAGTTGTACTTTCTGTTTTTCGTTGAGCAATTTGCCGGCCATCTGGAAGAACTTCTGCTCTTCTTCCTTCAAATGATGATGAACCTTGTCCGACAGCTTCTTCGCGGTTGCCAACCACGCAGGACTGGACATCTCGGTCTCGTCGAGTTCTTCCATCATCTCGTCCATTTCATGGTGTTCGGCGATGGCATGGCGGCTCAGATCGACACCCTCGTCAAGCTCCATCAATGGAATGTAGAAATGGCGTTCTTCGGCGGTTTCGTGGGCTTGGAGTTCGGCTTTGAGTTGTTTGTACGCCTCGACCCGCTCCGGCGTATCGCCGCTGGTTTCGATCAGGGTTTTGGCGTAGCTACGCTGGCGATCGTGGCTTTCGCGAAGGGCTTCGAAAATATTCATGGAGATTCCTCATCAACCGCGTGCTGGAATGACGCTGTAAAGGCTAGACCGCAGCGCGTAAGCGGCGGTTCCACCGGGTTGAAGAAGCGCTTGGACGATGCCCGCGGGGCAGGATAGGCTTGCAGGTTCACATCACAAGGAAGTTGCGCATGACGTTGCGAATCGAGTTGTCGAAGAATCCTACGGAAGAACAACGCAAGGCCATTCTCGAGCCACTGATTGCCTATAACGATGCCAAGACCGGAGGCTCCACGTCGGAACCTTTCGCGCTGACCGTGCGGGATGAGCACGACGCGATTCTCGGCGGTTTGTATGGTCGGGTGATCTTCAAGTGGATGTACATCGAGCTGCTTTTAGTGCCGGAACAGGGGCGCGGCCAGGGCCTGGGATCAAGACTGATGGCCATGGCCGAAGAACTCGCCAACGAGAAGCACTGCTTGGGCATCTGGCTGGACACCTTCGATTTTCAGGCGCCGGAGTTCTACAAGAAGCTGGGATTCAGCCAGTTTGGCGAGATTATCGATTATCCGCCGGGACATAGCCGGCATTACTTGCAAAAACGGTTGAGGGGTTGAATTCACTGGCCCCACCGCCAGCAGGCTGGCTCCTACACTTGGAATGCATTTCAAATGTGGCAGCCAGCCTGCTGGCGAAAGCGGTTTGCGCTTCACTGCATCAATTTGACCATTACAGGCAGGTCGCCAACGCCGCCAACCGGCGCTTGGCGACAAAATCATCCTTCTGCGCGTAATAGTTCAGCGTCGTCCCCGAAGCTTCGGTAATCACGTCGACAAACGACTCCGCCGAACGGGTGTATACCGTCGTACCGCCCGACTTGCGCGGTTCCAGATACGCCGCCGCATCGACGCCGAACACCGCTTCGTCCTGCCAGCCGAATTGCACACACCGCGCCACATCTTTTTCGGCTTTGTTCGACGTCAACACCTTGTATGGGGTTTTCGTGCGAGCATCGTCCATCACCGAGCCTGCGCAACCGGCCAGCAGTGTCGCGGCTAACGCTACCATCAGAATTCGCATCGCATTCGCTCATTCAAAAAAAGCGGACTGTATCATCGCAGCAGCAGGAATCGTTCTGCTTTACTGCATTTATACCGCGACATCCGCCAATCGCTGCGGCAACCTAAGGTCATCAGCCTCACAAGGAAAACCCATGGCGCCCACCGACCAGCGACATGAACATGCCCTGAAAGTGTTTCTCGACGCGCGTCCCGAACTGCGCGAATCCCTCGACCACCTCAACCCGCTACTGGCTCAGGCCAAAGGCGAAACTCAAGCGCAGTATCGTGAAGAACGCCTGCATGAAGCGTTTGAGGCTGAAGCGGAAAGTCTCGGGCTGTTTGCCTGGGAGCTGACCTTGCAACTGACCGCTGACTCGCCTGAGGAATACCAGGCGCATCGTCTGGAAGTACATCGTGAAGTCGCGGAAATGGCCGGGATGGATTGGCTGGAATATTGCGATCTGTATGGCATAGAACCGTAACCGCCGCGAAAGGACACCGCCACTCATGCTGCCATCCGCCTCGACTCACCGCGCCAGCCCCGGCCACCTGCACACACAGAAGTGGCGCGGGCGGATTGGTCTGGCGCTGGTTGCCAGCCTCTCGGTGCTGGCCGGGATGACCGACGCCATCGGCTTTATGGCCAGCGGCGACTTCGTCTCGTTCATGAGCGGTAACACCACCCGACTCGCCGTGGCGATCAGCGATGGCGACGTCGGGTTGACCGTGCGCTTGTTGATCCTCGTCGCAACGTTTATCGTCGGGAATGCCCTGGGCGTTGTCGTTGCACGTTACGGTGGACGCCGGGCGCTGCCGTTGCTGCTGTGTATTGCCACCCTGTTGTGCGCGGCGGCGGCTTGGCCATTCGACACACAATTGCCGGCGCTGCTGGCGGCGATCATTGCGATGGGCATGCTCAACGCGTCGGTCGAAGAAGTGAATGGTTTACCGGTCGGACTGACTTACGTGACTGGCGCATTGTCGCGGTTCGGCCGTGGCTTGGGGCGCTGGATGCTTGGCGAACGGCGCAGCGGCTGGCGGGTGCAACTGGTGCCTTGGAGCGGAATGTTTATCGGCGCGATTCTGGGGGCGGTGCTGGAACATCACTTGGGACTACAGGCGATGTTTGTCAGCGGTTTGCTGGCTGCAATCATCGGGCTGTTTTCCCTGAAAATCCCGCGCCGCTGGCAACTGGGCTACATGCCCCGCTAACGGATTCCTCAACCAACGCTCATGTAGGAGCTGTCGAGTGAAACGAGGCTGCGATCTTTTGATCTTGCTTTTAAAGATCAAGATCAACAGATCGCAGCGTGCCGCAGCTCCTACAGAGATCGTGTTTCGCTGCAAGCGCTGCGATCCTTTGCGGTCTGCAATGCTTTATCATGGCCGCAGTTTTGCTGATCGAGTCCGTCATGAAGTTTGCCATTGCGCTGTTTTCCGCCGCCCATGCGCCCTCCTCGCGCCGCGCCCTGCTGCTTGCGCAAGCCGCGCTGGCCGGTGGGCATGAAATTGTCCGGCTGTTTTTCTATCAGGACGGCGTTTACAACGCTTCGGATGCGCTAGTCACCCCGCAGGACGAACTCGACCTGCCCAAACAATGGCGCACCTTCATCACCGAACAGAAGCTGGACGGCGTGGTGTGCATCGCCGCCGCCCTGCGCCGTGGTGCGCTAAATGCTGAAGAAGCCAAGCGCTACCAGCGTGAAGCGATTTCGGTCAGCGCGCCGTGGGAATTGTCTGGCCTCGGTCAACTGCATGATGCGGTACAAGATGCTGACCGCTTGATCTGCTTCGGAGGTGCATGAGGTGGCCAAGTCCCTGTTGATCATCAGCCGTCAATCGCCATGGTCTGGCCCCGCTGCCCGTGAAGCGCTGGACATCGTGTTGGCCGGTGGCGCCTTCGATCTGCCCATCGGTTTGCTGTTTCTCGATGATGGTGTGCTGCAACTCGCCGCCGGGCAGAACGCCAAGGCCCTGCAACAGAAAGACCTCAGCGCCAACCTGCAGGCACTGCCGATGTTCGGTGTAGAAGAACTGTTTTATTGCGCAGAGAGCGCCGACACTCGCGGTCTCGGCACTCTGTCGCTGGACGACGCGCAGCCGCTCGCCGCCGAGCAAATCACCGCCCTTATTGACCGTTACGACCAGGTGATCACCCTCTGATGTCGACTTTGCATGTGTTGTCTCATTCCCCGTTCGGCGACGATCGCCTGACCAGTTGCCTGCGCCTGATCGGCAGCGCTGATGCTTTGCTGCTCTGCGGCGATGCGGTGTATGCGTTGCAGCCGGGCACCGCGCCATTCACGGCACTGCAAAACCGCCAGATCAAATTGTTGGTTCTGGCCGAAGATGCACAGGCTCGCGCCATCGAAGTCCCGGACTGGGCCGAAGCGATCGATTACCCGACCTTCGTCGAGCTGTCGATCCATCACGATAAGGTCAACAGCTGGCTATGAATTCCATGACCGTCGGCGCCCGCGCCATCGAACTGGACAAGGACGGTTTTCTTGTCGACTTGAGCGACTGGTCGGCTGATGTCGCCAGCGCCCTCGCCGCTGCCGAAGAGATCGAGTTGACCCCGGAGCACTGGGAAGTCCTCGAACTGCTGCGCAGCTTCTACGAAGAATTCCAGCTGTCCCCGGCCACGCGCCCATTGATCAAGTACACCGCGCTGAAACTCGGCCCGGACAAAGGCAACAGCCTGCACCTGAACCGACTGTTCAAAGGCACCCCCGCCAAACTCGCCGCGAAACTGGCGGGCCTGCCCAAACCGACGAATTGCTTATGACCGACTTTCCAGCACTGACCCTCGAAACACCTGCCGAGCACCCGTTCGCCCAGTTCGTGCGCATCCTCGGCAAGGGCAAACGCGGTGCCCGCGACCTGACGCGCGAGGAAGCCCGGGAAGCCATGGGCCTGGTGCTCGACGACAAGGTTGAAGACACCCAGCTCGGCGCGTTCCTGATGTTGTTGCGACACAAGGAAGAAAGCGCAGAGGAAATGGCCGGGTTCACCGAAGCCCTGCGCGAGCGCCTGCAGGCGCCGGCGCTGAACGTCGACCTGGACTGGCCGACTTACGCTGGCAAGAAGCGCCATCTGCCATGGTATCTGCTGGCGGCCAAGTGTCTGGCGCAAAACGGCGTGCGCATCTTCATGCACGGCGGCGGCGCACATACCGCCGGGCGAATGTACAGCGAGCAACTGCTCGGTGAGTTGAACATTCCGTTGTGCCGCACCTGGCAGCAGGTCGGCACGGCGCTGGACAACGGCGGCCTGGCCTTCATGCCGCTGGTGGACTGGGCGCCGCAGTTGCAGAAGATGATCGACCTGCGCAACACCTTGGGCCTACGCTCACCGATTCATTCGCTGGCGCGGATTCTCAATCCGTTGGGCGCGCGCTGTGGCCTGCAAAGTATTTTCCATCCTGGCTATCAAGCAGTGCACCGTGATGCCAGCGGCCTGCTCGGCGACACGGCGATTGTGGTCAAGGGCGATGGCGGCGAAATCGAGATCAACCCGGATGCCGACAGCCACCTCTACGGCACCACCGGCGGCGAGAGCTGGGACGAGGAATGGCCGCAATTGTCGGCGCAACGCCACGTCAAACCGGCGACCCTGGACGTTGAACATCTGAAAGCCGTCTGGCGTGGCGAGGTGGTCGACAGCTACCCGCAAATGGCCCTGATTGCGACCATGGCCCTGGCCTTGCGCGGCCTCGGTCAAAACCGTGAGCAAGCCTTCGCAACCGCCGAGCACTACTGGGCTGCGCGGAACAAATCGATTTAACCGATCATTCGCGCCCGATCTTTGCGCTTTTTGTTCGAACTCATCGGAATAGACTCGACTCCAACGATTATTGGTTTACGGAGTCTTGATCATGGGTTTACTCGTCGATGGCCACTGGCAGGACAAGTGGTACGAAAGCAGCAAGGACGGCGCGTTCCAGCGCGAACAGGCCAAGCGCCGCAACTGGGTCACCGCTGACGGTGAACCCGGCCCCAGCGGTGAAGGCGGTTTTGCCGCAGAAGCCGGGCGCTATCACCTCTACGTTTCCCTCGCCTGCCCATGGGCGCATCGCACGTTGATCCTGCGCAAGCTCAAAGGCCTGGAAAGCCTCATCGACGTTTCGGTGGTCAGTTGGTTGATGCTGGAAAACGGCTGGACCTTCGACACGGCACTCGGCTCGACCGGCGACAAGCTCGATGGCTTTGAATTCATGCATCAGCGCTACACCGCCGACACTGCCGATTACACTGGCCGCGTCACCGTACCGGTGCTGTGGGACAGGAAGCTCAAACGCATCGTCAGCAATGAATCAGCGGAAATCATCCGCATGTTCAACAGCGCCTTTGATGATTTGACCGGCAACGATCTGGATTTCTACCCGGCGCCATTACGCGGCGAGATCGATGCGCTGAACGAGCGGATCTATCCGGCGGTAAACAACGGCGTGTATCGCGCAGGTTTTGCCACGTCGCAACAGGCTTATGAAGAAGCGTTCGATGAGGTGTTTGCCGAACTCGATCACCTTGAGCGCGTTTTGGGCGCCAACCGTTATCTGAGCGGGGAATACCTGACTGAAGCGGACATCCGCCTGTTCACCACGATGATTCGTTTCGACGCGGTGTATCACGGTCACTTCAAGTGCAACCTGCGGCGGATTGCCGATTACCCGAATCTGTCGAACTGGCTGCGTGAGCTGTATCAGCTGCCGGGGATTGCCGAGACGGTGGATTTCCAGCACATCAAGAACCACTACTACGGCAGTCACAAAACCATTAACCCGACAGGGATTGTGCCGAAGGGGCCGGGGCAGGATTTCACCGTGGCGCATGATCGGGCGCGGTTGAGCGGCAAAGGGGTTTGGCGCCGGGGCTGAAATTTGTATTGTTTTTGAGGGCCCCATCGCTGGCAAGCCAGCTCCCACAGGGATTTTGGTGATGCTGAAGACTGCAGCTTCAACACAAAACCTGTGGGAGCTGGCTTGCCAGCGATTGGGTCAACTCGGTGTTCAGACCTGCGCCTGAGCCCCTTCAAACCACGCCAGTTTCTCGCGCAGTTGCACCACTTCGCCGACAATCACCAGTGTCGGCGCATGCACTTCATGCTCCGCCACCAGTCGCGGCAGATCAGCCAGCGTGCCGGTGAAGACGCGCTGATTAACCGTGGTGCCCTGCTGAATCAACGCCGCCGGGGTATCCGCTGAACGACCGTGTTTGATCAGTTGTTCGCAAATGACCGGCAAGCCGACCAGGCCCATGTAGAACACCAGCGTCTGCGCCGGCGCGACAAGGTCGGCCCATGGCAGATCGGTGGAGCCGTCCTTCAAATGCCCGGTGACAAAACGCACCGACTGCGCGTAATCGCGATGGGTCAGCGGAATCCCGGCATACGCCGCGCAACCGCTGGCCGCTGTGATACCCGGCACCACCTGAAACGGAATGCCGTGAGCCGCCAGCTCTTCGATTTCTTCGCCGCCACGGCCGAAGATAAACGGATCGCCGCCCTTCAACCGCACCACGCGCTTGCCGGCCTTGGCCAGGTCGACCAGTTGCTGATTGATCTGGTCCTGCGGCACGGCGTGATCGGCGCGACGCTTGCCGACGTAAACACGCTCGGCATCACGACGGCACAGTTCAAGAATCGCAGGTGCAACCAAACGGTCGTACAGCACCACATCGGCTTGCTGCATCAGACGCAAAGCCTTGAAGGTCAGCAGGTCCGGATCGCCCGGGCCAGCACCGACCAGATACACCTCGCCGGTGGTGACCATGGCCTCGCCATCGATCTTGGCTTGCAGCAGACGCTCGGCCTCGGCGCCCTGCCCGGCCAGTTGGCGGTCGGCAATCGGTCCCTGAAACACGTCTTCCCAGAAGCCACGACGCTGCTGCACATCCGGAAACAGGCTTTTCACCTGATTACGGAAACGCGCGGCGAGTCCGGCCAACTGACCGTAAGTCGAGGGAATCCAGGTTTCGATCTTGGCGCGGATCAAACGCGCCAGCACCGGCGCATCGCCGCCGCTGGACACCGCAATGATCAGCGGTGAGCGATCGACGATCGCCGGGAAGATCACGCTGCACAAGGCCGGCGCGTCGACCACGTTGACCGGCACGCAGCGCTTGTGAGCATCGGTGGAAACTTGTGCGTTGAGCGTCTCATCGTCGGTGGCGGCAATGATCAGCCCGCAACCGTCCAGATCCGCCTCGACATAACCGCGCAACAGGCACTCACCGCCAGAAGCGGCGACCAGCTCACGCAATTGCGTTTCGATTTCAGGTGCGACCACCCGCAGCAGCGCACCGGCATCGGCCAGCAGGCGGGATTTGCGCAAGGCAATTTCCCCCCCACCGACGACCAACACACGACTGCCGCGCAGGTTGTGAAACAGCGGCAGATATTTCATTTAGCCGATGACCTCAAGGCCACCCATGTACGGCTTGAGTACGTCCGGCACACGGATCGAACCGTCGGCCTGCTGGTAGTTTTCCAGCACAGCAACCAGCGTACGGCCGACTGCCAGACCCGAACCGTTCAAGGTGTGCACGAGCTCAGGCTTGCCGGTTTCCGGGTTGCGGAAACGCGCTTGCATACGGCGGGCCTGGAAGTCGCCGCAGTTCGAGCACGACGAGATTTCGCGGTACTTGTCCTGGCTCGGGATCCACACTTCCAGATCGTAAGTCTTGACCGCGCTGAAGCCCATGTCGCCGGTGCACAGCGCCAAGGTGCGATAAGGCAGACCGAGCAGCTGCAAAACTTTTTCGGCGTTGGCGGTCAGGCCTTCCAGTGCTTCCATCGATTGCGATGGCTCAACGATCTGGACCATTTCAACCTTGTCGAACTGGTGCTGACGGATCATGCCGCGAGTGTCACGGCCCGATGCGCCGGCTTCGCTGCGGAAGCACGGGGTGTGCGCGACGAACTTGATCGGCAGCAGTTTCGAGTCGACGATTTCGCCGGCAACGATGTTGGTCAGCGACACTTCAGCGGTCGGAATCAGGTACAGATCGGCTTCGCCTTCACGGGCGATTTTGAACAGGTCCTCTTCGAACTTCGGCAGTTGACCGGTGCCTTGCAGCGCCGGGGCCTGAACCAGATAAGGCGTGTACGCCTCTTCGTAGCCGTGCTCGTTGACGTGCAGGTTGATCATGAACTGCGCCAGTGCGCGGTGCAGACGGGCGATCGGGCCACGCAGCAAGGCGAAACGCGCGCCGGACAGCTTGGCGGCGGTTTCGAAGTCCAGCCAGCCGAACTTCTCGCCCAGGGCAACGTGGTCTTTCACTTCGAAATCGAAAGCGGTCGGTGTGCCCCAGCGGCGCACTTCGACGTTGTCGTCTTCGTCTTTGCCGACCGGCACGGATTCGTGCGGCAGGTTGGGGATACCGAGCAGGATCGAGTCCAGTTCGGTCTGGATCGCGTCCAGTTCGACTTTGCCAGCACTCAGTTCGCCCGCCATGCGCTCGACGTCCGCCATCAACGGCGCGATGTCTTCGCCGCGCTGCTTGGCCTGACCGATGGATTTGGAACGCGCGTTACGCTCAGCCTGCAGTGCTTCGGTGCGGGTCTGGACGGTCTTGCGCTGTTCTTCCAGCGCTTCGATGCGCGCGGTATCCAGGGCAAAGCCACGGGAAGCCAGGCGGTCCGCTACGTCCTGAAGGTTGCTACGTAACAGTTTGGAATCGAGCATGTCGGTTTCTCGTTATCAAAGTTTGGTCAAAGACAGGCCGGCCCACGTCGCGAGCAGCCCGCCGAATACGCTGAGTGCCGCATAGCCCAGGGCCAGCGGCACTTGCCCGCTTTCCAGCAGGCGCACCGTATCCAGTGAAAAGGATGAAAAAGTCGTCAGCCCCCGAGGAAGCCAACCATCAACCCGGCGCGCACCTCGATCGGCACTTCCGGGCGTATCAAAAAAAGGCCGTACAGCACGCCAATCAACAGACAGCCCACGATATTAACGGCCAGCGTCGCGGTATAGAAGTGCCGCGGCCAATTGGCGTTGACCCAATTGCCGGCGGCAAAGCGCAACAAGGTGCCGGCAACCCCACCGGCGGAGACCGCAATGATCAATGGAAGCACTATTTTCTCCGCTGCCGAGGGCTTAAACGATCAAGTTGAGCGAGGTGATTGAGCTTCTCGCCGATCTTCAACTCCAGGCCGCGCGGCACCGGTTGGTAGAACGGAATGGGATCGAGCTCTTCCGGGAAATAGTCTTCGCCAGCGGCGTAAGCATCCGGCTCGTCGTGGGCGTAGCGGTATTCGTCACCGTAGCCCAATTGTTTCATCAGTTTGGTCGGGGCGTTGCGCAGGTGCAGCGGCACTTCCAGCGAGCCGTTTTCGGCAGCGGCGCGCAGGGCGGTTTTGAAGCCCATGTACACCGCATTGCTCTTCGGCGCGCAGGCCAGATAAGTGATGGCCTGGGCCACGGCCAACTCGCCTTCAGGACTGCCGAGGCGCTCCTGCACTTCCCACGCCGCCAGGCACAGGCTGAGGGCGCGCGGGTCGGCGTTGCCGATGTCTTCACTGGCCATGCGCACCACGCGTCGGGCCAGGTACAGCGGATCGCAACCGCCATCGATCATTCGCGCAAACCAGTACAGCGCGCCGTCGGGATTGGAGCCGCGCACCGACTTGTGCAGCGCCGATATCTGGTCATAGAACGCTTCGCCGCCCTTGTCGAAACGCCGACGGGTGTCACCGAGCAGGCTTTGCAGCAGCTCGGTGCCGATTTCGCTGTTGTCTTCGGCCAGATCCGAGGCATTTTCCAGCAGATTGAGCAGACGCCGGCCATCGCCATCGGCGGCCGACAGCAGCATCTGGAAGCCTTCGTTATTCAGCGTCAGGTTGCGCTTGCCCAGACCGCGCTCTTCGGTAAGCGCGCGGTGCACCAGTTTGCGCAGCGCCGCTTCGTCGAGGCTTTTCAGCACGTAGACGCGGGCGCGCGACAACAGAGCGTTGTTGAGTTCGAACGAAGGATTTTCGGTGGTGGCGCCGATGAAGATCAGCGTGCCGTCTTCAACATACGGCAGGAACGCGTCCTGCTGGGATTTGTTGAAACGGTGCACTTCATCAACAAACAGAATCGTGCGCTTGCCGTACTGGCCGGCCTGCTGCTTGGCAATTTCAACGGCCTGACGGATCTCTTTGACCCCGGCGAGTACTGCCGAGACCGTTTCGAAGTGCGCATCGGAGACTTCCGCGAGCAACCGCGCCAGCGTGGTTTTGCCCACGCCCGGCGGGCCCCAGAAGATCATCGAATGCAGGGCACCCTGCTCCAGCGCCTCACGCAGAGGCTTGCCGCGAGCGAGCACGTGCTCCTGACCGACGTACTCGTCCAGATTGGTCGCACGCAAACGCGCGGCCAGTGGTTGGGCAATCGGTGCACTGCGAAACAGATCCATCACGTAGCGTTGAAACCTCTATTTGATCAGGTAGATCATTTGCCCTTGTGGGAGCGAGCCTGCTCGCGAAAGCGGTGTATCAGCCACTATTAATGCTGGATGAAATATCGCTTTCGCGAGCAGGCTCGCTCCCACAGGGTTTACGTGTTTATTCCTGGATCACGTCCGCACCCTTGGGGATGTCGAACTTGAACTTGGACGGCGATACCGGCTCGTTGGCCTTGACCCCGGTAAACAGGATGTTGGTGCGCTGGCCGACGCTGTCGATCAGTTGCATATCGTTAAGCAGGCCGTTGCGGAACGACAGACGCAGGTTATCGAACAAAGTGTCCTTGGTTTTCGGCTTCAGAGTGAAGTCGATCACGCCGCCCGCCTCTTTCGCGGTGATATCAAAACTCTGGCTGATCTTCGACACATCACCGGACAGCAGCAGCGCCGGGGTCTGGGTCAGACGCTCGTCGAGCTTCTTGATGGTCGCCTGTTCCAGATCAGGGTCCCACAGGGTGACTTTCTTGCCGTCGGAAACCATGGTCTGTTCGGCCGGCGCATTGGTGTGCCAGTAGAACAGGCCCGGACGCTGCAGGGTCATGTCGCCGGTGGTTTCCTGCAACTGCGTGCCGCTGCCGTCGAGGGTCAACTGCGAGAAGTTCGCGCTCAGGGTCTTGGATGTTTCCAGCAGTTGGGTCAGACGCGCCACGTCCTTTTGATCGGCGTGGGCCGTGAGAGTGGTCAGCGCCAGTACTGGCAGCAGCATGCGGATAAGACGCATGGGAGTCCTCTTGAATACTCGTTGGGAGAGCGGCGGCACATCATTGTCCCGCCTCTTGCGTTTGCAATCAGTCGCGTACCGGGCCCGGGGCCAGGACTTCACGGGAACCGTTGGTGTTCATGGAGGTGACGACGCCGGCCATTTCCATGGCTTCGATCATCCGTGCAGCGCGGTTGTAGCCGATCTTCAGCTTGCGCTGTACCGCGGAAATCGAGGCGCGACGGCTTTCCAGCACAAACTGTACAGCTTCGTCGTACAGCGCGTCGGCTTCCGGATCATCGCCGTCACCGCCACCGCTGCTGCCTTCAAAACCGCTGCCAGCTTCTTCGACACCGTTGAGGATGTCATCGTTGTATTCCGGTGCGCCGCGCAGTTTCCACGCTTCGACCACACGGTGTACTTCATCGTCGGATACGAACGCACCGTGAACGCGGATCGGCAGGCTGGTGCCCGGTGGCATGTAGAGCATGTCACCGTGGCCAAGCAGTTGTTCGGCGCCACCCTGATCGATGATGGTACGGGAGTCGATCTTGCTCGACACCTGGAACGCCATACGCGTCGGAATGTTGGCCTTGATCAGACCGGTAATCACGTCCACCGATGGCCGCTGGGTCGCGAGGATCAAGTGAATACCCGCCGCACGCGCCTTCTGCGCAATACGGGCGATCAGTTCTTCAACCTTCTTGCCAACGATCATCATCATGTCGGCGAATTCGTCGACCACCACGACGATGGTCGGCAGTTTCTGCAGCAACGGCGCTTCGTCGTGAATGCTTTCACGCTTGTACAGCGGATCGCTCAACGGCTCGCCAGCGTCCTGGGCTTCCTTGACCTTGGCGTTGAAGCCGGACAGGTTGCGCACGCCCATTTTCGCCATCAGCTTGTAGCGGCGCTCCATCTCGGCAACGCTCCAGCGCAAGGCGTTGGCGGCGTCTTTCATGTCGGTCACGACCGGGCACAGCAGGTGCGGAATGCCTTCGTAGATCGACAGTTCCAACATCTTCGGGTCGATCATGATCAGCTTGGCGTCTTCCGGGCCGGATTTGAACAGGATCGACAGGATCATCGCGTTCACACCCACCGACTTACCGGAACCGGTGGTACCGGCCACCAGCAAGTGCGGCATCTTCGCCAGGTCAGTGATCACCGGCTTACCGCCGATGTCGTGACCGAGTGCCAGGGTGACCGGCGATTTGAAGTTGTCGTACTCAGGCGTCGACAGCACTTCGGAGAAGCGCACGATCTGCCGGTCTTCGTTGGGAATCTCGATACCGACGGTGGTCTTGCCCGGAATCACCTCGACCACACGAACGCTGGTCACGGCCAGCGAACGCGCAAGGTCTTTCGCCAGGTTGGCGATGCGGCTGACTTTGACGCCGGCGGCAGGCTGAATTTCGTATCGGGTAATCACCGGGCCAGGATGGATCGAATCCACCGTGACTTCGACGCCGAATTCCTTCAGTTTGATCTCCAGCAAATGGCCGACTGCCGCCAGGGATTCCGGTGAGTAATTGAGTTGTTTCTTTTCCGCCGGATCAAGAATCGAGATCGGCGGCAAGGTACCTTCCACGGCGCTGTCGACGAACAACGGCACCTGTTTCTCTTTCTGCACGCGTTTGCTTGGCTCGGGCGCTTTAGCCGGGGCCGGGGCGATAACCGGCGGCACTTGTTTCTCGCGATCGGACATGTGCTTGCTCAGGGCTTGCTCACGTTCGATCAGGCGTTCTTTGACTTTGGCCTGCTCACGCTTGTCGGTGACCGTCGGCGCGACCACGTCGTGGACGCGATCGTCGACTTCACGCAGTTGCGCAACCAGTTGCTTGCGTTCGGTACGGGCCGACCACCAGCGATTGAGCGCGCCCTGGAACAGTTCGAACAGGTCGAGGGTGATCTTGCCGGTGATGTCCATCACCTTGAACCACGACAGGTCGGTAAACACCGTCAGACCGAACAGGAACAGCGCGATGAACAACAGCGTGCTGCCCTGGATGTTCAGCGCGTTCTTCGCCAGATTGCCGAGGCTTTCGCCCAGCGCGCCACCAGCACCCGCCGGCAGACCCGAAGCCGCGTGAAAGTGCAGATGCGCCAGCGCAGCGCCGGACAGCACCAGAAACACCAGACCGATCAGGCGCCAGGAAAACAGCCAGCCGCTCCACTGCCATGGCTCATGGCGCTGGCGGAAGATCTGGTAGGCCTTGATCGCCAGCAGCAACGGGAAGATGTAGGCGAAGTAACCCAGCACCATGAACAGGATGTCAGCGCTGTAGGAGCCCGCCGGGCCGCCGAAATTCTGTACATCATCGATCTTGCTGTTGTGGCTCCAGCCCGGATCGTCCTTGCCGTAGGTCAGCAAAGCCATCATCAGGAACAGGCACAAGGCGCCGATGGCGATCAATGCACCTTCCTTGAGCCGGTAGTGCAACTGTTGGCGCCAGAGCGGAACGACTGTTTTTGGTGCTTCGGTGGATTTCTTCAAAACGCTTCTTTTCCTGCGCCCGAGGCGCGTCCATCTATTGAATGACGATAAAAAACTGCCCAATCCAGGCAGGTAAAAAAGTTAACGAGCGCAACTGAGACTACTTTTAACACTGTGCTGCCGCTTTTATAAACACAGCGCACCACGAACATTCTGTAACAGCCCGGCATTGTACGGGTTTGTGCGTCCGATGCCATGCTTCAAGCCCCAGGATTGAGCATAGTCAAGCACATAGAAGCCGCGACTCAATTTGAGCATGCATTACCTTTTGTGACAAAGGCTTATGAGGTGTATTTGATGAACGTAGCGAAGCATTCACGCCTGATCATCCTCGGCTCCGGTCCGGCCGGTTACAGCGCTGCCGTGTATGCCGCCCGCGCCAACCTCAAACCCGTGGTGATTACCGGCCTGCAGGCCGGTGGCCAGCTCACCATCACCGTCGAAGTCGACAACTGGCCCGGCGACGTCGAAGGCCTCACCGGCCCGGTGCTGATGGAACGCATGCAGAAACACGCCGAACGCTTTGCCACAGAGATCGTTTACGACCACATCCACACCGCCAAGTTGCAGCAGCGCCCGTTCGAGCTGGTCGGCGACAGTGGCATTTACACCTGCGACGCACTGATCATTGCCACCGGCGCATCGGCGCAATACCTGGGACTGCGCTCGGAAGAAGCCTTCGCCGGCAAAGGTGTTTCCGCCTGCGCGACCTGTGACGGCTTTTTCTATCGCAATCAGGTGGTCGCCGTGGTCGGCGGTGGCAATACGGCCGTCGAGGAAGCGCTGTACCTGTCGAACATCGCCAAGGAAGTGCACCTGATCCATCGCCGCGACAAGCTGCGTTCGGAGAAAATCCTTCAAGACAAACTGTTCGAGAAAGCCGCGAACGGCAACGTGCGCCTGCACTGGAATCAGAATCTCGACGAAGTACTCGGCGATACCAGCGGCGTCACCGGTGCGCGACTGCGCGACAGCCACACCGGCGAAACCCGCGAATTGGCACTGTCCGGCGTATTCATTGCCATTGGTCACAAGCCCAATACTGACCTGTTTCAAGGCCAGTTGACGATGCGCGACGGCTATTTACGGGTCAAGGGCGGCAGCGACGGCGACGCCACTTCTACCGAGATCCCCGGGGTGTTTGCCGCCGGTGATGTAGCCGACCACGTCTATCGACAAGCGGTGACGTCGGCGGGCGCCGGCTGCATGGCTGCGCTCGATGCCGAGAAGTATCTGGACGACATTCCTGTCATTTAACGGCACACTTTATCGCGGGCCGAACAGCCCGCACCGCCCTCCCCTTCTGCAAGCCTGGATGCCATGCTGACTTGGTTACAACGTAATTCCCTGACTTTTCCGCCGCTGGAAAAGGCCATGCGCGACCCTAACGGATTGCTCGCCGCCGGTGGCGATCTGTCGGCCGATCGGCTGATTCAGGCGTATCGCCATGGCTGCTTTCCGTGGTTTTCCGAGGGTCAGCCAATTCTCTGGTGGTCGCCGGATCCGCGCACAGTGCTGTTTCCCGACGAACTGCATGTCTCACGCAGCCTCGGCAAACTGTTGCGCCAGGAACGCTATCAAGTGACCTTCGACCAGGACTTCGACGCCGTGATCCGCGCCTGCGCCGCGCCCCGGGATTACGCCGACGGCACCTGGATCACCGAAGCCATGCAGGACGCCTACATTGAACTGCATCGCCGCGGCTTCGCGCATTCGGTGGAGGTCTGGGATCAAGGCGAGATGGTCGGCGGCCTGTACGGCCTGGCGATGGGCCAACTGTTTTTCGGCGAATCAATGTTCAGTCGCGCCGACAATGCCTCGAAATTCGGCTTTGCCACGCTGGTGCGCCATCTGAAAGACTCGGGATTCGTGCTGATCGATTGCCAGATGCCGACCGATCATCTGCACAGCCTCGGCGCGCGGGCGATTCCTCGTCAGCAATTCGCCGACTATCTGGCCAATCACCTGGATCAACCCAATCGTGCCACTTGGGTTTGCTGAGCGACTTTTGCGCGCGTGGCTTACACTTAATTCACCAGCTTATCCCGAGGGTTGATCATGACCGAGTTGGCGCGTTTGAAGTTCTATGCCACTCAGCCTCACTCTTGCAGTTATCTGCCCGAGGAGCAGGCCACGACCCTGTTTCTCGATCCGAGCCAGCCCATGGATGTGCATGTCTACGCAGACCTGTCGGAAATGGGCTTTCGTCGCAGCGGCGATCATCTGTACCGCCCGCATTGCCAGAACTGCAATGCGTGCGTGCCTGCGCGCATTCCAGTGGCGCAGTTCACACCCAATCGTCAGCAGAAGAGGATTTTCAAGCGCAACACGGATTTGCAGGTGCGCCCGGCCAAACCACAATTCAGCGAAGAATATTTCGATCTGTACCAGCGCTATATCGAACAACGCCACGCCGACGGCGACATGTACCCGCCGAGCCGTGATCAATTCTCGACGTTTCTGGTACGTGATCTGCCGTTCTCGCGCTTTTACGAGTTCCGACTCGACGGACGGTTGCTCGCTGTGGCGGTGACCGATTTGCTGCCGAACGGTTTGTCCGCCGTATACACCTTCTACGAACCCGCCGAAGAGCGCCGCAGCCTTGGCCGATTTGCCATCCTCTGGCAAATCGCCGAGGCACAGCGCCTTGGGCTTGAGGCGGTGTACCTCGGATACTGGATCAAGAACTGCAAAAAGATGAACTACAAGACCCAATATCGCCCTATCGAATTGCTGATTAATCAGCGCTGGGTCATCCTCAACTAAACCCAAGCCGTAAACCCCTTGGCGTAAACCCCATTTTTCGGGCACAATGCACGCCGCTTTTGCCTGGCGCAGTTGCACCGGGCCATTCATTGGATACCGAGGGCTTTACTGCATGTCGAAAGAAGACAGCTTCGAAATGGAAGGCACTGTCGTCGACACCCTGCCCAACACCATGTTTCGTGTGGAGTTGGAAAATGGGCACGTCGTAACCGCGCATATTTCCGGCAAGATGCGCAAGAATTACATTCGTATTCTTACCGGTGACAAAGTGCGCGTCGAGCTGACGCCCTATGACTTGAGCAAAGGGCGCATTACTTACCGCGCTCGTTAATCAAGTCAATACAGAACGCCCGGTTTATGCCGGGCGTTTTTGTTTGTCTGGGATTTGGGTTTTGGTCTTGTGTGTATATCCGTTGCTGCGGGGGTTGCTACTGGCGGTTTCGCTCTTACAGCGAGTCACCTTTTCCAAACGCCGAAAAGGTAACCCAAAAGGCTTTGCCCCGGCGTACGGCACTTCGCTGAGGCTCAGTGTTCCCTCGCTACGGTGTCCATCCGGGGGCATCGCCTACGGCTTGCTTCGCTGCACCTCCTCTCGATGAATGCGGCTGCGCCGCACGGCGCTGCGCGCCTACCCCCGGATGAACACCTACGCTCGGCCTGCCGAAGGGGCAAAAAATCAAAAGCCAAAGCAAGATCAAAAGCCAGATCAAGAGCCCCTCACCCTAACCCTCCCGAAACGTCGGACCGCCCGTAGGGAGAAGGGACTGACCGAGGTGTTTGGCAGAGCTACGCCGACATGAAATACCGAGCCGAACGCAGATTCTGAAACAGATCAAAAAGCCCCTCACCCTAGCCCTCTCCCGGAGGGAGAAGGGACTGACCGAGGTGTTTGGCAGAGCTACGTCGAAGTGAAATACCGAGTCGAACTCAGATTTTGAAAAGCCCAAAAATCGGCTCCCTCTCCCTCGGGAGAGGGCCGGGCGGACGGCGTTCCGATGAGGGGCGAATCCACCACCGAACAAAAGCCGAACACCCGCTCTTCACCACTCAATAGGCCGAGTGTCAGCTCGCCTGCTCTTGATCTTGATCTGTAAGGCGACGTCGGAAGGCTGAGTGGAGGGATTGATCCGGGCGTGGGAGCGCAGCGACCGTTTGGCGAAGCCAAACACAGCGAGAGGAGGTGCAGCGAAGCAAACCGTAGGCGCTGCGCCCGGATCGATCCCGCAGCGAAGGAACCCCGAGCCTCAGCGAGCGGGCCGCACGCAGGAGCAAGCCTTTTGGGTTACCTTTTCGGCGTTTGGAAAAGGTGACCCGCCGTAAGGGCGGAACCCTAAGCCGCCGTTACCGCAGCAACGGATATACACCCAAAACCCAAAAACCCCAGACAACAAAAAAGGCGCCCGAAGGCGCCCTCTTGATCCAAGGCCGTCAGGCCATTTCTGCAGTGGTCTCGAAGTCAAACGTCAACTCACCATCCTTGATGTCGATGTGCACCACACCGCCATGCTCGGCCAGCTCGCCAAACAGAATCTCCTCCGCCAACGGACGCTTGATCTTGTCCTGGATCAGACGTGCCATCGGACGTGCACCCATCGCCGAGTCATAACCACCCGCCGCCAGCCAACTCCGCGCGGCATCAGTGACCTCAAGCAGCACACGCTTGTCTTCCAGCTGCGCCTGAAGCTCGGTAAGGAACTTGTCCACCACACTTTTGATGACCTCATGACTGAGGCGACCAAACTGGATAATGGTGTCCAGACGGTTACGGAACTCCGGCGTGAAGCTTTTCTTGATCACTTCCATCGCATCAGACGAGTGGTCCTGATGGGTGAAACCGATCGAAGCACGCGCCGCCGTTTCGGCACCGGCGTTGGTAGTCATGATCACGATCACGTTGCGGAAGTCCGCCTTGCGCCCGTTGTTGTCGGTCAGCGTACCGTGGTCCATTACCTGCAGCAGCAGGTTGAAGACTTCCGGATGCGCCTTCTCGATTTCGTCGAGGAGCAATACGCAGTGCGGCTGCTTGGTGATCGCTTCGGTCAACAGACCGCCCTGATCGAAACCAACATACCCAGGAGGCGCACCGATCAGACGCGATACGGTGTGACGCTCCATGTACTCGGACATGTCGAAGCGAACCAGCTCGATCCCCAACGCCTTGGCCAATTGCCGCGCAGCCTCGGTTTTACCGACACCGGTCGGACCTGCGAACAGGAACGAACCGACTGGCTTGTCAGGCGACTTCAGGCCGGCACGCGATAGCTTGATCGCAGTCGACAGCGAATCGATCGCCGCGTCCTGACCAAACACCGTCAGCTTCAGGTCACGCTCCAGGTTACGCAGCAGCTCCTTGTCGGAACTGGTGACGTGCTTAGGCGGAATCCGCGCGATTTTCGCCACGATGTCTTCTACCTGCGGCACTTCAATGCGCTTCACGCGTTTTTCGACCGGTTGCAGACGCTGGTAGGCACCCGCCTCGTCGATCACGTCGATGGCCTTGTCCGGCATGTGCCGGTCATTGATGTAACGCGACGCCAGTTCAGCAGCGGCGCGCAACGACTCATCGCTGTATTCGATGTTGTGGTGCTGCTCGAAACGCCCTTTCAGGCCGCGCAGGATACCGATGGTGTCTTCCACCGACGGCTCGACGACATCAACCTTCTGGAAGCGTCGCGCCAAGGCACGATCCTTCTCGAAGATGCCGCGGAATTCCTGGAAAGTGGTCGAGCCGATGCAGCGAATGTCGCCAGACGACAGCAGCGGCTTGAGCAGGTTCGAGGCGTCCATCACGCCACCGGACGCAGCGCCGGCACCGATGATGGTGTGGATTTCGTCGATGAACAGGATCGCCTGCGGACGTTTTTTCAATTCATTGAGCAGCGCCTTGAAGCGCTTCTCGAAATCACCGCGATACTTGGTGCCCGCGAGCAGAGCGCCAAGATCGAGCGAATAAACAACACTGTTGGCCAGCAGATCCGGCACCTGGTTGTCGACAATGCGCTTGGCCAGACCTTCGGCAATCGCGGTTTTACCCACGCCTGCTTCACCGACCAGCAGCGGATTGTTCTTGCGTCGGCGCGCGAGAATCTGCGCGACACGCTCGACTTCCGATTCGCGGCCAACCAGCGGATCGATGCGACCCTGGCGCGCGAGTTCGTTGAGGTTGCTGGCATAAGCATCCAGAGGATTGCCTGAAGAAGAAGACTCACCGCCCTCGTCGTCCTGCATATCTTGTTCACCTTCAGAGTGATCGCCATGCCCCGGCACTTTGGAAATGCCGTGAGCGATGTAGTTGACGACATCGATGCGCGCAACGCTCTGCTGTTTCAGCAGGAACACTGCCTGACTCTCTTGCTCACTGAAGATGGCAACCAGCACATTGGCGCCGGTTACTTCGCGTTTGCCCGAGCTCTGTACGTGGAAAACAGCACGTTGCAGTACACGCTGGAAGCCCAGGGTTGGCTGGGTTTCACGATCTTCGTCATGAACGGGGATCAATGGCGTGGTGGAGTCGATGAACTCCTGCAGGTCATGCTTGAGTTTGTCGAGGTTTGCGCCGCAGGCACGCAAAACGGTGGCGGCAGCCTCATTGTCCAATAGGGCCAGCAAAAGGTGTTCGACGGTCATGAATTCATGACGTTTCGAACGAGCCTCCTTGAAGGCTAGATTGAGGGTGACTTCGAGCTCGCGGTTTAACATAGCTTCACCTCATACCCAAGTGGTCGGCGATTAACCGTCCTTCTCGATTTCACAGAGTAGCGGATGCTGGCTTTCCCTGGCGTACTGGTTGACCTGCATGGCCTTTGTCTCGGCGATGTCGCGGGTAAACACTCCACATACTGCCCGTCCTTCTGTGTGGACGGCCAGCATGACCTTGGTCGCCAGCTCGCGATTCAGGTTAAAAAACACCTCGAGCACTTCGACGACGAAATCCATCGGTGTGTAGTCATCGTTGAACAAAACCACCTTGTACATCGGCGGCGCCTGTAACGCAGGCTTTGCTTCCTGAACAGCAACGCCTGCCGAATCGTCGTCGTGCTCCTGTGGAAGATCCTTTTGGAGAAGCGGGCGATCCTGATTGAATGTTAGTCGAATCTGGCTGATTGCATGCATGGAAAGAAAGGTTCGTCAGTTGTGCAAATACAGTGGTGGGGGCGGTTGTCCACGTTTTCAACTCCGACTGCCCGGTCACCTTGACTATCGGGAAAACGGTGTTACAACCAATAGAGCCCACAGTGGGTAAAAAAGATCCGCGGAGTCAATTCTTTTAACGAATAAGATTGCGGATGAATTGGATGATACTCCAGCGATGGAGTCTGTTGCAGAGGGATTTGAGCATGGCTGTCGGCAAGGTGAAATGGTTCAACAATGCCAAGGGGTACGGTTTTATCATCGAGGATGGTAAGGATGAGGACTTGTTTGCCCACTACTCGGCCATAGAAATGGACGGCTATAAAACCCTGAAGGCAGGGCAAGCCGTCAAATTCGAGATTATCCAGGGGCCAAAAGGTCTGCATGCCGTCAAAATTGGCAATGCTGTGACTGCAGAAATTGTTACAACTGCGGTCATCACGCAAACTGTCACGGCCTGACCGACACCATAAATTCAGCCATAAAAAAACCGCCTGACTCAATGAAGAGTCAGGCGGTTTTTGTGTGCCCGCGTTTTTACATATGCGAAATCAGCGCATCGCCGAAGCCCGAAGACGAAACCAGCTTGGCCCCGTCCATCAAACGTTCGAAGTCATAAGTCACGGTCTTCGCACCAATGGCGCCGTTGGTGCCCTTGATGATCAGATCCGCCGCTTCAGTCCAGCCCATGTGGCGCAGCATCATCTCGGCCGAGAGAATCAAGGACCCCGGGTTGACCTGATCCTTGCCGGCGTACTTCGGTGCGGTACCGTGGGTGGCTTCGAACATCGCCACGGTGTCGGACAGGTTGGCGCCCGGTGCGATGCCGATACCGCCCACTTCCGCCGCCAGGGCGTCGGAAAGGTAGTCGCCGTTCAGGTTAAGGGTTGCGATCACATCGTATTCGGCCGGGCGCAGCAGAATCTGCTGGAGCATGGCGTCGGCGATGGCATCTTTGACCACAACGTTCTTGCCGGTTTTCGGATTCTTGAACTGCATCCACGGACCACCGTCGAGCAGGGTCGCGCCGAATTCTTCGGCGGCCACTTCGTAGGCCCACTCTTTGAAGGCACCTTCGGTGAACTTCATGATGTTGCCTTTATGCACGATGGTCAGCGAATCGCGGTCGTTATCGACCACATATTGCAGAGCCTTGCGCGCCAGGCGCTTGGTGCCTTCCAGCGAAACCGGCTTGACGCCGATGCCGCAGTTTTCGTCGAAACGGATCTTGGTGACGCCCATTTCTTCTTTAAGGAATTTGATGACTTTGGTGGCTTCCGGCGAACCGGCCTTCCACTCGATGCCGGCATAAATGTCTTCGGAGTTCTCGCGGAAGATGGTCATGTCGACGTCGCCGGGCTTTTTCACCGGGCTTGGCACGCCTTCGAACCAGCGCACCGGGCGCAGGCAGACGTACAGGTCGAGTTGCTGACGCAGAGCCACGTTCAGCGAACGGATGCCGCCACCGACTGGAGTGGTCAGCGGACCTTTGATGGAAACCACGTAATCCTTGACTGCGTCCAGGGTTTCCTGAGGCAGCCAGGTGTCCTGATCGTAAACCTGAGTGGCTTTTTCCCCGGCGTAGACTTCCATCCAGGAAATCTTGCGTTTACCGCCGTATGCCTTTTGAACTGCAGCATCGACAACCTTGATCATCACCGGACTGATGTCGACACCAATGCCGTCACCTTCGATGAAGGGGATGATCGGGTTATCAGGAACATTGAGAGAATGGTCTGCATTGACGGTGATTTTGTCGCCGACGGCTGGAACCTGAATCTTCTTGTAACCCATGCTGAACTCCATTGTTTGGATTGAACATCTGGCTTGGTTCGAGCGTAACCCAGTTAAATCAACACGCAAACCCTCTGTTCGTGGCGCGGCTACATCTCGTTTCGTACAAGCCTGAAAGCAAAGGGAAAAGCGCCAAACTCAAGCATTCCCGACGACTCTACGCCCCACCCCGCCCTGCGACCTTTAGACCAATGGACGAGAATCGTTGCATATGAACCATCGGCAGATTGCCAGCTACCTATGTATAATGCCCGCCGCTGACCACAGGGTCACGACGGCTGGCCTCTCTAGCACGAGACTTTCCGCCTGATTGGTCGGGTTGTTACCGCAGTCCGACTGCTTGACGCTCTACTGATGCACCCAACATCACCGCGAAGAATCTCGACATTCGGTTCATGGATGACTTTGAACGAACGCGCTTACCCGGCGCCCCTCGAGTTTCTGCGCACGCTTTAGCAAAGAAGAGAGAGTTAATCCGAATATGCCCACCCGCTCGAAGATCATCTATACCTTCACCGACGAAGCTCCAGCCCTCGCCACCTATTCCCTGCTGCCGATCATCGAGGCTTACACCGCCTCGGCCGATATCGCCGTGGAAACCCGCGATATCTCTCTTGCAGCGCGCATTCTGGCCAGCTTCCCCGAGCAACTGGGCGACAAAGCCGTAGCCGACCACCTCGCCGAACTGGGCGACCTGGCCGTTACGCCTGAAGCCAACATCATCAAGCTGCCGAACATCAGCGCTTCGGTGCCACAGCTGCAAGCCGCGATCAAAGAGCTGCAAGCTCAGGGTTACAACCTGCCGGACTACCCGGAAACCGTAACCAGCGACGCCGACAAAGACGCCAAGGCGCGTTACGACAAGGTCAAGGGCAGCGCCGTGAACCCGGTTCTGCGCGAAGGCAACTCTGACCGTCGCGCACCGCTGTCGGTGAAGAACTACGCTCGCAAGCACCCGCACAAAATGGGCGCCTGGGCCAAAGACTCCAAGTCCCACGTCGCTCACATGAGCACCGGCGATTTCTACGGCAGCGAAAAAGCTGCCCTGATCGACGCCGCTGACGCCGTGAAGATCGAGCTGATTGCCAAGGACGGTACCGCTACCGTTCTGAAAGAAAAAACCACCGTTCAGGCTGGCGAGATCCTCGACTGCGCCGTGATGAGCAAAAACGCCCTGCGCGCGTTCATCGCTGCTGAAATCGAAAGCGCCAAAGCTCAAGGCGTGCTGCTCTCGGTGCACCTGAAAGCGACCATGATGAAGGTCTCCGACCCGATCATGTTCGGCCAGATCGTTGCCGAGTTCTATAAAGACGCGCTGACCAAGCACGCTGACGTGCTGGCCGAGATCGGCTTCAACCTGAACAACGGCATCGGCGATCTGTACGCGCGCATCAAGGCCCTGCCGGCTGAGCAGCAAGCTCAGATCGAAGCTGATATGGCCGCGGTCTACGCTGCTCGTCCGTCGCTGGCGATGGTCAACTCCGACAAAGGCATCACCAACCTGCACGTGCCGAGCGACGTTATCGTCGACGCCTCGATGCCAGCGATGATCCGTGACTCCGGCAAGATGTGGGGCACTGACGGTCAGCTGCACGACACCAAGGCCGTGATTCCGGATCGTTGCTACGCAACCATCTACCAGGCTGTGATTGAAGATTGCAAAGCCAATGGCGCTTTCGACCCGACGACCATGGGCAGCGTGCCAAACGTTGGCCTGATGGCGAAGAAAGCCGAAGAGTACGGCTCGCACGACAAGACTTTCCAGATCAAGGCTGACGGCGTTGTTCGCGTCACCGACAGCAAGGGCAACCTGCTGATGGAACAGGCTGTTGAAGCCGGCGACATCTTCCGCATGTGCCAGACCAAAGACGCGCCGATCCAGGATTGGGTCAAACTGGCCGTCAACCGTGCTCGCGCAAGCGCAACTCCAGCGATCTTCTGGCTCGACCCAATGCGCGCTCACGACGGCGTAGTGATCGAGAAAGTTCAGGCTTACCTGAAGGATCACGACACTGCCGGTCTGGACATCCAGATCATGGCGCCGGTCGACGCGATGAAGTTCACCCTGCAGCGCACCCGCGAAGGCAAGGACACCATTTCGGTGACCGGCAACGTACTGCGCGACTACCTGACCGACCTGTTCCCGATCATGGAACTGGGCACCAGCGCCAAGATGCTGTCGATCGTACCGCTGATGAACGGCGGCGGCCTGTTCGAAACCGGCGCCGGCGGTTCGGCACCGAAGCACGTGCAGCAACTGGTTGAAGAGAACTTCCTGCGCTGGGATTCGCTGGGCGAGTTCCTCGCACTGGCAGCGTCCCTTGAGCATCTGGGTGTGAACTACAACAACCCGAAAGCACTGGTGCTGTCGAAAACCCTGGATCAGGCCACCGGCCAGTTCCTCGACAACAACAAGTCGCCATCGCGCAAAGTCGGCAACATCGACAACCGCGGCAGCCACTTCTACCTGGCGATGTACTGGGCTCAGGCCCTGGCTGCCCAGACTGAAGACGCAGCACTGCAAGCGCAGTTCGCGACCCTGGCAAAAACCCTGACCGAGAACGAAGCAACCATCGTTGCCGAGCTCAACGCCGTTCAGGGCAAGCCAGTCGACATCGGCGGTTACTACCACGCCAATGCCGAGCTGATCAGCAAGGCCATGCGCCCAAGCGCAACCCTCAACGCGGCGATTGCTGCGCTGGTTTAAGGTTGTAGCGCTGTAAACGAACCCCGGCCCTGTGCCGGGGTTTGTGTTTCCGGGTTTTATGATCACCACAAAACCCTGTGGGAGCTGGCTTGCCAGCGATAGCGGTGGATCAGTCACCTTCAATGCTGAATGATAGGCCGCCATCGCTGGCAAGCCAGCTCCCACAGGGATCGGGTTCCAATATTCAAAAACGAGGACACCGCATGGAATGGCTCCCCCACATCACCGTCGCTACCATCGTCGAGGACAACGGCCGCTTCCTGATGGTCGAAGAACACAAGGCCGGGCGTAACGTGCTCAACCAGCCCGCCGGCCATCTCGATCCGGGCGAAACCCTGATCGAAGCCGCCGTGCGCGAAACTCTCGAAGAAACCGGCTGGGACGTCGAGCCCACCGGCGTCATCGGCATTTACCTGTACACCGCGCCAAGCAACGGCGTGACCTACCAGCGCGTGTGCTTCAGCGCCAAAGCCGTGCAACACCACGCGGATTATCAACTCGACGACGGCATCGTCGGCGCCAAGTGGCTGACCCGCGACGAATTAATCACCCAACGCGACAACTGGCGCAGCGAGCTGATCATCCGCTGCATAGACGATTATCTGGCCGGTCATCACTTCAGCCTCGAACTGATCCGCCCTTCTCTTTAGCCTTGAGGCCGCGAGCCTGCTAGAATCGCGTCCTTTTTCAAGACACTCATTGAATCCCTATGCGTGATCCAGCCCCTTCTGACACATCCAAGAAGCGCGTCATTGTCGGCATGTCCGGCGGCGTGGACTCTTCCGTTTCCGCTCTCCTGCTGATCGAGCAGGGTTATGAAGTGGAAGGCCTGTTCATGAAGAACTGGGAAGAAGACGACGGAACGGAATACTGCACCGCCATGGACGACCTGGCGGATGCCCAGGCTGTCTGCGACAAGATCGGTATCAAGCTGCACACCGCCAACTTCGCCGCCGAGTACTGGGACAACGTGTTCGAGCACTTCCTCGCCGAATACAAGGCCGGTCGCACGCCGAACCCGGACATCCTCTGCAACCGCGAGATCAAGTTCAAGGCGTTCCTCGACTACGCCATGATGCTCGGCGCCGACCTGATCGCCACAGGTCACTACGTGCGCCGCCGCGACATCGATGGCCGCACCGAACTGCTCAAAGGCCTCGATCCGAACAAGGATCAGAGCTACTTCCTGCACGCCGTTGGCGGCGAACAGATCGCCAAGACCCTGTTCCCGGTCGGCGAACTGGAAAAGCCTGAAGTGCGTGCAATTGCCGAGAAATACGAGCTGGCCACCGCCAAGAAGAAGGATTCCACCGGGATCTGCTTCATCGGCGAGCGGCGTTTCAGCGACTTCCTCAAGCAATACCTGCCGGCGCAACCGGGCGAAATCAAGACCACCGAAGGCGACGTCATCGGCCGTCACCACGGTTTGATGTACCACACCATCGGTCAGCGTCAGGGCCTCGGTATTGGCGGCTTGAAGGACGCCGGTGATGAGCCGTGGTACGTGCTGCGCAAGGATCTGGACACCAACGAGCTGATCGTCGGCCAGGGCAACAACCATCCATGGTTGTTCTCCAGCGCCCTGCTCGCTTCGGAAATCTACTGGGTCAACCCGATCGACCTGAGCCAGCCGCTGCGCCTGACCGCGAAAGTGCGTTATCGCCAAAGCGATCAAGCCTGTACTCTGGAAAAAACCGCCAACGGCTACCGCGCCGTGTTCGATGAACCGCAACGCGCGGTGACGCCGGGCCAGTCCGTAGTGTTCTATGACGGTGAAATCTGCCTCGGCGGCGGCGTGATCGAAGTCGCCGAGCCGTGGAGCGGCCAGGCATGAGCCCGACTCAGGAGCAACTGACGGCGCTCGGCGGTGTGTTTCTCGCCGCTGTACTGGTCGACCGGATCGCCAAGACCGGGCAAACCAGCGAGGCCGGCCTGAGCTGCATGCTCGGCAGCCTGCTGGTGCGCGACCCAAAGGACACGCTGGACGTCTACGGAGGCGATGACCTTAATCTGCGCGAGGGCTACCGCGCCCTGATCGGCGCCCTCGAGCGCGATCCAAGCACGCTGCAACGCGAGCCACTGCGCTACGCCCTGTCGATGCTCGGCCTGGAGCGTCAATTGGCCAAACGCAACGACATGCTCGACACCATCGGCAAGCGTTTGCCGCAGATTCAGTCGCAGGTCGAGCATTTCGGTCCGGCCCACGAAAACGTGGTCGCGGCTTGCGGCGCGTTGTACCAGGACACCCTGAGCACCCTGCGCCAACGCATTCAGGTGCATGGCGACATGCGCAATCTGCAACAGCCGAGCAATGCCTCGAAGATCCGTGCCCTGCTGCTTGCCGGCATCCGTTCGGCGCGTCTGTGGCGACAGCTCGGCGGCCATCGCTGGCAGTTGGTGATCAGCCGGCGCAAGCTGCTCAAAGAGCTGTATCCGTTGATGCGCAGCGAGTAATTCGCCCTGCAACAAAAGCTTTGTAGTCTGTAACGCGTAATACGCCGGTCAGTTGGCAACGGACCGGCGGATTTTTTCATGTATGATACGCGCCCCATTTCGTTGCCCGACTGTCCGAGAACACCCCATGCAGCTTTCTTCGCTCACTGCGGTTTCCCCTGTTGACGGCCGCTACGCCGGCAAAACCCAGGCCCTGCGCCCGATTTTCAGCGAGTACGGTCTGATCCGTGCCCGTGTTCTGGTTGAAGTGCGCTGGCTCCAGCGTCTGGCCGCCCACGCTGGTATCCCTGAAGTGCCAGCCTTCTCCGCCGAGGCCAACGCCGTTCTCAATGAACTGGCTGAAAACTTCTCGCTGGAGCACGCCGAGCGCGTCAAAGAGATCGAGCGCACCACCAACCACGACGTCAAAGCGATCGAATACCTGCTCAAAGAGCAGGCGGCCAAGCTGCCGGAGCTGGCCAAGGTCAGCGAGTTCATCCACTTTGCCTGCACCAGCGAAGACATCAACAACCTGTCCCACGCTCTGATGCTGCGCGAAGGCCGTGACGACGTGATGCTGCCGCTGATGCGCCAGACCGCCAACGCCATCCGCGAACTGGCCATCCGTTTCGCTGACGTGCCGATGCTGTCGCGCACCCACGGTCAACCAGCCTCCCCGACCACTCTGGGTAAAGAGCTGGCGAACGTGGTTTACCGTCTCGAGCGTCAAATCGCTCAAGTCGCCGCCGTACCGCTGCTGGGCAAGATCAACGGCGCTGTCGGCAACTACAACGCGCACCTGTCGGCCTACCCGCAGATCGACTGGGAAGCCAATGCCCGCGCCTTCATCGAAGACGAGCTGGGTCTGGGCTTCAACCCGTACACCACGCAGATCGAACCGCACGACTACATCGCCGAGCTGTTCGACGCGATCGCACGCTTCAACACCATCCTGATCGACTTCGACCGTGACATCTGGGGCTACATCTCCCTGGGTTATTTCAAGCAGCGCACCATCGCTGGCGAAATCGGTTCGTCGACCATGCCGCACAAAGTCAACCCGATCGACTTCGAAAACTCCGAAGGCAACCTGGGCATCGCCAACGCACTGTTCCAGCACCTGGCGAGCAAGCTGCCGATCTCCCGCTGGCAGCGCGACCTGACCGACTCCACCGTACTGCGCAACCTCGGTGTCGGCTTCGCCCACAGCGTGATCGCTTACGAAGCCAGCCTCAAAGGCATCAGCAAACTGGAGCTCAACGAGCAGAAGATTGCTACTGACCTCGACGCGTGCTGGGAAGTATTGGCTGAGCCGATCCAGACCGTGATGCGCCGCTACAACATCGAAAACCCGTACGAGAAGCTGAAAGAACTGACCCGCGGCAAGGGCATCAGCCCTGAAGCGCTGCAGACTTTCATCGATGGTCTGGACATGCCTGCGCAAGCGAAAGCCGAGCTCAAGCAACTGACCCCGGCCAACTACATCGGCAACGCTGTAGCGCAAGCCAAACGCATCTGATCGACCGCTTGATCCGTTTGAGACGCCCGGCCGCGCCGGGCGTTTTTATTCCCGTCTGAAAAGTGCTTTTTTTCAATAGGTTACATATGAATTCCGATATTCCTCTTCAACTTCTGGGCGGCCTCACAGCACGCGAATTCCTGCGCGACTACTGGCAGAAAAAGCCGCTGCTGATCCGTCAGGCGATTCCTGACTTCGAAAGCCCGATCGACGCCGACGAACTGGCCGGCCTGGCCCTGGAAGAAGAAGTCGAATCGCGCCTGGTGATCGAGCATGGCGAGCGCCCATGGGAACTGCGTCGCGGCCCGTTCGCTGAAGACGAATTCAGCAAATTGCCGGAAAAAGAGTGGACCCTGCTGGTTCAGGCCGTCGACCAATTCGTCCCGGAAGTCAGCGAGCTGCTGGAAAACTTCCGCTTCCTGCCAAGCTGGCGCGTCGACGACGTGATGATCAGCTTCGCCGCTCCCGGTGGCAGCGTTGGTCCGCACTTCGATAACTACGACGTGTTCCTGCTGCAAGGCCACGGCAAGCGCAACTGGAAAATCGGCCAGATGTGCGATTCCGAGAGCCCGCTGCTGCAACACGCAGACCTGCGCATCCTCGCTGAATTCCACGAGACTGAAGAATGGGTACTGGAACCGGGCGACATGCTCTACCTGCCGCCGCGCTTGGCGCACTGCGGTGTCGCGGTCGATAACTGCATGACCTACTCGGTCGGCTTCCGCGCACCAAGCGCTTCCGAAGTACTGACTCACTTCACCGACTTCCTCAGCCAGTTCCTGACTGACGAAGAGCGCTACACCGATGCCGATGCACAGCCAGCAGCCGATCCGCACCAGATTCAACACGACGCACTGGATCGTCTGAAAGCGCTGCTCGCCGAACACATGAGCGACGAGCGCCTGCTGCTGACCTGGTTCGGCCAGTACATGACCGAGCCGCGTTACCCGGAACTGGTGGCCGGCCCGGAAGAAATCGAAGAAGAAGATTTCCTCGCGGCCCTGCAGGATGGCGCCATTCTGATCCGCAACCCGAGTGCGCGTCTGGCCTGGTCGGAAGTCGATGACGACCTGCTGCTGTTCGCCAGCGGCCAGAGCCGTTACCTGCCGGGCAAACTGCGCGAACTGCTGAAGCTGATCTGCGCCGCCGACGCCCTGCACACCGACAACCTCGGTGAGTGGCTGAACGACGAAGACGCTTGCGGCCTGCTGTGCCAGCTGGTCAAGCAAGGGAGCCTGGGGTTCGCTGATGAATAAAATTCGCGTTCGTGTCGCAGACTGGCAGAAGGACATCGCCGAGATCCGGCGCATTCGTGAAACGGTGTTCATCGCCGAGCAATCGGTGCCACCTGAGCTGGAATGGGACGCGGACGACGCGACCGCCGTACATTTTCTGGCGTTTGAAGGCGACTTTCCGATCGGTACTGCGCGCTTGCTGCCTGATGGGCATATCGGCCGGGTTTCGGTGCTGAAAGACTGGCGCGGCATGAAGGTCGGTGATGCGCTGATGCAAGCGGTGATTGCCGAAGCTGAAGAGCGTGGCTTGAAGCAGCAGATGCTCAGTGCACAGGTGCAGGCCACGGCGTTCTATGAGCGCTTGGGTTTCAGCCTGGTCAGCGAGGAATTCCTCGAGGCCGGGATTCCGCATGTCGACATGGTTCGGCATTCGGCATAAGACCGAGTTGCTGCCTTCGTCGGAACGCCGCCCGGAGCAGGCTCGCTCCCACACTGGACCTGTGCCTGACGCACAATTTGTGTCCGCTGGAGATCTACTGTGGGAGCGAGCCTGCTCGCGAAGAGGCCCACAAGAACACCACAAACCGCCCCGACATCAACCGATGCCGGGGCGTTTTGCTGTCTACGATTCAACTTGGCCCACCCAAGGCCGACAAACTGGCAATATCAAGCCTTTAGAAAGCGGAGATAACGGACATGTCCCTACGCACCCTGCTCACCACCCTGCTGCTCGGTTGCAGTTTTTCGGTGATGGCAGCCACAGAAATCGTGCCTCTCAATTACCGCACCAGCGCCGACATGCTGCCGATGGCACAAGACTTCCTCGGCAAGGACGGTCAGGTCAGCGCCTACGGCAACCAACTGATCATCAAGGCCGAGCCGGACAAGATTCAGGAACTCAAGGCACTGATCACCCAACTGGACACCGCGCCGAAACGCCTGCTGATTACCGTCGACACTAACGAAAACAACGGCCGTGGCGACGAAGGTTATTCGGTCAACGGCGCGCAGCCGAACCAGACCCGCATCATCAGCCGCAGCACCGCCAGTCGCGACGGCGGCGTGCAGCAGGTGCAGGCCACCGACGGCATGCCGGCGCTGATTCAAGTCGGCCAGAGCGTGCCGATCACCAGCAGCCAGAGTAATTCCTACGGCGACTACAGTAGCCAGACCCAATATCGCAACGTCACCCAGGGTTTCTATGTCACCGCCAGCGTTACCGGCGACATCGTTCACCTGGCGATCAGTACCAACCGTGACCGCATGAGCCAGGAACGTCCCGATGTAGTGAACGTGCAAAGCACCGACACAACTGTCAGCGGGCGCCTCGGCGAATGGATCACCCTCGCCGGCGTCAATCGCCAGACTCAGGCAGACAAACAGGGCCTGACCCGCAGCTACTCGACTCAAGGCCGGGATGACATGACCTTGCGAGTGAAAGTCGACGCCCTGGACTAAAGCACCAAAAACTGACTGATTAGTCGTATTAGACGAAAGATGTAGTGCTTGAAAAAAAGCACTACAAAACGTTTGACGAGGCAAAAAAGCGAAGGCATGATGGCCTCGCTCCCGCTAATCAGAGGCCCTGGCAAGGGCCTTCGAAGCGATGTTCGCACCTACCCCGCGAACCGCTTCGTGTCTGTACCGCCCACAAGGTGTGTTTGACGAGGTTGCCGACTGGAACGAAGTTGTCCCGAGGGACGGAAGCGTATTTAGGTAACCCGGCATCACACTGTAGACCGTATAGAGGCCCACGACGCCCGAATGCACCCACAGTCCGCCACTACCTGCTCACTTCCCCTCGAGCCCATAGTTCATCCCGTCGCCTACCCCGCCGAATCCGACTTGACCACCTAAGCTTCTGGTCAGCGAGCGCAGGAATTTTCCACCGCAGAACAACTTTTCATAAAGACGCGACGAGGTTTATCTCCATGGCACTGACACGCGAACAGCAAATTGCAGCCCTCGAAAAAGACTGGGCTGAAAACCCGCGCTGGAAAGGCGTGACACGCACTTACTCCGCTGCTGACGTCGTCCGTCTGCGTGGCTCGGTTCAACCTGAGCACACCTTTGCAAAAATGGGCGCCGACAAGCTGTGGAACCTGGTCACCCAGGGTGCCAAGCCGTCCTTCCGTCCTGAGAAAGATTTCGTCAACTGCATGGGCGCCCTGACTGGCGGCCAGGCTGTTCAACAGGTCAAAGCCGGTATCCAGGCGATCTACCTGTCGGGCTGGCAAGTGGCTGCGGACAACAACTCCGCAGAATCCATGTACCCGGACCAGTCGCTGTACCCGGTGGATTCGGTTCCAACCGTGGTCAAGCGCATCAACAACTCGTTCCGTCGTGCTGACCAGATCCAGTGGAAAGCCGGCAAGAACCCGGGCGACGAAGGCTACATCGACTACTTCGCACCGATCGTGGCTGACGCTGAAGCCGGTTTCGGCGGCGTGCTGAACGCTTACGAGCTGATGAAGAGCATGATCGAAGCAGGCGCCGCCGGCGTTCACTTCGAAGACCAACTGGCTTCCGTGAAAAAATGCGGCCACATGGGCGGCAAAGTACTGGTTCCAACTCAGGAAGCCGTACAGAAGCTGACCGCTGCTCGTCTGGCTGCTGACGTTGCCGGTACTCCGACCATCATTCTGGCCCGTACCGACGCTAACGCTGCTGACCTGCTGACCTCCGATTGCGACCCGTACGACCAGCCGTTCGTGACTGGCGAGCGCACTCAGGAAGGTTTCTACAAGGTCCGTGCCGGTCTGGATCAAGCCATCGCCCGTGGTCTGGCTTACGCGCCATACGCCGACCTGATCTGGTGCGAAACCGCCAAGCCGGATCTGGACGAAGCTCGTCGCTTCGCCGAAGCAATCAAAAAGGAATACCCGGACCAACTGCTGTCGTACAACTGCTCGCCTTCCTTCAACTGGAAGAAAAACCTCGACGACGCGACCATCGCCAAGTTCCAGCGCGAACTGTCCGCCATGGGCTACAAGCACCAGTTCATCACCCTGGCCGGCATTCACAACATGTGGCACAGCATGTTCAACCTGGCGCACGACTACGCCCGCAACGACATGACTGCCTACGTGAAGCTGCAAGAGCAGGAATTCGCCGACGCTGCCAAGGGTTACACCTTCGTGGCTCACCAGCAGGAAGTGGGCACCGGCTACTTCGACGACATGACCACTGTGATTCAAGGTGGGTCGTCGTCGGTAACCGCACTGACCGGTTCGACCGAAGAAGAACAGTTCCACTGATTCGGCTTCGCTGAGCAAACGGCCTTTGCGGATCGTATAGAAAGCTAACCGCAGAGCCGCAAAACTAACGCCCCGACTGGTTCGGGGCGTTTTTTTGCCCCCGGAAAACACACCCTCCCCTGTAGGAGCTGCCGAAGGCTGCGATCTTTTGACTTTGTTTTTTCAGAATCAAAAGCAGGATCAAAAGATCGCAGCCTTCGGCAGCTCCTACAGGGATCGGTGTCGTTCGGAGAAAACATTGATCCAGAGCGGTACATCCGTCAGAAAAATCCGCTAAAACGGGCGCCGTCGCTACTTGCAGTAACGTGCAAGTAAGACAACTTCCCAACTGACATCCCGTTAAACAGTTACAAAACCACTCCAAACGATATCAATTATCATTTAGCCGCAACTATGTTCGTTACATTCCCTACAAAACATTATTTGCATAAACCCGCCTAATGCCCGCAACGCATGGGCTGCAGGGCATTGGAGATGCGCTATGTCCTTATTCCAATAAATAATTTCGCTATAGGAATTTTACTTGCAGGGTGTTTAGCCATAAAATCAGCGCGATTGATTGCTGCGACATATCGTCACTGCCTATTTCTTTATCAAGCTCAGAGACCTTTGCTCTCTGTTAAGGATTACCAGCATGCCCGAAGCGACAGGACTCATGGCCCACAACTGGGGCTTTGCCATTTTCCTTCTGGGTGTCGTCGGCCTGTGTGCCTTCATGCTTGGCGTCTCCAGCCTCCTCGGGTCAAAAGCCTGGGGTCGCAGCAAAAACGAACCGTTCGAGTCCGGCATGCTACCTACCGGTGGCGCCCGCTTGCGGCTCTCAGCCAAATTCTATCTGGTCGCGATGCTCTTCGTGATCTTCGATATCGAAGCCCTCTTTCTCTTTGCATGGTCTGTGTCCGTCCGCGAAAGCGGCTGGACCGGATTCGTCGAAGCTCTCGTTTTCATAGCAATTCTGTTGGCAGGTCTTGTCTACCTGTTCCGAGTGGGCGCCCTTGACTGGGCTCCGGAAGCTCGTCGCAAGCGGCAGGCGAAGCTGAAACAATGAGGCTTTGGCAATGCAATACAATCTCACCAGGATCGACCCCGATGCTCCTAACGAGCAATATCCGATTGGCGAACGGGAAACCGTTTCCGATCCGTTAGAAGATCAAGTCCACAAAAACATTTTCATGGGCAAGCTGGAAGACGTGCTGAGTGGCGCGGTCAACTGGGGACGTAAGAACTCCCTGTGGCCGTACAACTTCGGCTTGTCGTGCTGCTACGTGGAAATGACCACCGCCTTCACGGCGCCCCACGACATCGCACGCTTTGGCGCCGAAGTTATCCGGGCATCGCCGCGTCAGGCCGACTTCATGGTTATCGCCGGCACCTGCTTCATCAAGATGGCGCCAATCATCCAGCGTCTCTACGAGCAGATGCTCGAACCGAAGTGGGTTATCTCCATGGGTTCGTGCGCTAACTCCGGTGGCATGTACGACATCTACTCTGTGGTTCAAGGGGTGGACAAGTTCCTGCCCGTGGACGTCTACGTACCTGGCTGCCCTCCTCGTCCGGAAGCATTTCTGCAAGGCTTGATGCTGCTGCAGGAATCGATCGGCAAGGAGCGTCGTCCGCTTTCCTGGGTCGTTGGCGATCAAGGCGTTTATCGCGCCGACATGCCTTCGCAGAAGGAAGAGCGCCGCGAACAGCGAATCGCAGTCACCAACCTGCGCAGCCCTGACGAAGTCTGATCCAGATCTGTTCTGACAAAGAAACGAGAAGCTGGCTTCATTCTTTACGTTGACCGAAAGCGAAAAAATAACCATGACTACAGGCAGTGCTCTGTACATCCCGCCTTATAAGGCAGACGACCAGGATGTGGTCGTTGAATTGAACAACCGTTTTGGCGCCGAAGCGTTCACCGCTCAGTCGACCCGTACCGGCATGCCGGTGCTGTGGGTCGCGCGCGCCAGGCTCGTTGAAGTCCTGACTTTCCTGCGCAACCTGCCCAAGCCGTACGTCATGCTCTATGACCTGCACGGCGTGGACGAGCGTCTGCGCACCAAGCGTCAAGGGCTGCCGAGCGACGCTGAGTTCACCGTGTTCTATCACCTCATGTCGCTGGAACGTAATAGTGACGTGATGATCAAGGTCGCCTTGTCCGAGAGCGACCTCAGCTTGCCGACCGTCACCAGCATCTGGCCGAACGCCAACTGGTACGAGCGTGAAGTCTGGGACATGTTCGGTATCGACTTCAAAGGTCACCCGCACCTGTCGCGCATCATGATGCCGCCGACCTGGGAAGGTCACCCGCTGCGCAAGGACTTCCCGGCGCGCGCCACTGAATTCGATCCGTACAGCCTCAACCTCGCCAAGCAACAGCTTGAGGAAGAAGCCGCGCGCTTCCGTCCGGAAGACTGGGGCATGAAGCGTTCCGGCCCGAACGAGGACTACATGTTCCTCAACCTCGGCCCGAACCACCCTTCGGCGCACGGCGCGTTCCGCATCATTCTGCAGCTGGACGGTGAAGAGATCGTCGATTGCGTGCCGGACATCGGTTACCACCACCGTGGTGCCGAGAAGATGGCCGAGCGCCAGTCGTGGCACAGCTTCATCCCCTACACCGACCGTATCGACTACCTCGGCGGCGTGATGAACAACCTGCCGTACGTGCTCTCGGTCGAGAAGCTGGCCGGCATCAAGGTGCCTGAGAAGGTCGACGTCATCCGCATCATGATGGCCGAGTTCTTCCGGATCACCAGCCACCTGCTGTTCCTCGGGACTTACATCCAGGACGTCGGCGCCATGACTCCGGTGTTCTTCACCTTCACCGACCGCCAGAAGGCGTACACGGTGATTGAAGCCATTACCGGTTTCCGTCTGCACCCGGCCTGGTACCGCATCGGTGGCGTCGCCCACGACCTGCCGCGCGGCTGGGAAAAACTGGTGAAAGACTTCGTTGAATGGCTGCCAAAACGCCTCGACGAATACACCAAGGCTGCCCTGCAAAACAGCATCCTCAAGGGCCGTACCATCGGCGTTGCCCAGTACAACACCAAAGAGGCCCTGGAATGGGGCGTCACCGGTGCTGGCCTGCGTTCGACCGGTTGCGACTTCGACCTGCGTAAAGCGCGCCCGTATTCCGGCTACGAGAACTTCGAGTTCGAAGTACCGCTGGCTGCCAACGGCGATGCCTACGACCGCTGCATGGTTCGCGTCGAAGAAATGCGCCAGAGCATCAAGATCATCGACCAGTGCATGCGCAACATGCCGGAAGGCCCGTACAAGGCGGATCACCCGCTGACCACGCCGCCGCCGAAAGAGCGCACGCTGCAGCACATCGAAACCTTGATCACGCACTTCCTGCAAGTTTCGTGGGGCCCGGTGATGCCGGCCAACGAATCCTTCCAGATGATCGAAGCGACCAAGGGCATCAACAGTTATTACCTGACGAGCGACGGCGGCACCATGAGCTACCGTACCCGGATCCGCACTCCAAGCTTCCCGCATTTGCAACAGATCCCTTCGGTGATCAAAGGCAGCATGGTCGCGGACATGATTGCGTACCTGGGTAGTATCGATTTCGTTATGGCCGACGTGGACCGCTAAGCATGAACAGCACGCTTATCCAGACAGACCGTTTCACCCTCAGTGAAACCGAGCGCTCGGCCATCGAGCACGAGCTGCATCACTACGAAGACCCGCGCGCGGCGTCGATCGAAGCCCTGAAGATCGTTCAGAAAGAACGCGGCTGGGTGCCGGATGGCGCCCTGTACGCGATCGGCGAGATCCTCGGCATCCCGGCCAGCGACGTTGAAGGTGTGGCTACTTTTTACAGCCAGATTTTCCGTCAGCCGGTCGGCCGTCACATCATTCGCGTCTGCGACAGCATGGTCTGCTACATCGGCGGCCATGAGTCGGTGGTCAGCGAAATCCAGAACAATCTGGGCATCGGCCTGGGTCAGACCACCACCGACGGTCGCTTCACCCTGCTGCCTGTCTGCTGCCTCGGCAACTGCGACAAGGCACCGGCGCTGATGATCGACGACGACACCTTTGGTGATGTGCAGCCTGCTGGCGTCGCCAAACTGCTCGAGGGCTACGTATGACCCTGACATCTTTCGGTCCTGCCAACCGCATCCAGCGTTCGGCCGAGACTCACCCGCTGACCTGGCGTCTGCGCGATGACGGCGAAGCCGTGTGGCTCGACGAGTACCAGGCCAAGAACGGTTACGCCGCTGCGCGCAAAGCCTTCGCCGACATGGATCAGGACGCCATCGTCCAGACCGTGAAAGACGCAGGCCTCAAAGGTCGCGGCGGTGCAGGTTTCCCCACGGGTGTGAAGTGGGGCCTGATGCCCAAAGACGAATCCATCAACATCCGTTACCTGCTGTGCAACGCGGATGAAATGGAGCCGAACACCTGGAAAGACCGCATGCTGATGGAGCAACTGCCCCATCTGCTGATCGAAGGCATGCTGATCAGTGCGCGCGCGCTGAAAACCTACCGTGGCTACATCTTCCTGCGTGGCGAATACACCACCGCCGCCAAGCACCTCAACCGTGCCGTGGAAGAAGCCAAGGCTGCGGGCCTGCTGGGTAAAAACATTCTGGGTTCGGGTTTTGATTTTGAACTGTTCGTCCACACCGGCGCCGGACGTTATATCTGCGGTGAAGAAACCGCACTGATCAACTCCCTCGAAGGCCGCCGCGCCAACCCGCGCTCCAAGCCGCCCTTCCCTGCCGCTGTTGGCGTGTGGGGCAAGCCGACCTGCGTGAACAACGTGGAAACCCTTTGCAACGTGCCGGCGATCATTGCCGACGGCGTTGACTGGTACAAATCGTTGGCGCGCGAAGGCAGCGAAGACATGGGCACCAAGCTCATGGGCTTCTCCGGCAAAGTCAAAAACCCGGGCCTGTGGGAACTGCCGTTCGGCGTCACCGGTCGCGAGTTGTTCGAAGACTACGCCGGCGGCATGCGCGACGGCTTCAAGCTCAAGGCCTGGCAGCCAGGTGGCGCCGGTACCGGTTTCCTCCTGCCTGAACACCTCGACGCGCAAATGTACGCCGGCGGCATCGCCAAAGTGGGCACCCGTATGGGTACCGGCCTGGCCATGGCGGTGGATGACAGCGTCAACATGGTCTCCTTGCTGCGCAACATGGAGCAGTTCTTCGCTCGCGAGTCGTGCGGTTTCTGCACCCCGTGCCGCGATGGTTTGCCATGGAGCGTCAAGCTCTTGATGGCCATCGAACAAGGCCGCGGTCAGCCGGGCGACATCGAGACCCTGCTGGGACTGGTCAACTTCCTCGGCCCGGGCAAGACCTTCTGTGCTCACGCACCGGGTGCCGTGGAACCGTTGGGCAGTGCCATCAAATACTTCCGTCCAGAGTTCGAAGCCGGTATCGCGCCAGTCAGCGCCGCCGTCCCGCCTCTGGCAAGGCCGATCGTAATCGGCGCGTAAACGCTTAACAGGTGAAGGGCCTGGGCCCTTCTCCTCCTGCGATGACGCCTTTCGAGGCTGGTTTGATTCGCACGGATAACAAGATTCCATTAGCCACGCCCGCTGACACCGGGCCAACGAAGACCTTTGAACCATGGCCACTATCCACGTAGACGGCAAAGCGCTCGAAGTCGACGGGGCAGACAACCTGTTACAGGCATGTCTGTCGCTGGGCCTCGACATCCCTTATTTCTGCTGGCACCCCGCGCTTGGTAGCGTCGGGGCTTGCCGCCAGTGCGCGGTCAAGCAGTACACCGACGAGAACGACACCCGTGGTCGCATCGTCATGTCCTGCATGACCCCTGCCACCGACAACACCTGGATCTCCATCGAAGATGAAGAATCCAAGGCGTTCCGCGCCAGTGTTGTTGAATGGCTGATGACCAACCACCCGCACGACTGCCCTGTGTGCGAAGAAGGCGGTCATTGCCACCTGCAAGACATGACAGTGATGACCGGCCACAACGAGCGCCGTTATCGCTTCACCAAACGTACCCACCAGAACCAGCAACTGGGCCCGTTCATTTCCCACGAAATGAACCGCTGCATCGCTTGCTACCGCTGCGTGCGTTTCTACAAGGATTACGCTGGCGGCACCGACCTCGGTGTGTTCGGCGCCCACGACAACGTGTACTTCGGTCGCGTTGAAGACGGCACCCTCGAAAGCGAGTTCTCCGGCAACCTCACCGAGGTCTGCCCGACCGGTGTGTTCACCGACAAGACTCACTCCGAGCGCTACAACCGCAAGTGGGACATGCAGTTCGCGCCGAGCATCTGCCATGGCTGCTCGAGCGGTTGCAACATTTCCCCGGGCGAGCGTTACGGCGAACTGCGTCGCATCGAAAACCGTTTCAACGGTTCGGTGAACCAGTACTTCCTGTGCGACCGTGGCCGTTTCGGTTATGGCTACGTCAACCGTACCGACCGTCCACGTCAGCCGCTGCTGGCCGACGGCACCAAGCTCGGTCTGGATGCTGCACTGGATAAAGCTGCTGACTTGCTGCGCGGTCGCAACATCGTTGGTATCGGTTCGCCGCGTGCCAGCCTTGAAAGCAACTACGCGTTGCGCGAACTGGTCGGCGCCGAGCACTTCTATTCGGGTATCGAAGCCTCCGAACTGGAACGCATCCGTCTGGTCCTGCAAGTGCTGAAAGACAGCCCGTTGCCAGTGCCGAACATGCGCGACATCGAAGACCACGACGCGATTTTCGTCCTTGGCGAAGACCTGACCCAGACCGCCGCCCGTGTAGCGCTGTCGCTGCGTCAATCGGTCAAAGGCAAAGCTGAAGACATGGCCGAAGCCATGCGCGTTCAGCCTTGGCTCGACGCTGCGGTGAAGAACATCGGTCAGCACGCGCTGAACCCGCTGTTCATCGCCAGCCTGGCGGAAACCAAGCTCGACGACATCGCTGAAGAATGCGTACACGCAGCTCCCTGACGATCTGGCGCGCATCGGTTTCGCCGTTGCTCACGCACTGGACGCCAGCGCCCCGGCCGTTGAAGGTCTGGACGCCGAAGCACTGCAACTGGCTCAGCGCATCGCTGACGCCCTGCTCGCCGCCAAACGTCCGCTGATCATCGCCGGTACTTCGCTGGGCTCCAAAGCCTTGATCGAAGCCGCCGCGAACATCGCCAAGGCGCTGAAGCTGCGCGAGAAGAACGGTTCGATCAGCCTGATCGTCCCGGAAGCCAACAGCCTCGGTCTGGCCATGCTCGGTGGCGAATCGGTGGATGCGGCGCTGCAAGCCGTGATCGATGGCAAGGCCGACGCGATCGTCGTGCTGGAAAACGATTTGTACACCCGCACCGCCAAAGACAAAGTCGATGCTGCACTGAACGCTGCGCAAGTGGTGATCGTTGCTGACCATCAGAAGACTGCTACCAGCGACCGCGCGCACCTGGTTCTGCCAGCGGCAAGCTTCGCTGAAGGCGACGGTACGCTGGTCAGCCAGGAAGGCCGCGCCCAGCGCTTCTTCCAGGTTTTCGACCCGCAATACATGGATGCGAGCATTCTGGTTCACGAAGGCTGGCGCTGGCTGCACGCCCTGCGCGCGACCCTGCTGAACCAGCCGATCGACTGGACGCAACTCGACCACGTCACCGCTGCCGTTGCTTCGAGCACCGAGCAACTGGCGCGTATCGTCGACGCTGCACCGTCCGCCGCGTTCCGCATCAAGGGTCTGAAACTGGCACGTGAGCCGCTGCGTTATTCCGGTCGCACCGCGATGCGCGCCGACATCAGCGTTCACGAACCGCGCACCCCGCAAGACAAAGACACCGCGTTCGCCTTCTCCATGGAAGGTTACTCGGGCTCTACCGAACCGCGTCAGCAAGTGCCATTCGCATGGTCGCCGGGCTGGAACTCGCCACAAGCGTGGAACAAGTTCCAGGACGAAGTCGGTGGTCATATCCGCGCTGGCGACCCGGGCACCCGCCTGATCGAAAGCACTGGCGACTCGCTGAACTGGTTCGCTGCCGCACCGCGCGCATTCAACCCGGCGCCGGGCACCTGGCAAGCCGTGCCGTTCTTCCACTTGTTCGGCAGCGAAGAAAACTCTTCGAAAGCCGCGCCGGTTCAAGAGCGCATTCCGGCTCCATACGTGGCTCTGGCCAAGTCGGAAGCGGATCGTCTGGGCGTCAATGACGGTGCTCTGCTGAGCCTGAACGTCGCTGGTCAGACCCTGCGTCTGCCGCTGCGCATCAATGAAGAACTGGGCGCCGGTCTGGTGGCATTGCCTGCGGGCATCGCCGGCATTCCACCGGCATTCGCCGGCGTATCCGTCGACGGTCTGCAGGAGGCAGCGCAATGACCTGGTTCACCCCTGAAGTGATCGATGTGATCCTCTCGGTCGTTAAAGCCATCGTGATTCTGCTGGCCGTTGTGGTGGCAGGCGCGTTGCTCAGCTTTGTCGAACGTCGCCTGCTGGGCTGGTGGCAGGACCGTTACGGTCCGAACCGCGTTGGCCCGTTTGGTATGTTCCAGATCGCCGCCGACATGCTGAAGATGTTCTTCAAGGAAGACTGGACCCCGCCGTTTGCCGACAAAGTGATCTTCACTTTGGCACCGGTGGTGGCGATGTCCGCCTTGCTGATCGCCTTTGCGATCATCCCGATCACCCCGACCTGGGGCGTCGCGGATCTGAACATTGGCCTGCTGTTCTTCTTCGCCATGGCCGGTCTGTCGGTCTACGCGGTGTTGTTCGCCGGCTGGTCGAGTAACAACAAGTTCGCCCTGCTCGGCAGCTTGCGTGCGTCGGCGCAGACCGTGTCCTACGAAGTGTTCATGGGCCTGGCCCTGATGGGCATCGTGGTGCAGGTCGGCTCGTTCAACATGCGCGACATCGTCGAGTACCAGGCGCAGAACCTGTGGTTCATCATTCCGCAGTTCTTCGGCTTCTGTACCTTCTTCATCGCTGGCGTCGCCGTGACTCACCGTCACCCGTTCGACCAGCCGGAAGCGGAACAGGAACTGGCCGACGGTTACCACATTGAATACGCCGGTATGAAATGGGGCATGTTCTTCGTCGGTGAATACATCGGCATCATCCTGATCTCGGCGCTGTTGGTCACCCTGTTCTTCGGTGGCTGGCACGGTCCGTTCGGCATCTTGCCGCAACTGGCCTTCGTCTGGTTCGCACTGAAGACCGCGTTCTTCATCATGCTGTTCATCCTGCTGCGCGCTTCCATTCCGCGTCCGCGTTATGACCAGGTGATGGATTTCAGCTGGAAATTCTGCCTGCCACTGACCCTGATCAATTTGCTGGTGACCGCTGCAGTCGTGTTGTGGAACACGCCTGCAGTCGCGGTTCAGTGAGGATTTGACCCATGTTCAAATATATTGGCGACATCGTTAAGGGTACTGGTACCCAGTTGCGCAGCCTGGTCATGGTCTTCGGCCATGGCTTTCGCAAGCGCGACACCCTGCAATACCCGGAAGAAGCGGTCTACCTGCCACCACGCTACCGTGGTCGCATCGTCCTGACCCGTGACCCCGATGGCGAAGAGCGTTGCGTTGCCTGCAACCTGTGCGCTGTGGCTTGCCCGGTGGGTTGCATCTCGCTGCAGAAAGCTGAAACCGAAGACGGTCGCTGGTACCCGGACTTCTTCCGTATCAACTTCTCGCGCTGCATTTTCTGCGGTCTCTGCGAGGAAGCCTGTCCGACCACCGCAATCCAGCTGACCCCGGATTTCGAGATGGCCGAGTTCAAACGTCAGGACCTGGTGTACGAGAAAGAAGATCTGTTGATCTCCGGCCCCGGCAAAAACCCTGATTACAACTTCTATCGTGTTGCAGGTATGGCAATCGCTGGCAAGCCGAAAGGCTCCGCGCAGAACGAAGCCGAACCGATCAACGTGAAGAGCTTGCTGCCTTAAGGAAGAACGATGGAATTCGCTTTCTATTTCGCATCGGGTATCGCTGTTGTGTCCACGCTTCGCGTAGTCACCAACACCAACCCTGTGCACGCCCTGCTCTACCTGATCATCTCGTTGATCGCCGTGGCCATGACCTTCTTCGCACTCGGCGCACCGTTCGCCGGCGTGCTGGAAGTGATCGCCTACGCCGGCGCCATCATGGTGCTGTTCGTGTTCGTGGTGATGATGCTCAACCTGGGCCCAGCCTCGGTTCAGCAAGAACGCGTCTGGCTCAAGCCCGGCATCTGGGCCGGTCCGGTGATTCTCGCCGCGCTGCTGCTGGCCGAACTGCTGTATGTGCTGTTCGCTCACCAGAGCGGTCAGGCCATCGGCCACACCACCGTAGACGCGAAAGCCGTGGGCATCAGCCTGTTCGGCCCGTATCTGCTGGTGGTCGAACTCGCCTCGATGCTGCTGCTCGCCGCAGCCGTCACGGCGTTCCATTTGGGCCGTAACGAGGCGAAGGAGTAAGACATGCCTGCTATCCCTCTCGAACATGGTCTGGCGGTCGCCGGCATCCTGTTCTGCCTTGGTCTGGTCGGCCTGATGGTCCGCCGCAACATTTTGTTCGTGTTGATGAGTCTGGAAGTGATGATGAACGCCTCTGCACTGGCGTTCATTGTTGCTGGCGCCCGTTGGGGCCAGCCGGATGGACAGATCATGTTCATCCTGGTGATCAGCCTTGCAGCCGCCGAGGCCAGTATTGGTCTGGCGATCCTGCTGCAACTGTATCGCCGCTTCCACACGCTCGATATCGACGCTGCCAGTGAGATGCGCGGATGAACCTGATCTTTCTGACTTTCGTATTCCCTCTGATCGGTTTCCTGCTGCTGTCGTTCTCCCGTGGACGCTGGTCGGAAAACCTCTCGGCGCTGATCGGCGTGGGTTCCATTGGCTTGTCGGCGATTGTCGCCGCCTACGTCATCTGGCAATTCAACGTCGCACCTCCCGAAGGCGGTCACTACACCCTGGTGCTGTGGAAGTGGATGGCGGTCGAAGGCTTCAAGCCTGACTTCGCCCTCTACGTCGACGGCCTGTCGATCACCATGCTTGGCGTGGTCGTTGGCGTCGGTTTCCTGATTCACCTGTTCGCGTCCTGGTACATGCGCGGCGAAGCGGGTTACTCGCGCTTCTTCTCGTACACCAACCTGTTTATCGCCAGCATGCTGTTCCTGGTGCTCGGCGATAACCTGTTGTTCCTGTACTTCGGCTGGGAAGGCGTGGGCCTGTGCTCGTACCTGTTGATCGGTTTCTACTACAGCAACCGCAACAACGGTAACGCCGCCCTCAAAGCCTTCATCGTGACCCGGATCGGCGACGTGTTCATGGCCATCGGCCTGTTCATCCTGTTCCAGCAAGTGGGCACGCTGAACATCCAGGAACTGCTGGTGCTGGCACCGCAGAAATTCCAGGTCGGCGACTTCTGGATCACCTTGGCGACTCTGATGTTGCTGGGTGGCGCGGTCGGTAAATCGGCACAACTGCCGCTGCAAACCTGGCTCGCGGACGCGATGGCCGGCCCGACTCCGGTTTCGGCACTGATCCACGCCGCGACGATGGTAACTGCCGGTGTCTACCTGATCGCCCGTACCCACGGTCTGTTCACCCTGGCGCCGGAAATCCTGCACCTGGTCGGCATCGTTGGCGGTGTGACCCTGGTACTGGCTGGTTTCGCTGCACTGGTTCAAACCGACATCAAACGTATCCTCGCCTACTCGACCATGAGCCAGATCGGCTACATGTTCCTGGCGCTGGGCGTTGGTGCATGGGATGGCGCGATTTTCCACCTGATGACCCACGCCTTCTTCAAGGCCCTGCTGTTCCTTGCTTCCGGTGCGGTAATCGTTGCCTGCCACCACGAGCAGAACATCTTCAAGATGGGCGGTCTGTGGAAGAAACTGCCACTGGCCTACGCCAGCTTCATCGTTGGTGGCGCCGCCCTGGCCGCGCTGCCTCTGGTCACCGCAGGCTTCTACTCCAAGGACGAAATCCTTTGGGAAGCGTTCGCCAGCGGCAACCACGGTCTGCTTTACGCAGGTCTGGTCGGCGCGTTCATGACGTCGCTGTACACCTTCCGCCTGATCTTCATCACGTTCCACGGTGAAGCCAAGACCGAAGCCCACGCCGGTCACGGCATCTCGCACTGGCTGCCACTGTCGGTACTGATCGTACTGTCGACTTTCGTCGGTGCGATGATCGTGCCGCCGCTGCACGGCGTACTGCCAGAAAGCGTTGGCCATGCCGGTGGCGAAGCCAAGCACAGTCTGGAAATCGCTTCGGGCGCCATCGCCCTGGCCGGTATCCTGCTGGCAGCGCTGCTGTTCCTCGGCAAGCGTCGCTTCGTCACGGCCATCGCCAACAGCGGCATCGGCCGTTTCCTTTCGGCCTGGTGGTTCGCTGCCTGGGGCTTCGACTGGATCTACGACAAACTGTTCGTCAAGCCTTACCTGGCGATCAGCCACGTACTGCGCAAAGACCCGCTCGACCAGACCATCGGTCTGATCCCGCGTATGGCCAAGGGCGGTCACACTGCCCTGAGCCGCACCGAGACCGGTCAACTGCGTTGGTACGCTGCTTCGATGGCTGCTGGTGCCGTGCTGGTGATTGGCGCCATCGTGCTGGTAGCGGTCTGATATGAACCTTGCGAATTTGCGAAAGGAAACGAGCCCGTCATGATTCTGCCTTGGCTAATCCTGATCCCCTTCATCGGCGGCCTGCTGTGCTGGATGGGTGAGCGCTTCGGCGCTACCCTCCCCCGCTGGATTGCGCTGTTGACCATGACCCTGGAACTCGCCCTCGGCCTCTGGCTGTGGGCCCACGGTGACTATTCATTTGCGCCGGCGCCTGGCGCCGATCCGACCTGGGCGCTTGAGTTCAAGCATGTCTGGATCCAGCGCTTTGGCATCAACGTGCACCTGGCCCTCGACGGCCTGTCGCTGTTGATGATCCTGCTGACCGGTCTGCTGGGTATCCTCTCGGTACTCTGCTCGTGGAAAGAGATTCAACGTCACGTTGGCTTCTTCCACCTGAACCTGATGTGGATCCTGGGCGGTGTTGTCGGCGTGTTCCTCGCCCTCGACCTGTTCATGTTCTTCTTCTTCTGGGAAATGATGCTGGTGCCGATGTACTTCCTCATCGCGCTCTGGGGTCACAGTTCTTCGGACGGCAAGAAAACCCGGATCTACGCAGCGACCAAGTTCTTCATCTTCACTCAGGCTTCCGGCCTGATCATGCTGGTGGCGATTCTCGGTCTGGTGCTGGTCAACTTCAACAACACCGGCGTGATTACTTTCAACTACGCCGACCTGTTGAAAACCAAGATGTCGATGACCACCGAGTACGTCCTGATGCTCGGCTTCTTCATCGCCTTCGCGGTCAAGCTGCCAGTGGTTCCATTCCACTCGTGGTTGCCTGATGCCCACGCCCAGGCGCCGACTGCAGGTTCCGTCGACCTCGCCGGTATCTTGCTGAAAACCGCTGCCTACGGTCTGCTGCGTTTCGCCCTGCCGCTGTTCCCGAATGCTTCGGCCGAGTTTGCGCCGATCGCCATGACCCTCGGTCTGGTCGGGATCTTCTACGGTGCGTTCCTTGCTTTCGCACAAACCGATATCAAGCGTCTGATTGCCTTCTCGTCCGTTTCCCACATGGGCTTCGTATTGATCGGCATCTACTCCGGCAGCCAACTGGCCCTGCAAGGTGCAGTGATCCAGATGCTGGCGCACGGTGTGTCGGCAGCGGCACTGTTTATCCTCAGCGGTCAGTTGTACGAGCGTCTGCACACTCGTGACATGCGTGAGATGGGCGGTCTGTGGTCGCGTATCGCTTACCTGCCGGCGATCAGCCTGTTCTTCGCAGCTGCTTCTCTGGGTCTGCCGGGTACCGGTAACTTTGTCGGTGAATTCCTGATCCTGATCGGCACGTTCGCCAGCGCTCCATGGATCACCGCGATTGCCACTTCCGGTCTGGTGTTCGGTTCGGTCTACTCGCTGATCATGATCCACCGTGCCTACTTCGGTCCGTCGAAATCGGATTCGATCCTGCACGGCATGGACGCTCGCGAACTGATCATGGTGCTGGGCCTTGCGGTGCTGCTGGTTTACCTCGGCGTCTACCCGCAACCGTTCCTCGACACGTCTGCCGCCACGATGCATGGCGTGCAGCAGTGGCTCGGCACCGCCTTCACTCAACTCGCTTCGGCCCGGTAAGAGCGCTATGGAATTCACGATTCAACACTTTATTGCGCTTGCGCCACTGTTGATCACCAGCCTCACCATTATCGTGGTGATGCTGGCAATCGCCTGGCGCCGCAACCACTCGCAGACCTTCCTGATCTCGGTCGCCGGTCTGAACCTGGCCTTGCTGTCGATCCTGCCAGCCCTGAAAGTCGCGCCTCTGGCCGTGACTCCACTGCTGCAAATCGACACGTTCGCTTGCCTGTACATGGCGCTGATCCTCGTCGCCACACTCGCCTGCGTCACCCTCGCCCACGCCTACTTGGGTGATGGCGGTTCGGGCTACCCGGGCAACCGTGAAGAACTGTACTTGCTGATCCTGATGGCCGCCGCCGGTGGCCTGGTTCTGGTCAGCGCGCAGCACCTCGCCGGTTTGTTCATCGGCCTGGAACTGCTCTCGGTACCGGTTTACGGTCTGGTGGCTTACGCCTTCTTCAACAAGCGTTCGCTGGAAGCCGGCATCAAATACATGGTGCTGTCGGCCGCCGGTTCCGCGTTCCTGTTGTTCGGTATGGCGCTGCTGTACGCAGACTCGGGTTCGCTGAGCTTCGTTGGCATCGGTCAGGCCTTGGCTGCGACTGGTCTGCCTAGCTCGCTGGCACAACTGGGCCTGGGCATGATGCTGATCGGTCTGGCGTTCAAGCTGTCGCTGGTACCGTTCCACCTGTGGACGCCGGACGTTTACGAAGGTGCTCCGGCACCGGTGGCTGCGTTCCTCGCCACTGCGTCGAAGGTTGCGGTGTTTGCGGTGATGGTGCGTCTGTTCCAGATCTCCCCCGCCGCAAGCAGTGGCGTCCTGAGCGACGTGCTGACCGTCATCGCCATCGCCTCGATCCTGTTCGGTAACCTGCTGGCGCTGACCCAGAGCAACCTCAAGCGTCTGCTCGGTTACTCGTCCATCGCGCACTTCGGCTACCTGCTGATCGCGCTGGTGGCGAGCAAGGGGCTGGCGGTGGAAGCCATCGGCGTGTACCTGGTGACTTATGTGATCACCAGCCTCGGCGCCTTCGGCGTGATCACCCTGATGTCCTCGCCGTACAACGGCCGTGACGCGGATGCCCTGTACGAATACCGCGGCCTGTTCTGGCGCCGTCCATACCTGACCGCCGTGCTGACCGTGATGATGCTGTCGCTGGCCGGTATCCCGCTGACCGCAGGCTTCATCGGCAAGTTCTACATCATCGCTACCGGTGTCGAATCGCACCAATGGTGGCTGGTCGGCTCGCTGGTACTGGGCAGCGCCATCGGCGTCTTCTACTACCTGCGCGTGATGGTCACCCTGTACCTGATCGAGCCAAACCTGCGTCGCCACGACGCCCAGCTGCACTGGGAACAGAAGGCAGGCGGCGTGATGCTGCTGGCCATCGCCCTCGTCGCATTCTTCCTGGGCGTGTACCCGCAGCCATTGCTGACTCTGGTTCAGCAGGCGGGTCTGGCGGGCTGATTGCTTGGCTGGCTAGAAATGAAAACGGCACCTTCGAGTGCCGTTTTTGTTTTTGTGGGATTTAACATCAAAAGATCGCAGCCTGCGGCAGCTCCTACATTGGGATGGTGTGATCTCTGTAGAAGCTTTCGATGCTGCGATATTTTGCCCGTCAACAACCTCGCCTTTTAGAAGGTTTACTGCAAGGCGGTGGATGACACACATCTAAAATAAATATAGAAGTTCGCATGCTCGCGATGATATCGGCGTGGTCTCAACATTAACTACCTAGTCCCCTTAAGAGCAGACTCACATCTATAAGCGAATCACCCCACCTACTTTTTAACCGAAAAATCAGACAACAATAAGAAATTCGCTGCCTATCGAGTGCTTTTAAAAACAGCTCTACGTATAGTGATAAAAATTATCACAGTTTTCTGATACTTTCAGGACAATACAAATGTGATATAAAAAACAAACCAAATATTTTCGGCACAGGTGTGAGATGAGTTTTAACCTAGATGACCTTGGACTGGCCTATCGAAAAGCCAAAGTAGATTTGTTTTACTCCTCAAACCCTGACCTCTTAGCAATAGCAGACTACGAGGAAAACCTTTCCGATAATTTGAATTTGCTGTCGGATTTACTGAATGGAAAAAGCCAGAAATGGGTTGAACAGCCCGAGTTCATCGGTGGCTGGACTCTTGCGACAAAGTCAATTTCTTGGCCAGGCCGAAAGGAGTTTCAGGAAAAAAACGGAACAGGACTTAAATTCTCATCTCCGGCGCAGGATTGGGACTACACATACAAATTATTAACAGAAAACAACAAACGTTCAAAGCCTAACGCGGAGTTCCGCGTGATGGCCCAGTGCAGTCTTGATTTCCACGTACTCTCGGCTCTGTGGATGCTCAAAGTAGGCCACCAATATGATGCAAAGCTTACTAGGTGTGCCTTTGGCAATCGCCTACGCCGCACGCAAGATGGTAAACAGATCAATCCGCTATCCTTAGGCTCCTTCTCTCCCTATTTAAAGCCATTTCGAAGCTGGCGAGACAACGGTATATCGGCAATGCGCTCTGCATTGGACTCAAACAAAAAAATTGTAGCACTGACTGCCGACGTCAGCTCTTTTTATCATGAACTCCAACCTGGATTCATGTTAGACAAATATTTCCTAGATGATGTGCTTTCACTCAACCTTACAGAAGACGAAAGCAAGCTTAATCAATTATTCATCAAAGCCTTAGAGGCTTGGGCCGCCTCAACCCCGCTAAAAAAGGGACTTCCAGTTGGATTGCCCGCATCTGCCGTCGTCGCTAACATGGCGTTGGTAGAACTGGATCGTATAATTGAGCAACAAGTCGCCCCACTATATTACGGCCGCTATGTAGATGACATTTTACTTGTAATGGAAGATGGTGCACACTTTCATTCAGCGGATGAGCTATGGAGTTGGCTATTCGAGCGCTCCGATGGAATGCTCGCATGGAATAATACTAGCAAGGATAAAAAAATCTGTTTTCAACCCAGATACTTTAAATCTGGTAAAAATAAGAGCAACATATTTTTCGCCAACTCAAAAAACAAAATTTTCATGTTGGCTGGTGAACCAGGAAGGACGCTAGTTAATACAATTGCCTATCAGATTTACGAGAGAGCGAGCGAATGGCGTGCAATGCCAAAGCTACCGAGCTCCGCTGAACACGTTGGAACAGATATGCTGGCTGCAACCCAAAATGACGGGGAAGCTGCTGACAATCTGCGTAAAGCGGATGCGTTAACAATGCGTCGTGCGGGATTCGCGATTAAATTGCGTGATTTTGAAGCTTATGAGCGTGACTTACGGCCTGACGCTTGGCAAGCACACCGAAGAGCCTTTCTACGCGCATTTACCCAACATGTTCTAGTTCTACCTGACTTCTTCGAACTGTCTATATATCTTCCCCGTGTAATACGATTAGCCACAGCATGCGAGGATTTTCGCGAACTACGAAAAATAATTAACGCCCTTGAAAAGCTGCGATCCGACGTTTGGTCTAATTGCAAAACCAGCATTAAGGCATGGCCTGAAAATGAGCCATCAATGAATCACACTCTTGTTACCACACGATGGGATAGCCAACTATCTAAAACTGTTTTTGAAAGCATAATAGCTGCATTCCCACCTAAACTTTCAAAAAGTGGGCGCCAAAGTTGGAAAGACAACATGATAGATTACCATCCGGGTAATACTGTTGGTCTGAACAGACCTTGGTTGTCATCTGTCAAAGAATTCCAACGTGAGCAAGCTCGGCTTTTTTCATTCGACTTAGCTCATATGCCGTTCCGGTTTATTGGCTTATCAAAAGAAATGGTTGCACAAAGAGGCATACCCAACCGTCGCGTAGGCTCGATACAAGACACCTCGGCTGAATTACTTCCTTTCAGTGTATTACATGGCGCTTCGCTTCTTGCCAAACTGGTAAAACTCAATGGTTTACCTCGCGGCCTTCTCTTTGCAACACGACCTTTCAATCTTGCGGAATTGTGTGCAGTCAGCAACAGCGTTTATTTGAAGGATAGCCATGAAGACCTGCAGGACATTGTTCTAGCGCTTCGAGGTTTCAAGTTGAACGACAAAATGCCTTATATGAGTAAACGAGAAGTTCTACGAATTCCGGATGGCCATGCCCCTTCTAAATATCGTATTGCCGTGTCGAGCTGGCAGACCAGACTTGATAGCTGGGCAGCTTCGGTAACCAAGGAATCCGATCCTGACATACAGAGGTATTCTCGCCTAAATCGCTTGCTAGACAGCGTAATATCTAGCCCAGAAAAAAGTCGATATTTGATTCTCCCTGAACTAGCGCTACCACCTCTCTGGTTTTTTCGTATCGCAAGAAAGCTACAACTCTGTGGTATTTCTTTGATCTCTGGTGTTGAGTACCTGCACACTGAAGATTCAAAAGTACGCAACCAAGTCTGGGCCGCACTTTCTCATGACGGACTAGGCTTTCCTTCTACTATGATATATCGACAAGACAAGCAGCGCCCAGCACTGCATGAAGAGCGAGAACTTCATCGCCTAGCTGGTTTAAAAATGAAGCCGGAAAGAACTTGGAGCAAACCCCCAATCATTGAACACGGCGAGTTCCGATTTGCACTTTTAGTTTGTAGCGAGCTAACAAATATTAGTTACCGTAGCGCTTTAAGAGGAAAGGTCGACGCGTTATTCGTGCCAGAATGGAATCAGGACACCGAGACATTTAATGCACTAGTCGAATCTGCTGCACTGGATATTCACGCCTACGTAATCCAGTGTAACGATCGGCAATATGGTGATAGCCGAATTCGAGCTCCTTTTAAAGATAGTTGGAAACGTGATGTTCTTAAAGTTAAAGGAGGCATCACCGACTACTGCGTAATCGGCGAAATTGATATTAATTCACTTCGACAGTTCCAAAGCAATCACCGCTCGCCGAGTGGACCATTCAAGCCGGTGCCGGACGGGTTCAAAATCTGCAAACATCGAAAAGTCTTGCCGAAGTGAGGGCCGAGTGAAAGATCTTGGCCGTTTCCATCAGGCCATTGCCCTGGCTGCGTTTTTCGTGAGTGCGTGCGCACAGCCATTGTTGCTCCTGATTCAGCAGGCGGGTCTGGCGGGCCGATAGCTTGGCTGGCTACAAACGGAAACGGCACCTTCGGGTGCCGTGTTTGTTTTTGTGAGATTTGTTACCAATGCTATGCCCTTCCTACTGAAATCCCCGAAATCTCGCACCCTACTGTTGGGTTCCTCCTACAGCCAGAATTTGGCTTTTTGATTATCTTGTTCGACGTAAAAGACATCGATCCGATTCGAGTCCGCCCTCAGGAACGAGAAAATACAACTCCATCGGAAATCAGAAATGAAAAACACAAATGGCCAATCCAACCCAGAGGACGCGACCAGACCGACACCTCCCCATAGACCTTCTGTGCCGGTTGTACGTCGCGTCGTGAACGAGAAAGTCATTAACCGCAAAGAAATAGCGCTGGATCGCAAGTGACGTAGAAGCGCAAAAGTCTATTAGCTATGGAAAAACGGCACCTTCGAATGCCATTTTTGTTTTGTAGAGTTACCGTCAAAAGATCACAGCCTTTAGAGATACCGAAGTCCGAGGTCTTTTGATCTCTACGCCCTCCCCCTTTTAGGAATTTGCCTGCAAACCCGTGAGCAATGGCTGACATTACGTAGAAGACATTTGTCGTTAAATTTTGGGAATCACCTATCAAGTGGAGATCCACGAACCATGAAGCGGGATATTTATTCAGAATTGATGGATGGCCTTGATGCGTTAAGCGAAGAACGCAAAGGCAAAATCACCTTGAAGAAGTTCCGTGTAAAACGGATCGGCGCCATGAAGGGCAAACTCACACTTCCCGAAGAATTTGATGCATCTCTATCACATAGTTTGCTGGATACCGTCGAACGATAAAAAGCCACACCTGCACTCATGCGACCTATTAGACTCACTCAGGCCACTGTGGGAGCGAGCCTGCTCCGGGCGGCGTTTCGTTCCGACGAAGGCGTCGGCACATCCACCCTCTTCAGTGCCTGACACTCCGCTTTCGCGAGCAAGCTCGCTCCCACAGGTTTGTGTGGCGTTCACTCAATCCATATAACCACATGACGAAATTGTAATTCCCTCATCACCTCGGCGTTATCCGCAGCTTGCAACGATGTGACCCGGCGACCAATGCCGGCGGGCCCTGCCCCGCCGAACAATAAAACCCACGCCGAAGCACGTTCCCGTTCTGCCGAACCCAAGGAGTGTTTGATGGTTAACAATTCAAAAATGTCGCTGGCCGCTTTAGCGGTGGTGGTCGGCGCCGCGCCGTCCATGGTGTTTGCAGAAGACAAGCCCGAGGGCTTTGTCGAAGGCAGCAGCCTTACGGTGCTCAACCGTAACTTCTATTTCAATCGTGATCATCGCGACGGCCAGTCCAGCCCGACCGGCAACGGTTATTCCGAAGCCTGGGCGCATGCCGTGATCAGCAAGTTCGAATCCGGTTTCACCCAGGGCACCGTTGGCGTCGGGGTTGATGCGTTTGCGATGATTGGGTTGAAGCTCGACACCGGTGACGGCCGTAATGGCGGGCGCAGTTCGTTTGATGTGTTGCCGGTTAACAGTGATGGCGAGGCGCGAGACGAATACACCAAGGTCGGTGGCGCTGCGAAAATTCGGGCGTTCGATACGGTGGTCAAGGTTGGCGATGTGTTCCCGGCCAATCCAGTGGTCGCGGCGGGTGACTCGCGCTTGCTGCCGGAAAGCTTTCGAGGCGTGACGGCGACCAACACCAGTATTGAAGGTCTGTCGGTGCAGGGCGGTCGGTTGCACGCGATGAGCCAACCGGTGTCCAGCGACATGCGCGAGAACTTCGCGACCTTCTACGCAGGCCCAGTCAATTCGCCGTGGATCGCGTATGGCGGCGGCGATTATGCGCTGAACAAGAATCTCAGTTTCAGCCTGTACTCCAGTCGCCTGAAGGATGCGTGGAATCAGTATTACGCCGGTGCTGCCTGGACGTATCCGCTGTCGGACGACCTGTCACTGTTCGGTGGCCTGAACTATTACAAGGCCGTCGATGAAGGCAAACAACTGCTCGGCGAATTCGACAACAACATCTGGAGCGGCCGCGTCGGCGTGAAGCTCGGCGCCCACTCGGTCGCCCTCTCCCACCAGCGCAACAACGGTAACGACGACTTCGATTACCTGCGCCAGTCCGACTCGATCTTCCTCGACAACTCGATCCAGTACAGCGATTTCAACTCGCCGAAAGAACGTTCGTGGATGGTGCGTTATGACCTCGACATGAGCACTTACGGCGTGCCGGGCTTGTCGTTCATGACCCGTTACGCGCGCGGCACCGACGCTGATTATTCCAATGCCAACGCGGTGTACATGCGCCGCGATGCCGAGGGCAATCCGCTGACCGATCAGAAACGTTGGGAGCGCGATATCGAAGTCAAATACGTGGTGCAGAGCGGCTCGATGAAAGACCTGTCGCTACGTTTGCGCCAAGCCACAACCCGCGCCACGGCGTTCGAGTCGGATCTGGATGAAGTGCGGGTGATTGTCGAGTATCCGCTGGCGATTCTTTGATTGCGCGGTTGATGCAAATTCACCTTTAGAAGCTCCTTGCTCCTTTGGTAAGAGGTGAATCTTTTGGCGTCCTTCGGGGCGCTTTTTTTGCGCTGCGTTTTGCCGTTATGTATTCCAGATTTAGGCCCGGCCCTCACCCTAGCCCTCTCCCAGAGGTAGAGGGGACTGACCGAGCTGCTTAGTGGAAATACATCGACCTGAAAAACCGAGGCGTACTCTGGTTTTGAATGGCTTGAAGATCTGTTCCCTTTCTCCTTTGGGGTTGTCCATCGCTTCGAAAAGGTCAGATGAGGGATTGTGAGAGCATCACGCAAAACAAATAAAAATCCGTCCTCGGTAAATAAGCCACAGGCTCGACATCATCGAGCGCACTGCTCACCGTCAGTTCGCCAATCATTACGACTTGCACGCCTCGAAAAACGTCATCTGATTTCGGCAGCACACCCACCGACGGTTAATGTCAGCTCCAACGTTTTGGGCGAGCTTTCAGTTGGTGTAAGCGAATATTGCTTCGCGCGGGGTTAGCTTCGATAGTCTGCTCGAATGCGTTGAATGCGACGTCATCGAGAAGATACGGTTGCGCCTCCAGAATCGTCTGCTGGCACATGACGGGTGCAAGATCATTCACGTGCTGTTTCTTTCGATCTGTTCTTCGACAGCTTGAAAAGAGATCGGTAATCACATCGCGCTCAATTGGACTGGGCATTGACCTGTCTCCGTTGTGTTCGGGCATTGGCCTGCGTTAGCCACGGCGTGGCGAGAAATACAACTCCCGCCACTTTGTCAGTGACCTATTGAGCAGGATCTACGTTATCCAGTGCTTTGTTCACCGCCAGTTCGCCAAGCATAACGACCTGTGCAATACCGAGCAGGGTCTTGCGATGGGTGCCGCCCAGCATCGCTGCGAAGTCACCGAGCATCACTGTGGCCGAGGCCAGGGATTCGCTGGCGTTGGCCAGTAATGATTCGGTGTCGGCTTTGGGATTGACCAGGAACATCTGGTTGGGGATGTACGGCGCGGACATGATGGCGGCCGACGGTTTGAGGTAGAAGTCGAGGGCGCGGTCGGCGGCTTCGTGGAGTTTTCGGGTGTCGACGGAAACGTAGGGGGATGTTGAGTTAGCGTCGGGGATGGCGTCTGTTTCTGGGGGATTTGGGGTTGGCTTTTTCATAATGTTTTACTCAGCTTGAAGGTGGAGCTGGCCCTTTCGGTTCCACGCGAAAGGGTGGCAGCTGTACGCAGGTTGGAACCCGGGCAACTGAGCAAACCCGACAGACTCGAAGTCTCCCGCGCACAGCCGCCATAACGGAGTGCACACATGAAAGTGCGCAAGCATACGTCATGAACAGTGCGTCTTGCTTCAGTTGAGCCGCGGGGTTCCAATCCCGATCGCTGAATTGGCAGCGACCCACACAGGCTAGAGAGCTGACGTCCGACGGACAACCTGAAAACATTGTGGGAAGGTTCCGCGATTCCCACACAACCTTTAAACATCACGAATTGAAATACGCATCGTCATACTGAACATCGGCCCCCGTAGATTCAGCTCCCGCCGTTCCGACACACGCCCATCACGCTGTACTTGATGGTGTTGAGCTGGCCTTTGGAATCCTCGTAGGTCATCGCGGTCGGCACGACATTGCACGCAGCCTGCGGCTTCACCACGCTCACCACCTTGACCACGTCCAGCTTCATTCCGTATTCGTAATCCTTCACCACCGGCGGCGCTTTGCCCTGGTTGGCGGCGTACTGTTCCATCGCTTTGGCGTTGGCGCTGAGCGCACGTTCGAAAGTGCGATCACCGCCACCTTCAGCCAGCACATTCACCGACATCGCCATGACAGCGGCGAATGCGATCAACTTGAGTACTTTCATATCCTTTTCCTTCCCGTCCGGGCGTAAAAAAAGCCCGGCATCGATGCGCGATATCGGGCTTGTTCAGGTGCAGCAGGCTTACAGGTCGCGGGTTTTGTCGTCCTTCTTGTCGTTGACGACCACCGGGTTGCCGGCGGCTTTTTCCTTGGCGACGAAGAGTTCCATGGAGCGGTCATGGCTGGTCATCATCCGTTCGAAAGTGCGGTCGCCGCCGCCTTCGGCCAGGGCCACAGAAGAGATCGCCAGAGCGGCTGCGAAGGTACTGAGTTGGGCAAGTTTCATCGTTGATTCCTCGTTTAAGTAACTGACGGGATCAAGGTAACAATCCGAACCTATCGTCACGGTGGCGGGGAAATTACATATCCGTTATCTCCCGGATCAGTGCACGGAAACCCTGTGGGAGCGAGCCTGCTCGCGAAAGCGGTGGTTCAGTCACATCATTGTTGACTGACAGATCGTCTTCGCGAGCAGGCTCGCTCCCACAGGGGGATTAACTATTGAATTGGAACGGTGTCCTCATCCCGGCGATGGGCGAGTTGATAGAGCGCCGGCAAGATCAGCAGCGTCAGGATCGTAGAAGACAAAATCCCGCCGATCACCACGGTCGCCAGTGGCCGCTGCACCTCCGCACCTGTGCCGGTCGCCAGCGCCATCGGAATAAAGCCCAGCGACGCCACCAGTGCGGTCATCAACACTGGCCGCAAACGCGTCAGCGCACCTTCGTGAATGGCATCGGACAGCGAACGCCCCTCCTCGCGCAGATTGCGAATGAACGCGATCATCACCAAGCCGTTTAACACCGCCACCCCGGACAACGCGATAAACCCGACGCCCGCCGAAATCGACAGCGGAATATCGCGCAACCACAGCGCCATGACCCCACCGGTCAACGCAAACGGAATCCCGGTAAACACCAGCAAACCGTCCTTGAGATTGTTGAACATCATGAACAACAAGCCGAACACCAGCAGCAGCGCCACTGGCACCACGATCTGCAAGCGCTTGGCCGCCGATTGCAGTTGTTCGAACTGGCCGCCCCAACTGGTCCAGTAACCGGCCGGAACCTGCACGTCTCGCTCGATCACCTCACCGGCCTCGCTGACGAACGAGCCGATATCACGCCCGCGCACGTTGGCGCTGACGATCACCAGACGCTTGCCGTTCTCGCGGCTGACCTGATTCGGCCCGAGCACCAGGTCGAGGCTGGCGACTTCCTTCAGTGCGATAAAACCGATCTGATTTGCCGCTGCATTCAGAGGCGCCGGCACCGGAATCAGCAACGCCGACAGTCCGTCGATGTCCTTGCGCATGGCATCGGACAAACGCACAACCATGTCGAAACGCCGATCGCCTTCATACAAGGTCCCGGCCTGCCGCCCGCCTACCGCGACGGCGATGGTGTCCTGCACATCACCGACGTTCAGCCCATAACGCGCAGCCTTGTCGCGATCAATGTTGATGGTCAGCACCGGCAACCCGGTGGTTTGCTCGACCTTCACCTCAGAGGCACCATTGACCTTCTGCATCGCTGCGGCAATCTTGGCCGCCGTGGCATTGAGCACGTCCATGTCATCACCGAACACCTTCACCGCGACATCGCTGCGCACCCCGGAAATCAGTTCGTTGAAGCGCAGTTGAATCGGCTGCGACAGCTCGTAATTGCTGCCCGGCAACGTCGCGGCGGCAGCCTGCAGCTCGGCCATCAGGGTTTCGCGGGACTTGCCCGGGTCTGGCCACTGATCTTTCGGTTTGAGCATCACGTAACTGTCGGAGATATTCGGCGGCATCGGATCGGACGCGATTTCAGCGGTGCCGGTACGGGCAAAGACGCGTTCGACTTCCGGCACCTTCGCCAGAATCAATTTCTCCAGACGCTGCTGCATGTCCACCGATTGCGTCAGGCTGGTGCCCGGCACGCGCAAGGCTTGCAGGGCAAAATCACCCTCACTGAGGCTCGGCACAAACTCGCTGCCCATGCGGCTGGTGAGCACGCCGCTAAGCACAATCACACCCAACGCCGCGCCCACTGCGATTGCGCGATGGGACATGACCCAAGCCAGCGCCGGCGCATAAACACGACGTGCGCCACGCATCACCGCGCCCTCTTCTTCCTTGACCTTGCCAGTCACGAACAGCGCAATCGCCGCCGGCACAAAGGTTACCGACAACAGCATTGCGCCAAGCAAAGCGATGACCACGGTGAACGCCATCGGGTGAAACATTTTCCCTTCGACGCCGCTCAGGGCGAAGATCGGCAGATAGACAACCATGATGATCAACTGGCCGAAAATCAGTGGTCGCCGCGCCTCTTTTGCCGCCGCAAACACTTCTTTGAAGCGTTCGGCGCGGGTCAACAATCGTCCGTGATGCTGCTGCGCATGAGCCAGTCGACGCAGGGTGTTTTCAACGATCACCACCGCGCCGTCGACAATAATCCCGAAGTCCAGCGCGCCGAGGCTCATCAGGTTGGCGCTGACCTTGTTGCTGAACATGCCGGTGAAGGTGAACAGCATCGACAGCGGAATCACCATCGCGGTAATCAGCGCGGCGCGGATGTTGCCGAGGAACAGGAACAGAATCGCGATCACCAGAATCGCGCCTTCGATGAGGTTCTTTTTCACCGTGGCGATGGCTTTGTCGACCAGGTGCGTCCGGTCGTAAACCGGCACGGCGATCACCCCGACAGGCAGGGATTTATTGATCTGTTCAAGCTTGCTCGCGACGGCTTGCGACACCGTACGGCTGTTCTCGCCGATCAACATGAACACGGTGCCGAGCACCACTTCGCGACCGTTTTCCGTGGCCGCGCCGCTGCGCAATTCGCGGCCGATTTCCACTGTCGCTACGTTCTTCACGCGGATCGGTGTGCCGTCGACATTGGCCATGACGATGTTGGCGATGTCCTCGGTACTCGCCACTTGCCCCGGTGCGCGGATCAGCAACTGCTCACCGCTGCGCTCGATGTAACCGGCGCCGACGTTGGCGTTGTTACGCTCAAGCGCCGTGACCAGATCGGTGAGGGTCAGCTTGTACGCCGCCAGCCGTTTCGGGTCCGGCGCGATCTGGTATTCCTTGGCGAATCCACCGATGGTGTTGATCTCGGCGACACCCGGCACGTTGCGCAATTGCGGCTTGATGATCCAGTCCTGAATCACCCGCAGATCGGTCGGTGTGTAGCTTGTGCCGTCGTCCTTCAACGCACCCTCCTTCGCCTCAACCGTCCATAGAAAAATCTCGCCGAGACCGGTGGAAATCGGCCCCATCACCGCCTCCGCGCCTTCGGGCAATTGCTCCTTGGCGATCTGCAAACGCTCGTTGACCAGTTGACGGGCGAAGAACAGGTCGGTGCCGTCCTTGAAGATCACCGTGACTTGCGACAGGCCCGAGCGCGACAGCGAACGGGTCTGTTCGAGTGCCGGCAAACCGGCCATCGCGGTTTCAATCGGGAAGGTGATGCGCTGCTCGGTTTCCAGCGGCGAGAATCCGGCGGCGCCGGTGTTGATCTGCACCTGGACATTGGTGATGTCGGGCACGGCGTCGATCGGCAGTTTCTGATAACTGGCGATGCCGAGGCCGGCCATGAGCAGAACGGCGAGCAGGACGATGATGCGCTGCTCGATGGCAAACTGGATCAGGCGTTCGAACATGGGAGTCTTCCGGATCAGTGGCTGTGCTCGGCTGAGGCTTTGCCCAGTTCCGATTTGAGGACGAAGCTGCCAGCGCTGGCGACTTGCGCGCCCGGTTCCAGGCCTTGAGTGATTTCCACATGGCCGGCGGCGCGACTGCCCAGTTCTACCGCGCGGGCTTCGAAACCGTCGTCGGTGCGAACGAACACCGTGGGCTTGTCCTCGACGGTCTGGATCGCGGTTTCCGGTACGGCGACTTTCGCTTCGCGGCTGTCGGTCGCCACCAGCGCGGTGACGAACAGACCGGGGCGCCACGAGCCTTGCGGGTTTTCCAGGGTGACGCGAACGGTCGCAGTGCGGGTTTGCTCGCCGAGCAAACTGCCGACGTAAGCCACGCTGCCGACCACTTCCGCGTTGAGTTCCGGGGCGCTGACGGTGACCGCTTTGCCTACTTGAACCTTGTTCAGATCCTTCGGCGAAACGCCGAACGTTACCCACACTCGCGACAGATCCGAGAGGGTGAAGGCCGCCGTAGCTTCATCGACCACCTCGCCCGGCGTCAGGTGTTTTTCCACCACCACGCCATCGAACGGTGCCCGCAGTTCATAGCGATTGCCGCCGGTGGCGACCACGCTGCCGCTGAGCACGCTGATCTTTTGCCGCGCATTGCTCACGGCGATCTCGGCTTCTTGCAGTGCCTGGCGCGCCTGGAGGAAATCCTGTTCGGCAGAGATTTTGTCCTGCCAGAGCTTTTTCTCCCGTTCATAAGTGATGCGCGCCAAGGCCAAACGACGTTGCGCGGCGGCTTGCTCACTGCGCTGATCGGATATCTGCTGACTGGCGATCACCGCCAGTAACTGGCCCTTCTTCACGGCTTGCCCGAGGTTGACCGCCACCGACTCGACCACGCCCGGGACGCGCGGCACGACGTGGGCGGTGCGGTCTTCGTCGAAGCGCACTTCGCCGGGGAACGGCAGGCCGAGGCTGATGTTCTGCGCCTTTGCTTCGGCGAGTTGAATACCGGCAGCCGTGATCTGTTCGGCGCTCAACTCAATGTGCCCTTCTTCGGCATGTTCAGCCGCTGCGCCTTCTTCAGCGTGATCGGCATGCTCGGAAGCCTCGTCGGCATGCGCGTCGATGCTTGCGTTACCTGACCACTGCGAGCCGATAGCAATGCCCAGCGCCAACGTCGCCACCGCGACCACCATCAGTTTTTTATCCATGAAAACTCCTCTGCGCCGTGCCTGCGCGCAGTTGTCTGAAAAGTGAAATTCAAGGGCGGACGTTGAGGTCGCCGAAGATTCGTTCGATGCGTACGCGGGCGTCGGTCGCCTCGCTGACGGCCTGGATGTACTGGCTGCGAGCGCTGATCAATGTGCGTTGCGCATCGAGCACATCGAGGAAGCCGAACTTGCCCATTTCGAACCCGCGCGTGGCGCTGTCGACCGCACTTTGCGCGGCGGGCAGGATGGTCTTGTTGAACGCGGTGACTTCGCCGTTGGCGGTCTGCCATTGCTCAAGGCTGGTCTGGATTTCCGTGCGCAAACGCAGCTCGGTGGCGTTGCGCAGATCCCGCGCCTGATCGGTTCGGCGGGCGGCCGCGAGTACGTTGCCCTGATTGCGGTTGAACAGCGGAATCGGCATCGACAGCCCGACCACGTTGACCCGCTCGCGCTCGGTTTCGCTGTACTGGCTGCCGATGCTCACGGTGAGGTCGGGAATGCGCTGGGACTTTTCCAGGCCCAATGACGCTTCGCGCTGATCGATCTGCAACTTGGCCAGACGCAGTTCGGCGGTCTCGTTCAGACGCTCGAGCAATCTTGTCGGTGGTGGTACGGCCGGCATGTTTTGCGTGGGGGCCTGCACCTTGGTCGACGTCGGCAACGGTGCGCCCATGACTTGCGCCAACTGCTGATATGCATTGGCCTGATCGCGTTCGGCGCGGCTCAGCTCCAGGCGCACTTCCGAGAGCTGCACTTGCGCCCGCGTGCCCTCGACCGGCGACGATTTACCCGCCTCGATGCGCCCTTGCGCCACGCGCACACCGTGCTCGGCCAATTGCAGCGACTGCCGGGACAGCTGCAAACGTTGCTGCGCGGTTTGCGCGCTGTTGAACGTTTGGATGACATCGGCGCGCAAGGCATTGCGCTTGCGCTCCAGTTCGATGCCGGCAGCATCCTGCGCGCGGCTGGCGACGTCGATCCGTGCACCGCGTTTGCCGCCCAGTTCAATCGGCTGACTGAGCATCACCGTGGTGGTGCGCGAATTGCGCCGGGTGTCTTCAGCCTCCCAGGAAACCTCGGGATTAGGGATCAGCCCGGCCTGTTGGCGGTCACCTTCGGCGATGCCGATTTCCCATTGCGCAGCGGCAAGTTCCGGGTTGCCGGCAAAGGCACTTTGCAGGGCTTGATCCAGCGTCAGGGGCGCTGCGTTTGCAAGGCTGGTACAGGCCAGCAACAGGATGCCGCTGGCGGTTTTTTTCAGGCGTGATTGCGCCGTCAGTTTAATTAAACCGGGCAATGGAAGACTTCCTTTATTCAGTATCTCGGATGCCGCCACGGTAGGGTTTTGAACTTATCGACAAGGTGACTGGAACATTACAAATCCGTTATCCACGGTTTGGGGAAGTAGTTTTGTTCTAGGATGCGAAGTGCGAATGGTTTTATCGAAATACATCGAAACAAAAACACGGTAGTTATCTGCTGGATTGCACTTGCCGGAATCAAAGTGATGGGAATTTTGTGGTTTGTGCTGCGACAGGCTGTCGCAGAGCATCGTTTTAAAGCACTTGGTGGTTGACCCTGTAGCCACTACAACCTTTATTGTCCGCACTTCCCCTCACCCCAGCCCTCTCCCGGGGGGAGAGGGAGCCGACCGAAGTGTCTGGCGTTATTTATCGACCTGCTACATCAAGTTGATTATGGATTCAGTAAAGCTTTTTCACGTCGGCGTAGTTCTGAAATATCCCGCATTCAGTCCCCTCTCCTATGGGAGAGGGCTAGGGTGAGGGCCTGTTTAAATTAAATACCCATTAATTAAAAGTGGTGAAAGATCATGCGAATCCTTGTCGTCGAGGACGAGCTTAAAGCTGCCGAATACTTGCATCAGGGTTTGACCGAAAGTGGTTATGTTGTTGACCATGCCGCCACCGGCGCCGATGGCCTGCATCTGGCGCAACAACAAGCGTATGACCTGATTATTCTCGACGTTAACCTGCCGGAACTGGATGGCTGGGGCGTGCTGGAACAACTGCGCCGCACTCACTCCACGCGGGTGATGATGCTCACCGCGCGCGGGCGTCTGGCGGACAAGATTCGTGGCCTTGATCTGGGCGCCGACGATTATCTGGTCAAGCCGTTCGAGTTCCCCGAACTGCTGGCGCGGGTGCGCACCTTGATGCGTCGTAGCGAAAACATCCCGGTGCCGCAGGTGCTGAAAGTCGCTGATCTGGAGCTCGATCCGGGCCGCCATCGCGCGTTTCGTGGCGCGCAGCGGATCGACCTGACCACCAAGGAATTCGCCCTGCTGCATTTGCTGATGCGCCAGTCCGGCGAAGTGCTGACGCGCACACAAATCATCTCGCTGGTGTGGGACATGAATTTCGACTGCGACACCAACGTGGTCGAAGTGTCGATCCGCCGCTTGCGGGCGAAGATCGACGACCCGTTCGACAGCAAACTGATCCACACCCTGCGCGGTGTCGGCTATGTGCTGGAGGCGCGGGAATGAAGCCGGCCAGCCTGTCGATGCGCCTCGGTTTGACGGTGAGTATTCTCGGCGCGCTGCTGGTGGTGTTCCTGGCGATCCTTGCCTATTTCGCGTTGACCCATGAGCTCAATGCGCTGTCCCGCGACAGTCTTGAGAAGAAGATGGCGCAGGTCGAACACAGCTTGTCGCTGTACGTCGATGCCAATGAAATCACCGGCAAGCCGCATATTCTGCTCGATCAGGTCATGGGTCATGACAACCTCACTCTGACGATTTATGACCGCTTGAATTTGCGTTCGCCGCTACTCAAATCCGGCTCGGGATTGAGCGATCCGCGCGTCGAATTGAAAGCGGTGCGCGCCACCACCGATCAACTGACCTACAGCGACAGCACCGACGAGGAAGGCAAGAAATTCCTCACCGCCTCGAAACTGATTCGCCTCAAGGACGGCAGCAGCGTGCCGGTGCTGCTGTCAGTGGATAACGCCCACGATGAGGCTTTGCTCAGCGCCTATCTGCGCTCGACGCTGATTGCCTTGCCGTTGTTGCTGGTGTTTATCGGCCTGACCGCTTGGGGCGCGGTGCAGCGTGGTTTGGCGCCGCTGCGTGAGTTTCGCAAGGTCGCGGCGATGGTCTCGACCCAGGATCTCGATCATCGGCTGTCGGTGGTGGACATGCCACAGGAGCTGAGCGAACTGGCGCACGGCATCAACTTCATGTTGCATCGGCTGGATGCCGGGGTGCAGCAGTTGTCGCAGTTCTCCGATGATCTGGCCCATGAGTTGCGTACACCAATCAATAACCTGATGGGCAAGGCACAGGTGATCTTGTCTCGCGAGCGCACGACCGATGAATACAAGGATGTGCTGGTGTCGTGCACCGAGGAACTGGAGCGTGTGGCGCGGATTGTCTCGGACATGTTGTTTCTGGCGCAGGTCAGTCATCCGTCGGCGCTGGCGCCGTTTGAAGCGGTGGCGCTGGAGGTTGAAGTGGCAAAAGTCGCCGAGATGTTTTCGCTGTCGGCGCAGGACAAGCAGATTCATTTGAATGTGCTCGGCAGCGCATCGGTTCTGGGGGATCGGCTGATGATTCAACGGGCGATTTCCAATCTGCTGTCGAATGCGCTGCGCCACTGCCCGAACGGGAAAACCGTGACGTTGCTGATCGAGCAGAGCGCAGCGCAAGCGTCGCTGCTGGTCAGTAACCCCGGCGCCGGAATTGAGGCTCAGCATCTGCCGCATCTGTTCGACCGCTTCTACCGCGTCGACAGCAGCCGCTCGCGTTCGCAGGGCAGCACCGGATTGGGCCTGGCGATCGTGCGCTCGATCATGAGCCTGCATCAGGGTGTGGCGGAGGTTAAGAGCTTGCCGGGGGCGATGACCGTGTTCCGCCTGGGCTTCCCCACCCCCGAATCATCCGTGTAGGAGCTGCCGCAGGCTGCGATCTTTTGCTCTTGTTTTTAAATCAAGATCAAAAGATCGCAGCCTGCGGCAGCTCCTACATAGATTTTCGGACATCGTGTCAGCCGATATTTTTGTACGATTCTTTACCGATTTGCTCCCGTCCCCACACAAACGCCGAAAGCTCTCGCCGCAACCTCCGTTTTGTCCTACAGCCAGTTTGAGTACATAGCTCTACGGTGGAGGCATGGCAGATGGAAAACCGACGAGAGGCTAAAAATGAACAGGGATATCGTTTGCGAATGGGCTGAAGAAGTCTATGGTTTGGCAGCGTTGAAATATTCTGGCTATATTTGTCCAGAATACAGGGGTGAGCTGATGATCATCGTTCCGTTGGCTGAAGCCAAAAACAATTTATCCAAACTCGTCGATGATGCCGCTGCTGGCCAAGTCATCACGATTGCCAAGCATGGCCGGGCGATGGCTCGCCTCGTTCCCGTAGGAAAACCCAGCGCTCAGCGTATTGGCGCAATGAAAGGCAAACTGGTGTTGCCCGACGATTTCGACTCACCATTGCCCGATGACATGCTTGATGCATTTGAGGGCACTCAAGTATGAGGCTTCTGCTCGACACGCACATTTTGCTCTGGACGCTCAGTGATGACGCCAGACTGTCCGGCAAAGCCAGAAAATTGATTGAGAACGCCGCCGAAATCTATATCAGCGCCGCCACCTTCTGGGAAATGGCGATCAAGGTCGGGCTCGGCAAGCTGAATGTTGATCTGGAAGAAGTCCGCCAGTATTGTCTCGACAGTGGCTTTATCGAACTGCCAGTGACTGCAGAGCACGCCATCGCTGTGAAGGATCTTGAGCACCATCATCGCGATCCTTTTGACCGCATTATCGTGGCCACAGCAATGACCGAACCGATGAAGTTACTCACGGCTGATGCTTTGGTTGCTCGGTACACCGATCTGGCTGTTCTGGTCTGATCAAGACACATCCAGTACCGGCACACATCAATGCTGGCGGCGGGTCAGTCGTTATCTTTTTCGTCTGACACACCGCTATCGCGAGCAGGCGAAGGCCTACAGGTTTTTGTGTCGTTCACAGATGCGGTGTACGCCGCAAACCTCTGTGGGAGTGAGCCTGCTCGCGATATCAATGGCACAGGCAGCATAAAAAACGGCACCTTCCGGTGCCGTTCGCCTTTCACAGTTCCACTATCACTTACGCGCATCCGCCCACGATTTCAGCAGTTCGTTGTAGCTCACGGTCTCGCCTTTCGGCTTCTCGTTGGCCAGTTTCGGTTTCGGTGCACCCGGCTGATCAAACCAGTACTGCGCGTCGCGTTCCGGGTTCATTTTCGGTGCGCACACCGCTTGCGCCTTGGAGCGTTCCAGACGCGTCATGATCGCGTCCTGATCCTTGGCCAAGCCATCCAGCGCCTGTTGCGGGGTTTTCTCGCCGCTGGCCGCTTCGGCGATGTGGCTCCACCACAGTTGCGCCAGACGCGGATAATCCGGCACGTTGGTCCCGGTCGGGGTCCATTGCACGCGGGCCGGGCTGCGGTAGAACTCGACCAGGCCACCGAGTTTCGGCGCCAGATCGGTCATCGCCTGTGAGTTGATGTCCGATTCGCGAATTGGCGTCAGGCCGACGATGGTTTTCTTCAGCGACACGGTTTTCGAGGTCACGAACTGCGCATACAGCCACGCCGCCAGTTTCTGTTTCTCAGGCGTGGATTTCATGAACGTCCAAGAGCCCACGTCCTGATAACCGAGCTTCATGCCCTCCTCCCAATACGGCCCACGCGGTGATGGCGCCATCCGCCATTTCGGCGTGCCGTCGGCGTTGACCACCGGCAGGCCCGGTTTGGTCATGTCGGCGGTGAACGCGGTGTACCAGAAGATCTGCTGAGCGATATTGCCCTGCGACGGCACCGGGCCCGACTCGGAGAAGGTCATGCCCGCCGCTTCCGGTGGCGCGTACTTCTTCAGCCAGTCGACATACTTGGTGGTGGCGAACACCGCCGCCGGGCCATTGGTGTCGCCGCCGCGAGTCACGCTGGAGCCGACCGGATGACAGTCCTCAACACGAATCCCCCACTCGTCCACCGGCAACCCGTTGGGCAGGCCTTTGTCGCCGCCACCGGCCATGGAGAACCAGGCATCGGTGAAACGCCAGCCCAGCGACGGGTCTTTCTTGCCGTAGTCCATGTGCCCGTACACACGCTTGCCGTCGATTTCCTTGACGTCTTCGCTGAAGAATTTGGCGATGTCTTCATAGGCCGACCAGTTCACCGGCACGCCCAATTCGTAGCCGTACTTTTCCTTGAATTTGGCTTTCAGATCGGCGCGTTCGAACCAGTCAGCACGGAACCAGTACAGGTTGGCGAATTGCTGGTCGGGCAGTTGATAGATCTTGCCGTCCGGCGCGGTGGTGAACGAGATGCCGATGAAGTCCTTGATATCGAGGGTCGGCGAGGTGAAGTTCTTGCCTTCGTTGGCCATCAGGTCGGTGATCGATTCGGTCTTGCCGTAGCGAAAGTGCGTACCGATCAGGTCCGAGTCGTTGACCCAGCCGTCGTAGATGTTCTTGTCGGACTGCATCACCGTCTGCATTTTCTCGACCACGTCGCCTTCTTGCAGCAGGTCGTGGGTGAGTTTGATCCCGGTGATTTCGCTGAACGCCTTGGCGAGCACTTTCGACTCGTATTCGTGGGTGGTCAGGGTCTCGGAAACGACCTTGATGTCCATGCCGCGAAACGGCTCGGCGGCCTTGATGAACCACTTCAGTTCTTCGAGTTGCTGCTCGGCCGTCAGGGTCGACGGTTTGAATTCACTGCCGATCCATTTTTTCGCCGCGTCTTCGTAGGCATCCGCCCACGCGGCGGCGCTCAAACCGCTGAGTGCCAGCATGGCTGCCAATGAAATGCTATGTCGCAGCTTATTGTTTTTGTCGAACATAGAGACCTCCTGTTTAAGTTGTGGAGCCGCGTTGCCGAACGACTCGACTAGCCCCAACGCATCACAGCCAACAGCCACACCAGGGACAACGCGGACGCGACCCAGATGCTCCAGTCGGTGGCGCCGATCACCAGCAAATGCAGGTAGGCGCTGCCGAGAAGACCAATAAACAAGCGATCGCCACGGGTGGTGGCAATCGGTAGAAAACCTCGCCGCAGGATGCTCGGCGAACGCAATTCCCAGGTAGTCATGCCGACCAGAATCAGGCCGATGACGATGAAGAATGCTGCGGTAGGCGTGGTCCAACTCATCCATTCCATCATCAGCTCCTCAGACTCGACCGAGGGCAAAGCCCTTGGCCACGTGGTTGCGAACAAACCAGATCACCAGCATGCCCGGCAGAATGGTCAACACCCCCGCCGCCGCCAGCACGCCCCAATCGATACCCGACGCCGACACCGTGCGCGTCATCACCGCCGCGATCGGCTTGGCGTTGACCGAGGTCAACGTGCGCGCGAGCAACAGTTCGACCCAGGAAAACATGAAGCAGAAAAACGCCGTGACGCCGATCCCGGAGCCAATCAGCGGGATGAAAATCTTCACGAAGAACTTGGGGAAACTGTAGCCGTCGATGTAGGCGGTTTCGTCGATTTCCTTAGGCACACCGGACATGAAGCCTTCGAGAATCCACACCGCCAATGGCACGTTGAACAGGCAATGCGCCAACGCCACGGCGATGTGCGTATCGAACAGGCCAATCGACGAATACAACTGGAAGAACGGCAGCAAAAATACCGCTGGCGGCGCCATGCGGTTGGTCAGCAGCCAGAAGAACAGGTGCTTGTCGCCGAGAAAACGATAGCGGGAAAACGCATACGCCGCCGGCAGCGCCACGCTCAGCGAGATCACCGTGTTCAAACTCACGTAATACAGCGAGTTGAGATAACCGGTGTACCAGCTCGGATCGGTGAAGATCACCTTGTAGTTCGCCAGCGTGAAGTCCTGTGGGAAAAGTGTCAGACCGCCAAGGATTTCGGTGTTGCTCTTGAACGACATGTTCAGCAGCCAGTAGATCGGCACCAGCAGGAACAGGATGTACACCAGCAACGGAATAAGCTTTCTCTTGCTCATGGCCGGGCCTCAGCGGTTGGCGTCGGAGTGCGTCATGGCGGTATAGAACAGCCAGGAAACCAACAGGATGATCAGGAAGTACACCAGCGAAAACGCCGCTGCCGGACCGAGGTCGAATTGCCCTACAGCCATCTGGGTCAGCGTCTGACTCAGGAAGGTCGTGGCATTGCCCGGCCCGCCGCCGGTGAGCACGAACGGTTCGGTGTAGATCATGAAGCTGTCCATGAAGCGCAGCATCACCGCGATCAGCAGCACGCTCTTCAGCTTGGGCAACTGAATGTGCCTGAACACCGCCCAGGCCGAGGCTCGATCGATGCGCGCGGCCTGGTAATACACGTCGGGAATCGCGCGCAAACCGGAGAAACACAGCAGTGCCACCAATGAAGTCCAGTGCCAGACGTCCATCACCAGCACCGTCACCCAGGCGTCCATGGTGTTGGCCGCGTAGTTGTAACTGATGCCCATCGCGTTGAGGCTGGAACCGAGCAGACCAATGTCGGCGCGACCGAAAATCTGCCAGATGGTGCCGACCACGTTCCATGGGATCAGCAGCGGAATCGCCAGAATGATCAGCACCACCGACGACCAGCGGCCCTTGGTCGGCATGGTCAGGGCGACGGCGATGCCCAAAGGAATTTCGATCAGCAACACGCAGGCCGAATAGATGAACTGGCGCAGCAACGAGTCGTGCAGACGCGGGTCGAGCAGCACTTGCTTGTACCAGTCAGCACCGACGAAGTAGCGGCTGGACTGGTCGAAGATGTCCTGCACCGAATAGTTGACCACGGTCATCATCGGGATCACCGCACTGAACGCCACCAGCAGGAACACTGGCAACACCAGCCACCAGGCCTTGTTGTTCTGCACCTTGTTCATGGCTGCACCTCGTCGTCGGCTTCGAGCAGAAACTCATCGGCATAGACCATCAGCCACTGCGCCGGGAAACTGATGTACGCCGTGCCTTGCGGCACCGGTTTGTCCTCGGCCAGACGTACTTTCAACGGGGCGCCGTCGAGGTCGAGGGTCATGATCTTGTAGGTGCCGAGGTCTTCGACGTGTACGACCCTGGCCTGCATCGCGTCATCAAATGGCTCGTCCCAGACATGAATAAACTCCGGACGGATGCCGACCTTCAGATTTTTCCACTGACCGTGTTCGATATGTCGCTGCATGGCGTCGGACAACGGCAGGTGCGTCGAGGCGAAACCGACGCCGCCGGGTTGCGGCTGCACGTCGATCAGGTTCATGCCGGGGCTGCCGATGAAATAGCCGACAAAGGTGTGGCTCGGCCGCTCGAACAGTTCTCGTGGCGTGCCGAACTGAACGATCTGGCCGCCGTACATCACGGCGATTTTGTCGGCGAAGGTCGAAGCTTCCAGTTGATCGTGAGTGACGTAGACCATGGTGATGTTGAACTGCTCGTGGATCTGCTTGAGCTTGCGCCGCAGTTTCCACTTCAGGTGCGGGTCGATCACCGTCAGCGGTTCGTCGAAGAGGATCGCCGAAACGTCGTCGCGTACCAGACCACGGCCCATCGAGACTTTCTGTTTTTCGTCGGCAGTGAGGTTGCGCGCCTTCTTGCTCAGCAGGTTTTGCAGGTCGAGGACTTCGGCAATTTCCTGCACCTTGCTGTGCACTTTCGCCTCGGCCATGCCCTGATTTCGCAGAGGGAACGCGAGGTTGTCGAACACGGTCATGGTGTCGTAGACCACCGGAAACTGGAAAACCTGGGCGATGTTGCGCTTCTCCGGCGTCAGGTCGTTGACCGCTTTGCCGTCGAACAACACATGGCCCTGCGAGGGGCTGAGCAGCCCGGAAATGATGTTGAGCAAGGTCGACTTGCCGCAACCCGACGGGCCGAGCAAGGCGTAGGCGCCGCCCTGCTCCCAGACGTGATCCATCTCACGGATCGCGTAATCCTCAGCGCCGCTCGGGGTTTTGCTGTAGCTGTGGGCGAGGTGCTGCAAACGGATTTCGGCCATCAGGCAACCCTCGCGACACGCCGGCCCGGTGCTTGCACCAGACGGCCCTGCGCATCGAAAACGAACAGTTTGTGGGTCGGGATGTAAATGCGGATCGGCGCATCGACGTCGTATTCGTGAACGCCGGGCAGGTGCAGCACCAGCAGGAAATGCTCGTTGCGCACGTGCAGGAAGGTTTCCGAACCGCTGATCTCGGCGACTTCGACGGTGACCGCCAGTTCGAGGTCGTCATCGTTGCTCGGCACCAGCGAGATGTGGCTGGGACGCACGCCGAAACGGAACTCGCCCTCGCCCACCGGGCGCAGATCAACGTTCAACGGGAAGTGCACAAAATTGGCGAAACTGACTTCGTTACCGGCAATGCGCCCGGGCATCAGGTTGATCGGCGGCTCGGAGAACAATTCAGCGGCGAGCACGGTTTGCGGCTGGTGATACACCGAAGTCGACGGGCCGCTCTGAATCACCCGGCCTTCGTGAAGAATGGTCGTGGTGCCGCCCAGTGCCAGCGCTTCGTTGGGTTCGGTGGTGGCGTAGATGGCGATGGTGTGGCGCGCCTTGAACAGCTCGCGCATTTCCTGGCGCAGTTCTTCGCGCAGTTTGTAGTCGAGGTTGACCAGCGGTTCATCGAAGAGGATCAGCTCGGCATCCTTGACCAGCGCGCGAGCCATGGCCGTGCGTTGCTGTTGGCCGCCGGACAGCTCCAGCGGATAGCGCTGCAGAAACTTCTCGATGCGCAGCATCTTCGCGGTTTCCTGCACTTTGCTATGGATGATCTCTTTCGACACACCAGCCTGACGCAACGGCGAGGCGATGTTCTCGAACACGGTCATGGTCGGGTAATTGATGAACTGCTGATAGACCATCGACACGTTGCGCAGGCGCACCGGGCGCTGGGTGACGTCGACGCCGTTCATCAGGATGCGGCCGCTGTCCGGTTTGTCCAGACCGGCCATTAAACGCATGAGGCTGGTTTTGCCGGACAGGGTGCGGCCGAGCAAAACGTTGAACGAACCGGGTTCGAATTTCAGGCACGCATCGTCGATCCAGGTCTGGCCCTCGACGGTACGGCTGACGTGCTCCAGAGTGAGTGACATGGCTCGGCCTTTTTATTATTGGAGTCAAGCGACCTGTGCACGGGAGCGAGTTTCGTGCCAGAAATGGCAAGTGGTTGATTTGTCGTGAAAATCGTTGAAAGCGCAGGGATTGGGCGTTCATTGCTGAACACTTTTGAACAGTCGGGCGATTGACAATGAACAATAGTGAACAACACTCTATGAACGCTTTTTGCCCGATCTTGAATGCGATAGAGATCCCCTGTGGGAGCGAGCCTGCTCGCGAAAGCGGTGTGTCAGTCGATGCAATTGTGTCTGATACACCGCTTTCGCGAGCAGGCTCGCTCCCACATGGGGATTTGTGTGGTGCTCAGGATTTGGGTTCATAACAACAATAAAAATCGCTGTATCAGAGGCTGACTGCCATGGCCGCACCTGCCCCGCCGCTGTCCCACGACGCGATCGTCCAGAACTCCTGGCAACGTTGCCGCGCGTTCGGTCTTGACCACCAAAGCACGCCGGCCTTTGATCAACTGCCCGCCGCCGGCATTGCGCAGTTGCTCGACAGCCATCACTCACTGGTGCAGACCACACACCAGGAAGTCCTGCCCTATTACGAAAACATCCTGAGCAATTCCAACTGTCTGATCATGCTCGCCGACAATCAGGGCCAGGTGCTGACCTCGTGGGGCACGCAGCGCTTTATCGAGCCGAATCTGGCTCGGGGTTTTCAGGCTGGTGCAAGTTGGGTCGAGCGCACCAGCGGCACCAATGCGATCGGCACCGCGCTGGCGTGTGAGCAGGCCGTGCATATCGAACACGATGAACACTTTCTGAAAGCCAACCGCTTCATGACCGGTTCCGCCGCGCCGATTTTCGACGCCGAGCGCAAGGTGATTGCGGTGCTCGATGTGTCCAGCGACAGCTATCTGCCGCCCTCGCATACCCTGGGCATGGTCAAGATGATGAGCCAGACCGTGGAAAACCGGCTGATCCTCAACCTGTTCCATGGCCAGCACTTTCAACTGACCTTCAACACCGGGTTGAACAACCTCGACAGTCAGTGGGCCGGGTTGTTGATTTTTGATGAGAGCGGACAGGTGCTGTCGGCCAATCGGCGGGCGGACAATTTGCTGGGTATGCGTTTATCCCGAGTGAGCGTTGAAAGTCTGTTCAAGGTCTCGCTGCTGGAACTGATCAATCAGCCGGACGGGTTGCCGTTTGCCTTGCAGACGTCCGGGCGCAACAGGTTTCAGTGTTTGTTGAAGCGGCCGAAGCAGGCGTCGATTCAGCCTCGGGTGTTTGCCGAACCGAAAAGCGTTGAAGCGCCGATAAAACCACCTGCGGGCGCTATCAGCCTCAGCACCCTGCACTTCGGCGACGGCCGCGTGGAAAAAGCCGTGCGTCAGGCGGAACGGTTACTGGAAAAAGACATTCCGCTGTTGATCCACGGCGAAACCGGAGTTGGCAAGGAAGTCTTCGTCAAAGCCCTGCACCAGGCCAGCTCGCGTAGCAAACAGGCGTTCATTGCCGTCAACTGCGCGGCGATCCCCGCCGAACTGGTCGAGTCAGAGTTATTCGGCTACGAGAAAGGCGCGTTCACCGGTGCCAACCAGAAAGGCAGCATCGGGCTGATTCGCAAGGCGGACAAAGGCACGTTATTCCTCGATGAAATCGGCGACATGCCGTTGCCGACTCAGGCGCGGTTGTTGCGGGTTTTGCAGGAGCGCTGTGTGCAACCGGTAGGCAGCAGCGAGTTGTTTGCGGTGGATCTGCGGATTATCTCGGCGACTAACCGCTCTTTGCGCGAACAAGTGCAATTGGGACGGTTTCGGGAGGATTTGTATTACCGCATTGGTGGCTTGACCCTGGAACTGCCGCCGCTGCGGGAGCGCAGTGATAAAGAGGCGTTGTTCAAGCGGCTGTGGGAGCAGCATCGCGAGCCGACGCAATGGGCGGGGTTGAGCCAAGAGGTGCTGGAGCTGTTCAGCCGTCATCCGTGGCCGGGGAATTTGCGTCAGGTAAGCAGCGTGATGCAGGTGGCGCTGGCGATGGCTGAGGAACAGCCGGTGAGGCTGGAGCATTTGCCGGATGATTTTTTTGTTGATCTGGAGATGGAGCCGGTGGAGAGCGCGGTGCCGTTGGGGGTTGATCTGAATGATGTGGAGGCGTTGAACCGGGAGTTGAAGGCTTCCGGGGGGAATATTTCGCATTTGGCGCGACGTCTTGGAGTTAGCCGCAACACCCTCTACAAGCGGTTGCGGCAGATTGAAGGTTGAGTGAATCCCTTCCCCTCACCCCAGCCCTCTCCCCCAGGAGAGGGAGCCGACCGCGGTGTCTGGCGCTGGACATTGACCTGAAACATCGTGGCGATTATGGATTCGGTGCAAATCGGTCAGGTCGATGTATCTCCTGAACATCCCCCATTCAGTCCCCTCTCCTGGGGGAGAGGGCTAGGGTGAGGGCGAAAATTCCGGCTCAACATGCGCAACCGAAGCCGCCTCCAATGTGCGCAACCCCACCAGCACAACAACCACCATCATGATCCCCGCGCCAATCGCCACGCCGAAGCCGGCCCCTGCACCCCACGCATCAATCACCAGCCCTGCCAGCATGCCGCCCAGCGCGACGCCGATGCTGATACCCGTGGTCATCCACGTCAGCCCTTCGGTGATCCGCGATGGCGGGATGATGATCGTTCCCAGCTTCATGACCACGACCATCGTTGGCGCAAACGAAATCCCGGCAATAAACAGCGTCGCTGACAGCACATAAACGTCCGCTGCAAAAATCGGCAATACGCCGGTGAACGCCGTGACCAATATCCCGATCAGGAACTGTTTTTCGATCGCCAGCGAAACCCTCATCGCACCGAATGTCAGGCCCGCGACCAGTGAGCCGAACGCATAAGCAGCGAGGATGAAGGTCGCGGCCCCCGGCCAGCCTTGCGCATTGGCGAACGCCACGACGGCGACATCGATTGCTCCGCCAATGACACCCATCGCCAACAGCGCCAGAACAATGGTGCGCACGCCGGGAATCAGCAAGGTCGAGCCACTATGGCTGGCGTGGCCCACGACAACCTTGGGTTCAGTCTGGCGCTGCAGGAGAAACGCCGTTACCCCGACGGCCAGCAGCCCGACCGCGACCAGAGGCCCGGCTTCGGCGAAAAAACTCACGCTCAAACCGATCGCCAGTGGCGGGCCGATGATATAGGCCAGTTCGGTGAGGACGGTGTCCAGCGAGAACGCCGTGTGCAATTGCGGTTTGCCCCGGAACAACTGCGTCCATCGCGCGCGAATCATCGAGGGCATGCTCGGCATCGTCCCCGCCAGTGCGGCCAGAACAAACAGCAGTGCGGCCGGTGCCCGCATGTAAACCGCGAGGATCAGGGCGAGCAACATGGCAATGCTGAACGCCGTGACGACAGGCAGCACGCGGCTCTGGCCATGCTGATCAACCAGTCTGGAGATGTGCGGGCCGAGCAGCGCATTGGCTAGAGTGAATGTACCGGCGACGGCACCGGCTAGCCAGTAAACACCGGTTTGCTGTACCAGCATGGTGATGATGCCAATGCCGATCATTGCCTGCGGCAAACGCGCGATAGAGCTCGCGAGCACTAGCCCGGTGGCGCCGGGGGTCGTTAGCAGCTCGCGGTAGTGATTGGCCATGGTGTCTCCATTCGATATTCGTCGCCGCTCAGCATCCGGCTGAACGCGTTGCCGACATCAAGACCTACGCGAACGTCAAAAGCAACCCTCACCCCAGCCCTCTCCCCGAGGGAGAGGGAGCCGACCGAGGTGTCTGGCGTTGTACATCGACCTGAAAAACCAGTCGATTATGGATTCGGCAAAAATCGCTCAGGTCGATGTATTTCTTGAGCATCCCCCATTCGGTCCCCTCTCCCTCTGGGAGAGGGTTAGGGTGAGGGGCTTTTCTCGCGGCCTAACAAAAACCCGCACACGGCGGGTTTTGTTTGTAACAAGTACAGCGATCAGTCAGTCAAACGCCAGGTAGTCCCACCCTTGCCGTCTTCCAGCACCACGCCCATGGCGGTGAGCTGATCACGGATACGATCCGACTCAGCCCAATCCTTCCCGGCCCGAGCCGCCAGACGCGCGGCAATCAACGCATCAACCTCAGCTGCATCGACACGCCCTTCAGCGCCCGCCTGCAGGAAGTCATCCGCCTCCAACTGCAACACACCCAACACGCTCGCCAGCTCTTTAAGACGTGCCGCCAGACCCGCCGCCGCATCGAGATCGCTCTCACGCAGACGGTTGATCTCACGCACCATCTCGAACAACACCGCGCAAGCTTCCGGCGTGCCAAAGTCATCGTTCATTACCGTGGTGAAGCGCTCAACAAACGCTTCGCCGCCAGCAGGCGCCACTGTCGGCAGGCCTTTCAACGCGTGGTAGAAACGCTCGAGTGCGCCTTTGGCGTCCTTGAGGTTGTCTTCCGAGTAGTTGATCGCGCTGCGGTAGTGGCTCGACACCAGCAGGTACCGCACGACTTCCGGGTGGTACTTTTCCAGCACGTCGCGGATGGTGAAGAAGTTGTTCAAGGACTTGGACATCTTCTCGCCATTGATGCGAATCATGCCGCAATGCATCCACGCGTTGGCGTAGGTCTTGCCGGTGGCCGCTTCGCTCTGGGCGATTTCGTTTTCGTGGTGCGGGAACTCAAGGTCGCTGCCGCCGCCATGAATGTCGAAGGTCTCGCCGAGGCAGCAGGTGGACATCACCGAGCACTCGATGTGCCAGCCCGGACGCCCGGCGCCCCATGGCGATTCCCAGCTCGGCTCACCCGGTTTGGCGGCTTTCCACAGCACGAAGTCGAGCGGGTCCTGTTTCGACTCGTCGACTTCGATGCGGGCGCCAATGCGCAGGTCTTCGATTTTCTTGCGCGACAGTTTGCCGTAGCCCATGAACTTCGCGACGCGGTAGTACACGTCGCCGTTGCCCGGGGCGTAGGCGTAACCCTTGTCGATCAAGGTCTGGATCATCGCGTGCATGCCCGGAATGTGATCCGTGGCGCGCGGTTCCATGTCCGGCTTCTTGATGTTCAGGCGCGCTTCGTCTTCGTGCATCGCGGCGATCATGCGCTCGGTCAACGCTTCGAACGATTCACCGTTCTCGTTGGCGCGGTTGATGATCTTGTCGTCGATGTCGGTGATGTTGCGCACGTAGGTCAGGTCGTAACCGCTGAACCGCAACCAGCGGGTCACCAGGTCGAACGCGACCATGCTGCGGCCGTGGCCGAGGTGGCAGTAGTCGTACACGGTCATCCCGCAGACGTACATGCGCACCTTGTTGCCATCCAGCGGCTTGAAGACTTCTTTGCTCTTGGTGAGCGTGTTGTAGATCGTTAGCACGTTATTTCCCTTGACGCTGAATCACTGGCCCCACGAATCACGCAGGGTCACGGTACGGTTGAATACCGGCTGACCTGGTTTCGAGTCCTTCAAATCGGCAACGAAGTAACCTTCGCGCTCAAACTGGAAACGGTCTTCCGGCTGTGCATTGCCAAGCGATGGCTCCGCACGACAACCGGTAAGTACCTGCAGCGAATCAGGGTTGATGTTGTCGAGGAAACTCGCGCTGTCTTCTGCCTTCTCAGGGTTGGCCGAACGGAACAGACGATCGTACAGACGCACTTCGCACTCGACGCTGGCCGCAGCCGGCACCCAGTGGATCACGCCTTTGACCTTGCGGCCTTCAGGGTTCTTGCCGAGGGTTTCCGGATCGTACGAGCAACGCAGTTCGACGATGTTGCCATCGGCGTCCTTGATCGCTTCGTCGGCACGGATCACGTAGCTGCCGCGCAGACGCACTTCACCGGCCGGTTCCAGGCGCTTGTAGCCTTTTGGCGGCTCTTCCATGAAGTCATCACGGTCGATGTAGATTTCCCGGGCGAATGGCAGCGCGCGCACGCCCATGTCTTCTTTCGGGTGGCGCGGCAGCTCGAGGTTCTCGACCTGGCCTTCCGGGTAGTTGGTGATCACGACTTTCAGCGGACGCAGTACACACATGGCGCGCGGCGCGGTGTGATCCAGGTCGTCACGGATGCTGAATTCGAGCATGCCGAAGTCGACCACGCCGTCGGAACGGTTGGTGCCGATCATTTCGCAGAAATTACGGATCGATTTTGGCGTGTAGCCACGGCGGCGGAAGCCCGACAGCGTGGACATGCGCGGATCGTCCCAGCCGTTGACGTGCTTTTCATCGACCAGTTGCTTGAGCTTGCGCTTGCTGGTGATGGTGTAGTTGAGGTTCAGACGGCTGAACTCGTACTGACGCGGGTGCGCCGGCACTGGCAACGCGTCGAGGAACCACTCGTACAGCGGACGATGGCTTTCGAACTCCAGGGTGCAGATCGAGTGGGTGATGCCTTCGATGGCGTCCGACTGACCGTGGGTGAAGTCGTAGTTCGGGTAGATGCACCACTTGTCACCAGTCTGGTGGTGATGGGCGTGGCGGATGCGGTACATGATCGGGTCGCGCAGGTTCATGTTCGGCGAGGCCATGTCGATTTTGGCACGCAGCACGCGGGCGCCGTCCGGGAACTCACCGGCGCGCATACGCGCAAACCAGTCAAGGTTCTCTTCCACCGAACGGTCGCGGAACGGGCTGTTCTTGCCCGGCTCGGTCAGGCTGCCACGGTATTCCTTGGCCTGCTCTGGGGTCAGGTCGTCGACGTAGGCCTTGCCGGCCTTGATCAGCTCGACGGCCCAATCGTGCAATTGGTCGAAATACTGCGAAGCGTAGCGCACTTCGCCGGACCATTCGAAGCCCAGCCATTTGACGTCGCTTTCGATCGCGTCGATGTATTCCTGGTCTTCCTTGGCCGGGTTGGTGTCGTCGAAACGCAGGTGCGTGACGCCGCCGAACTCCTGGGCCAGACCGAAGTTCACGCAGATCGACTTGGCGTGGCCGATGTGCAGGTAGCCGTTGGGTTCAGGCGGGAAACGGGTGACGATCTGCGTGTGCTTGCCCGAGTCCAGGTCTGCCTGGATGATCGGCCGCAGGAAATTGACCGGCACGGCAGGGCCGGACTTGGCATTCGAGGTAGGGTCGACAGTGGGCTTGCTCATAGGATCCTTGACTTACAGGTGCGCGGCCGCAGAGGGGCCAGACAAAACAAAGCCGCTATCATAGCCGATGCTGTCAAGGGGCTGACAGAGCACGGCCTATAAAGGAGCGCATTTAATCGCCGGGAATTGAAAAACAGCCTCGAATTTCGCGCCTGTCACGCTAAACTGCGCACCTTGGCCCACGGGCTGAACCGGTAACGGGCCGAAATGTCCCATTACCCACGAATTCCTTATAAAGAGTAGCGATCATGACTCAAGTTAAATTGACCACCAATCATGGCGACATCGTCATCGAACTGAACGCTGAAAAGGCGCCGATCACCGTCGCCAACTTCATCGAGTACGTCAACGCCGGTCACTACGAAAACACCGTTTTCCACCGCGTCATCGGTAACTTCATGATCCAGGGCGGCGGTTTCGAGCCAGGCATGAAGGAAAAGAAAGACAAGCGTCCAAGCATCCAGAACGAAGCTGACAACGGTCTTTCCAACGAGAAATACACCGTTGCCATGGCCCGCACCATGGAGCCGCATTCGGCGTCCGCGCAGTTCTTCATCAACGTTGCCGACAACACCTTCCTCAACCACAGCGGCAAGAACACTCAGGGCTGGGGCTACGCGGTATTCGGTAAAGTCACCGCCGGCACTGACGTTGTCGACAAGATCAAAGGTGTTTCGACCACCTCCAAGTCCGGCCACCAGGACGTACCAGCAGACGACGTGATCATCGAGAAAGCCGAGATCATCGAAGCGTGATATTGCTGATTTCAGACTTGCATCTGGAAGAGGAGCGCCCGGACATAACCCGGGCGTTTCTGGATTTGCTCGCCGGACGCGCCCGCTCGGCGAGTGCGTTGTACATTCTCGGCGACTTCTTCGAAGCGTGGATTGGCGACGACGCCATGACACCTTTCCAGCGTTCCATCTGCCAAGCCCTGCGCGAATTGAGCGACAGCGGCACGGCGATTTTTCTGATGCACGGCAATCGCGACTTCATGCTCGGCAAGGCCTTCTGCAAGCAGGCCGGCTGTACGTTGTTGAAGGACCCGAGTGTCGTGCAGTTTTACGGCGAGCCGGTGCTGTTGATGCACGGCGACAGCCTCTGTACCCGCGACGTCGGCTATATGAAGCTGCGGCGTTATCTGCGTAATCCGATCACGCTGTTTATCCTGCGCAATCTGCCCTTGAGCAGCCGCCATAAACTGGCGCGCAAACTGCGCAGTGAAAGCAAGGCGCAGACGCGGATGAAGGCTAATGACATTGTTGATGTCACACCTGAGGAGATTCCGCGGATCATGCAGGAATACGGGGTGAAAACCCTGATTCACGGACATACCCACCGCCCGGCGATCCACAAGTTGCAACTCGGTGAACAAGCGGCGAAGCGGATTGTGCTCGGGGATTGGGATCGTCAGGGTTGGGCGTTGCAGGTGGATGAAAGCGGCTACGCCTTGGCGCCGTTCGACTTCGCCCCGCCGCTGGCTTTGCCGCACGGCTGAAGATCGCTACCCCCCTCACCCCAGCCCTCTCCCCCAGGGGGGCGAGGGGGAAAGGGAGCCGACCGAATGCAGTTCAAAACCCGCGCTCGACCCACAATCTCAAATCATGCTTTCCCTAAACCGGAGCTCAACTCGGTAGCTCAGGTCGGCGTACCTCGAAAGCACACCACGGTCAGTCCCCTCTCCCTCCGGGAGAGGGTTAGGGTGAGGGGCTTTTGACCTTAGTGCCCTGAAGCAGCAGGCCCTGCCTTCGCAGCAAACGGCGGTTTCGCCAGCCACACAATCAGAATCAACCCCATAAACCCCCAGCCCAACAGCGTGAAGTAATCCACGGTGGAAAGCATGTACGCCTGACTGGTGAGGATCTGATCCATCTGCGCATAAGCCGACTGACTCGCCCCGCCCAAATGATTCAAGGTCTCGCGCGTCGCCGGCTCAAAGGTGCTGATACTTTCACTCATATACGCATGATGCTGATCCGCCCGACGAATCCAGATCCACGTGGTCAGCGACGCCGCAAAGCTACCGCCCAACGTCCGCAGGAAAGTCGCCAGACCCGCGCCATCGGCAATCTGGCTCGGCGGCAAGTCCGACATGAGGATGCTCAACGTCGGCATAAAGAACAGCGCCACACCAATACCCATGAACAACTGCACCAAAGCAATGTGCTGGAAGTCCACCTCATTGGTGAAACCCGCCCGCATAAAGCAGCTCAAGCCAATCGCCAGAAACGCCAGCCCGGCCAGCAACCGCAGGTCGAACTTGTTCGCGTACTTGCCGACAAACGGCGACAACAGCACCGGCAGAATCCCGATCGGCGCCACCGCCAAACCGGCCCAGGTCGCGGTGTAGCCCATCTGCGTCTGCAACCATTGCGGCAGGATCAGGTTGATACCGAAGAACCCGGCGTAACCCAGCACCAACACCAGCGTGCCGATGCGGAAGTTGCGGTAGGCGAACAGCCGCAGATTCACCACCGGGTGCTGATCGGTCATTTCCCAGATAACGAACACCGCCAGCGCGATCACCGAAATCGCCGCGCCGATGATGATGAAGTTCGACTCGAACCAATCCAGGTCATTGCCCTTGTCGAGAATCACCTGCAACGCCCCGACGCCAATAATCAGCGTGATCAGACCGACGTAATCCATCGGCTGACGGCTGGTTTCCACCGGACGTTTGGCCAGTTGCGAACGCACCACCATCACCGCAAAAATCCCGATCGGCACGTTGATGAAGAAGATCCACGGCCAGCTGTAACTGTCGGTAATCCAGCCGCCAAGAATCGGCCCGGCAATCGGCGCAACCACCGTGACCATCGCCAGTAACGCCAGGGCCATGCCACGCCTCGCCGGCGGATACACCGCGATCAACAGGGTCTGCGTCATCGGGTACAGCGGCCCGGCGACCAGACCTTGCAGGACGCGGAAGCCGATCAGTTCCGGCATCGACGTCGAGATACCGCAGAGAAACGAGGCCAGCACGAACAGAATGGTGGCCCAGAGAAACAGCTTCACCTCGCCGAAACGGCGGCTGAGCCAACCGGTCAGCGGCAGCGCAATCGCGTTGCTCACGGCGAACGAAGTGATCACCCAGGTGCCCTGCTCCGAACTCACCCCGAGGTTGCCGGAAATCGTCGGCAGCGCCACGTTGGCAATAGTGGTGTCGAGCACTTGCATGAACGTCGCCAGCGACAGGCCGATGGTGCTGAGCAACAGGCTGGGCGGCGTGAAAGAGGCGTTATTGCTCATTGTGAATCCTATGAAACCAGGTTGACGCCGCGTGCTGATGAACACCGCCCCCCCTGTGGGAGCGAGCTTGCTCGCGAAGGCGGTGTACCAGACAAATCAACGGCGAATGACACTCCGCTTTCGCGAGCAAGCTCGCTCCCACAAGGGGCAGTGCCAAAGTCTCGATTCAGCGTTGCGCGGTTTTGCTCACCGCGGCGCTGTTGTCGTGGATCAGCTGCGCAATCATCGCGTCGGCTTCGGCCAGTTGGCGGTCGTAGACGTTGGTGCTGAACGAGGCCTTTTGTGGAGGCTGCTGCGCCAGCACTGGGCCGCTCTGGTCGTGCAGGTTCACTTCAACGTTGGTCGACAGACCGACGCGCAGCGGATGCTTGGCCAGTTCTTCGGCGTTGATGTGAATGCGCACCGGCACACGCTGAACAATCTTGATCCAGTTACCGGTGGCGTTCTGCGCTGGCAGCAAGGCAAACGCGCTACCCGTACCGGCGCCGAGGCTGTCGACAGTGCCGCTGTATTTCACGTCGCTGCCGTAGATGTCGGACTCGATATCGACCGGCTGGCCGATGCGCATGTCACGCAGTTGGGTTTCCTTGAAGTTGGCGTCGATCCACAACTGATCCAGAGGAATCACCGCCATCAACGCCGTGCCTGGCTGCACACGCTGACCGAGTTGCACGGTGCGCTTGGCGACATAACCGGTGACCGGCGCGATCAAGGTGCTGCGCGCGTTGGTCAGGTAGGCCTGACGCAGATCTGCAGCAGCCGACATCACGTCCGGATGCGACGACACCACGGTGTCATCGACCAGCGCGCTGGTGGTTTTCAGTTGCTGTTTGGCGTTGGCCAGAGCGTTTTGCGCAGAGGTCAGGTCATCGCGAGCGTGGGACAGTTCTTCCTGAGAAATCGCCCCGCCCTGCGCGAGGTTTTTCCGGCGGTTGTAGTTGTCTTGGGCTTTCTGCACTTCGGCCTGTTGCGCGTTGACCTGGGCTTTCATGCCATCAACGTTGCTGTACAAGCCGCGCACCTGACGCACAGTGCGCGCCAGTTTCGCCTGGGCACTTTGCAGGCCGACTTCAGCGTCGTTCGGGTCGAAGTTGATCAGCACCTGACCTTCGTGCACCAGATCACCATCGTCAGCACCGATGCTGACCACGGTGCCGGTCACCAGCGGGGTGATTTCGACGACGTTGCCGTTGACGTAGGCGTCGTCGGTGCTTTCGTTAAAGCGCCCGATAAACTCGTGATACGCCCAGACGCCGGCGCCGGCGAGCAGGACGACAACGGCCAGCACCAGCAGCATGACTTTGCGTTTGCGCGGGTTGCCGGTGTCCGGGGTGTTGCCTTGAGCTTGGGTATTTTCGGCAGTGGCCATGACAAGTACCTTGAATTAGTTGTGCGGCGTGGCTGGGCTGGCGTTGGCTGCGGTCAGGGTTTGCCCCTGGAAGCCACCGCCCAGCGCTTGCATCAGTTGAATCGACAGGTCGATCTGCTCGGCATTGAGGTTGGCCAGTTGACGCTGGGCCTGCAGCAGTTGCTGCTCGATGCTGAGCACGTCCAGGTAGTTGCCGATGCCGGAACCGTAACGCTGGACCACGGTGTTGTAAGAATCCTGAGCAATCTCGGTGGCGTGCTGCTGCGCACCGATCTGCCGGCCGATGTCACGCAACTGGTTGATCGTGTCGCTGACATCGCCCAGTGCTTTCACCAGACTTTTGTTGTACTGCGCCACCGCCAGGTCGTAATCGGCGTCGCGCGCATCGAGGTTGGCGCGCAGGCGTCCGCCGTCGAAGATCGGCACCGAGATGGTCGGGGCAATGTTGAAGAAGCGACTGGCCGAGCCGAACATCGCGTCACCCAACAAGGACTCGGCACCGGCCGAGGCCGACAGGTTCAAGTTGGGATAGAAGCGGGTTTTCGCCGAGTCGATGTCCTTGCTCGCCGCCTCGACACGCCAACGTGCGGCGACCAGATCCGGGCGCCGACCGAGCAGTTCCGCCGGCAACACCGACGGCACGGCGACAGCGCTGGCTTGCAAGACTTTAGGTCGGGCGATTTCGTTGCCGCGATCCGGGCCTTTGCCGAGCAGCACGGCCAGGGCAATTTTGGCGCTGTTCAGGCGTTTTTCCGCGTCGATCAGGCTGGCTTCGGAACTGGCTTCCAGACTTTGCGTTTGCTGGAACTGGTATTGGCTGTCGATCCCGGAGCTCAGGCGACGCTGGCTCAGGTCGAGCATTTGCTTGGTGCGCTTGAGGTCTTCGTTGGCCAGGTCATAAACGATGTGCGCCTGACCGAGATCGCTGTAAGCGCGAGCGACGTCGGCAGCAAGCGTCAACTGCGCAGCCTGCCGATCGACTTCAGCCGCACGGGCCTGACCGAGTGCGGCTTCCCAGGCGTCACGCTGACCGCCCCACAGGTCGAAGTTGTAATTGAACCCGGCGCTGACGTTACGCACGGTGGCGTAGGCATCGCCCTGCCCTCGCGGGTCCTGATCCTTGGCCAGACGCGAACGGCTGATGCCGGCGCTGGCGTCGAGGGTCGGATAGCGTTCGGCGTCAGCTGCATAGGCAGCAGCGCTGGCCTGATGCGCCCGCGCTTCGGCGATTTGCATGTCCGGGCTGTCGTGCAGGGCTTCGCGGATCAGGCCGTCGAGTTGCGGATCGCCGAGGCTGGTCCACCAGTCGCTCTTCGGCCACGCGGCTGGCGACAGGGTCACGCCGGTGAGGGATTGGCCGACTTTCAGGCTTTTCGCATCAAGGCTCGCGCCCGAAGTGTCGAGGCCGCTGTAGTTGGCGCAACCGGCGAGGATCATCGCCGACAGCACCAGCGTCAGGCTGCTGCGCAAGGTTTTACCGCTCATTGTGTTCACCTAACCGCTGGATAGTGATCGGGTCACCGGCTGCCAGCAGGATTTTCTTGAGGATGTATTCCAGGGTCTTCAACTCGTCCGGAGTGACGGCGCCGGCCAGTTCATTCATCGCATCGGCGCCGATGTGCGGCAGGCGATCGGCCAGTTGCTGGCCTTGCTCGGTCAGTTTCAACTGCACCTGACGCCGATCGCCTTCGCTGCGGTGGCGAGCGAGAAAGCCTTTCTGCTCCAGACGATCGAGCATGCGCGTCATCGAACCGCTATCGAGCGACAGATGCCGGCACAGCTCGGCCGGGGTATCGACGCCGAACTGGGCCATGATGATCAACACCTTGAACTGCGCGGCGGTGATGCCGTGAGGTTCCATGTGGGTGTCGATGATCCGGTCCTTGAGCAGCGCCGCACGGCCAAGCAACAGGCCGAGATGGCAATGTTTGAATTCGTCCGGGGTGAAATGCTTCATTTGCTCACCTAATAACTGCCTAGGCAGTGAATGTATGTCGAGATGTTACTGCCTAGGCAGCGAATGTCAACGCAATAGTTAGGTTGCTTTGCAATTAGTTGACCAGTGGGCTGGGAGATTGCGGTGAACACCCTGACGCCATCGCTGGCAAGCCAGCTCCCACAGGGTCCGTGTCGCACACAAAATTCATGCACGCCGCAGAAACCTGTGGGAGCTGGCTTGCCAGCGATTGGAGCGACTCGGTGTAAAGCCGGTCAGGAATCGTCGGAAGACTGCACGGGTGGCGGTTGCACCGGATGCACCTCACGCCCCCGCAACGCAGTGGCCGCATACCCAAACGCACGCTTGCTCACCGCATAAATGCTGTGCCAGCCCGGCGGCGCCGGCTCGATGGCAGCATGCAACGCTCGCGCATAGTCGAGCACCAGTCCGGGCGTCCAGGCCATCACCTCGGCACGCTTGCGCACTTGCGCGGCGACCCAGAACTCGGGACTGAAAATCACTCGAGCGAAATCCAGCATGCTCGAATGGCCGCGGTTCATCGCCCCTTCCAGCGCGGCTTCAAGGCTATGGGCGACGGCGCTGGAACAATTGCGGCTGGTCAGGTTGTACGTGCTGTTCTGCCGATACTCCGTCCAGAACGCATGCAGGCGCCGGGCGTCATAGTGGGCAAAGCTGACTTGCACCGAAGACGGGCACCAGTCCGCCACCTCGCCGGCATAGTCGGGCAGAAACCTGCCGGCAACATCGTTGTTCGGCGTCGCCCGCAGCAAGCGCACGAAATCCCCCGCCGAACGATCAATGTCGTCCTGCGGGTAATGGCTGATGTAAATGTCCGGGCCACATTCCAGTGCCGCATGGCCGGCGGAGATCACGCCGTTGATGTCGACTGCTGCGATGTAGCGGTTGAGCAGGCGATTGCGCACCAAGGTGTCATCAACGGTGCCGCTGGGGGTCCAGACGTGAATCACCAACGCATCGCTGCTGGCCGGCGCACTGACCGACAAAGGGCTTGTCAGCGGCGGCTGGTTTTTGAAGCGCACGGCTTGCCGCAACAAGGCACAGCCTGAGAGAAACAGGCTCATGCCAATGCAAAACGGCACCGTGCCCTTGTACAGCGTCGGATACGGCTCGAGGATAAACACGCCAAAGCCGATTTCGAACAACCCCGCCAGCAGCGACACTTGCCAACCGACAAAGCGCACCACCACCGCAGCGGCCAGCCGAAATACTCCATCGATTATGAAAGCCCCGCCAAACAGCACCGCCAGAATCAGCCCGGCGGCGTGTTGCCGGTCGACGATCAGCAGCCCCAGCAACAGAAACGCCAGTCCGCGCGCTCTGCGCAAGGCCGCAGCAGTTCCGGCTTGTGGTGCCGGCACCAGCAGCAGAATCAGGGCTTCGAGCAGCAACAGATAGCCGAAGAGATGCAGCGGAAAATACAAAACGCCGTCCAGCGCATCAATGAAGATGCCCAAACCGGCCGCGCCCCAGACAATGCCCGTCAGCGCCAGTGCGGACCAACGCTTGCGGACAAAGTCGTGACCGAGCAAGACCATACTCAAGCGGACCATATGACCTCTCTGCTGCGCCGGGGCCGTACGACCAGTACGGATTTCAGGCTGTGGTGAGTCTAATACATCGCCGCGTTTGCGCAGGCGCGGGAGCGTGTTCTAAGAATCGCCTGATATCCATCGGCAAACGAGGTGCTTAACGTACGCCGCTCTTTGGCCGACACGTATAGCCCTTTTCATGAAGCGAATAACTCTGCAGCGCCCCCTGCTCACTCTTGTCGCGGCGACGCTGCTGGCCTGCGCAGCGGACGCGATGGCGGCGAATTGCAGTTTCAACAGTTCCCCTTCCACGCAAACGCTCAGTTACGGCGCCAGCCTGGCCAATGGCAGCCTGAACATCCCCGCCGACACACCGGATGGCACGGTGGTTTATCAGGAAACCGCACAGCAATCGAGCTCGCACAGTTGGTCGTGCAATGCGAACTCGTTCTACGGAATAGCGGTCAATCCCGCGTTTGGCACCCCGACCAGTACCCTAACGACCTTCCCGCTTGGCAAGACCGGGCTGTCGTTCCGTATCTGGATGGGTATGCTGGATCGCTATGAGCCCTCGCTCTTTTCGGTCGCCCCAAAAGGCTACGGCGTGATGCCAGGCTCGATCCGCCTGGAAATCATCAAGTCAGGCCCGTTGGCGGCGCAGATCACGATACCGGCCGGCAACCTGGCCAGCCTGAAAGCCGGCGAGCTGATTCTGAACAACTTCAATTTGGCCAACGCGCTGGTGTTGAATGCGGCCTCCTGCCAGACCCCTTCCGTCCCTGTCGCGATGGGCGATGACTATCAACTCCATGAGTTTAGCGACGCGGGCGCCAAACCCCGCACCGTGCGCTTCGACATCGCCTTGAACCAGTGCCAGACCGGCATCAAGAAAGTCACCTATTCACTCAAAGCCACCACGCCCGTCATCGACGCGACCAAGGGCATCGTCGCGCTCAACAGCACCTCCACCGCCAGCGGCATCGGCCTGCAATTGATGAACGACGTCGGGCAGCCGATCGCATTCGATACCACCTACCCGTTCAACGCCTTCACCACCACCGGCACCGATTTCAAGATCCCGTTAACCGCCGCGTACTACCGTCTGCCCACGGGCGAACTCAAGGCCGGCAGCGCCAACACCGAAGTCACCTTCATCGTCAACTACCTCTAGCATTCTAAGGATCGTCTGATGTTCCCCGCTCCCGGCCCTCCCTAGAGTGCCGGGATGAGATTGAAGAACTACCTCCATCAGATCAGCCCGCTCCTGTCCTCGCCCGATGCGGCGCGGCGTCTGCTGCGCATTTTTGCCCTGGTGCTGCTGGTGGGCATTCTCGGCGGCGTCTACAGCTTCCTGCTGTTTACCTTCAACAATGAGATTTCTCAACGGCGCAGCTACATGAGCAGCGCCATCGCTGAGGCGCATACGTTTTTCACCACCCGTGAAGCGCTGCTGGAAAGCCTGAGCCTGTCGGCCACGCGCAAGGCGAAAATAAACGTGCCGGTGTCCGAGGAGGAAATCCGTCTGCTGCTGGGGCAAACGCCGGGCAAACAGTGGAGCATCTGGCTGACTCAGCGCATGCGCGATTACCTGAAAGCCAAGCAGCTCAATCTGCTGTATGTCAGCAATGGCGGTCATGTATTGCGGCTATACAACGCGACGCCGCTGGTTGTCGGATTGCCACAGGCCACGCTGGATCAACTGGAGTCGCTCAAGCTCACGGCGACATTATCGGAACTGTGGCTGACCCATGCCGCAGACGGCCACTCGCGGCTGTACATCTTCATCCGCCTGGATGAACGCGACGTCCACTCCGGCTGGCTCGGCCTGGAAATGGACGACCGTGAAGTCTCCAGCGCCTTGAGCGACCACAGTGCCGGCGAGTTCACCATGTTCAACTCCCAAGGCAAACCGCTGTTCAGCAACAGCCACAAACCACCGCCAGAACAGCACCTGCCGTTGCTGCGACAACAGGATTTCTTCGGCTTTGTCGGCAATGGCTGGCTGCCCGAGCAATTGGTGTTGCGCAAGCAACTAAAATCGTCGGATTGGCAGTTGACTTACTCCATCGACTTGCTGGCGGTACTGCGCGCCCTGTGGCCACAAATGCTCGGCGCGCTGCTGTTCTGCGTGTTGAGTATCAGCCTGGTGTGCCTGTTGGTCCGTCGTCTGGAGCATCGTTTCATCACCCCGGCGATCCAGCGCATTCAGGCGCTGGTGGAAAGCGAACTGTTCAGCCGCGACGTGATTCAGACCGCGCCGGTGGCGCTGTGCGTGTTGCGCCGCAGTGACGGTCAAGTGGTGCTGGACAACACCCTCGCGCGGCAATGGCTGGGCCAGTGCAGTGAGCAGCTGGGCGCTGGCTGGATCCGCGATGCGTTTGACCAACACACGCCTTGCCTGACCGATTACTTCGAGACTGCCGACGGTCGTCACCTGTACCTGAGCTGCGCACCGACCCGCTACAAGGGCGAAGACGTCTTGCTCTGCGCGTTCAGCGATATCAGCGCGCGCCGGCAGATCGAAGCAGCGCTGGAACAGGCGCGCCAATCGGCCGATGCCGCCAACGAAGCCAAAACCCTGTTTCTGGCGACCATGAGCCATGAAATCCGCACTCCGCTCTACGGTGTATTGGGCACGCTGGAACTGCTCGGGCGCACGCAGTTGGACACTCAGCAGAAAAGTTACCTGCGGGCGATCGAGGGATCATCGGCGACGTTGCTGCAGTTGATTTGCGACGTGCTCGATGTGTCGAAGATCGAGGCCGGACAACTGGCGCTGGAGTTGAGCGAGTTTTCCGTCCTCGATCTGGTGCACGAGGTGGTGCAGGGTTACGCCGCTGCCGCGCAAAGCAAAGGCCTGCAACTCTATGCCTGCCTGGACCCGCAACTGCCTGAGCACTTGATCGGCGATGTCAGCCGGGTGCGACAGATCCTCAACAACCTGCTCAGCAACGCCGTCAAGTTCACCGATTCCGGGCGCGTGGTATTGCGGGTCAGACTGCTCGCTCGCGAAGGCGAACGCGTGTGTCTGCAATGGCAGGTTTCGGACACCGGCAAAGGCATCGCCCATGACGATCAGGCATTTATTTTCGAGCCGTTCTACCAGACCGCCGGCAACACCAATGTGGTTGCCGGCACCGGCCTGGGGTTGCCGATCTGCCTGCGGCTGACGCACTTGATGAATGGCACCCTGCGCATGGTCAGCGAGCCAGGCCTGGGCAGCAGTTTTTCCCTCAGCGTGCCGCTGGAGCAACGTTCCTACGACGCACCAGCCGCCGCTTTGCCGCCATTGGCCGCAGACCTCGTTTATGTGGTTTCGCCCGTGCGCGAACTGGCCGACAGCATCAGTGGCTGGTTGCGTCGTTGGGGCGCCCGCGCGCATATCGGCGCACCGGATGGCATCGAACCGGATGCGACGGCGGTGCTGCTGGAGCTGTATCCAGCAGCCTTCGGACAGCGCCCGAATCAGCCATGGCGTGGGCCGCGCGTACTGGCCAGCGGTGACGGCGCGCACGAGCCGCAATGTACCGGCGACGGCTGGCAGGTCAATCTGAATGATCTGCTGGCGATTCAACGGGCCGTTCGCCAGGCCCAGAGCGGCCAGATCATCCACCGTCCGCCAGACACTGAAGCCCATGCCCTGCGCCCGTTGCACCTGCACATTCTGGTGGCCGAAGACAACGTCATCAATCAGTTGATCCTGCGCGATCAGCTTGAAGAACTGGGCTGCACGGTGGCGCTGGCCAGCGATGGCGAAGAGGCCTTGGCGCTGTGGCCCGACGCTGCGTTCGACATCGTCCTGACCGACGTCAACATGCCCCGCCTCAACGGTTATGAGCTGGCCAAAGCCCTGCGGCGCCTCGGTTGCAGCATTCCGATCATCGGCGCGACCGCCAACGCCCTGCGTGGTGAGGATGCGCTGTGTCTGGCTGCGGGCATGAATCACTGCCTGGTCAAACCTTTTACGCTACGAGCCTTGTTCGCTGTCCTGGCTCCCTACGAACGAGTCGCCCATGAAGCCCTGTAGCATTCTGATTGTCGAAGACCACCCCTTCCAGCACCTGTATTTGCAGAACCTGTTCAGCGAGTTGGGCGACTTCGATCTGGCCTGTGCCAAGGACGGCGAAGAAGCACTGGATTGCCTGAAACACCGCGACTTCGATCTGGTGCTCACCGATTTGCTGATGCCGGGCATGGACGGCGTGCAATTCATTCAGGGCCTTGCCGCCCAACGCTCACGCCCGGCACTGGCGATCATGAGCGCCGCCTCACGACGCATGTTGATGGGCGCGAGCCTGGTGGCGAGCAACCTGCAAGTGAAAGTCATCGGGCTGATTTCCAAACCAGTGAACGCTGCCGCCCTGCGCTGCCTGATCGATCAATTGCAGGCGCTGCGCCAGAGCGTCCCGGCGGCGACGCATCCCGGCATTGATCGCCAGAGTATTTGCAATGCCCTCGACAACGGTGAACTGCAAGCCTGGTTTCAACCGAAGAAGGCTTTGAACAATGGCCGGATCGTCGCCGCCGAAGCGCTGGTACGCTGGAATCATCCTGAACATGGCACGCTGTTGCCCGGAGTTTTTTTGCCGGCGTTGATTGCTTTTGGTCTCGAAGAGCCGTTGCTCTGGTGCGTGCTGAAACAGGCGATCGCCGCCCAGGCTACGTGGCGCGAGCAGGGTTATGACATTCCGGTCTCGGTCAACCTGCCCACGCACCTGCTCAACAGCCATGACCTGCCTGATCGCATTCTCGCCTTCGTCCTCACCCATCAAGGCCTGCCCGCACGGATCTGTTTCGAGTTGATGGAATGTTCGGTGCCCGACGACATCAGCAATTTCTACGCCGGTGCCTGCCGGCTGCGGATCAAGGGTTTCGGTCTGTCGCAGGACGATTTCGGCAAGGGTTACAGCTCGTACATGAACCTGGTGTCGGCGCCGTTCACCGAACTGAAAATCGACCGCGCGCTGGTGCAAGGCTGCAACGCCAACGCCGAACTCGCGCAGGCGCTGACCAGCATTGTCAGCCTCGGTCGGCAATTGGGTTTGACCGTTGTGGCCGAAGGTGTGGAAACCGCACAAGAACTTGCTCTGTTGCGTAAAATCGACTGCACTCAGGTTCAGGGTTTCCTGATCTCCCATGCCGTTTCAGCCGATCAGTTCCAGCACTTGCTGACCCACGACGGGCCGGCGACTGCCTATTGAGCGGCACGTGGCTGTTGTTGAACGTCGCTCGCTACCGAGGTCACTGTGTCCCAAGGCTGCCCCATCATCGCTGGTCAGGCGCTGTAATGCCGCATACCAATGCATTTCTGGACAAACTGGCCAGCAGTTCGCTGCGTTTGAACAAAACTCTGCTGCTGCTCGGCGCACTGGTGTTGCTGCTGTTGGGCATCAGCTATGTGGGGGTGCTGCGCATGCTCGAAGAGCAGCGCGACACCTTGCAGTTTCACTTCGCCCGGTTGATGGAAAATATCCATGAGCAGGAAGTGTTCCTGCGCGATATCTCCCAGGCCAGTGCCAAGGGCCAATATTTTCCTTTGGTGGTGTTACCCACCTATTCGCAAAAGCTGCTGCCCGATGAAGGCCCGAATATCTATGAGGGCCGTGGCTTGCCGTTCTCACTGCCGTTCAGTGTAAAAATCGACCCGCACAGAATCGCCGCCGACCAATACCCCAAGGTTTTCGCGCTGGGCAGTTATCTGGCCGCCTACTACAGCGCGTTCTGGGCGGCATCGCACTATCAGTCGCCGCAAGTGATCCTGCTCAATGGCCCCGACAACTTCGACGTGGCGGTGCCCTCCGCCGGGCGCTTGCGCGGTGCAGGCCCGATGCAGATCGGCGCGTTTGCGCAAGTGATGAGCCAGGTGAACCAGCACACACGCGAACAGTCTTCATCAGCGGCCGATCATCAGGTGCATTGGGCACCCTACCCGTCTACTCAGGACAGCGAGGCAACACCGACGCTGCTGGCCTACGTCAGGATCAATCTGCTGCAGCCAACGCTGACCATTGAAGGTGCCGATTCCTGGGTGGTGCTCGGCACGCTGCTGAAGCTGTCGCAGGTCAACAACATCGAGCGCTTGATGGAGTGGTCGATTTACGATGACTTCACCTTGATCACCCCGGCCGGTTTGGTCTTGACCGGCGCACAGAGGTCCGACCAGGCGCTGGATGAGGGGATAAATTTCGACCGTGACGGCCTGGTGTTCAAGCTGAGCAGCCCCGGCGAGCAACACTGGACCGCGATCTACGTCATCAGCCTGCGCAGTTTCCTCAGCTATGCGCTGTGGCCATTGCTGTGCCTCGTGGCGGTGGTGCTGGCGTTGCTCGGTTGCGGTCGGGCCATCAATCGCTGGTACACCGCGCGCGTGATACTGCCGGCGCAAAGTGCGCACGCGAGCATCGCCGAAAGCGAGGCATTCAGCCGGGCGGTGATCGACACCGCGCCAACCGGCCTGTGCGTGATCCGCCGCAGCGATCACCACGTACTCCTGGAAAACCAGCGCGCCCAGCAATGGCACGACAGCAGCCGGTTGATGAGCCTGCTCAAGGCGCACAGCGAGTCCGGCCATGCCGATCTCGAGATCGATGGGCGTCATCTGCATGTGGCCTTCGTCTCGACCCGTTATCAGGGCCAGGATGCCTGGCTGTGTGCGTTGCATGACGTGACTCGGCATATCGAAGACGCCGCCGCTCTTGAAGAAGCCCGTCAGGCCGCCGACTCGGCCAACCACGCCAAAAGTCGTTTCCTCGCCACCATGAGTCATGAAATTCGCACCCCGCTCTACGGCGTACTGGGCACCCTTGAGTTGCTCGGGCTGACGCCGCTCGCGCCGCGCCAGCAGGATTATCTGGACACCATCCAGCGTTCCTCCGCCAGCCTGTTCAAGCTGATCAGCGATGTGCTCGATGTGTCGAAGATCGAGGCCGGGCAGATGACCCTTGAGCTTCAGGACTTCTGCCCGCTGGAGCTGACTGAAGATGTCGTGCGGACTTACAGCGCCTTCGCCCGCGCCAAAGGCCTGCAACTGTATGCCTGCATCGATTCAACATTGCCGGATCGGCTGCGCGGCGACCCGTTGCGCATCCGCCAGATCCTCAACAACCTGCTGAGCAACGCGATCAAGTTCACCGACAACGGCCGCGTGGTGCTGCGGGTACGCGTGGTGCAAAACGCCGCCGACAACGCCCAAGTGCAGTGGCAGGTCAGCGACTCGGGGGTGGGGATTTCCCAGGCGCAGCAACAGCAATTGTTCGACCCGTTCTATCAGGTCAACGATGCCGACAGTCAGGCCGGCGCAGGTCTGGGCCTGGCCATCTGCAAATGGCTGTGCGAGTTGATGCTAGGGAAGTTGAGCGTGGTCAGCGAACCGGGACTGGGCAGCAGTTTTACCCTGCAACTCACGCTGGAGAACAGGCCGGGCGCATTGGCCGACTGCCCCGCGTTCGAGGCCGGAAGCCCCGCCGTTTATGTTCGTGCACCCGTTAACGAACTGGCGCTGCACCTCATCGCCTGGCTCAACCGTTTTGGTCTGGACTGCCACTTGGTGACAACCGAGATGCCAACATCCTCGGCGCTGCTGGTGGACCTCACGCCTCTCGACAACGCTCCGCACTGGAGCGGGCCACGGATCGTCGCCATTGCGGGCGGCCCCAATCCGGCGCAGCCAAGCGGTGCAGACTGGGCGGTCGACGCCGGCGATGTGCGCGCAATTGCCTGGGCGATTTATCTGGCACAACACGGCGCCAATGCGCAGCGCCCAGCCGCATTGCAGGCAAAGACCCGCCCACTGAATCTGCAGGTGCTGGTGGCCGAAGACAACGTGATCAACGCGGCAATCATCAAGGAACAACTGGAAGCACTGGGCTGCGCGGTGATCGTCGCCGTGAACGGCGAACAGGCCTTGGCACAGTGGGTGCCCGGCCGCTTCGATCTGCTGCTGACCGACGTCAACATGCCGGTCATGAACGGCTACCGGCTGGCCGAAGCGGTGCGCCAACAGGACACTACGCTGCCGATCATCGGCGTCACCGCCAATGCCCTGCGCGAAGAAGGCGAACGCTGTGCCGCCGTCGGCATGAACGCGTGGATGGTCAAGCCGCTGAACCTCGCGACGTTGCGCGCGCAACTGGAGCAGCATTGCAAAATCGCCCTGGCGCCGACTATCGACGCCCCGCCGGCGCTTTCAGCGAAAATGCGCGAATTGTTTGTCACCACCCTGCGTCAGGACATTCAGACCACCCTGACGGCACTGGATGCGGCCGACGCCAACAGCGTGGCGCAGCAACTGCACAGCATGGCAGGGGCGCTGGGCGCGGTGCAGATCAACGTCTTGGCCAGCGCGTTCGTCGAACTGGAATGTCGCTTGACCGGCATGGCCGTGACGCCCGCGCTGGCCGTGGCAGTGCGACAAAATCTGACGCGGCTGCAAGATCTGCTCGATTCCCTCGAATAACTTCACTCTGGATAAATCACTCATGGAAACCTTCAACGTTGTCATCGCCGATGATCATCCCATCGTGCTGCTGGGGGTAAGGGAACTGGTTGAGCGTGACCAACGCTTTCGCGTGGTGGGCGAAGCCGTTGGCTCCGATGAGCTGATCAAGCTGCTGGAGACCCGGCCTGTGGATTTGTTGATCACCGACTTCAACATGCCCGCCGAGTCGCCCTACGGTGACGGCCTGAAACTGGTGGAATACCTGACGCGGCATTTTCCCAAGGTTCGGGTGTTGGTGCTGACCATGATCTCCAATCCGTTGATCCTGACGCGCCTGCAGGAACTCGGCGTGCTGGCGGTCATTCAGAAAAACCAGCTGCACGATGAAATAGCCGCCGCCCTCAAAGCCATTGCCAAAGGCAGCCCGGTGCGCTGGCAGACACCCGCGCCGACATCAGTGGTGAACGACGGCGCTGATCTGGACGAACGTTTTTCAAGGCTGTCGCCCAAGGAACATGAAATCCTGCGTTTGTTCGTTCAGGGCCAGGGCGTCAACGACATTGCCCGCCACTTGAACAGAAGTGCGAAGACCATCAGTACGCAGAAAGTCTCGGCAATGCGCAAACTGGAAGTCAGCAGTGATCAGGAGTTGATGACTTACTGCATCGAACGCAACTTGTTCAATTAACTAAAAGACACTTTCCGAAATCCTCCGAACTTCTAAGGATCGTCTGATGTTCCAACGGTAATGCGCGTTTTATTGTGTTGTCTTCTCCCCAACCAATGGAAAAAGCAACATGAAAAAGTTGTCCCGAACGCTTCTCGCCCTTTCGATGTTCGCTGCGGCCGGCAATGCCCTGGCAGCCGACCCGCCAGTGACCCCGACCAAGGCCGGCAGCGGCACCATCAACTTCACCGGCACCATCAACAACGACGCCTGTTCGGTTGAAAGCGCCGGCAAGGACAAAACCATTTCGGTCGCCATGGGTGAAGTGTCGATCAAAGACATGGGCACCGCGACTGCGCCGAAAGGCAACGGCACCTTGAGCGTCGAAAACTTCGACATGAAGATCAACTGCAACGCTGGCACCAAGGTTGCGATGCTCTTCGAACCGACCAAAGGCGCCGGTTCGGGCATCGAACCTGGCACTAAAGTGCTGCGACTGATCAGCGGCCTGGGGGCTGCAAAAGGTATCGGTATCGCCTTGCTCGACGCCAATGGCGCCGTGATCGACTTGAGCTCGCCAGCCACCGCGAAGATCGAAAACACCCTGCAGGACAGCAATACCACGCTGAAATTTTCGGCCGCCTACGTCACTACGGTTGACCCGAAACTGGCTGTTGCCGGTCGTGGCGATGCCACCCTGCCGTTCACCCTCCAATACGAATAACCCGCGCGAACTTTCGAGCCCGGTGCGGGGCCTCGCGGCCCCGTGCTTTCAATCATCTGCGCGGTAGCCATCATGTTTTATCGTCACTCACTGTCATTTTGCGCGGGCCTGCTGGGCCTGTTCGTGGTCACTCAGGCCACGGCCGGCATTTCCCTGAGCAGCACCCGCCTGATCTTCGACGGCCAGCACAAGGAAGCCGGCATCACCGTCCGTAACAGCGGTGAAGACGTATTGATCCAGTCCTGGATCGACACCGAAGCCAGCGAAACCGCTTCCGTGCCATTTGCGGTCACACCGCCGCTGGTGCGTGTCAGCGGCGAAGAACAGCAAATACTGCGGGTCATCTACGAAGGCACCGGCATGCCGACCGACCGCGAATCGGTGGTCTGGTTGAACGTGCAGGAAATCCCCCAGACCGCGAAAACCCAGAACACCTTGCAGCTCGCCGTACGTCAGCGCATCAAGGTGTTCTTCCGCCCCGCGGGCCTGAAAAACAACGCCTACCTTGCACCGGGTGAGTTGACCTGGCGCCTGGCCGAGCGCGCCGGCAAAAGCGTGCTGGTGGTGAACAACCCCGGTCTTTATCACGTGTCTATTGCCGATATCACCCTGCAATCCGGCGCACTCAGCGAGCACCCGTTTGATTCGATGATGATCGCCCCCGGCGAACGCAAAGAGTTCGCCCTGAAACAACTTCACTCGACGAACACGCCAATTTTGTTGTTCAGCAGTATTAATGACTATGGCGCTCAAGATCGTTTTACCGCGCAACTTTCCAACAGCGCCGAAACCCGCGCTCGTCCAAAGAACGAATCTCCATAACTCGCGAGTCGCTTTGATCGCGCACTTTCACTGTATTTCTCTTCGCTCCGTTAGTTCGTATCGGAGGTGATATAGGGTTCCTGCATGTTTTTACTCAAACGCGACGGCCTGGCATCGTTGTTGATCGCCTCGGCTATCAGCACGGCGTGCCAGGCTGACGGCGATGAACAGTTCAATACCTCGTTTCTGCAAGGCGCCGCGTCGACCGTTGATGTGCAATCGCTGCTCGCCAGCAACAGCGTCCTGCCCGGCAACTACCGGGTTGACCTCTACAGCAACGACACGCTGGTCGGACGTCGCGATATCGACTTCCGCCGCCACCCCGGCAACGGCAAGATCCAGGCCTGCCTGACCCTGGAAATGGTCCAGCAGTTGGGCGTCGACATCGCCAAGTTGCAGGCTAGCGGCAAACTGGATGCTGACGATCCGCACGCCTGCCTCGACCTGCCCGCATTGATCGAGCATGCCAGCGTGCGTTACGACGTGCCACGCTTGCGCCTGCTGGTCAGCGTGCCGCAAAGCGCCATGGAACGCGGTCGACGTGGCTATGTTGATCCGGCGCTGTGGGACGAAGGCGTGCCGGCCGCATTCATCAACTATCAGGTCAGCAGCAACCGCAACAGCACGCAAACAGCCGACACGATTGCCAATAACGTCGGCCTGCGCAACGGCATCAACCTCGGCGGCTGGCGCCTGCGCAACGAGTCCAACTTCAACAGCAGCACCGGCCAGCCGAGTACGTTCAAGAGCAACCGCAGCTATCTGCAACATGACCTGACCGCGCTGAAGGGCCAGTTCAGCGCCGGGGATATTTTCTCCGACGCCGACCTGTTCGACAGCGTGCGCTATCGCGGCCTGAAACTGGCCTCTGACGACGGCATGCGTGCCGACAGCGAGCGCGGCTATGCGCCAGTGATTCGCGGGATTGCGCAGTCCAGCGCGACTGTGGAAATTCGTCAGAACAACTACATGCTCTACAGCGCCAACGTGCCGCCGGGGCCGTTCGAAATCAGCGATATCTATCCGAGCGGTTCCAACGGTGATCTGGAGGTGACGATTATCGAGGCCGACGGTCAGCGCCGGGTGACGGTGCAGGCGTTTTCCAGCCTGCCGATCATGGTCCGTCAAGGTCAACTGAAGTACAGCTTCTCCGCTGGCCGCTACAACAGCAACAGCGACGATCTACAGTCGCCGCAGTTTGTCAGCAGCACGCTGGCCTATGGCATCAGCAGCAACTTGTCCGGCATCGTCGGCGTGCAGGTGACCGAGGATTTCCAGGCGTTGTCCGTGGGCGCGGGGCGCAATACGCCGATTGGTGCCGTGTCGCTCGACGTCACCCATTCCGCCAGTCGTACCTTTGGCCAAGCGGTCAAGGGCAACAGCTTGCGGGCGCTGTACGCCAAGACCTTTACCGGCACCGACACCAGCTTCACCCTCGCCGCCTATCGCTATTCGACCGAGGGTTATCGCACCCTCACCGACCACGTCGAGGAACTGAGCCACGAGGGCGAAAAACGCACGGGCAACTCGAAAACCCGCACCGACCTGACCGTCAACCAGAGCCTGGGGCGTGATCAGCAATATGGCAGCGTCTACCTGAATGCCAGTGACCAGCGCTATTGGGGCCGCGGCGGATCGCAAAGTCTGTCGGCGGGTTACAGCAACTATTGGGGTGATGTCAGCTACAACCTCGGCGCCACCTACACCAAGGATGTCGGCAACTATGGGCCGGCGAACAACGACACCCTGGTCAACCTGTCACTGTCTTTCCCGCTGGGTTCAAAACCGCGCGCGCCGCGAGCGTTTGTTTCCGCGAGCACCCAGAAAGCCACCGACAGCACCCAGGTCGGGATCAACGGTTACCTGACGGAAGACAGCGATACTTATTACTCGGTGCAAGGCGGCAACAGCAGCACCGGTGGCAGCAGCGGTTCGGTCAATCTCAGCACCCGCACGTCAGTGATGGACATCAGCGCCGGTTACAGTCAGGGGCGCGGCTACAACTCGCAGAATCTCAATCTTGCCGGCTCGATTGTCGGCCATGGCGGCGGGATCAACCTCGGGCAAACCGTCGGCGAGACGTTTGCGCTGGCGCAGGTCGAAGGGGTTTCAGGGGTGAAAATCGGCAGTTTCTCCGGGGCGAAAACCGGTCGAAATGGCTATGCCGTGGTGCCCAATGCGCAACCCTATCGGGTAAACTGGATCAACCTCGACACCCGCGATCTGGGCGGCGATATTGAAATCGATAATGCGACCCGGCAAGTGGTGCCGCGCCGCGGTGCGGTGGTGCTGGCGCGCTATGCGAGCAAGACCGGTCGGCGCGTGCAATTTGCTTTGTTCGATGCGCAGCACCAGCCGATTCCCTTCGGTGCTTCGGTGGAAGATGGCGCCGGCAAGCAACTGGCAATCTCCGACCCGAGCGGCAAGGCACTGGCGCTGGTGGAAAGCGACACCGGGACGCTCACAATCAATTGGCAAGGCCAGCGTTGTGAAGCACCGTATGCGTTACCTGAACGTGACAAGGCGTTGAACTATGAGCGGGCCTCGCTGGTGTGCGGTCCGTCCCAGTAAATCCAAAGATCAAATCAGCAACGAGCCTGCTCGCGAAGAGGTCAGCAACCTCAGCATCATCGATGAACGAGAAGACGCCTTCGCGAGCAGGCTCGCTCCCACAGGGGATTTCGAGCGAACACATATCCATGCATGGCACAGATCGAATGTGGGAGCGAGCCTGCTCGCGAAGGCCGCGCCTCGGTTCAAATAAAACAGGTGCGATCTAGAAATCGCGCTTGTAGAAAATATCCAGCGAACTCGCGACGCCACTGGCCGCCTCGACATAGACCTTCTTGCTCAGCTTGTAGCGCAGCGCAATGGTGCTGGCCGGTTCGAACACGCCAACGCCATAACGCAAACTGAGCTTCTCGGTAATATTGCCGCTGGCCACAACACTGGTGGCATCGCCGCTGCCTGCAGTGTCGAGTTGGAAGTCCTGAATCCCCAGATCCTTGGCCAGACTGCTGGTGACCCCGGAACTGCCCATCAAGCCCAGTCCCAACGCCGCTTGCGCGAGCATGTTGTTGTCTTCGCCGTTGGTGCTCAGCGGACGACCCAATACCAGATAGGACAACGCCTGCTCCTGGCTCATCGCCGGCTCGGAGAAGATCTGTGTGGTCGGCTGCTCGGCGCTGCCGCTCAGGCGAATACCGGCGATCACGTCGTCGGTCTGGCGGATCGCTTCGATGTCCAGATACGGCTGATCGAGAGGGCCGGCGAACAACAGACGCGCACGGCGCACTTGCAGGCGCTGACCGTAGGCACTGTAGCGGCCGTCGTTGAGCCACAGTTCGCCACGGGTGTCCATGTTGTCGCCGATGTGTACATGCCCTTGCACATTGGCGGTCAGACCAAAACCGGCGAAAGCCAGTTTGTCTTCGCCGACCACCACGTCGATGTCCATCTTCATGGCCATCGGTGGTTTGCCCTCTTCGGTCTGCGCGCCGACGATAATCGTGTCATCGGAGACTTTCACCGTTGACGGCGGCAGCTCACGCACGGTGATTTCGCCTTTGGGCACCTGCACTTTGCCAGCGATTTTCAGCTCGTCGCCGGCCATGGAAATCTTCAGGTCCGGCGCGACTTCGAGCTTCGCGTACGGTTCAACGGTGACCGGCAATTGCGTGCCCTTGAGCGCCAGATCGACCATCAGTGCCTGACCCCAGGCGACGTTACCGGTCAGGCTGCCCTGCCCGCTCTTGCCGCTTTTCCAGCCGCCGTCGAGGCGCACGGATTCACCGGCAATCACGGCAGTGAGTTGCAGGTTCTGCAGCTCCATCGGCAACTCGGCGCCGGACACTTCGCCGTCGCTGAGTTGCACGCTGCCGTTGACCAGCGGCGCCAGCAATCCGCCGGAAATCGTGCCGCTGCCGTTGAGGCGGCCGGTGAGTTTCTCGACCATCGGCACAAACGGCCGCGCCACCGACAGATCCAGCCCGGAAAGGCGGAACGAGCCGCTCAACGGTTTGTTTTTCGGCAACGGGTTGAGCTGCGCCTGCACCATCAGTTCGCCGAGTTTGCCGCCGACGAAGTTCAGTTCGGTGTCGACGCGTTTCGGCGTGAGTTTGCTGCTGAGCTTCAGGGTCTGGTACGGGAAGTCCAGCCACTGATCCTTTTCCTTCATGCGCAAGGTGCCGCCGCTGGCGTCAATGCTGACCACGCCGTTCGGGCCACTCGCCGGCAGATCCAGTTGCAGATCGGCGTTGAGCTTACCCTTCCAGGCAAAGTCTTTCGGCAACCATTGCGCGAGGCTTTCGATCGGGAATTGCTTGAGGTGATAGCGCAGTTTCGGCTCCGGCATCAGCCGCTGATCTTCACCGCACAGGCTGGCGTCGCCGGACATCCAGCAATGCGCGCCAAAGTTGATTTTGCCGTCAGCCAGACGTTCCAGCTTGGCCGGGTTTTGCAGTTTCCAGTCCTGGCCACCGGCCTGAATGTCGCCGCTGGACAGGCGACCGCGCCAGTTGCCTTTATCCAGATTGCCGTCCAGACCGAGGGCCAGTTTCAGCTTCGGCCCGATCAGGTCGAGGTCGAGTTTCTGCTTTTTGATGTCGCCTTGAGCGCTGGCGGTCAACACGCCCAGGTTAGTGTCACCGGCCTGAATGCCGCTGCCTTTCAGATCAATCTTTGCCCGCTGCGCACTGTCGAGGGTGGCGTCGAGGTTGAGGCTTTGCAGGCGATTGTCCTGGAAGGCCAATTGCGAACCTTGCAGATCGAGTTTGCCCTGCGGTGCTTGCAGCGTACCGGCCACATTGACCTGGCCGTTAACCTGTCCGCGCAGTTGCGGCCAGAGCTGGGCCAGACGCGACAGCTTGATGTCGATCTGCCCGGTCAGTTTCTGTTGCAGGCTGCCCTTGCCGTTGATGCTGTTGTCGCCGAGGCGGATTTGCAGGGCATTCAGGTTCCACTGCTCGCCAGCGCCGTCAGCCTTGGCCTGAAGAATCGCCGGTTGGCCGCGCAATTTGCCTTTCAAATCGAGGTCGGCGGTCAGGCTCAGACGCTCATTCTTCATTTCGCCCTTGCTCTTCAGCGGCCCGGCCAACGTGCCCGGCAATTCGGCGACCCAGTACGCCGGGTTCAGCGCCGAGAGATCCAGCGCGGTGTCCCAGGCGATGCCATCGGCGAACTGCACATTGACGTGCCCTTCAGCCTTGCCCTGCCCGGCTTGCATTTTCAATTGAGGCAAAGCGATCTGTGTAAGGCTGCCGCTGAACGGACTGCTCAGGGTGAACGCGCCGGCCGGACCATCGAGGGCGGCGGCGAAGTTGCCGAGGTATTGACCATCGGTGTAAGAAACTTCGCCAGTGAAGGTGCGTAAGGCGACCTCTGGCTCGTCGATTTCGTTATAGAGCCGATGCCAAGGAAAGTCCTGCCAGTTGATGTTGGCTTGCGCGGTAAGGCCTTTGCTCCAGTCGACGCTGCCAGTGAGTTTCAGGCTTTGTTTATCGTTGGCCGTCAGGTCGAGGCCGGCGATCTGCGCGCCGCTGGCATCGACTTTGCCTTTGAGCAACAGCGCCACCGGGCCTTTGTCGGCGGGCAGCGTGGCGTTGCCGTTGAGCTGGTAACCGTTTTCCAGGTCGCCTTCGCCGGTCAGCAGCAATTGATTGAGTTGCAGAGTGTCCGGCAGGTCAGCGCTTGGTTTGAACGACTCGGCGGTGATGCGCACTTTGGCCGGCAGGTTTTCCGCCAGCGGTTGCAACTCGCCACTCAACTGGCCGTCGAGGTAGCCATGACTGTCGGCATGCAGGTTGAGGGTTTTCAGCAGATCGCCATCGATCTTCAGCGCCAGTGTCCACGGCCCAGTGCCCGGCGACGGCAATGTCAGGTCACCGGCGATGTTAAGCGGCCAGTTGCCGGTCGGCGTGAGTGTGCCGGAGAGGTTCAGGCTGAGGTCGTCGCGCTGCAATTTCACGCTGTCGATCTGCATGCCCTGGGCAGTCCAGTGCGCCGCCAGTTGCAAGCCTTTAAGCTGTTCGCTGCCGTTGAACAACAGGCTGCCGACCTGTACGTCGCCCAGCTCGATGGCCACCGGCAATTGCAGATCCGGCAGTTTGATCGGGCCGCTTTCGGTGGTTTCTTCGCTCGGCGGGAATTGCAGAATGACCTGATCAGCCTTGAGCTGTTCGATGCACAAAGTCATGCGCGTCAGGCACAGCGGTGACCAGGCGAAGATTGCCTTGTTCAGCTCGACGCGACTGCTGTCCTGCTGCCACAGCAGATGATCGGCGCTCCACTGCCCGCCGAGGCGGCCTTGGAAATTTTCCACCGTCAGCCCCGGCACGAGGCCCAGCACCCAGCGGCTGCCGGCCGCCGTGCCGAGTACGGCGGTGACACTCAATACAATCAACAACACCAGCGCCAACAACGCCAGCGCCGTCATTTTCAAACCACGCTTCACAGCTCAGGCCCCATGGAAAAGTGCAGCCGGATGCCGCCATCGTCGTCGAGTGCGTGGGCCAGGTCGAGGCGGATCGGCCCCACCGGAGAGACCCAGCGCACACCAATACCGACCCCGGTCTTGAGGTTCGGCAGTTCGAGTTTGTTGAAAGAGTTGCCTTGGTCGACGAAGGTCGCGACGCGCCATTTTTCGGCGATCGAGTATTGATACTCGACGCTACCGGCGACCATGTAGCGGCCGCCGATGCGATCACCCTTGGAGTTTTCCGGGGACAGGCTCTGGTAGTCGTAACCGCGCACGCTCTGATCGCCACCGGCGAAGAAACGCAGCGACGGCGGCACGGAGTTGTAGCCATTGGTGGCGCTGCCGCCGACCTGCACGCGACCGAGGAACCGGTGTTTGTCGAACACCGTGGTCAGGCCTTTGACCAGTGCGGTGCCATATAAAAGGTTGTTGTCCGAGCCGAGGCCTTCCTTCGCCACTTTGCTTTCGAAGCTCAGGCGATAGCCGTTGTGCGGGTCGATGCGGTTGTCGCTTTTCAGGTACGAGTAACTGATGCCGGGCATCAGCAAGGTGCTCAAGCCGGAGTCATCGCCGAGTTCATATTCTTCACGCTGCCATTTCAGCGAGATCACCCGCTGCCAGCCGCTCGGCAATTTGCTGTGCCATTCCGGGCCGAAGGTCAGCAGTTTGCTCAAGGTGTCGGAACCGTCGATGTCTTCGAATTGATAACCGCCGGCCCAACGCAATTTATCGGTCAGTGGCGGGTCGAGCGGGATGTCGTAGAACAAACCGACGTTTTGCCGAGGTGCCGACAGTTCCGCTTCCCAGCCATAGCTGTCGCCCTGCGGGTTGACCCAATGGCGCGTCCAGTTGGCTTTGATGCGCGGGCCGACGTCGGTCGAATAGCCGAGGCCCAGGCCCATGGTCCGTGGTTTGCGCGTGTCGAGTTTGACGTCCACCGGGATCACGTCGTTTTTCGCCGTGGTGGGTGCGGCATCGACGCGTACGCCTTCAAAATAACCGCTCGATTGCAGGTCGCGATTGAGCTCGGCGATCAGCTCGGAGTCGTAGGGTTCGCCTTCCTTGAACGGCACCATGCGTTGCAGCAGGTCTTCGTCGAACGGCGTGTCGCCTTCGAATTTGACTTTGCCCAGCGCATAACGCGGGCCGCTTTCGTAAATCAGTTCGATGTCGGCCACCCCGGCGCGCGGGTCGACCATAAGTTTTTGACTGGTGAAATGGCCACTGAAAAAACCGAAGCGCGAGGCCTGATTCTGAATAAGTCTTTTGGCGTCTTCGTAACGGCCATGGTTGAGCACCGCGCCGGACTTGAGCGCGTCGCTTTTCGGGACTCGAAAGGATTTGAGGGAGGCAGCCGGGCCGTCGACACGAAGGGTGACGTTGCGCAGGTGAATTGGCTCGCCGGGATCGATGTTCAACACCAGGCGCGGCTTGTCGCCGCCCTTGACGTCGCTTTCGATCTGCGGCTGGTAGTAGCCCAACGCCTGGGCCGCTTTGCGCGCCTGCTCTTCGGCACCGCGACTGAAGCGTTGCAGGGCTTCTTCGTCACGGTCGCCGAGGCTGCCGATATAGCCTTCTATATTGGCTTTAAGTTCGTCGTTGGACGGTTTGATCCGCACGTCCAATTCACTTTGCGCCAGCGCCGCGCAGCTGGTTAACAGCATGAGCACGCCACTGGTAAATCTTCCTGGAAACTTCATAGGCGCGGATGCTATCACGGGCTTGGGAGCGTGATAGAACAGGAAATTTCCCAAGAAGTTCGATTGTCATGCTGTTGCAGTTTGTAACACCTGCGGATTGGCGTGGAAAAACACGTGTTCCCGCACCGGCCCGACGGCAACCTCGCCGATCTCCTCGTAACCCTGCCTTTTATAGAATTCCAGGTAACGCGGGTTGCCGGTGTCGAGCACCACGCCCTGCGAGGTTTCATCCACCGCGCACCAGTTGTGTACGGCTGTCAGCAATTGTTCGCCGAAGTGTTTGCCCTGGAATTGTGGATGAATGCCCAACAAGGGCAGCATGTGCACGGAATCGCTGGGCACACACGCGGCGACCGCATCGTGGTATTCCAGATAGCGGCGGGTGCAGCGGAAACCGGTGCTAAGCACCATGCGCAGGCGCCAGGCCCAACTTTCAGTGATGCCCAAACGGCGTTGTGGCGGCGCGATCAGGGCGATGCCGATCAGGCGATCGTTGACCAGCAGGCCGATGGCGGGCAGGTCCTGCAGAAAGTGTTGTTTGACCAGTTCCCGCACCGTCGCCCGCACGCGCTGTTCGTAACCGGGGCGCTCGGCTTCGAACAGGTAGCCGAAGGTCGGCTCGTGGCGATACGCCTGATAGAGCAGCGATCGGGCTTCGCGGGAATAACCGCGGTCGAGCATATGAATGTCGGCGATGGCGGTCTGGGTTTCAGGCATGACGGTGATTCTCCCCGGGGCGCGTGCAAATGGCGGCGCTCTTGTTGGTACGAACCTTTTGGCGGTGGGACAGTTCCCCACAGGTATAGACCAACTCGGGATCTTCATCGACTGGGCGGGCCTCATCGCTGGCAAGCCAGCTCCCACAGTGTCTGTGTTGTACACAACATTCATATGCACCACAGAAACCTGTGGGAGCTGGCTTGCCAGCGATGGGGCCGGGGCGGACAACATAAATCCCACAGGCCAAAATGATTTCTCCCACACTGGCCCATCTCCCCCATGTCAGCTAGCATCGCCCTTTTGCCAGGACTGCCGACCATGAAGATCGTTTCCTTCAACATCAACGGACTGCGTGCGCGTCCGCATCAGCTGGCAGCGCTGATCGAAAAACACCAGCCGGACGTCATCGGCCTGCAGGAAACCAAGGTCCACGACGACCAGTTCCCGCTCGAAGAAGTCCGCGCCCTCGGCTACCACGTGTATTTCCACGGCCAGAAAGGCCATTACGGCGTGGCGATGCTGTCGCGTCAGGAACCGATTGCCATCCACAAAGGTTTCGCCACTGACGAAGAAGACGCTCAGCGCCGCTTTATCTGGGGCACCTTCGCCGACGCCAATGGCGTGCCGGTGACGATCATGAACGGCTACTTCCCCCAAGGCGAAAGCCGCGACCACCCGACCAAGTTCCCCGCCAAGCAGCGCTTTTACAGCGATCTGCAAACGCTGCTGGAAAGCCAGTTCCACAACGAACAGCCGCTGGTGGTGATGGGCGATGTGAACATTTCCCCGGAAGACTGCGACATCGGCATCGGCCCGGACAACATGAAACGCTGGCTGAAAACCGGCAAATGCAGCTTCCTGCCGGAAGAGCGCGAGTGGATGGCACGCCTGAAGAACTGGGGCCTGACCGACAGCTACCGCTACTTGAACCCGGATGTGACGGACATGTTCAGTTGGTTCGATTACCGCAGCCGGGGCTTTGAGGATGAGCCGAAGCGTGGGCTGCGTATTGACGTGATTCTGGCGTCCCATGGTTTGTTGCCGCGGGTGAAGGCAGCCGGTGTCGACTATGAACTGCGCGGGATGGAAAAGCCTTCCGATCATGCGCCGATCTGGCTTGAACTGGCCTGATCTTCGAATCTCTTGAAATCCCCTGTGGGAGCGAGCTTGCTCGCGAAAGCGGAGTGTCAGTAACCAGAGATGTTTCTGATACAGCGCATTCGCGAGCAAGCTCGCTCCCACACTCGATCTCTGTCATCTTTTGGTCATGCGCCTGACTTAATCTCCCCGGCAATCCCCTTGGCTTGATTCGGTGCCGGCATGACCCTGCGTGTTTTGTGCGTGTTTCTCTTGAGTGCGTGGCTGTCGGTTTCTGCCGCCGCCCTGCCCCTTCCTGAAAACGGCCCGGCGCTGCGCATTCAAGGTTCCAACACCATCGGTGCCGAACTCGGCCCGGCACTCGTTGAGGGTCTGCTGCAAGAGCAAGGCCTGCTGAAAATCCACCGCGAAACCCCGGACACCGCCAACGAACTGCGCATCGTCGGCCAGACTGCCCAAGGCAAACGTGTGGTCATCGAGGTCGCCGCCCACGGTTCCAGCACCGGTTTCACCGCGTTGAAAAATGCCAGCGCCGACCTTGCCGCGTCCTCCCGCGAGATCAAGGACAGTGAACTGCAGACGCTGCAATCACTGGGCGATCTGAAAAGTCCCGCCGCCGAGCAAGTCATTGCCATCGATGGTCTGGCGATCATCCTTCATCCTGATAATCCGCTGCAGCAACTGGACACCGAGCAACTGGCGCGGATCTTTGCCGGCGAGGTGAAAACCTGGGAAGACCTCGGCGGTCGTGGCGGTGCGATTCATTTATATGCGCGCGATGATCAGTCCGGCACGTACGACACGTTCAAGGAATTGGTGCTTAGTCGTCGTGGGAAAAGTCTGAGTAGCGCAGCGAAAAGGTTTGAGTCCAGCGAGCAATTGTCCGACGCCGTCAGCGCGGATCCTCAGGGCATCGGCTTCATCGGTTTGCCTTACGTGCGCCAGGCCAAAGCGGTGGCCATTACCGATGGTGCGTCGCAATCGATGCTGCCGCTGAACAGCTTGATCGCGACCGAGGACTATCCACTGTCGCGGCGATTGTTCTTCTATCTGCCACCCGACAGCAACAATCCGTGGGCGAAAGCCTTGGTGGCGTTTGCACAAAGTCGTCAGGGTCAGGCGATCGTGGCGGCCAATGGTTTTATCAGCCAAACCGTGCACGCCATGACTGTGGCGCCGAATGCGCTGATGCCCGAGGGTTATCAAGCGCTCAGCCGTCACGCCCAGCGTCTGACGGTGAATTTCCGTTTCGAGGAAGGCAGCGCGAATCTCGATAACAAGGCGCGTCAGGATCTGGCGCGGGTGTTCGACTATATAAAGCGCCATGACAAGACCGAGCGCGCGGTGACATTGGTCGGGTTTGGTGATGCCAAGGATGACCCGGCACGCGCGGATTTACTGTCGAAGCTGCGAGCGATGGCGGTGCGACGGGAATTGGTGAAGAACGGCGTGGTGTTGCGTGAGGTTCGTGGCTTTGGCGCGCTGATGCCGGTGGCGGCGAACAATGTCGATGAGGGGCGGATCAAGAATCGGCGGGTTGAGGTTTGGGTGTATTGAGCCTGATGTTGATGTGTTGAACCTGCTTACGTCATCGCTGGCAAGCCAGCTCCCACAGGTTTTTTGAGCCTACATGAATTTTGTGTACGACTCGGACACTGTGGGAGCTGGCTTGCCAGCGATGAACGATAACGCGGTGCCGGATCAGCGCTCGCTACGCAACATTTCCTTCGGCACATATTTGCCGATCTCGAACTTGCCGATCGCCGCGCGGTGCACTTCGTCCGGGCCGTCGGCCAGGCGCAGGGTGCGTTGCATGGCGTACATGTAGGCCAGCGGGAAGTCGTTCGACACCCCTGCCCCGCCATGCATCTGGATGGCCCGATCGATCACGCGCAGGGCCACGTTCGGCGCAACGACTTTGATCTGCGCGATCTCGCTTTTCGCCACTTTGTTACCGACGGTGTCCATCATGTACGCCGCTTTCAGCGTCAGCAGACGTGCCATGTCGATTTCCATCCGCGAGTCGGCGATCTTGTCGACGTTACCGCCCAGACGCGCCAGCGGCTTACCGAATGCAGTGCGGCTCACCGCACGTTTGCACATCAATTCCAGCGCACGCTCAGCCATGCCAATCGAGCGCATGCAGTGGTGAATCCGGCCCGGGCCAAGACGACCTTGCGCAATTTCGAAGCCGCGTCCTTCACCCAACAGGACGTTCTCGTACGGCACGCGCACGTTGTCGAACAGCACTTCGGCGTGGCCGTGTGGCGCGTCGTCGTAACCGAATACCGGCAACGGACGGACGATCTTCACGCCGGGAGTGTCAACCGGCACAAGGATCATCGAGTGCTGGGCGTGGCGTGGCGCATCGGGGTTACTCAGGCCCATGAAGATGAGGATTTTGCAGCGCGGATCGCAGGCGCCGGAGGTCCACCATTTTTTGCCGTTGATCACCCACTCGTCGCCATCACGCACAGCGCGGGCGGCCATGTTGGTCGCGTCAGACGAAGCAACGTCGGGTTCGGTCATGGCGAACGCCGAGCGGATTTCACCGCGCAGCAGCGGTTCGAGCCAGCGCTGTTTCTGCTCTTCGTTGGCGTAGCGCACCAGCACTTCCATATTGCCGGTGTCCGGTGCCGAGCAGTTGAACGGCTCGGGACCGAGCAGCGAGCGGCCCATGATCTCCGCCAATGGCGCGTATTCGAGGTTGCTCAGGCCGGCGCCGAGTTCCGATTCAGGCAGAAACAGATTCCACAAGCCTTCGGCCTTGGCCTTGGCTTTGAGCTCTTCCATGATCGCCGTCGGCTGCCAACGATCACCTTCGGCAACCTGGCGTTCGAACACGGCTTCGGCCGGGTAAACGTAAGTGTCCATGAACGCGGTCACGCGCTCACGCAGTTCTTGCACCTTGGGCGAATAAGCGAAATCCATGATCAATTACCTTCTTGGGCAGAGGTTGTTCAAGTCATGCAATCGATGCTAGAACAGCGCTGATAATTTACCTAGCCTATTCTCGGCGTGTATAAACATTCATCACCGATATATGATCGGCTGATTGCCAGCCCCCAAAACACCGCCCTAAATAACAAGAGAAGCCGCGTTATGAATCTGAGTAAGGTCGACCTCAACCTTTTCATCGTCTTCGACGCGATCTATACCGAAGCCAACCTGACCCGCGCCGGGCAGATTGTCGGCATCACCCAGCCGGCGGTGTCCAACGCCTTGGCGCGGTTGCGCGAGACCTTCAACGATCCGCTGTTCGTGCGCACCGCGCAGGGCATGGTGCCGACGCCGATGGCGCAGAACATCATCGGCCCGGTGCGCAACGCGCTGTCACTGCTGCGCGTGTCGGTTCAGGAAAGCCGCATTTTCAACCCGGCGCAAGCGGTCAAGACCTACCGCATCAGCATGACCGACCTCACCGAGGCGGTGATTCTGCCGCCGCTGTTTCAGCGCCTGCGCCGTCTGGCGCCGACGGTGATCATCGAAAGTTTTCTGTCCAAACGCCGCGAGACCACCAAGGAACTGGCCGCCGGGCGTCTGGATTTTGCCGTGGATGCGCCGCTCAACACCGACCCGCAGGTGCGTCACGTCAAGCTGATGGAGGACCGTTACGTCTGCGCGATGCGCAAGGGGCATCCGATGGCGGGCAAGGAAAAACTCTCCCTGGATGATTATCTGTCGCTGACGCATATCCACATTTCCAGCCGTCGCAGTGGCCTGGGCTATGTCGATCTGGCCTTGGGCAAAATGGGCATTCAGCGCAAGATCGCCCTGCGTTCGCAGCACTATTTGATGGCGTCGCAGGTGATGCAGCAGACCGACATGGTCATGACCGTGCCGGAGCGCTTCGCCCGTCGGCATGAGTTGCAGGCGTTTAACCTGCCGGTGAATGATGTGCCGCCGGTGGAGACGCATCTGTATTGGCATGAAAGCACCGATCAGGACCCGGCGAATCGCTGGATGCGTGAGCAGATGATCGAGCTGTGCCAGCAGGTGACGGCGCAGGAGAAGAAGCTCGATAAGCAGGTGGTGTAAGGAAAGATCAAAAGATCGCAGCCTGCGGCAGCTCCTACAGAGATCGGTGTAGGAGCTGCCGCAGGCTGCGATCTTTTTCTTGCTTGACGTAAACGTCAACCTGCCATTAGCTTAGCGCCAAGACCTTTTTCCGAGCGCTTCCATGAGCAGCCAGACTTACAGCATCTCCGACCTCGCCCGCGAGCTGGACATCACGACCCGGGCAATCCGCTTTTATGAAGAGCAAGGCCTGCTCAGTCCTGAGCGCCGTGGCCAGGAACGCATCTATTCGCCCCGCGACAAGGTCAGCCTGAAGCTGATCCTGCGCGGCAAACGCATTGGTTTCTCCCTGGCCGAATGCCGCGAACTGATCGAGCTTTACGACCCGTCCAGCGGTAACACCAAACAGCTCAACAGCATGCTGGCGAAAATTGCCGAGCGCCGCGAGCAGCTGGAACAGCAGTTGCTGGATATCGAACAGATGAAGCTGGAACTCGATACTGCCGAGGAGCGCTGCGTGCAGGCGTTGGAGCAGACGCTCAAGAGCCAGCAGGCGATCTAACGGATCAAAGACCATTCCCTGTGGGAGCGAGCTTGCTCGCGAATACGGTCTGACATTCAAATGTTTGTCGACTGATGCACCGCTTTCGCGAGCAAGCTCGCTCCCACAGTGATCTCCACGAATTCAAAAGAGCAGGTCAACCGCCATGTCCCTCCCCTCCCAAGTACGCCTGATCGAAGTCGGCCCGCGCGATGGCCTGCAGAACGAAGCCCAACCGATCAGCGTCGCCGACAAGGTGCAACTGGTCGACGCTTTGAGCGCCGCCGGCCTTGGCTATATAGAAGTCGGCAGTTTCGTCTCACCAAAATGGGTGCCGCAGATGGCCGGTTCCGCCGAGGTGTTCGCGCAGATTCAGCGCAAGCCCGGCGTGACTTACGGCGCGCTGGCTCCGAATCTGCGCGGCTTTGAAGATGCGATTGCCGCCGGGGTCAAGGAAGTCGCGGTGTTCGCCGCCGCCTCCGAAGCCTTCTCGCAGCGCAACATCAACTGCTCCATCAGCGAAAGCCTCGCGCGGTTTGCGCCGATCATGGAAGCGGCGCAACAGCACGGCGTTACCGTGCGCGGTTACGTTTCCTGTGTGTTGGGTTGCCCCTATGAAGGCACGGTCGCGCCGGAACAAGTGGCGATGGTCGCGCGCGAGTTGTATGCGATGGGCTGCTACGAGGTTTCGCTGGGCGACACCATTGGCACCGGCACCGCTGGCGCGACTCGCCGCTTGTTCGAAGTGGTGTCGGCGCAGGTTCCGCGCGACAAGCTCGCCGGGCATTTCCACGACACCTACGGTCAGGCCATGGCCAACATCTACGCCAGCCTGCTCGAAGGCATTTCAGTGTTCGACAGCTCTATCGCGGGCCTCGGCGGCTGCCCGTACGCCAAAGGCGCGAGCGGTAACGTTGCTACCGAAGATGTGGTGTACCTGCTCAATGGCTTGGGTATCAAGACCGGAATCGACCTGGACGCCTTGATCGCCGCGGGTCAGCAGATCAGCGCGGTGCTCGGTCGCCCGAGCGGTTCGCGCGTGGCCAAGGCTCGTAACGCGCAGTGAGGGGGAAAGGTGTTACCGCTGTGTCCGGAATGTGGGTTCAAGCGAGTAACACGGAAACAAATTGTCTGGTTTCGCCGGAATGAAAAATCGCTGAAACTTTCAAGCTGTTGATTTATAAAGAATTTTTAAAGTTGGCACGGCTTCTGCTATCTCTATGGCATAACAAGAATAAAAAGCAGCAAACCAATAAAAATAAGACGTACCGACTCTGACATAACAAAAACAACACGGCAGAGACGCAGCTAACAGATTTTTTTGGAGAAGGTGTGCTTTTCAGGGTGCTCTCAGGAGTGACCCGCAACCGGGCAGAGAACAATAAAACTACCTTCAGGTAGCTCCCGAATCGGTTGGATCGCTTAGCGAGAAAGTAGATCAGCGCTCAAAAAAATACGTTTGCTCTTGACCCCGGATGGGGGTCGCCAAAAACAGCGGTAAAGGGCCACGGTTGCCAAAAACAACAACAGACCGACCCTCAATAATAAAAAAGAGCACGCGACGACAAAATTAAAGGGGAGCTTCGGCTCCCCTTTGTGCTTTCTGTGATTTCTTAAAAACCATACAGAACACTGTGGGAGCTGGCTTGCCAGCGATTGCGGTAGATCAATCATCATAGATGCTGGCTGACCTGACGCCATCGCTGGCAAGCCAGCTCCCACAGGGATGGAGGTTACCGTTCGATTGTTTTCAGTTCTTTGATACTGATCTCTCGCATGCGGAATTTCTGAATCTTGCCCGTCACCGTCATCGGAAACTCTTCAACAAACTTGAAGTGCCGTGGCGTCTTGAAATGCGCGATGCGCTCCTTGCACCAGGTTTGCAGCTCCAGCTCGGAGGCGTTATGGCCGGGGTGGAATTTTATCCAGGCAACAATCTCCTCGCCGTAACGCGAGCACGGAATGCCGATCACCTGCACATCCGCCACCGCCGGATGGGTGAAGAAAAACTCCTCCAGCTCACGCGGATAAATGTTCTCGCCGCCACGGATGATCATGTCCTTGTTGCGCCCGGCAATGTTGACGTAACCCTCCTCGTTCATGCTCGCCAGGTCGCCGGTGTGCATCCAGCCCGCTTCATCGATGGCTTCAGCGGTGGCCTGCGGATTGTTCCAGTAGCCGAGCATCACACTGTAACCACGGGTGCACAGTTCGCCGATGGTGCCGCGCGGCACGAGGTTGCCGGCCTCGTCGACGATCTTGCTTTCCAGTTGTGGCTGGGTGCGACCGACAGTGGTCACGCGCAGTTCCAGTTCGTCGTTCGGACCGGTTTGCAGCGACACCGGGCTGGTTTCGGTCATGCCATAGGCGATCTGCACTTCGCTCATGTGCATCTCGCTGATGACCCGGCGCATCACTTCGATCGGGCACGTTGCGCCGGCCATGATCCCGGTGCGCAGGCTCGACAGATCGAATTCGCCGCGCTGTGGCTGGTCGAGCATGGCGATGAACATGGTCGGGACGCCGTACAGGCCGGTAGCCTTTTCTTCGGCGACGGTTTGCAGGGTCAGCAATGGATCGAACGCGTCGTTGGGGTAAATCATCGTGCTGCCGTGGGTGATGCAGCCGAGGTTGCCCATGACCATGCCGAAGCAGTGGTACAGCGGCACCGGAATCACCAGGCGATCGCGCGAGGTCAGGCCGATACTTTCGCCGACCATGTAACCGTTGTTGAGGATGTTGTAGTGGCTGAGGGTCGCGCCCTTGGGGAAACCGGTGGTGCCTGAGGTGTACTGGATGTTCACCGGTTGATCGAAGTGCAGGCTGTCGCTGCGTTCATTCAGTTGTTCTTTGGAGACACTGCTTGCCATGTCGGACAATTGCGACCACGGCAGGAAACCTGACGGTGGCTGCGCATCGAGGCTGATCACCCCGCGCAAGTCCGGCAGGCGCTCGTTGCGCAATTGGCCGATGGATTGTTCGGCCAGTTCCGGCACCAGTCCCTGCAACATGGTGTGGTAGTTGGAGGACTTGAACGCCCCGGCGCAGACCAGCCACTGGCAGCCCGATTGTTTGAGCACGTATTCCAGTTCGGAGCTGCGGTAGGCGGGGTTGATGTTGACCAGGATCACGCCGATTTTCGCCGTAGCGAATTGGCTGATGCACCACTGCGCGCAGTTCGGCGCCCATATCCCGAGGCGGTCGCCGGCCTGAAAACCCAAAGCCAGCAGCGCTCTGGCGTGCAGATCCACTGCGTCGGCCAGTTGTCGCCAGGAATAGCGCAACTGCTGATGGCGCACCACCAGCGCCTCACCGTCCGGATACTGCGCGACCGTCTGATCGAACTTCTGCCCGATGGTCATCGCCAGCAAGGCTTTGTCCTGTGAGCCACGGGTGTAGCTGCGCTGCGGGTTTGCACTGGGTTGATCCATGACGACCCCTATTGTCTTTATTAGTGGGTTTTGCCGGATTTAACCCCTGTGGGCTCGCGAAGAGGCCAGCGGATTCAACATCCATGTTGACTGATCTGACGCTTTCGCGAGCAAGCTCGCTCCCACAAGGTCTATTCCGTTTCAATCTTGAACTGCCACTACTCTCGCTCAAGTTGACGTTAACGTAAAGGGTGATTGACAGCCATTCATCACCGGCTTACGTTAACGTAAAGGTGAGAGCCGAGTGACCGCCCTCCCCACCCTACAAAAAAGCCAAAAGGTGACCCATGAGCTATCCATCCCTGAACTTCGCCCTCGGTGAAACCATCGACATGTTGCGCGATCAGGTGCAGTCCTTTGTCGCCAAGGAGATCGCCCCGCGCGCGGCGCAGATCGACAGCGACAACCTGTTCCCTGCTGACATGTGGGGCAAATTCGGTGACATGGGCCTGCTCGGCATCACCGTGCCGGAAGAGTACGGCGGCGCGGGTCTGGGTTACCTCGCGCACGTGGTGGCAATGGAAGAAATCAGTCGCGGCTCGGCCTCGGTGGCGCTTTCTTACGGCGCGCACTCCAACCTCTGCGTCAACCAGATCAACCGCAATGGCAACCACGAACAGAAAACCAAGTACCTGCCGAAGTTGATCAGCGGCGAGCACGTCGGCGCCCTCGCCATGAGCGAGCCAAACGCCGGCTCCGACGTGGTTTCAATGAAACTGCGCGCCGACAAACGCGGCGACCGTTTCGTCCTCAACGGTAGCAAAACCTGGATCACCAACGGCCCCGACGCCAACACCTATGTGATCTACGCCAAAACTGATCTGGAAAAAGGCCCGCACGGCATTACCGCATTCATTGTCGAGCGTGACTGGAAAGGCTTCAGCCGCAGCAACAAGTTCGACAAGCTCGGCATGCGCGGTTCCAACACCTGCGAACTGTTTTTCGATGACGTCGAAGTGCCGGAAGAAAACATCCTCGGCGTGCTCAATGGCGGCGTCAAAGTGTTGATGAGCGGCCTCGATTACGAGCGCGTCGTACTGTCCGGCGGCCCGACCGGGATCATGCAGTCGTGCATGGACCTGATCGTGCCGTACATCCACGACCGCAAACAGTTCGGCCAGAGCATCGGTGAATTCCAGCTGATCCAGGGCAAAGTCGCCGACATGTACACCCAACTCAACGCCAGCCGCGCCTACCTCTATGCAGTCGCCCAAGCTTGCGAACGCGGCGAAACCACGCGCAAGGATGCCGCCGGGGTGATCCTCTACACCGCCGAGCGAGCCACACAAATGGCCCTCGACGCGATCCAGATTCTCGGCGGCAACGGTTACATCAACGAATTCCCGGCTGGGCGCTTGCTGCGCGATGCCAAGCTGTACGAAATCGGCGCCGGCACCAGTGAGATCCGTCGCATGCTGATCGGTCGCGAACTGTTCAACGAAACGAAATGAATTTCGTCAGCTGCGAGCTGCAAGTTTCAAGCTGCAAGAGAACCGCGCTCTTGCTTCAACTTGTAGCTTGTAGCTTGCAACTCGAAGCTGCTACGGAGTAGCCCATGATCCTGCACACTCAGCTCAATCCCCGTTCGGCGGAGTTCGCCGCCAACAGCGCGGCGATGCTCAAACAGGTCGACGCCCTGCACACCCTGCTCGCCCAAGTGGCGCAGGGCGGCGGTGCGAAAGCTCAGGAACGTCACACCTCGCGCGGTAAATTGCTACCGCGTGAGCGCATCAACCGTTTGCTCGATCCGGGCTCACCGTTTCTGGAAATCAGCCAATTGGCCGCCCACGCCGTGTATGGCGAAGAGGTTCCTGCCGCCGGCGTGATTGCCGGAATCGGTCGAGTCGAAGGCGTCGAATGCATGATCGTCGCCAACGATGCGACGGTGAAGGGTGGCTCGTACTATCCGCTGACCGTGAAAAAGCATCTTCGCGCACAAACCATCGCTCAGCAGAATCGTCTGCCGTGCATCTATCTGGTGGACTCCGGCGGCGCCAACCTGCCGCGTCAGGACGAAGTGTTTCCGGATCGCGAGCATTTCGGGCGGATCTTCTTCAACCAGGCCAACATGAGTGCAATGGGCATTCCGCAGATTGCCGTGGTCATGGGCTCTTGCACTGCCGGCGGCGCCTATGTCCCGGCGATGGCCGACGAAGCAATCATGGTGCGCAATCAGGCGACGATTTTCCTCGCCGGCCCGCCGCTGGTGAAAGCTGCGACCGGCGAAGTGGTCAGCGCCGAAGATCTGGGCGGTGCCGATGTGCACTGCAAGATTTCCGGGGTCGCCGACCATTACGCCGAGAGCGATGAACACGCCCTCGCCCTCGCCCGCCGCAGCGTTGCCAACCTCAACTGGCGCAAGCTCGGTGAAGTGCAACAACGCACACCGGTTGCGCCGCTGTACGCCAGCGACGAGTTGTACGGCGTGGTTTCGGCCGACGCCAAGCAGCCGTTCGACGTGCGCGAAGTGATTGCGCGACTGGTCGACGGTTCGGTGTTCGATGAATTCAAGGCTTTGTTCGGCACCACGCTGGTGTGTGGCTTTGCGCATCTGCACGGCTACCCGATCGCGATTCTGGCGAACAACGGCATCCTCTTCGCCGAAGCCGCGCAGAAAGGCGCGCACTTCATCGAACTGGCTTGCCAGCGCGGCATTCCGCTGCTGTTTCTGCAGAACATTACCGGCTTCATGGTCGGCCAGAAATACGAGGCCGGCGGCATCGCCAAACATGGCGCGAAACTGGTCACGGCAGTGGCTTGCGCGAAAGTGCCGAAATTCACCGTGATCATCGGCGGCAGCTTTGGCGCCGGTAACTACGGCATGTGCGGGCGCGCTTACGATCCACGCTTCCTGTGGATGTGGCCGAACGCGCGGATCGGCGTGATGGGCGCCGAGCAGGCAGCGGGCGTGTTGGTGCAGGTCAAACGCGAACAGGCTGAACGCAGTGGCCAGGCCTTCAGTGCCGAGCAGGAAGCCGAGATCAAGCAACCGATCCTCGACCAGTATGAAGAGCAGGGTCACCCCTACTATTCCAGCGCACGGCTGTGGGACGACGGCGTCATCGACCCGGCGCAGACCCGCGATGTGCTGGCCCTGGCCTTGTCCGCGTCGCTGAACGCGGCAATCGAACCGAGCCGCTTCGGCGTGTTCCGGATGTGATCGGGAGAATCTCATGAGTGATTTCAACACCCTCGAACTGCAAAGCGACCCACGCGGTTTCGCCACGCTGTGGCTCAACCGCGCGGAAAAGAACAACGCGTTCAACGCCGAGATGATCCGCGAGTTGATCCTCGCACTCGACAAGGTCGCCAGTGATGCCAGCCTGCGTTTCCTGCTGGTGCGTGGCCGTGGCAAGCACTTCAGTGCCGGCGCCGATCTGGCGTGGATGCAGCAATCGGCCGAACTCGATTACCACACCAACCTCGACGACGCCCGCGAACTCGCGGAGCTGATGTACAACCTCGCCAAGCTGAAAATCCCCACCGTGGCCGTGGTGCAGGGCGCGGCGTTTGGTGGTGCGTTGGGGTTGATCAGTTGCTGCGACATGGCGATTGGCGCCGATGATGCGCAATTCTGCCTGTCGGAAGTGCGCATTGGTCTGGCGCCTGCGGTGATCAGTCCGTTCGTGGTGCAAGCCATCGGCGAGCGCGCGGCGCGGCGTTATGCGCTGACCGCCGAACGTTTCGGCGGCCAACGCGCACGGGAAATCGGTTTGTTGTCCGAAAGCTATCCCGCCGCTGAACTCGATCAGCAAGTCGAACAGTGGATCGACAACCTGCTGCTCAACAGCCCCGCCGCGATGCGCGCCAGCAAGGATTTGCTGCGTGAAGTCGGTAACGGCGCGCTGACCCCCGCGCTGCGCCGCTACACCGAAAATGCCATCGCCCGCATCCGCGTCAGCCCTGAAGGTCAGGAAGGCTTGCGCGCCTTTCTGCAAAAACGTCCGCCGAACTGGCAAGCCGCAACCAAGGAGCCGCGTTGATGAGCGCACCTGTTCTCACCACCCTGCTGGTGGCCAACCGTGGCGAAATCGCCTGCCGCGTGATGCGCACCGCCAAAGCGCTGGGCCTGACCACGGTCGCCGTGCACAGCGCCACCGACCGTGAGGCGCGGCACAGCCGTGAAGCAGACATTCGCGTCGACCTCGGTGGCAGCAAAGCGGCCGACAGTTATCTGCAAATCGACAAATTGATCGCAGCGGCCAAGGCCAGTGGCGCTCAGGCGATTCATCCGGGTTACGGGTTTCTCTCGGAAAACGCCGGATTCGCTCGCGCCATCGAAGCGGCCGGGCTGATTTTCCTCGGCCCGCCCGCCTCGGCCATCGACGCCATGGGCAGCAAATCCGCTGCCAAAGAGCTGATGGAAACCGCCGGTGTGCCACTGGTGCCGGGTTATCACGGTGAAGCACAAGACCTTGACACCTTCCGCGACGCCTGCGAACGCATCGGTTATCCAGTGCTGCTCAAAGCCACCGCCGGCGGTGGCGGCAAAGGTATGAAAGTGGTCGAGGACGTCAGCCAACTGGCCGAAGCTCTCGCCTCCGCTCAGCGTGAAGCGCAGTCGTCGTTCGGCGATTCGCGGATGCTGGTGGAGAAATACCTGCTCAAGCCACGTCATGTGGAAATCCAGGTGTTCGCCGATCAACATGGCAACTGCCTGTACCTCAATGAGCGTGATTGCTCGATCCAGCGTCGCCACCAAAAAGTCGTCGAAGAAGCGCCGGCACCGGGCTTGTCCCCGGAACTGCGTCGGGCGATGGGCGAAGCGGCTGTGCGTTCGGCGCAGGCGATCGGCTATGTCGGCGCGGGTACGGTAGAGTTTTTGCTGGATGCGCGTGGCGAATTCTTCTTTATGGAGATGAACACGCGGTTGCAAGTCGAACACCCGGTGACCGAGGCGATCACCGGTCTCGATCTGGTGGCGTGGCAGATCCGTGTGGCGCGTGGTGAGGCACTGCCGATCACTCAGGAGCAAGTGCCGTTGAACGGCCATGCGATTGAAGTGCGCTTGTACGCCGAGGATCCTGCGAATGACTTCCTGCCGGCGACCGGGCGACTTGCGTTGTACCGCGAATCGGCCGAAGGGCCAGGGCGCCGGGTGGATAGCGGAGTCGAAGAAGGCGATGAAATTTCACCGTTCTACGACCCAATGGTCGGCAAGTTGATTGCCTGGGGCGAGGATCGTGAACAGGCGCGGTTGCGCTTGTTGAGCATGCTCGACGAGTTTGCGATTGGTGGATTGAAAACCAACATCAACTTCTTGCGGCGGATCATCGCGCACCCGGCGTTTGCGGCAGCGGAACTGGATACCGGGTTTATTCCGCGTTATCAGGAGCAATTGCTGCCTGCTCCGGGCACGTTGAGCGATGCGTTCTGGAATGCGGCGGCTCAGGCGGTGGCGCAGAGTCTGCCGCAATTGGCGCGTCAGGATGATCCTGCTTCGCCATGGTCTGTCAACACCGGACTGCGTGCGGGTCTGCCACGGGAAATCACCCTGCATTTGAGCTGCGAGGGACAGGATCGCGCCTTGACGCTGAATGCCGATGATCACGCCAGACTGTCCGGCGAAGCACTCATCGTCGAGCACGACGGCGTCCGTCATACGTTGCGTGCCATCCGCCAAGGGGATTCGCTGTACCTGCAATGGGACGGTGAGTTGCGGCGCATCGAAACGTACGACCCGATCAGCGCCGTCGAAGCCAGTCACAGTCATCAGGGTGGCCTGACTGCGCCGATGAACGGCAGCATTGTCCGTGTGCTGGTCGAGGCCGGACAATCGGTCGAGGCCGGTGCGCAACTGGTGGTGCTGGAAGCGATGAAGATGGAACACAGCATCCGTGCGCCGCATGCCGGGGTGATCAAAGCGCTGTATTGCCAGGAAGGTGAAATGGTTGGCGAAGGCAGCGCTTTGGTTGAATTGGAAGAAGTGTGAACGGGAGGATCGATCCTACGCCTGGCGAGGATCGATCTGACTAGTAACGCGCCGTTGCCTGAACCACAACGCCGATGATTCGACACTCATCGGTCAGCAGGGCTTTCGGCCAGGTCGGATTGAGCGGCACCAGGTAACGCTGGCCGCCCTCTTCGTCGAGTTTGCGGAAGATCGCTTCAGGGCTGTCGGGCCACTGGGCAATCACCAGTTTGCCGGGCACCGCCTCCGCTGCCGGGTCGACCAGAATCAGCATGCCTTCGGCGATGCTCTGGCCACTGGGGGCGGTCATCGAATCCCCCGTCACCGTCAGCCAGAACGCCGCGCCACGTGCGTGGTAATCCGTCAGTTCGAAACGCTGCTTGCCTGATGCCTTGGCGTAGGACGCCGGATCGCTCTCGCGCACCTCGCAGGTCGTCTGCCAATCGCTGACCGGGTAACGGAAGTAAGGGTTGTACTTCTGCGCCAGCGGCATGTCGTCGTCAGGTGTTACTTGCGGTTCCCGGATCACCAGCACCACTTCGAGAAAATCCATGCCCAATGCTTGCAGCACGCGGTTCATCTCGGTGATGCCGGGTTCGCGACGCTTGTTCAGCCAATGACCGATCCCGCCCTGGGACATGCCGACGCGCTCTCCGAGCTCTGTTTGAGTGATTTTGAGTTCACTCATCTTGGCCTTGACCAACTCAATCCATTTATCCATGTGCAGCACCTTACGTCGACGCCTTCGGCCAGCAAAACACATATTGTAGTATTTAAATTCTTGGCACAACTACACAGGGTACTATTCTGGGGGCACGGATTTTCAATCGACCAAGGAGTGCCTCTTCATCATGAATATCAGCAGCAAAGACTTGCCCGATCTGCAAATGGACACCACCTTCACCTCGCCCCAAGGCAATGCGGCGGCGCAGCGAGCGCTGGACTATTACTTGAAACCAGCTGTGTCAGAACCCGATGTCGACGAACGTTTTTTCGATGTCAGAAGCCATCTCAGTGGCGAAGAAGCCCTGGTCCACGCCTCAGACCTGTTGCGCTGCGCGGCAGCCACAGCGTTCAAGGCAGCCGAAAGCCTGCAGGGTGCGAGTCGCGACCTGGCATTTTCAGTGGTGCACATGGTGGATATGGCGCGGGCGATGGTCGACCATTCGCTCGATGGCGATGAAGCCTGAGGAAGGGAATCCGGACGCACAGGAAAGAATTTTCCTATCGTGCAGGTAAAAACATTTGACTTGCAAATGATAATGATTATTATTGCATGCAGCTGGTCGCGAGATCAGTCGATGGACCAGAGACCTTAGGTCGGTCTTCTGGACTATCTCCTCATCAGGCTAATCACGGTTTTTGACCCGGCTTTTTGCCGGGTCTTTTTTTTGCCCGTTTTTCGGGCTTGTGGCTTCAGGCTAATGAAGTCTTTAGGTGCTGCAAATTCGATGGCGCGGATAATATCAAAAGAATATCGCTTGGCAAGCGAAGCCCGGCCAGATTGGGGCAAACTAATGACATTTAGCACTTGAGAATCAATCGCACACTCTCTAAGCTGCTTGCGCGTCATGGAGGACGCCCCCCGCCACACCCCGCAATTCCCCTCGGTTTCAGCCCTGCCTGCGTGTACAGTAACGGCCATAAAAATCATATTCAGGAATCGATTATGACCGTGGCCAAATCTTCGTTCGACATCAGCGCCAACTTCGACAGCGGCAACATCCAAGTCATCGACATCAGCAACCCGCTCAATCCGGTTCTGGCCATTCGACCGGACACCCGCAGCGCCCATTTTCAGTGGTTCCACTTCAAGGCCAGCGGCCTGCATGTTCATCAGGAACACTGGTTTCGCTTGGTCAACGCCAGCCAGTCCTCCTATAACAAAGCCTGGACCGGCTATCAGGCAGTCGCCTCCTACGACCACGTCAACTGGTTCCGCATTCCAACCAGTTTTGAAGGTGACAGCCTGCGCTTTTGCCTTGAAGCCGAGCAAACCCACGCCTGGTTCGCCTACTTCGAACCCTACAGCCGTGGCCGTCACGACTGGCTGATCGAACAGGCGCTGAGCAAGGCCGGTACCGAATTGCTGGCCACCGGCAAGAGCGTCGAAGGTCGCGATATTCAACTGCTGCGCAAAGGCACCGGCGCCGAAGGTCAGCGCAAAATCTGGATCATTGCTCAACAGCATCCGGGCGAGCACATGGCTGAATGGTTTATGGAAGGCGTGATCGAACGCCTGGAAAGACACGACGATCCCGTGCTGAACAAACTGCTGGCCAGCGCTGATCTGTACTTGGTGCCGAACATGAATCCGGACGGTGCCTTCCACGGTCACTTGCGCACCAACGCGATGGGCCAGGACTTGAATCGCGCCTGGCAGAACGCCAGTCAGGACGTCAGCCCCGAGGTACTTTTCGTACAACAGCAAATGGAAAAGTACGGCGTCGATCTGTTCCTCGACGTACATGGCGACGAAGAAATCCCCCACGTATTTACCGCCGGTTGCGAAGGCAATCCGGGCTACACGCCGCGCATCGAAAAGCTCGAAGAGCACTTCCGCAATCACCTGAAACACACCACCAAAGACTTCCAGACCAAGTACGGCTACACCCGCGACGAACCGGGCCAGGCCAACATGACGTTGGCGTGCAACAGCGTCGGCCAGAAATACGACTGCCTGTCGTTGACCCTGGAAATGCCGTTCAAGGATCACGACGACCATCCCGACAAGGAAACCGGCTGGTCGGGCAAACGCTCCAAACAACTGGGCAAAGACGTGCTGACCACCATCGCTGACATGGTTGATACCCTGCGCTGATCCCCTCCTCCGTCCCGCAAAAGATCGCAGCTTGTCTGCGATCTTTTGCTTTCTGCCATTCGTACTTTCGCGCAAGCAGGTTGCAAAATAAAACCACAATCAATACCTTGATCAAGGTTTTATTTTGAAACCTAAAAGGATGCGGGATATGAAACCTCTCAAAAGCAGCGCCGTTTTGCTGTTCTCTGTGGCCTGCGGTCTGGCCGTGGGCAATGTGTATTACGCCCAGCCATTGCTGGACGCCATGGCCGAGGCGTTTGCAATGTCGCCGGCAACCATCGGCATCGTCATCACCCTGACGCAAATCGGTTACGGCATCGGCCTGGTGTTACTGGTGCCCCTCGGCGATCTGCTCAATAGACGCAAATTGATCGTCACTCAAACCCTGCTGTCCGCAGCGGCGTTATTGATGATTGCATTAGCGCCCAACAGTGCGTGGCTGTTGCTTGGCATGACATTGACAGGACTGCTCGCCGTAGTGACGCAGGTATTGGTGGCTTACGCCGCCACACTGGCGATCCCGGCCCAACGCGGGCGCGTGGTCGGTGTGGTGACCAGCGGCATCGTCGTCGGCATCTTGCTGGCGCGCACGGTCGCCGGCGGCATGGCCGATCTGGCTGGGTGGCGAGCGATCTACTTCCTGTCAGCCGGGCTGACACTGTTGATGGCGTTGCTGCTGTTTCGCATTCTGCCCAAGCATGAATCACCACAGCCAGCGACGAGTTACCTCGCACTGATCACCTCAGTATTCAGTCTGTTCAAAGAAGAACCGGTGCTGCGTCAACGTGCATTCCTCGCCCTGCTGACCTTCGCCAGCGCGATGGTGCTGTGGACGCCGATGGTGTTGCCACTGGCCGCGCCGCCACTGTCCCTGTCGCACAGTGAAATCGGTCTGTTCGGACTGGCCGGCGCAGCGGGTGCGCTCGCCGCCGCACGGGCCGGACACTTGGCTGATCGCGGCCTCGGGCAATGGGTCAGCGGTCTTTCGCTGTTGCTGATGCTTGCCTCCTGGTTGCCGATCGCCCTCACCCAATCCTCGCTGTGGGCCTTGTTGCTCGGCGTGATCACCCTCGATCTGGGTCTGCAAGCCGTGCACGTCACCAGCCAGAGCATGATCTACGGCGTGCGCCCCGAAGCGCAAAGCCGCCTCACCGCCGGTTACATGCTGTTCTACTCGATCGGCAGCGCGCTCGGTTCCATCGGGTCGACCGCGATGTACGCGTGGGCCGGCTGGATCGGCGTGTGCCTGCTCGGCGCCGGCATCAACGCTGTGGCGCTGGCTTACTGGTGGTTGACCCTGAAAAGCGGCGCACCGCTACGATGCGCCACTCAAACGGGTTAGTCGCGATCGCGACCGCGCAACATGCTGTCGAGCACCTCGTCGCGGCGGATCCAGCCATGGAACAATGCCGCCGCCAGATGCAGCAGCACCGTCAGGAACAACAGATAGGCCAGATAGCCATGAGCCTTGCGCAACAACGCAAACAACTGCGCATCGGCCGGAACGATCGCTGGCAACTGCAACGTTGTGCTGAGCATCACCGGTTCGCCTGAAGCGCTGATCATCGCCCAACCAAGCAACGGCAACACCAGCATCAACGCATACAGCAGCAAATGCGAAGCCTTGGCCGCCAGCACTTGCCAACCCGGCAGATCCGCTGGCAGCGGTGGCTGGCGCGTGGTGAGTCGCACCAGCAAACGCACAATCACCAGCGCCAGAATCGCAATGCCCAGCGGTTTGTGCAGATGGATCAGCCATTCATGCCGCTCGGAAACCGAGGTGACCATGCCGGCACCAATAAACAGCATGGCGAGGATCATGACCGCCATCAGCCAGTGCAGCAGCCGCGCCAACAAGGCGAAATGCGTCGGTTGAGTGCTCATGGACGAGCCTCCTGTTTGGCAGCGGGCAACTGGCTGACTTCGCTGGTGCGACGCAAGTAGGAATCGGCGTAACCGGCGGAACGGGCCGCGAGCAACGGGTCGTCGGAACCTTGAATCCCGGCCGGCAGCACCAGCGGGTCATAGTTGATGTCGCGGCATTCGCCGCTCAGTTGTGGCTGGGTCTTTTCCAGCACCAGCGTGCCGGCGTTCAACACCTTGCGCCCCTCGGGCCAGGTCTTGCTGGCGTCGTTCACCGGATCTTCGGGATTGGCCAGAGTGATATTCAACTGAAAACGCAGCGGAGCAGACGCCAAACGTTGCACCAGATCCTTCTCGAGAAAATCGCTGCCCTCGGGTGCAGTGGCACCCGCAGCATCCCGCGCCAACGGCGTCATGCTCCAGCGTACGGCCTGCTTCTTACCGCTGGCGTCGACCAGATAGAACGCGTTGACACTGTTGTAGGTTTCGGTGGCATAGCTGGCCGAAGGTTTGGCCGTCTTCACCCAAGTCAGAAACGGCACGGTTTCCGGGTGCGAGGCGAAGAATGCCGGCACCTTGCTCGGATCCGGTTTACCGGTGGCCGGATCCGGCGACTGCGCCTGCTGCAATTGATAGAACGCCTCAGGCGTACCGACCGGGAACACCGGCATGCTGTTCATCCCGGTGCGCCACTGCTGTCCATTGGCCTGGGTGAAACGCAGTGCCAGACTGCGAATCGGCACGCTGCTGTCCGGTGCATACGGATTACCCGCCGGCAACGCAAAGCGCCCGACCACCGGGGTCTGCGGTTCGTTGAACACCTGCGCAGAGGAGAACACCCGCGCCTCGCCACTGCTCTCGAAATGCCCGATCACGCACACGCCTTTGGCGTGGTTACGGCGAAACCCGGGGTGCACGCCGTTGTTCTTCTCCAGCACATCGACCAGCGCTTTCGGCGTCAGGCGTTGTGGGTCAAAGTTACCGTGAACGTAGGCAAACGCCCCAGCCACCGCAGCGACGACCACGGCAATGCCGCCCAGACGCAGGATCAGGTTCGCGGCACTCAGTGGCGGGCGCTGCGGCCCGTCGGGCGGTGAAGCGTTGGGTGAGGTGCGATCAACCATGAAAAACTCCAGGGCCATCGGCCACAAGTAGGAAGAATCAGCAAGACGCGCCTCGTCCGGGTTTATTCCACACGACGGTATTTATTTTTCCGAACGTGGAATAACCTCCAACGGCGGGCGTCTCCCTAGTCCACAGCGTAGTGACTAGCAGAAATTCATGAGCGAATTCGACGAACAGTTGAGAGAAATCATTCCCAGATTGCGCCGCTTTGCCGTGTCACTGACACGCAACAGCAGCAGCGCCGACGATCTGGTGCAGGCCAGCCTGGAGCGGGCGCTGTCGAGTTGGGGCGACAAACGCGCCGACGGCGACTTGCGTGCCTGGCTTTTTGCGATCCTGTATCGGCAGTTTCTCGACGCCCATCGTCGCTCCCGACGCTATGCGCGCATGCTCGAATTCTTCACCGGTCGCGACGATGCCGAACCCTCGGCGGAGCGCACGGTGATCGCCCAGTCGACCCTGCAAGCCTTCGATCGCCTACCCACCGAACAGCGTGCCCTGCTGCTGATGGTCTCGGTGGAAGGCCTTTCCTATAAAGAGGTCGCCGAGATTCTCGGCGCCCCGATCGGCACCGTGATGTCGCGCCTGTCCCGCGCCCGCCAGGCCTTGCGCCAACTCAGCGACGGCGAAATCAGCAGCCCTTCTTTGCGGATACTCAAATGATCAGCCTGCCTCCCAACGAGCGTGATTTGCACGCCTATGTCGACCACCAACTCAGCGACGCCGACCGGCGTGTGCTGGAGACCTGGCTGGCCAATCACCCGGACGAAGCGGCGCAGGTGCGTGCTTGGCAACAGGATGCCCAGCAACTGCGCGCGGCACTCAGCGGCGCGTTGCAGCAACCGGCCAATCCAGCGCTCGATCCAGCCATGATTCGCCAGAGCCGCCAACGCCAGACACGGCGTCATCTGGCCAGTGCCGCGGTGTTATTGATCGCGGTCAGCGTCGGCGGCTTCAGTGGCTGGCAGGCCCGGGAAATGACCCTAGTGCGCTCGACCATGCTGCCGATGACCGACGCTTTACAGGCTTATCGCTTGATTGCCCAGCAAGGCATGCTGCCAGCCGATTACAAGGTCGACAGTGACGGTGACATGCAGCGCTGGCTCGACCGCTACTTCACCCGGGCAAGTCGCTTGCCCAATCTGAAGGCCGCCGGTTTCGAACCGGTCAGCGGACGCCTGCTCAGCACCGACGAAGGTCCGGCAGCGATGGTCATGTACGAGGATGGCAGCGGACACAAGGTGAGTTTCTACGTGCGCCCGCCGGGACCGAAGAACACCTTTTTGCCAAGGGGAAGCCGCAGTGATGGCGACTTGCAGGCCGAATACTGGTCGGGTGGCGGCTACAACTATGCGATGGTCAGCCCGGTCGATACGCCAGCGGCGCAACAGCTCAAGCAATCGCTGCAATTCTGAAAACACCGCTGTTCTATGTAGGAGCTGCGGCACGCTGCGATCTTTTGATCTTGTTCTTAAGGGCAAGATCAAAAGATCGCAACCTCGTTTCACTCGACAGCTCCTACAAAGGATCGTGTCAGCTCAGAAACCTACGTCCAAAACTACATTGTCCAGATAAGTGCCCGCCGGCGGCGTGGTCTGGTCGGTGTAGATCTTCGCGTTGTAGTTGAAGATCTGACTGCCTGTGCCCAAGCCGTTACCCGGATTGACCTCGGCATCGGTACTCGCCCGCCGCGCCGTGCCGACACTGCCCCAGCGCGTGGTGCCGGCGCTTTTGAAAATGTCGTAAGCCAGATAATTGCTCCCGGAAATCATCCGTCGCCGCCCGCCGACACTCACCGCGTTCTGCCCGTCACTCAACCCCACGGTGTAGGCACTGCCCTTGGTGCAGGCCAAATTGATGGTTTGCCCGGTCACCGGCGTGAACGCACTGACCACCGGCGCGCTGCCGAACGCGATGTTCGGCGCAGTAATCGTGCAGTCATTGGACACCGTCATGTTCACCGTCAACGAGGTCGTGCCGCTGGCGATATCGCGCCCGAGGCAGATGGCGCCGATGCCGATCCCGGAACAGTAATTCCAGTTCCAGAAAATGCTCAGGGTTTCGGTGTACACCCCGGCGGCGACGTTGCTGCCGATGGTTGTGCCGAGATACAGCGGCACGGTTTTCGGCGTTGTACCGTTGAGCAGGCCCAAGGCATCGATGATGCCGTTGCGCGCAAAGTCGTAGGCCGTGCCACGAGTCAGCGGGTAGCTGGTGCTGTTGTTGGCGTAGACCGTGTAGTTGATGACATCGCCGGTCGGTCCGACCAGACCACTTTGAGTCGAAGAAACGGTGCCCCAGAAGTGGTCGTTGCTGGTCAGCAGGGACAGCAGCGAACCGGTGCAACTCAAACCCGCATTCAGTGTGGAACTGGGTTGCGACGTCGTGCGCACCGCGATCGAACTAAGCATACCGAACGCCGCCGGCGTGGTGCTGACCACCGAGCACGCAGCCTGCGCCGCCCCCGGCAGCATCAGCGCCAGCAACAGAAGCAAGCGTGCGCCGATCATTGACACACCAACGGGCCAATCAGCGGCACCTGGTCCTGATTCAGATCGACGCTGAACTGTGCCCGACAGGTCTTGCCGTCGGCCAGCGTGACCTGCAGCGAGTTCTGCGCCTGCAGGTTTTCCAGATACACCAGCCCATCCCAACCGACCACCGTCCGTGTGCCGCTCTGCTCATGCAGCACGCCCACGCCCAGCGGCAGTTCTCGCTGCTGCGCGTCGACCAGCACGATGCTCGCGGCAATCACCCGAGACAGCGGAAACTCCAGCAAATAGCCGCTGCCACGCCGCACAGCGATGCGCTGTTCGACGTTGGGGCTGCGCACGTTGGCCGGCAGATTCAGTGGATCGATTTCATACTTGCCCCGGTAATAGGCGCTGCTCCACGGCACCAGCAGATGACCGTTCTTGTCGGTCTGGCCGACCTGCTGGTTTTCGTAGCGCACCGGAATGTCGGCGAAACCATCGGTGCTGACCACTACGAACGCATCATCGATACGGTTGGCGGCGAACACCTGACGGTCCATCCACACCAGCGAACCACTGGCATCGGCCCAACGGGTTTCGGCATCGGAAGTACCGTAGACACCGGCCTGCAATTGCACCGATTGCAAACGCCAGGTGACGTCGGCCTGACGATAATCCGCCCCATCACCCTTGGCATAGCCCAGATTGAAACCCACGCCGCCCTCGGTCGGCACCGCCCGACTGTAGTTGACCCGCTGCTGGCTCTGCCCGGTTTTACTGCGATCGCTGCTGATCGCCAGACTGCCGCGCAGATCGAACGGGACCACCAGTTGCGCCTGCACCGCCCAGTTGCTGTCGCCGATCTCGCGGTTGGCCGACAGGTAGAAACTGCTGTTGCGCCATAGCGGTTTGCTCCAACTGAGGTTGAGCAGCCGCGTGCGTGAATCGTCCGCCGCACGCACATCGAAATAGCCGGCACCGAGGCTGCCCCAGCGGTCGAGGTTGAGGCTCAGGGTCGCCTGTTCGCTGCGCCGGCTAAGGCTGATATAGGGGCTGTCGACCACGCTCAGGTCAGCGTATTGATCGTGGCGTTGCAGGCGTTGGTAGGAAAAGCTCAAACGCTGGTTGCTGTACTGATAGCCAAGGCTGACCTGGTGACCGCCCTCGCCGTCGAAACGGCTTTGGCTCAACGCACTGTTGAGCACACCAAAGTTGCCGAGTTGCCAATTACCGCCAAGGCCGCCCAATGTCAGCGAATCGGCCGCTTCGGCATGGCTTTCCAGGGTGAAGCTGTCGCTGACGCCATACCGCAGGCTGCCGGAGGTGACACCCGGCCCATAGTTGAAATCCTTCAAACCGTAGTCGCGGCGCAGCGTACCGGCGGCCACGGAAAAGTCGCTCAAGCCTTTTTGCAGCAAGGTGCTGGTGACATAAAACGGCACCGTGGTCGACACCTGCCGACCGAGCGCATCAGTGGTCACCACCACCGCTTCGCCCGCACCGTTGATGAACGGAATATTGGTCAGCGTATAAGGCCCTGGCTGCAAATCTGCGCTGCTGGATTTGTAGCCATTGATGAACAGATCCACCGAGGACGGCACCGCCGCTTCACCGGCAAATTGCGGCAATGGATAGGTCACCAGATCCGGGCGTACCGCAAAGTCCCGAGAAAACTGCACGCCGCCCAGACGCACCGAACTGCTCCACGGCAACGCACCGCTGATCACGTCACCGGCCTCGTAGGTGAGCATTCGCTCGTCATCGGAGTATCGCCACGTGGTGTCGTAGCGTAGATAACCGTTGTCCAGCGTGTTGAGCGAATCACCGGACAAGGTGCGCCGGTATTGCCCAGTGTTGGACAGCGTGCCCCAGCTGTCGAACAGCCGCACTTCGTTCCACGCCGCCAGATAAGTGCCGGCATCGTCGGTGTCGTTGAGGTACAGGTCATAGTTGAACAGCGCGCCGAAGCTGCTCAGCGCCGGCGTTCGCGGATAGCTCTGGCGATTGCCGATGAACTGTTCTGGCAGCCAGTCCGGCGGCACGTCCAGCAGCAAGCGTTGACCAACACTGTCGTAATCACTGTGCAGCCCCGCCAGGCTGTCGAGATCGACCTCGGCGCCGAGGCTGTCGGGCAACTTCATGCCGGTTTCGCGCAACGCGGTCGTCGGGACAAACAAGCGCCCGTCGCGCTGCTGCACCGCCACCACGCGTCCGGTATTCATCTGGTTGACCACCAGTTCCAGAAACAACTGTGCATCACTGACGGCCTCCATGCCGCTGGGAGGCGGCGGCAGATCGCCGGCCCCGGATGGTTGAATGAACATCAGGCAACACGCGCCGGTGATGAGCCACAACGGACGCTGAATACGGCGAACCCGTCCTGGGTTCATACGCGTTTTACGCCCGTCAATGGACTCAATCCTCCTGATACCGCTTGCGTCGACGCCAGATGCCCGCGCTACGACTCATTCACTTGGCAGGTGTAATGCTCTGCACCTGCGGCGCGCCGTTCACTCGCACCTGCAACGCCGAATCACCGGCCAACGGCCCCGGTGCCGGCCAGCGCATTACCGCGCCCGGCAGCACGTACCCAAGCAACCCTTCGGCCAGCGGTCTGCTCTGCCCGGCCTGTTTGATTGCCACGTCAGTCAGTCGCGCATGCACCGCACCCTGATTGCGCACTTCGACATAGGGCTTGCCGTCCACCGCCACCGTGCGCCAGCTCAACTGCGGCAGACCGACACCTTTGGGATCGCGCGCGCGGGTGCTGTCTTCTTTGCTCCACAGTCCGGCGCCATAGGCAAACAGCGGCACCGAGTAACGCATCTGGAAGCGGATCGCTGCGGCGGTTTTACCGCCGTCAGCGGTCGCGGGTTGCGCGGAGGGAATTTCGTCGATGATGATCCGGTAGGCCAGTTCCTGCCCCGGCGGCACTTCCTTGGTCCGGGTCAGACGCACCAGTTGTTTCTGCCCCGGCTCGATTTTCGCCACCGGCGGGCTGCCGATCACGTCGCGTTGGTTCTGGTATTGCTCGGCGAAACCACTCTGGCTCCAGCCGAACACGCGGATTTGCAGATTGGCGGTTTCGCTGCCACGGTTTTCCAGCCACAGCGCACTGGCCTGTTGATCCGCCTCCAGCACCGGATCGATCGGCCAGATCAGCACCGAACTGGCGGCGTGAACGTGGCTTGCCCCAAGCATGACCAACGCCCACATCGCGCAACGCACAAGCGAGTGCCGTGACGTAACTGACCCCATAAACCTGCTCCTTGTCGGCCATTCAACTTCGCCTTACCACGACAGTTGCACCTGCAACACGTCGCTGTACGTCCCCCCAGGCTGATTGCCCGGCAATTGCACCTGACCGTAAATCGGCAGGCTGATGTTGTTTGCATCGCTATACGCCACCGCCACACTCTGGCCGATGCCCAGGCTCTGGCTGTACGCCGCATCCCGAAACAGCGCATACGCCACCCGCGCGCTGCCGCTGTTGACCTGCATGTGCCGGCCGCTGCTGTTGTACTGGCCGCCATCGACGCTCATGTTCAGCGTCACCCCCGGCGTGCATTGCAATTGCACTCCACCGGTCAGCGCGACCTGCACGGTGCCGGTGGCCAATGCCGAACGCGAACCGAAATTCAGCCCGCCATAGTTCGACACCCCGCCCACCACCAGACACCCGGCAGTCACCGTGGCGCTGACCTGAAAGCTCTGGCTCGTCGCTGCTGTCAGCGGCAGCGGTGCACTGCCGGCACAGAGCAGGAGCAGCGCGGCACAGCCATGGCGGCGCATGACATCAGAACGTCAGTTCAACAGCGACGGTGTCGGTGTACGTCCCCGCCGGCAGACCGGCCTTGCCCACCGCCTGACCGTAGATGTTCACCGTCTGCGCGACACCGGTGCTGGCGGCGAGATTGATCGTCCCGTCGATCGCCAGCAGTTGCGAGTGCCCGGCATCGGTGTACAAGTCGTACGGCACGTAATTGGCGACTCCGTCGTACAACGCTCGCGTGCCGCCCGGCGACATGCCGTCATGGGAGCCCGCGCGCACCTTGACCGTCGGCGTGGTGCCGCTGGAACAGAGAATCGACAACGCCCCGCCGCCACCGCCCAACACTTGACCGGTAGCGGTGGTGAACAGGCTGTTGGCGGTGCCGAAGTTCAACGCACCGAAGTTCAGCCCGGTGGAACCGCCAGCGCCGTTGACCTGACAACTGCTGATCAGAATCAGGCTGGAGGTGATCTGGCCGGTGACCGTGGTGGCAGCGTTGGCACTGGAAACCAGCGCCAGGCCAAGCAGCGACAAACCTATCCTTGATGCAAACGTACGCATGGTGTCCGTCCTCTACGGGTTTACCAGTCGAGCGTCACCGTCAGGGTGTCGGTATAGACCCCTGCCGGCACCGCGCGGGTATTCGCCACCACCGAGCCAAATACCGGAATGGGTATCTGCGCAGCGCTGGTGACAGCGAAATTGTGTTGCTGGCCGATGCTGTAGCTCCGGACGCCGGAGGGATCGACGAACAGCTGATAGGGAAGGGTCTGGCGGCCGTTGCTCAGGCGCCGGGTGTTGCCGTCACCGTGGGTGCCGCCGTCAATGGTGACGGTGAAACCGGTGACCGAAGGGTTGCAGGCGACATTGAGTTTACCGCTGCTGTCGCCATCCAGACTGGCCTTGATCGGCGCGTTCCAGGTGGGTCCCTGAAGGCCGAAATCGAGGGTACCGAAGGCGCTGACCGGGCTGTCGGGAGTGCTGGTGTTGGTGACTTCGCAGCCGGCAATCAGGATCAGCCGCGCATTGATCTGCCCGCTGACCGCCGCTTGCGCCTCGTCTGCGAGCAATGCCAGCGTACCTGCCGCCACCACCATCCAGTGTTTGCCTGTCATTGCGCCCGTCCCTGCTCCCTTCCCTGACTCATTCACCGCGTTCATCATGGAACGCCTTCCTTGCACACCCGCGTCCACCGGGTGCTTTGAAACCGTGATCACCAGGTGACCGTCACCTTGACCAGATCCGAGTAACGACTGACTTGTGGCACTTCGGCCAGCGGCTCGATCCGCGCGTACAACGGTAATTCCACGGTGCCGCTGTCCGGCACCCGCCCGCTGACCGGCACATCCACCACCAGCGGCACCCGTCGCGCCGCGTCCTGATACAAGCGGTACGGAATCGGTTTGCTACCGACCGAACCGGCCATGTAACGGACTTCGCCGACACCGCCATGCAAACCGCCATCGACACGCATCTGGTATGGCGTGTCCGGGTTGCACTCCAGCCGTGGCAGGCGTTGATTGGTCAACGCGGCCGCCAGTGGCCCGGCAGGGTCGTCAAGCCGTGCGGTGCTGCCAAAGTCGAGCACACCCAGTTGCTCGATGCCGGCATTACGCTGCTGGCCGACCAACTGGCAGCCGCGTTGCACATTGACGCGCACTTCAACCTGAAGATCCGCCGCATAAACAGGTGCAGCGAGTACCCCCAGCAGGCCCATGACCACCCGTATATTCACTGCGCCGTTCCTTGTCAGTGATCGCTGGCGACGTCGTTTCTGTGATTGAGGTTAGCAACGGTCGACGATTCCGCCAGTCGATTGGATCCAGGGTTCGCCCGGGATATGTTTCGAAAGGTTGGCAGCAGGTCGAGCCATGTCGCTAAAAATAGCTGTACGTGCGGCACATATTTGTTCAATAACCGCCCACTCTCGATGCATTGCGGTGGCTGGCCAAGTCGGCGTCTGGTTACACTACCTCGCCGCGCTCCCGGGAGCCGGTCCTGACGAACACGGAGACGCCCACAGTGCCTGCCCACCCGCCGAAACGATCGCGACTGATCCAGCGCTGGCCGGCGTTGCGCCGCTGGTTCGGCAAGGGCCTGCAGGCCAGCGCCGGGCATGACGCCAGTGGCCAGTCGATCCGCGACTTCTTTCGGCGCAAGGCCAGCGGTCAGGGTTACACCCTCAGCCACAGCCAGCTGCGCGTCATCGAATGCATGGCGCAGCAGGCCAGTCTGTTGTTTGGCGCGAGCAGTCGAACCGCGCCGAGTCTCTATCTGTTCGGCGCTGTCGGGCGAGGCAAAAGCTGGCTGCTCGACGGTTTCTTTCAGGCCCTGCCGATCACCCAGAAACGGCGCCTGCATTTCCATCAGTTCTTCGCACAATTGCATCAGGGCATGTTCAGCCATCGCGAGCAGGACGATGCCCTCGAAGTGACCCTCGACGAACTGCTGGAGGATTGTCGGGTGCTGTGTTTCGACGAGTTTCATGTGCACGACATCGGCGATGCCATGCTCATCACCCGGCTGTTCAAGGCGCTGTTCAAACGGCGGATTCTGCTGCTGGTCACCTCCAACTACGCACCTGAAGGGCTGCTGCCCAATCCGCTCTATCACGCCCGCTTCAAACCGGTGATCGAACTGATGAATACCCACATGCAGGTGATGGAAGTCGGTGGCCCGCACGATTACCGCAGCCACACGCGCCACTCTGCACATCAGATATTTACCCAGGGGCATTACGTGTGGCCGGCCACGCCCGCGCAACGCACCGCTCTGGATTTGCCCTCTGCAGATGCACCTGCCATTGCGCTAACGGTCGGCACCCGGCAGTTTCAGGCTCGATTGTGTGAAGAGCGGCGTGTCGGTTTTACCTTCAGCGATCTGTGTGAGCAGCCGACGGCGGTCATGGATTATCTGGAACTGTGTCGACGGTTCGACCGCTGGATCATTGATGATCTGCCGGAACTGGGAGAATGCCCGATCGCCGCACAACAGCGCTTCATCAATCTGATCGACGTGCTGTACGACCAGGACAAACATCTGACGCTGCTCGGCCAGCTGCCCTTGCATGAAAGCCTGGACGGCCACGCCATTGACCTGGCGCGCACACGCAGCCGCTTGGGGCAATTACAGGAAGTGCACGAACCCGCCTGACCACACGGTTTCAGTGGGAGCGAGCCTGCTCGCGAAAGCGCCCTATCAGTCAAAACATCAGCGGCTGACACTCCGCCTTCGCGAGCAGGCTCGCTCCCACCATGGGCATCTGAAGTTTCGCCACCTAGCCAATTTCAAATCAGGGTATTGCCGTTATCATGTCGGCCATTCCCGGCGCCCCTGCGGCGCGCCCCTGATCAATAGCGAACACCAAACATGCACACCCTTGCTCAATTGCGCGCCGGCGAGTTGTCGGGCATTACGCGACTGGATCTGTCCTGCGGCCTGACCGAGTTCCCGGTCGAGATTTTCGACCTGGCCGACACCCTGGAAATCCTCAACCTCAGCGGCAATGCCCTGAGCAGCCTGCCGGATGACTTGCACCGTCTGACACGCCTGCGCGTGCTGTTCTGTTCCGACAACCCGTTCACCGAACTGCCGGCCTGTCTCGGTCAGTGCGCGGCCCTGACGATGGTCGGCTTCAGAGCCAATCGCATCGTCAACGTTCCCGCTCAAGCCCTGCCGCCACAACTGCGCTGGCTGATCCTGACCGACAACTGCATCGAAAGCCTGCCGAGCGAACTCGGTGAGCGCCCTGCCCTGCAAAAGCTCATGCTGTCCGGCAACCGCCTGCAAGCGCTGCCACCCTCGCTGAGCAACTGCCATCGTCTGGAGCTGTTGCGCATCTCCGCCAACCACCTGACCGAGCTGCCGCAGTGGCTGCTCGCGCTGCCGAGCCTGACCTGGCTGGCCTACGCCGGTAACCCGCTGGAAACCGAGGCAGACGCCGCCGCGCTGGAGGCGACGCCGCAGATTGCCTGGTCGGCGCTGCGTCTGCAGCAACGGTTGGGTGAAGGCGCCTCGGGGGTGATTTCCCGGGCGAACTGGCAACGCGACGATGGCTCAGTAACGCCGGTCGCAGTGAAACTGTACAAAGGTGAAATGACCAGCGACGGCTCGCCGCTGCACGAAATGAATGCCTGTATCACCGCCGGCCTGCATCCCAATCTGATCCGGGTCGAGGGGCGCATCAGTGGCCATCCCGACGGACAGCAAGGCTTGGTGATGCAATTGATCGATCCGTCGTTCGGCAACCTCGCCGATCTGCCCAGCCTGGCGTCCTGCTCGCGGGATGTGTACGCCGATGATTGCCGGTTCAGTGCCGAGGTGGCGCTGAACATTGCCAAAGGTATCGCTTCGGCAGCCGAGCATCTGCATCAGCAAGGCATCACCCACGGCGATCTCTACGGGCACAACATTCTGTTGAACAAGCACGGCGATTGCCTGCTCGGGGATTTTGGCGGGGCGTCGTTCCACGCGGTCGCCGACACTGCGGAAACTCGCGCGCTGCAACGCATCGAAGTGCGCGCGTTCGGGATTTTGCTGGGGGAATTGCTGGCGCGCATCGACTCGGGGTTGAGTGATGAGTTGCGTGCGGTGCTTGAAGAGCTGGAGCGGCGTTGCTGTCAGGCGGATGTGCTGGCGCGGCCGGGGTTTGCTGAAGTTATTGCGGTTTTGCAGGAAAGCTGACTGCTGCGCAGTCAATCGCGGGCAAGCCCGCTCCCACAGTGTCCGGGTCGTTCACAAAATCTGTGGACACCTCTGAACCTGTGGGAGCTAGCCTGCTGGCGATGAGGCCATCACTGACGCTCGATCAGCCCGCCAGGCCAACAAACATGTCCTGCACATCATCATGGTTGTCGAGGCCTTCGAGGAACGCTTCAACCTCAGCCATCTGCTCGTCGCTCAAACCGCTGACCGGGTTCTTCGGCTGGAAGCCCAGTTTGGCCGACAGCACGGTGAAGCCTTGCTCTGGCAGCGCTTTCTGCACCGCATCCAGATCGGTAGGGTCGGTCAGGAACAGCGTTGCGCCGTCTTCGCCCGGCTCGAAATCCTGCGCGCCCGCTTCGATCGCAGCCATTTCCGGATCGGCGTCCGGGGTGTCCGGCGAAGCCTCGATCATGCCGACATGGTTGAAGTCCCAGGCCACGGAGCCGGAAGCCCCCAGTTGGCCCTTACGGAATGCCACGCGGATTTCCGCAACGGTACGGTTGATGTTGTCGGTCACGCACTCGACGATCAGCGGCACCTGGTGCGGAGCGAACCCTTCATAGGTCACGCGATGGTATTGCACCGCTTCACCCAACAGACCGGCGCCTTTCTTGATCGCGCGATCGAGGGTTTCTTTCGGCATCGAGGCTTTCTTGGCCTGTTCAACCACCAGACGCAAGTGTGCGTTGGTGGCGGTATCGGCACCGTTGCGCGCAGCAATGGTGATTTCTTTCACCAGTTTGCCGAAGATTTTGCCCCTGGCGTTGGCTGCCGCTTCTTTGTGTTTAACCTTCCACTGTGCGCCCATTACTCACTCTCTTGATCTGTGGCGCCGAGACATCTATTGGCCGACGCGTGGCGCCAAGTTTATACGGCCTAAAGTCGGCAATCGACCAAAAAAACACAATGCAGAATCGACATCTTCACCAGAGCTTGTAGGGGGATTCTGAAAAACGCCTTTGACATGACCATTCAGCGCTGTGGTTTCGTACCCTCTCAAGCCCGTATTGCCTGACAGAGCCTGTTCGAATGCTCAATGACAAGGAAAGTCCTTTTACCCTGACCCTGACCGACAGCGGCCTGTGCCTGCCGGTGGTGCGTTTTCATGGCGAGGAAGCACTCAACCAGCCCTACCGTTTCGACATCGAACTGATCGGCCTGGCCCCCCCCGTGGCGCCGGGTACCTTCCTGCATCAACCGGCATTTCTGCGCCTGGACGACCATCATGGGATTCACGGCGTGATCGACAGTGCCAGTTGCGAACATCGCGGTACGCACCGGATCGGCTATCGCGTGACGGTCGTGCCGCACTTGCAGCGGCTGGCCCAGCCAAGTCAACGGCGGGTGTTCGTGCACCTGAGCGTGCCGCAGATTCTCCAGCGATTGCTCACGGAAAATGCCCTGCCCGTTGAGGGCTACCGGATTGAAATGACCGTTGGCCAGTACCCGATCCGTGCGTTTTGCATTCAGTACGAAGAAAGTGATCTGGCGCTGCTGAACAGGCTTTGCGAGGAGGAAGGCATTCACTATCACTTCGAACACCGGGTGGACGGGCACATTGTCGTGTTTGCCGATGACAGCCTGAGCCTGCCGCAGGCGCCAACGCTGGTTCCGTTCAAGGCTTGCGAGCAAACACCCTCACCGTGCGTCAGTGCGTTGTACCAGCATCATCACGCCGCGCCCATTGCCACGCTGCATGCCGTGCGGAATCGAGGGCAGCAGGCGATCAGCGACGATGCCGCCAACCATATCCCTGCACCGGCGCCGCCGATACCTTCCCTCGAACAACGTCACCACGAACAACGCAGTCGTCGCCATCTGGAACGACAACGTTGCCAGCACCGCACGATCAACGGCCGCAGCGACCGGATCGGTTTATTCAGTGGACATCTGCTGCAGGTATCGGCGCATCCGATCAACCAGTTCAACGAACAATGGCGGCTCACTGCCATACGCCATCACGGGCAACATCCGTCGATTCTTGACCCGGCCCCTGCCCTGCACCGCTATTACAACGATTTCACCGCCCAGCCCTGGTCAACCGATTTTCGGCCGCCACTCAAACAACCGCGTCCAGGTATTGCCGGTTATCACCTGGCGCAAGTGCTCGGGCCTGCCGGGCAATCGGCGCAGGTCGATGAGCAGGGCCGAGTCGCCATCAGGCTGTGGCCCTCGGAGCAGAACTCAGCGCCTGACAGTGACGCGGTCTGGCTGCCCATCGCCATGACTCGAGCCAATGCTCGAATCACCCAGGACGAACTGCCCTGCGCCGGCAGCGAAGTATGGGTGAGTTTCCTCGACAGCGACCCGGACCGGCCGATTCTGTGCCTGGGCAACTCACGCAAGCCCACACCTCGCGAACCACCCGCACGTGACAGCCTATTGCTCGACTGGCTACTCGACAGCGGCGCACGCTGATCCCTTTGTAGGAGCTGCCGCAGGCTGCGATCTTTTGATTTTGATCTTGAAAACAAGATCGAAAGATCGCAGCCTGCGGCAGCTCCTACATCAACACGCCGTGCTTCAACCTTTGTCAGCCTTGCCCGCTGCGGCGGCGAATTTCGCCAGACGCACGTCCAGGTGCCGAGGCCGCCGCCCATGATCCTCGGCGTGCTCCTTGCGGCGGATGGCATTGCGCACCATCAACGAGCCGAGGTAGCGGATCGGCTCCGGCGGGAAATAACCCAGCGGCCCGTTGACCAGCGGCGAACGCGTCCACGGGTTATCCAGCCCCTGCACCAGCGAAGCGAGAATCTGCCCGCCCATATGGCAAGGGCCGACGCCGCTGCCCGAATAGCCGAAACCGTAAAACACATTGCCGGCGCTGCTCATCTGGCCGAAGAACGGCAAGCCGGTGACCGAGCGATCAGACGGACCGTTCCAGGTGGCATCGACTTTGACATCGGCAAAGGCCGGGAAGAAGTCGGCGAGGCTGTTTTTCAGCAGGCCGGCATACGGCGATGGCTGATCGAACACCGGCAGCATGCGCCCGCCGAACGCGAAAGTGTTGCCACCCTTGCCGAGCATGATTCGGCCGTCGGGGGTGTTGTGGTAGTAGTGCACGAAAATCCGCGAATCGAGCACCGTCACGCCGCTGGTCAAACCGATTTCCTGCAACAGCTCCGGGCGCGGTTCGGTGATCAGCATGTCGCTGGAGACAATCGCCACGCTGCGTTCGAACTGCGGAAAGGCACGGGCCATCCAGGCATTCATCGCCAGCACCACGCGATCGGCGATCACCGTGCCATTCGGCGTCTGCAAGCGTGCCGGGCGTCCTTCTTCCAGCCCGGTCATTGCCGTGTTTTCGTGAATTTTCACACCCAGTTGCAACGCCACCCGACGCAAACCCCGCACCAGTTTGCCCGGCTGCACACTGGCGGCTGCCGGCGAAAACCAGCCTTCCAGATGCTTGCTCGAACCGGCCATGCGCTGCACATCGGCGAGCGGGCGCTGAGTGAACGAGTTGATGCCATTACGCTCCAGTGCGGCGATCACCGCGTCGGTCGAACCGACTTGCGCGCGGTTGGTCGCGGTGTACAGCGTGCCGTCGAGACGGTAATCGGCATCGACGCCGTACTGCTCACAGAACTCGCCGATCGCATGGATGCTGCGCTCCGATTCCTTGACCAGACGTACCGCTTCCTCGACGCCAAACAGGCGCTCGAGGGTGAAATACTTCGCCGACCACGACAGCGCACAACCACCGTTGCGCCCGCTGGCGCCGGCACCGCAGATGTCCGCTTCGATCAGCAACACGTCGAGTTCGGGGTTCTGTTGCTTGAGCATGATCGCCGTCCACAACCCGGTATAGCCGCCGCCGACAATGCACACATCAGTGCGGACTTCGCCGTGCAGCGGCGGGCAGGTTTGCGAGGTATCGGCCTGCAAGGCCTGCTCAAGCCAAAACGGTCTCATGGGGTTTCTCCAGTCAGATGGCCACGACCCAGCCTGCCGCGAGCACCGCAGCAGGCCGCGAGGCAAAGGGTTTCAGGAACGCAGGGGTTTGATCGTCAGCGGGCAATTGGGGATCGCGGCGCGCGGTTCCATCACCCCGACCGGGCGGCTGTTCCAGTGCGGAATCAGCACCAGCGCCGAGAACAGCGCACAACCGGCGAAGACGATGAACACCGTCACCGAGTCGAAGTAACCCGGCAGCAAACCGCCGAGCACTGCGCCGACCGAGCCGCAGCCGTTGACGAAACCGGCCGCCGTGGCGCCAGCCTTGGCTTTGCCGAAGTCGATCGCGGCGGCACCGCTGATCATTGAATCCGGGCCGTACAGGGTCAGGCCCATGACGAACAGCAACGCGACCACCAGCAAGACACTGCCGGTGTGCAGCGCGCCCATGAACAGCGCCAGCGTCACGGTCAGCGCCAACAGGCTCAACACGCAGGCCGGCATGCGCCGGGCACCGAACAGTTTGTCCGAGGCCAGGCCGATCAGGATCGGCCCGAGCAACCCGGCCAGTTCGAACGAGGTGGGAATGATCGCCGCGCCGACCTTGCCGACACTGGGCATTTGTTCAAAGACAATCACCGGGCCCCACAACAGAATCGCGTAACGCGCCGGTTTCAACATGAAATACGCCAGGCCCAGCACCAGCACCGTGCGGTTACGCAGGATTTCCTTCAACGGCTCCCAGACACTGAGCTTGCTGTTGGCTTCGGTTTCTGCCGCCGTCAGTTCAGGTTCCGGCTCGACCGCCGGCAAGCCGACGTCTTCCGGTTTGTTGCGCTGGAAGATAAAGAACAACACCGCGACCACGGCAACCACCACCGCGCTGGAAATGAACGCCGCGTGCCAGGTGCCCATCAAGGTATACGCCCACCAGCCGGCGAACGGCGACGCCACCAGACCACCGAACGCGTAGCAGGAACTCCATAGGCCGAGCACCCGTCCGCGCTGCTGGGAGGGGAAAAAACTGCCGAGGTTTTTGCACAATCCCGACCATCCGGTGGACTGCGCCAAACCCTGAATCAACATACAAGTGGCGAAGATCGGCAACGTGGCGTAACTGCCCATCACCAGCGCCGCTGCGGCGGAAATCAGCAAGCCGCCGAGCACCACGACCCGTGGGCCAAAGCGGTCGGCGAGCATGCCCCAGGTGAACTGGCCGATCGCGTAAGCCGCCAGATAGATCGCATCGAGGTTGGCCATGGCCATCTTGTCGAGCATGAAGGTCGGGTCTTCGGCGATGCCGAGTTTGGCCACCGAAAACGCTTTGCGGGTGAAGTAGAAAGCGGCGTACGCCAGCCAGGTAATCGCGAAAATCTGCACGCGCCAACGCGCAATGGTGCCGATGTGCTTGTTCATGGTGGTTCTGACCTCAGGGTGTGAGTGTGCCGGCAGAATCGTTAAGAAAAACGCCTGTGTTTTTATTGTTGAGCACTGCGATATCACCCCGTCCCTACGGCGATATCGGTCAGATGAGTCCTGCTGTTGCACGCACAGGCTCATGGCCAACGTGCTGCCCGAGCGGGCAGTCAGCGATGGCGTGAGCCGATCAAAGCAATTACTGTTTAATAAATAAAATCGATTTATCGTATTTCACACATAAGCTCAGCTTGTTACTGACTTAACGATCAGGTGACTTCATGTCGGTGTCTCACGCCCAACTCAAAGCCTTCCACGCCGTGGCCGTGCATGGAAGCTTCACCAAAGCCGCCGAGCGCCTTTTTCTCACGCAACCGGCGATATCCGACCAAGTGCGCAAACTCGAAGAACGTTTCGGCGTTTTGCTGTTTCACCGCAATAAACGTTCCGTACGCCTGACCGACCTGGGCGAGCGCTTGCTGGCGATCACCCAGCGCCTGTTCGTGATTGAAGCCGAAGCGCAGGAGTTGCTGCAGGAATCTCAGGCGTTGCAGACCGGCAGCCTGATTCTCGCAGTGGATGCGCCAGTGCACGTGTTGCCGCAGATCGCGCGGTTCTGTGAGCGTTATCCGGGGATCAGCGTGAAGATCGAGACCGGCAACACCGATGAATCACTGTTTCGCCTGTTCAACTACCAAGCCGACCTGGCGTTGCTCGGGCGCGATGTCAGTGATGAACGCCTGCTCTGTGTGCCGCTGCGCAATGATCCGATGGTGGCGTTCGTTTCGCGCAATCATCCGTGGGCCGAGCATGAATCGATCTGCCTGGAAGATCTGGATGACACGCCGCTGGTATTGCGTGAGCACGGTTCGGTGACGCGGCAGACGCTGGAAGAGGAAATGGCCCGGGCCGGATTTCGCATTCGCCCGGCGATTCAGGTGGAAGGCCGGGAAGCGGCGCGTGAGGCGGTGGTGGTCGGGATTGGTGTCGGCGTGGTCTCGGCGGCGGAGTTTGGTGCGGATTCGCGGGTGTGTGCGTTGCCGATAATCGACTGCACACGACGGCTGACGGAGACGCTGGTGTGTTTGCGTGAGCAAAGCAATCGACGGGTGGTGTCGACCTTCCTCGATATGGTTCGCCAAAGTCTTGTGTAAGGAATACCGGCCCCATCGCTGGCAAGCCAGCTCCCACAGGTTTCCTGGCTGTACCCAGCACCTTTGAACGACCGAGATCACTGTGGGAGCTGGCTTGCCAGCGATTGGGGCGACTCGGTGTATCAGACCGGCGCCAAGCCAAAGAACGCCTGAATCAGGCGCAACTCCCGCCGCCGCTCCATGCAACCGATCATGTGCCGATTGACCAATCCGGCCCCGGCAATCGGAATCGCCACCACGCGCGGGTCATGGCTGACCTCAACCGATGACACCACACCAACGCCCAACTCGGCCGCCACCGCCTCGGTCACTGCCTCGCGGCTGTCCAGTTCCAGCAACACCCGCGGATGAATCGACGCCTGCTCACACGCCTGATCAAACGTGCGCCGGGTGATCGAGCTCGGCTCACGCAGCACCATGATCACTTGATCCAGCTCCTTGAGTTTCACTTCTCCGGTGCGCATCGCCCACGCATGCCCTGCCGGTACCAACGCGCAAATCCGTGATTCGCTCAACGCTTGCAGATGCAGGCCTTTGCGCGGTTCGACCTCGGTCAACACTGCCACATCGGCATGTTCCGACAACAACGCCGCCAGGGTTTCCTGGGCATTGCCCAGGCGCAGATTCACCGTGATCCCCGGATATCGCGCGCGCAGGCTGGCCAACATCGGCATGACCATGTGCGGCCCGTCCGCCGCCACTTCCAGCCGCCCGGTGAGTAATTGCCGGTTGGCCTCGAGCATCGTCTGCGCCTCTTCCGCCAGGCCAAACATCGCGCGAGTGATCGCCGCCAGTTTGGTGCCCTCCTCGGTCAGTTCCACCCGTCGCGCGGTGCGCCGCAACAGGGTGATCTGGTAGTGCTCTTCCAGCGCCTTGATGTGCCCGGTAACCGCCGGCTGACTGATGAACAAGCGCGCGGCGGCGCGGGTGAAGCTGCCTTCACGGGCCACGGCATCGAAGGCGCGGAGCTGGAACAGGTTCATGAATAACTCTCGCTGATGGTTGGCATAACAACAAACAATTTGATTGATGCAACGGCGAATTGCAACGTATGCCCCGTAGCTTCATCCCACAGCGCTATCCGAGGACACACGAATGAGTATCGCCGAACCCATCCTGCTCACTCCCGGCCCGTTGACCACTTCGGCCCGCACCCGCCAGGCGATGATGGTCGACTGGGGGTCATGGGATGACCGCTTCAATCAACTGACCGCCAGCCTTTGCGAACAATTGCTGGCGATCCTCAACGGCGCCGCGACTCACCACTGCGTGCCATTACAGGGCAGCGGCACCTTCGCCGTCGAAGCGGCCATCGGCACCTTGGTGCCGCGTGACGGCAAAGTGCTGGTGCTGATCAACGGCGCCTACGGCAAGCGTCTGGCGAAAATCTGCGAAGTGCTCGGCCGCTCGTTCAGCACTTTTGAAACGGCTGAAGACGAACCGACCACCGCCGCTGACGTCGACCGTCTGTTGCGCGCTGACAACGCCATCACCCACGTTGCGCTGATTCATTGCGAAACCAGCACCGGCATTCTCAATCCGCTGGCGGAGATTGCCCAGGTCGTCGAGCAACACGGCAAACGCCTGATCATCGATGCCATGAGTTCCTTCGGCGCATTGCCGGTGGATGCGCAGAAAGTGCCGTTCGACGCACTGATCGCCGCGTCCGGCAAATGCCTGGAAGGCGTGCCGGGGATGGGCTTCGTGTTTGCTCGCAAAGAGTCATTGGCCGCTGCCGCCGGTAATTCGCATTCGTTGGCAATGGACCTGTACGACCAGCACGCCTACATGATGAAAACCGGCCAATGGCGCTTCACCCCGCCGACCCACGTGGTCGCGGCGCTGCACGAAGCGCTGCTGCAATACAACGAAGAAGGTGGCTTGCCGGCGCGGCATGCGCGTTACGCCGCCAACTGCCAGGCACTGATGGAAGAGATGGGCAAACTCGGTTTGCGCAGTTTCCTGCCGGCAGCGATTCAGGCGCCGATCATTGCCACGTTCCATGCGCCGCAAGATCCGCGCTATCAGTTCAAGGATTTCTACGAACGGGTCAAGGCCAAGGGTTACATCCTCTATCCCGGCAAATTGACTCAGGTCGAAACCTTCCGTGTCGGCTGCATCGGCCACGTCAGCCCGGACGAAATGCGCCAGGCCGTCGCGGCGGTCGGTGAAGTGCTGCGCGAAATGGAAGTCCTCGAAATCTAAGAACACCACCAATCCCTTGTGGGAGCGAGCCTGCTCGCGAAAGCGGTCGCACATACAACATAGATGTCGACTGACACGACGCCTTCGTCGGATCGCCGCCCGGAGCAGGCTCGCTCCCACATTTGAACTGCATTTCAACTCAGGAATTTGATTGCCATGAACTACGTCAATCCAAACAAGCTGCAAGCCGCGATCCTCGACTGGGCCGGCACCGTGGTCGACTTCGGCTCGTTCGCCCCGACGCAAATCTTCGTCGAAGCCTTCGCCGAGTTCGACGTGCAGGTCTCCATCGAAGAAGCGCGTGGCCCGATGGGCATGGGCAAGTGGGACCACATCCGCACCCTCTGCGATCAGCCGCAAGTGGCCGAGCGTTATCGCAAGGCATTCGGCCGCACGCCGACCGACGACGACGTCACCGCCATCTACAACCGCTTCATGCCGCTGCAGATCGAGAAGATCGCCGAGCACTCGGCGCTGATTCCCGGCGCGCTGGAGACCATCGCCAACCTGCGCCAGCAAGGGATCAAGATCGGTTCCTGCTCCGGCTACCCGAAGCAAGTGATGGACAAGGTCGTCGAACTGGCCGCTATCAACGGCTACGTCGCTGACCATGTGGTTGCCACCGACGAAGTGCCGAATGGCCGCCCGTGGCCGGCTCAGGCACTGGCCAACGTGATCGCGCTGGGCATCGACGATGTCGCGGCGTGCGTGAAGATCGATGACACCGTGCCGGGCATCCTCGAAGGCCGCCGCGCCGGGATGTGGACGGTCGCGCTGATCTGCTCGGGCAATGCGCTGGGTCTGGATTACACCGGTTTCCGCGCCCTGGGCAGCGATGAACTGGCCAGCGAACGCAAGCGCATTCACGCGCTGTTCGAGGGCTCGCGTCCACACTACATGATCGACACCATCACTGATCTGCCGGAAGTCATCGCCGACATCAACAAGCGCCTGGCAAACGGTGAGATGCCGCAATCGAGCTGAGTTCTGCCGCTTGCTGCCAACAAAAACGCCAGCGTCTGCACGACGCTGGCGTTTTTTATTGGCAAAGCCCTGATTCAGAGCATTGAAAGTCCGATCAGCCTCAGGCAAATCCGCCAAAGCGGATTACAGTTAAAGCATGCCGTCGCACAAGAACGGCCGTTTTGACCCTGATCTGTGAGGAAACACCGTATGCCGTGGACAAGTTCCGAATCCCGTTACAGCACCGTGTCGGTCCTGTTGCACTGGCTGATGCTGGTCCTGTTGGTGCTGGTGTACGCCAGCATGGAGTTGCGCGGGCTGTTTCCAAAAGGCAGCGGCGGGCGCACGCTGATCCGCGAAGTGCACTACATGCTCGGCCTGACTGTATTTGTGCTGGTGTGGTTTCGCCTGCTCGCCCGCAGCATCGGCCCGGCGCCGAAAATCTTCCCCGCCTCACCGCAATGGCAAACCGTAATGGCGCGGCTGATGCACTGGGCGTTGTACCTGTTCATGATCAGCATGCCGATCCTTGGCTGGCTGATTACCAGCGCCGAAGGGCATCAGGTGATGTTCTATGGTTTTGATCTGCCGCTGCTGGTCGCGGAGAACAAGGATTTCGCCAAGCAGGTCGAGCACTGGCATGTGCTGATTGCCACGATCGGCTACTGGCTGATCGGGCTGCATGCGCTGGCGGGGATCTATCACCACTATGTGGTAGGTGATAACACGCTGCTGCGGATGATGCCCAAGCGCGGTTGACCGTCAGGGGCTGGCGATAAAACCGCGTCGCCCCTGCAAGCCACCGGTATGAATGAAGATCAGCCGCATGCCGGTTGTGAACTTGCCTGCCTCGACCTTCTGCTTGAGCGCCAGCAATGCTTTGCCGGTGTACAGCGGCTCCAGAGGCACGCCGCTGGCCTGTTCGGTTTGTTCGATGAACTCAAGCAACGCCGGATCAACCCTGGCAAAGCCGCCACGGCTGGCGTCGATCAGCTCATAGCCGGCAGTGGCCATTCCGGCTGACTGCATAATCGACTCAACCTGCGGCGCCACGCCGTGATCTTCAGGGACAGCTAGCGCGCCATACACCGGGTGCGCACCCGCCTCGGCGAGCACCAGCCCGGCGAGTGTCGTCCCGGTCCCGCAAGCCAACCACCAAGCGTGATAGTCGCTCCAGCCCAGGGTGTGCAATTGCGCCTGCGCCTGTTCCTTGATGGCCGCGCAACCGAGCGCCCCCATTAAACCGCCGCCGCCCTCGGGCACTGCATGTAGCTGCGGATACTGCTCATGCCAAGGCGCCCAGAATCCTGGCTCATTGCGCGCGCGATATCCGCCATAACCCAACCAGTGCAACTGCATGCCGAACGCCTGCAGATCCAGCACCGTCGGTGTTTCCTGCGCATGCCCGCGCAACAGTCCCACGGTTTTGAACCCCAGCCGTTTCCCCGCTGCCGCCAACGCGTGCAGATGATTGGAATGCGCACCACCGAGGCTGATGATGCCTTCGGCCCCCACACGATCGGCGGCTTTGAGGTGTTCGACGAGTTTGAACCATTTGTTGCCGCTGATCAGCGGGTCGATCTGGTCGAGGCGCAGGATGGCGACTTCAATGCCGGCGGCCGCGAGCCAGTCCAGATGAAGGCGTTCGAGGGGGGCTTGGGGTAGCCAATCGGAGGGAGGCAAAAGCATGGGCGGCGATTCGATCTGGACAGAGCCCGCATTCTAGTCGCTCATCAGCAGCCATCGCGAGCAGGCTCACAAGGTTCGCAGTGTGCACAAATCCTGTGGGAGCGAGCCTGCTCGCGAAGGCGTCGTATCAGTCGACATGTGTATTGGCTGACACTCCGCTTTCGCGAGCAGGCTCGCTCCCACAGGTTAAGCGGCGTTTTTTATAGCTCCGCGGCCAGGCGCGAACCCTGGTTGATCGCACGCTTGGCATCCAGCTCCGCCGCGACATCGGCACCACCGATCAGGTGCACGTTCTGCCCCGCTTCAACCAAGCCATCGTGCAGTTCGCGCAACGGATCCTGCCCTGCGCAAATCACGATGTTGTCCACCGCCAGCACTTGCGGCTCGCCGGTTTCGCCGATGCGGATGTGCAGGCCTTGGTCATCGATGCTCAGGTATTCGACGCTGTTGAGCATCTGCACCTGCTTGTTCTTCAGACCGGTACGGTGAATCCAGCCAGTGGTTTTGCCCAGACCATCGCCAACCTTGGTTTTCTTGCGCTGCAACAGGAACACTTCGCGGGCCGGCGCGTGCGGTGCGGCTTTGATCCCGGCCACGCCGCCCCGAGCCTCCAGTTGCGTATCGATGCCCCACTCTTTCCAGAACGCGGCACGATCCTGACTGGTCGCTACGCCTTCGTGAACAAGGAACTCCGAGACATCGAAACCGATACCGCCGGCGCCAATCACCGCCACGCGTTTACCGACTGGTTTGCGCTCGAGGATCACGTCCAGATAGCTCAGCACCTTGGCGTTGTCGACGCCCGGAATCGCCGGTACACGCGGGGCAATGCCGGTGGCGAGAATGATTTCGTCGTAACCACCTTCAACCAGTTTCGCCACATCGACGCGGGTGTTCAGGCACACTTCGACGTTTGTGGTCTGCAACTTGCGCTTGAAGTAACGCAGGGTTTCGAAAAACTCTTCCTTGCCCGGCACGCGCTTGGCGATGTTGAACTGGCCGCCAATTTCACTGGCCGAATCGAACAACGTCACCTGATGGCCACGCTCAGCCGCCACGGTCGCCGCGGACAACCCGGCAGGGCCAGCGCCAACCACAGCGATTTTCTTGATCTGCTGCCCCGGCAGGTAGTTGAGTTCGGTTTCGTGGCAGGCACGCGGGTTAACCAGACAACTGGTGAGCTTGCCGCCGAAGGTGTGATCGAGGCAGGCCTGGTTGCAACCGATGCAGGTGTTGATTTCGTCGGCGCGACCTTCGGCAGCCTTGTTGACGAAGTCCGGGTCGGCGAGGAACGGCCGCGCCATCGAGACCATGTCGGCATCGCCCTCGGCAAGAATCTGCTCGGCGATTTCCGGGGTGTTGATGCGGTTGGTGGTGATCAACGGAATCTTCACCGAGCCACGCAACTTGGCCGTGACCTTGCTGAACGCCGCACGCGGCACTTTGGTGGCGATGGTCGGAATCCGCGCTTCGTGCCAGCCGATACCGGTGTTGATGATGGTCGCGCCGGCCTGCTCGATGGCTTTGGCCAGGGTGACGATCTCGTCCCAGGTGCTGCCGCCCTCGACCAGATCAAGCATCGACAAACGGAAAATGATGATGAAATTCGGTCCCACTGCTTCGCGTACACGGCGAACGATTTCCACCGGCAGGCGCATGCGGTTTTCGTAGCTGCCACCCCAACGGTCGGTGCGTTGGTTGGTGTGTGCGGCGAGGAACTGGTTAATGAAATAACCTTCCGAGCCCATGATCTCGACACCGTCGTACTCGGCGGTTTGCGCCAGTACCGAGCAGGTGACGAAATCGCTGATCTGCTTCTCGATGCCTTCTTCGTCCAGCTCTTTAGGCTTGAACGGGTTGATCGGGGCCTGGATCGCACTCGGCGCGACCTGCTTCGGGCTGTAGGCATAACGCCCGGCGTGGAGAATCTGCATGCAGATCTTGCCGCCCGCCTCGTGCACTGCGCGGGTGACGATGCGGTGATTTAGCGCTTCTTCTTCGGTGGTCAGCTTGGCCGCGCCAGAGTACACGCCGCCCTCGTCATTCGGGCCGATACCGCCGGTGACCATCAGACCGACACCGCCACGCGCACGTTCGGCGAAATACGCCGCCATGCGCTCGAAACCGCCCGGTTTTTCTTCAAGGCCCGTGTGCATCGAACCCATCAGGGTGCGGTTGCGCAGCGTGGTGAATCCCAGGTCCAGCGGGGCCAACAGGTGCGGGTAATGAGCGGCGGTCATCGGTAACTCCACAACGAGCAATCACGGAAAAGTTGCGGGCGCTCTGCGGCTCCCGTCAGTCATGTTCGACAGACTAAGAGTCGCATCGCTGTCACTCAATGACCGTAACTGACAACTTATTGATCCAAATGCGCAGCGCCCCTTGGCAACCCGGTCCATGGGCCCTACCCTAGTCGCCATACCCTGTACCCGGTAGTTGTTGGTTTTCATGCGCAAACTTTTGTACCTGTTCTTTTCCATGGCCCTCGTCGCCGCCCTGACCACCTACGCCATGTGGGCGGCAGACCGGCCGGCGGGGCATTACCTGTCGGACTTACGCATTAAAGTGGCAGTCGACCAAGGCACTCCCGCCGATCGCGGCAATCTGCTGGGCATCCAGCCCGAGCTGTTTCCGACTGACTATCAAAACCCCGAGCGCTTGCACCGCAAACTCGCGGCCTATCTGCAGCAAGCGCAGGATCAAGGCCTGCTGAACGACAAAACCGTCGTGGTTCTGCCGGAGAACGTCGGCACCTGGCTGCTGCTCAGCGGCGAGAAAGACGAGTTGTATCAGGCCCCGTCCCTCGCCGAGGCGATGAACTGGCTGGCGGCGAGCAACCCCTTGTTGTTCGCCCGCGCCTGGCTCAGCGCCAACGGCAGCGACCGCCTCAATGACGCCTACCTGCGGATGAAATCCAAGGCGATGGCCAAGGATTACCAGGCGTTGTTCGGTGGCCTGGCCAAAGAGTTTCACGTGACCTTGGTGGCCGGCTCGATCGTGTTACCGGAACCAAGCGTTCGCGATGGCCAACTCAAACCGGGTAGCGGTGCCCTGTTCAACAGCAGCGTGGTGTTCGGCCGCGATGGCGTGCCGCTTGGCCAGCCGCAACGGCAGATGCACCCGGTGTTCGATCAGCGCGAAGTGCTCGATAGCGCAGACAAACACGCGCTCAACGTGGTCGACACCCCAGCCGGACGCCTTGGCGTATTGATTGGCAGCGACAGTTGGTATCCGGACAACTACCGCAAACTCGACGAGCAAAACGCACAACTGGTCGCGGTACCGGCGCAGGTGTTCGGCCAGGGTGCCTGGAACCAACCGTGGCGCGGCTACAAAGGTTCAAGCACGCCGGGCTCGGTGAGCCTCAAACCCGGTGAGGTCACCGAGGGGCAGGCCTGGCATCGCCTGACACTGACCGCACAACCGCCGAGCAGTCGAGCGATTGCCGGGATCAGTGTATTCCTGCGCGGGCAGTTCTGGGACAAGGCGAGCTCCGGTCAGAGTTTCCTCAGCAGCAACGGCCAGCAGTTCGCCGATGGCGAGGCCCGTGGCGCGCGTTTGCTGAACATCTGGTTGTAAGCGATGAAGCCGCTGCCGATGCGCCTCGGGGATCTGTCGGTGGGCTTTGTGCACAGCCTCGCCGATGCCGTGCGCAGTCATGCCACCGATCCGCAGCCGCTGCTGGAGCAATATGGTCTGGACGCCGCGCGACTGGCTGAGGCCGGGGCGCGCTTGTCAATTCCGCGCTATATGCGCTTGGGCCACGCAGCAATTCAGTTGACCGGCGATTCGGCGCTGGGCTTGCGCATGGGCCAGCTCAGCCGCCTGAGTCAGGCCGGGCTGGCCGGCGTCACCGCTGCACAAGCACCGACCGTGCGTGAAGCCGCGCGCTGCCTGATCCGTTTCGAAGCGTTGTACGGTTCCAACTATCGCGGCCAGTCCAGTTTCCACGAAGACGCCAATGGCGCGTGGCTGCGTTTCTATTCGATCAGCCCGTACAACGCCTATAACCGTTTTGTCGTGGACTCGATCATCGCCGGGTGGCTGCATCAGCTCTCCAGTGTCAGCCGCGAACCGCTGCAGGCCGAACGCATCGACATTGAATTCGAAGCGCCGGATTACCGCGAGGCTTACAGCGTGCTGGGGGATTGCCCGATCCAGTTCGGTGCCGAGCGTAATCAACTGCGCCTGAGCCTGAGCAGCCTCGCACAGCGTAATCCCGAGCATTGCCCAAGTACCTGGCGGCACCTGCTGCAACTGTGTGAACGCGAACTGGAACAATTGACCCGCACCCGCAGCCTGCGCGAACGCATCACGCAATTGCTCGGGCCGTTGCTCAATGGTGGCCGGGAGCCCGACCTGGAAGAAGTGGCGGCACGCCTGAAGCTGCCGACCTGGACCTTGCGGCGCAAACTGGCCGAGGAAGGCACGCAGTTTCGCGCGATCCTCAACGACACACGCCGGGATCTGGCGATGACCTACATCCGCGACACCGAACTGGCCTTCGGCGAAATCGCCTACCTTCTGGGTTTCGCCTCAGCCGAAGCGTTCCAGCGAGCCTTCAAACGCTGGAGCGGTCAGACGCCCGGCGAATTCCGTCGCAGTCACCGTAAAACGGCTTAAAAGCAGCTGCGAGCTTCAAGCTTCAAGCTGCAAGTCAAAGCTCGGTGGCGTCTTCAGCGGGCTCGGGTTGATCCAGTTCAAAGGCCTGGTATTCGAGCAGCTCTTCTTGATATTCATCCATCGTGTAATCCCCCTGCTGCTCTCTTGAATGGGCCTGAGCAGATGCCCAGTGCCTCGAGCTTAACGTGCTCGTATGAAGGAAAAGTGAAACCCGTCCTTCATGAATAAAACGTAGCAGGCGGTCAGGAATTTATCGCGGGATTTTTGTCGGGGGAATGTAACGAAATTTAAGGCAACCCAAAAACCACTGTGGGAGCGAGCTTGCTCGCGAAGGCGTCGGCCCCTTCAGCACATAGGTGACTGAAAGTCCGTCTTCGCGAGCAGGCTCGCTCCCACAGGGGAGTGCGGTGAGGCTTGATTATTGGCCGGACGCTGGCATCGCCGGAATCGGTTCGGATGGCGGCGGAATATCCGGATTGGCCGGTGGCGTGATCGTTTCGGTCGCCGGTGCCGGTGCCGGTTCTGCGCTCGGCGTCGGAGTGATCGGCGCTGCCTCTGCCGGTGGCGTAACCGGCTCGGACGTCACTGGCGCGGTCTCGGCAGGTGCCGGCGCTGGCGTCGCAGCAGGCTCAGCTGCCGGCGTCGGAGTCGGTGTTGGCGCCAGCGCTGCCGGAGCCGCCTTCGCTTCTGGCACACCCAGGTCAGCCTTAGGCTTCTCTTCGATATGCGCAGCCTTCTTCGCATCCGCCGGCAGGAACTGCTCGACCAGCGTAAAGAAACGCTCGTAGAACTTTTGCGCCGTCACCGTCTCGCTGGCGACCTTGACCATCGAATCGTCGGATGAACCGATCGGCATCGACACCGAACCCAACACACCCACACCCAGGCTGGCCGAGTTGTTGGTTTTCTTCAGCGCGTAGCGATCCTGCAAGGCGTTGGCGAACATCGTCGCATGGTGCCCGGCACTGCCGTCATCGGCGCAGACCACGTTGAAGCTGATCTCCATGTGGGTGTCGCCGGTTTGCTGGAAACTCTTGTGGCCACTGACCAGTTTCGGGTCACTGCTGGTGATGATGTAACCCTGACTGAGCAACGCACGCCGGGCCGCTTCACAACTGACCGAATCGGTCACCGGGTAATTACGCGAAAACGTGCCGGAGTCATCGAAGTTCTCATGCTCATACATCGGCTTGTCTTTCGAACAGCCGGCAACAGCGGTCAACAACAGCGCCAACCCGACAACACGCATGGGAGTGGAAATCAACATTGAACATCCTGAGAGAAAACAGTCCGGGGCGTATTGTGCAACAGATCACGACCCCGCGGCGCATGGATTAGTGTCTTAAAGCAGTTACAACTCTATCGACCGTCAGTTGCGGGAAAAAGTCGCAACGCCAAGTGATCAATGAACACGCGCAATTTTGCCGTGGCGTGGCGACTGGATGGCCATAGGACCCAGAACTGCCCGGTGTGTTCAAGATGCGCATCGAGCACACGACGCAAGCGCCCTTGTGCCTCAGCCTCGCGGGTCATGAAGTCCGGCAGACAGGCAATGCCCATACCGGCCAGCGCCGCGTGGCTTACCGCCTCAATCGACGTACTGACCAACCGCGTCGGTAACGTCGGCTCTGCGGCACCCTCCGCGCGAATCAGCGGCCAGGTTTCCAGTTTGCCGGTGGCATGAAACGTATGCCGAAGGCACGCGTGCGCTGCCAGATCGCCCGGCGTTTGTGGCACACCGCGTTGCGCCAGATACGTCGGGCTGGCCACCAGCACCATGTGAAACTCGCCCAACGGTCGCGCCATCAGTCGCGAATCCCGCGGTTTGCCGGTGCGGATCACGGCATCGAAGCCTTCTTCAACCACATCGACCATGCGATCGGTCAAATCCAGATCCAGTTCAATCTGCGGGTACAACGCCATGAACTCGTTCATCACCGGCATCACCAGGCCATGTACCTGCGGCAGGCTGATACGCAACCTGCCATGGGGTTTGGCTGCGGCATCACACAGTTCGAACTCCGCCGCCTCGACTTCCGCGAGGATCTTGCGACAGCGTTCAAGAAACAACGCACCTTCACTGGTCAGCGTGACACTGCGGGTGGTGCGTTGAAACAGCCGCACGCCCAGTCGCGCTTCCAGCCGCGCAATACTTTTGCCCACCCCCGAAGATGACACCCCTTGCAGCCGCCCCGCCTCGGTGAAACTGCGCGTCTCGGCAACCTGAACAAACACCGAAATACTGCCCAGGCTATCCATACCAACCTCCCATTGCTGACATCCATGTCCGATATGTTCGGAACCTTAACCCGTTTTTCGCCGATGTGCAGCGCCCTACCCTGTGCTTCTCGTCAACTCTGCACATGGATGCCGGCTCATGAACGATGCACAACTCGATTGCCCTTTACTTGAACAACCTGCCGAACGCCGCGAGCGATTACCCCTTGCTGCGCTGCTGGCACTGGCTACCGCCGGATTCATTACGGTCATGACCGAAGCCATGCCCGCCGGTCTGTTGCCGCAGATGAGCAGCGGCCTGAATGTCTCCCAGGCGCTCATCGGGCAATTGGTCACGCTGTACGCAATCGGCTCGATACTGGCAGCGATTCCACTGACGATCGCCACCCGCGGCTGGCGGCGCAGACCGCTGCTGCTGTCCGCCATCGGCGGCTTTGCCATCGCCAACAGCATTACCGCGCTGTCAGAGCTGTACTGGCTGACTTTGATTGCACGTTTTATTGCCGGCGTATTTGCCGGTTTACTCTGGGCACTGCTGGCTGGATACGCGAGCCGTATGGTCGCCCCGCACTTGCAAGGCCGCGCCATCACCGTGGCCATGCTCGGCGCACCGCTTGCGCTGTCGCTGGGAATACCCGCCGGCACCCTGCTCGGCACCCTGGTCGGTTGGCGCCTGAGCTTTGCCATCATGACCGCGCTGACCGTTGTGCTGGTGATCTGGGTACGCTGGCAAGTACCGGACTTCGCCGGAGAACGCGTAGGAAAGCGCATGCCGCTGCGTCAGGTGTTTACCTTGCCGGGCGTGCGATCGGTATTGTTTGTCACCCTCACCTACGTCGTCGCACACAACTTGCTGTACACCTACATCGCGCCCTTCCTCCTGCCGTCCGGGCTTGCTGCAAATGTCGATCGCGTGTTGCTGGTCTTCGGCCTCGCCTCGGTGCTGAGCCTGTGGATCGTCGGCAGTCTGATTGATCGTTGGTTGCGCGAACTGGTGGTGATCAGTGCCGGGTTGTTCATGGTGTCCGCGATAGCGCTGGGCCTGTGCCGCGATTCGCCGAGCGTGGTGTACATCGCCACCGCTGTGTGGGGACTGGCGTTTGGTGCAATGCCGTCGCTGCTGCAAACCGCCTCGGCGAAAACTGCGAAAGAGGCCGCCGATACCGCGCAATCGATGCTGGTTACGCTTTGGAATGTCGGGATTGCTGGAGGGGGGTTGGTGGGTGGTTTGTTGCTGGGCAATCCCGGGGTTGGGGCGTTTCCGTGGATTGTTGCAGGATTGTTGGTGTTGACCCTGTCAGTAACTATCAAAGCTCGGGAACATGGTTTTCCAAGAGCCGAATGAGACCGAATGCGCTGTTGAGGCGAAGCCATACGGCTGGAAAACGGTCGGCTGGAAGGCCGTCTTCGCGAGCAGGCTCGCTCCCACAGTCAATTTGTGTACCGCCCACGCGGCAAAGCCGCCCACTCAACAGGATGAGCGTTAGCTCGGCTGCAGCTCTTGATCTTGATCTGAAGGCCCGTCGGGATATTCATAAAAAACACCCGCAGCATGGTCGGCCCAAAGGCCGCCAGGACCCGCCACCCAGCGCCCAAAAAAAACCCCGACCTATTCAGGCCGGGGCTCTCACATCACATCTCAGTCAATCATCAAAACCGCTTGATCTCAGCCTGAGCTTCCAACTGCTTGCGATACGCCGCAAAGTCCTGCTGCCCCTCACGCGAAGCAAGGAAACGACGGTACTGAACCTTCTCTTCATCCGTCGGCGCAGCCGCTTCGTTAACGCCATTCAGACGCACGATCATCAGACTGCCATCCGGCAACGTCACGCTGGTGAACGTCGGCTTGTCCTTCGCAGCCGGCTTCGGCATACGGAACAAAGCTTGCAGCACCGCCGGATCAACACCTTCCTGACCACGGGTGGCCGCTTCGGTAGCTTTCCAGTTCTGACCTTCAACCGCTTTGTCCAGCGGAGCCTTGCCATCGCGCAGATCAGCAATCAGCTTCTCGGCCTTGGTCTTGGCAGCCGCGCTGGCGTGCTCTTTGGTCAACTGAGTGCGGATAGCCGCATTCACGCTTTCCAGCGGCAGTTGCGCAGGCTTCAGGTGCTCCTTGGAACGCAGCACGATCACGGTTTCCGGATCCAGCTCGATGGCGGTGCTATTGGCACCTTCGTCGATCACTTCGGTGCTGAACGCTGCGGTGACCACAGCACGGTTCGCCGCAACACCTTCGCCACCTTCACGGCCGAATGGCTTGGAGGTGTGCACGGTCAGCTTCAGATCCGCCGCTGGCTGAGCCAGGTCAGACGCTTCGAACGCGGAGTCTTCCAGTTGCTTGGTCGCCTCGACAAAACGCTGCTCGACTTGCGCGGCTTTCAGCTCGCGGGTCAGCTTGTCTTTCAGGCTGGCCAGGGTCGGCACTTCAGGCGCTTCCACCCCCAACAGCTTGATCAAGTGGTAACCGAAGTCGGTACGAATCGGCTCGGACACCTGGTCTTTCGACAGCGAGTACAAAGCTTTTTCGAACGCCGGGTCGTAAACACCAGGCCCTGCATAACCGAGGTCACCGCCGTTATTGGCCGAACCCGGATCCTGCGAGAACTCCTTGGCCAGTGCTTCGAATTTCTCGCCCTTGGCCAGACGCGCCTGGACGTCTTCAATCTTCGCCTTGGCCTGAGCTTCGGTGGTCTTGTCGTTCACTTCGATCAGAATATGCGCGGCACGACGCTGTTCCGACAGGTTGGCGATCTCTTTCTGATACGCCGCCTGCAGGTCTTCGTCTTTCACGGCAACCTGATCGAAGAACGAAGACTTCTTCAGCTCAACGTAATCGATGATCACTTGGTCCGGAGTCATGAACTCCTTGGCGTGTTCGTCGTAGTAAGCCTTGACTTCGTCGTCGGTCAATTTGACCGCCGCCGGGTCAGCCTTGACGTTCAGGGTCGCGAAATCGCGGGTCTGTTTTTCCAGACGGGCGAATGCCAGCACTTCAGCGTCGGTGACGAAACCGCTGCCTGCCACACCGGCGCGCAGTTGGCCGATCAGCATTTCCTGAGCCAGCATCTGGCGGAACTGCATACGGCTGTAACCCAGTTGACGGATCACCTGGTCGAAACGCTCGGAGCTGAACTTGCCGTCCACCTGGAATTCAGGTGTCTGCAGGATCACTTGGTCCAGTGCGCCTTCGGAGAAAGCGAATTTCGCTTGTTCGGCGCCTTGCAGCAGCAGCTTGCGATCGATCAGACCCTTGAGGGCCGATTCGCGCAGCATTTTTTCGTCGAGCAAGGAAGCATCGAAGTCCTTGCCCAGCTGTTGCATCAGCTGGCGGCGTTGCATATCAACGGCCTGGCTCAGCTCGTTCTGGCTGATTTCATCACCGTTGACCTTGGCCGCCTCATTCTTGTGAGTCGTGGCCTGGAAAATGGCGTCGAAACCGGTCAGAGCCATCAGTGCAACGATGACCCCGATAATGGTCTTGGCAATCCAGCCTTGTGAATTGTCCCTGATATTCTGCAGCATGCGTCCCCCAGAAACGGTTGAACTTCAAAATTAGGCAACCGTGGAGCGTGGGTAGAATCCGGATAGAAGAAAGGCGCATCCGAGGATGCGCCTTCTCGTAACTGGCGGAGCGGACAGGGCTCGAACCCTCGATCCCGGCGTTACAGGCAACTGTTTCAGCTACCTGCTCTACCGCTCCGCTGCCAAGTCAGGCATGACCCCGACCCGGATGGGTAAAAACCTGAAAACTTAGTTAACAGCTTCTTTCAGTGCTTTACCGGCTTTGAAACCTGGCTTCTTGGCAGCCGGGATTTCCAGAGTCTTGCCGGTTTGAGGGTTACGACCGGTACGAGCCGGACGGTCCGTCACGGAGAAAGTACCGAAACCAACCAGAACAACGGAGTCGCCAGCCTTCAGAGCGCCAGTGACGGATTCGATTACAGCGTCCAGCGCACGGCCAGCAGCAGCTTTCGGGATATCAGCGGATGCAGCGATAGCATCAATCAGTTCCGACTTGTTCACTCTAAGTCCCCTTATATCTATTTTGAGATGATTCTAAGTTTTTTGGTGAAAGCAAAAACGAGTGCTGAATGGCCTACAGACACTTAAGAGCCGCTTTATAACAAGGGCTCTAAAAAACTGTCAAGGAAGCCCCTCAGGCAAAAGCGTATTAATGCGTGCTAATTCTTTCCTTAGAGTCAGACTCACGTTTTTCGTCCTTGGCAACTATCTCCGGAGCCACATCCGGCAAGGGCTCCGGCGCGTATTGCAGCGCAATTTGCAGGACCTCGTCAATCCATTTAACCGGTTTAATCTGCAGATCCTGCTTGATATTGTCAGGAATCTCCTTCAGATCACGCACGTTCTCTTCCGGAATAATCACGATCTTGATTCCGCCGCGGTGAGCCGCCAGCAGTTTTTCCTTCAGACCGCCAATCGCCAGCACCTGACCGCGCAAAGTAATTTCACCGGTCATGGCGACATCGGCGCGCACCGGAATCCCGGTCAATGCCGACACCAGCGCCGTACACATGCCTACGCCAGCGCTAGGGCCGTCTTTCGGCGTCGCCCCTTCCGGCATGTGGATGTGCGTGTCACGCTTCTCATGGAAGTCCAGAGGAATGCCCAGACTCTTGGCGCGGCTGCGCACTACAGTCAGCGCGGCAGTGATCGATTCGACCATCACGTCGCCCAGCGAACCGGTCTTGATCAGCTGACCTTTACCCGGCACAACTGCGGCTTCGATAGTCAGCAATTCGCCGCCCACCTGAGTCCAGGCAAGGCCGGTGACCTGACCAATCTGATCCTGTTGCTCAGCCAGACCGTAGCGGAATTTGCGCACACCGAGGAAGTGCTCAAGCAGATCAGCTGTCACTTTCACCGAGAAGCGTTTTTCCAGCGCGTGCTCTTTAACGGCCTTGCGGCAGACCTTGGCGATCTGACGTTCGAGGCCACGCACACCGGCTTCACGAGTGTAGTAACGGATGATGTCGCGGATCGCTTCCGCGTCGAATTCCAGCTCGCCTTTCTTCAGACCATTGGCGGCGATCTGCTTTGGCGAGAGGTATTTGACGGCGATGTTGATCTTCTCGTCTTCGGTGTAGCCAGGCAGACGGATCACTTCCATCCGGTCGAGCAGCGCCGGCGGAATGTTCATCGAGTTAGAGGTGCACAGGAACATCACATCCGAGAGGTCGTAATCGACTTCCAGATAATGGTCGTTGAAGTTGTGGTTCTGCTCTGGATCGAGCACTTCCAGCAGCGCCGACGCCGGATCGCCACGCATGTCGCTGCCCATTTTGTCGATTTCATCGAGCAGGAACAGCGGGTTGCGGACGCCCACCTTTGTCATCTTTTGAATCAATCTTCCCGGCATCGAACCGATGTATGTCCGACGGTGACCGCGAATTTCCGCTTCATCGCGCACGCCACCCAAGGCCATACGTACGAATTTGCGGTTGGTGGCGTGGGCAATCGACTCTGCCAGCGAGGTTTTACCCACGCCCGGAGGACCGACCAGGCACAACACCGGGCCACGGATTTTCTTCACGCGTTTTTGCACGGCGAGGTATTCAAGGATACGTTCCTTGACCTCTTCGAGACCGTAGTGATCGGCATCGAGAATGTCTTCTGCGCGCGCCAGGTCCAGGCGAACCTTGCTTTGTGCCTTCCACGGCACTTGCACCAGCCAGTCGATGTACGAGCGCACCACGGTGGCCTCAGCGGACATCGGCGACATTTGCTTGAGCTTGTTCAGCTCGGCAGTGGCTTTGGCCAACGCGTCTTTCGGCAGACCGGCAGCGTCGATACGCTTTTTCAGGTCTTCGATTTCGTTGTGGCCTTCGTCGCTGTCACCGAGCTCTTTCTGAATGGCCTTCATCTGCTCATTCAGGTAGTACTCGCGCTGACTGCGCTCCATTTGCTTTTTGACGCGACCACGAATGCGTTTTTCGACTTGCAGCAGATCGATCTCGGCATCCAGCAACGCCAGAACGTGCTCGACCCGGGCCGACAAATCGATAATTTCGAGGATTTCCTGCTTCTGCTCGATTTTCAGCGCCATGTGCGCCGCCATGGTGTCGACCAGACGACCCGGCTCATCGATGCTGTTGAGCGACGACAGGACTTCAGCCGGGACTTTCTTGCCCAACTGAACATATTGTTCGAACTGCGACAGCAAGGTGCGCACGAACACTTCGGATTCGCGCTCGGCGGCGTCGACTTCTTCGATCAACGAGACTTCGGCACGGCAGTGGCCGTCGACTTCGCTGAAGCGTTCGACGGCGCCACGCTGCTCACCCTCAACCAGAACCTTTACGGTGCCGTCAGGCAGCTTCAGAAGCTGTAGAACAGTGGCGATGGTACCTACGCGATAGAGAGCGTCTTCACCGGGATCGTCGTCAGCCGGGTTTCTCTGGGCCAGCAGCAGGATCTGCTTATCGCCCGTCATCGCGGCCTCGAGGGCTTCGATGGATTTCTCGCGCCCCACGAACAGCGGGATAACCATGTGCGGATAAACCACGACATCACGCAATGGCAGGAGAGGCAATTCGATGGTTGTCTTCATGATTTCGCCTCTACGGCGGCCATATGGCCGTAATCAGATGGAATTGAGCTTGAAACCAAGATGGGGGCTGCCTTGAAAAAAAACAAGCGCAAAGCGGATGTAAAAAACGACATAAAAAAAAAGAGGCCCGAAGGCCCCTTCTTTATTCCAGCAGACTGGACGCTTACGCGTCCGGCGCTGCCTTGGCCGTCGGCTCACTGTTTTCGTAAATATACAGTGGCTTGGACTTGCCTTCGATCACGCTTTCATCGATCACGACTTTGCTCACCTCAGACTGCGAGGGGATTTCATACATCGTGTCGAGCAGTACACCTTCGAGAATCGAACGCAGACCACGGGCACCGGTTTTACGTTCCAGGGCACGCTTGGCGACCGATTTCAGCGCGTCTGTGCGGAACTCCAGATCCACGCCCTCCATCTCGAACAGCTTGGCATACTGTTTGGTCAGAGCATTTTTCGGCTCGGTGAGGATCTGCATCAACGCAGCCTCGTCGAGTTCGTCCAGCGTCGCGAGGACCGGCAGACGACCGACGAATTCCGGGATCAGACCGAACTTGACCAGATCGTCAGGCTCGACTTCACGCAGGGATTCACCGACTTTCTTGCCTTCTTCCTTGCTACGCACTTCTGCGTTGAAGCCGATGCCGCCCTTGGTGGAACGGTTTTGAATAACCTTTTCCAGACCGGAGAACGCACCACCGCAGATGAACAGGATGTTACGGGTGTCGACCTGCAGGAATTCCTGCTGCGGGTGCTTGCGACCACCTTGCGGCGGTACGGAAGCGACCGTGCCTTCGATCAACTTCAGCAAGGCCTGTTGCACGCCTTCACCGGAAACGTCCCGGGTGATCGACGGGTTGTCGGACTTGCGCGAAATCTTGTCGATTTCATCGATGTAGACAATACCCATCTGGGCCTTCTCTACGTCGTAATCGCACTTCTGCAGCAGCTTCTGAATGATATTCTCGACATCTTCACCCACATAACCCGCCTCGGTGAGGGTGGTTGCGTCGGCAATGGTGAACGGAACGTTCAGCAAGCGGGCCAGTGTTTCGGCCAGCAGGGTTTTACCGGAGCCTGTCGGGCCGATCAGCAGGATGTTGCTCTTGCCGAGTTCGACGTCGTCAGCCTTTTTGTCACGCTGGTTCAGGCGCTTGTAGTGGTTGTACACCGCTACGGCCAAAACCTTTTTCGCACGCTCCTGACCAATGACGTACTGGTCAAGGATGCCGCTGATTTCTTTAGGCGAAGGCAATTTATGCGCGCTGCTTTCGGCCTGGGCTTCCTGCACCTCCTCACGGATGATGTCATTGCACAGGTCGACGCACTCGTCGCAGATAAAGACCGAGGGGCCGGCAATCAATTTGCGCACTTCATGCTGGCTTTTGCCACAGAAGGAGCAATAGAGCAGCTTGCCGTTGTCCTCGCCGTTGCGGGTGTCAGTCATTCGTTCGATCCAAATCCGATAGGCTTGCAACACAAGATGAAGGCTATTGCGGGCTTTTTCAAGCCCGCCGCTGATCAGACAAGCCGACCAAGCCTACTTTGAGCCGCTTATTTTAAGCTGGGCGCTGGTTGATCACTTCGTCGATCAGGCCATATTCCTTCGCAGCTTCTGCACTCATGAAGTTGTCGCGATTGGTATCGCGCTCGATTTCTTCCAGAGTACGCCCGCTGTGCTTGGCCATCAGCGTGTTCAGGCGCTCGCGAATGAAGAGGATTTCCTTGGCGTGGATTTCGATGTCCGACGCCTGGCCCTGGAAACCGCCCAGTGGCTGGTGAATCATCACGCGCGAGTTCGGCAGGCAGAAACGCTTGCCCGGGGCACCTGCGGTCAGCAGGAATGCACCCATGCTGCAGGCCTGGCCGATGCAGGTGGTCGACACGTTCGGTTTGATGAACTGCATGGTGTCGTAGATCGACATGCCTGCAGTCACCGAACCGCCCGGGGAGTTGATGTAAAGATGGATGTCCTTGTCCGGGTTTTCCGCTTCAAGGAACAGCAGTTGCGCGCAGATCAGGTTGGCCATGTAGTCCTCTACCGGACCAACCAGAAAGATCACTCGCTCCTTGAGCAGGCGCGAATAGATGTCATAGGCGCGTTCGCCACGAGCAGATTGCTCGACAACCATCGGGACCAGGCCGCCGGCGGCCTGGATATCAGAGTTCTGCTGAATATAAGAATTACGGAACATGCTCTGCAGTCGCTCCCAAATAGTTATGTCTTGAATACGCATAAGCCAGCTCGAGAGCTGGCTTATGGTGTGTACTTCTTAACGCAAAATCAATCAGTCGGCTGCTGGAGCTTCTACCGGCTTGACTGCTTCTTCGTAAGAGACCGCTTTATCGGTCACACTAGCTTTCTGCAGAACAGTATCCACAACTTGTTCTTCCAGCACAACCGAACGCACTTCGTTCAGCTGCTGCTCGTTTTTGTAGTACCACGACACAACCTGCTCAGGCTCCTGGTAAGCCGAAGCCATTTCCTGAATCATTTCGCGAACGCGAGCTTCGTCAGGCTTCAGGTCGAACTGCTTGACCACTTCAGCCACGATCAGACCCAGCACAACGCGGCGCTTGGCTTGCTCTTCGAACAGCTCGGCCGGCAGTTGATCAGGCTTGATGTTGCCGCCGAATTGCTGAACAGCCTGCACGCGCAGACGGTCAACTTCGTTGGACAGCAGAGCCTTAGGCACTTCGATCGGGTTGGTGGCCAGCAGACCGTCCATTACCTGATTCTTGACCTTGGATTTGATCGCCTGACGCAGTTCGCGCTCCATGTTCTTGCGAACTTCGGTGCGGAAACCGTCGATGCCGCTTTCCTTGATGCCGAATTGAGCGAAGAACTCTTCGTTCAGCTCTGGCAGCTTAGGCTCGGATACAGTGTTGACAGTCACGGTGAACTCGGCGGTTTTGCCAGCCAGGTCCAGGTTCTGATAGTCCTCTGGGAAGGTCAGGTTCAGAACGCGTTCTTCGCCAGCCTTAGCACCTACCAGACCTTCTTCGAAGCCCGGGATCATGCGACCGGAACCCAGCACCAGCTGAGTACCCTTGGCGGAGCCGCCAGCGAATACTTCGCCGTCAACCTTGCCAACGAAATCGATGTTCAACTGGTCTTCGTTCTGGGCAGCACGGTCGGCCACTTCAAAACGGGTGTTCTGCTTGCGCAGGATGTCGAGCATTTTGTCCAGGTCAGCGTCAGCCACGTCAGCGCTCAGGCGCTCAACGGTGATGCCGTCGAAACCGGCAACGGTGAACTCAGGGAACACTTCGAACACAGCAACGTATTCCAGATCCTTGCCAGCTTCGAGCGACTTAGGCTCGATCGAAGGCGAACCAGCCGGGTTCAGCTTCTGCTCAACCACGGCTTCGTAGAAGGAGGACTGGATAACATCACCAACAGCTTCCTGACGAGCGTCAGCACCGAAACGGCGCTTGATTTCGCTCATTGGCACTTTGCCTGGACGGAAGCCAGCAATCTTGGCCTTTTGGGCAGTCTGCTGCAGACGCTTGTTGACCTGGCTCTCAATGCGCTCAGCCGGCACGGTGACGCTCATGCGGCGCTCAAGAGCAGTAGTATTTTCAACAGAAACTTGCATGGATATTCCTCGTTGCACAGACGTTAGCCGGCCGTTTCCGACCCCAGAATCAAGGGCATGCATTCTAGTGGGTCAAACTCAAGAAGTCACCCTACTGAAAACGGGTAAAAAAACAGCAGGCATTTTATCGGGACCACTACACCAATGCAGCGCGCCCCACAGGCGAATACAACCAATCTCGCCAGGGCTCTGCGCCAACCGCTTCTATATATAGAAGAGACTGCCGATCACTCCCTGACGGCCGTTCTTGCAAGCAAGCCCGGCGAGCAGCGCAGCATCATCGAGCAACATAAATACGACGAAGCGCCCCGCCCCTGCGCCCCGAAACCGACAATCGCCGGTTTTCAGAACCGCTAAAACAAAAAAGGCGCCAGACTGTTAAATCTGGCGCCTTTCGAAATATGGGGTGGACGATGGGGATCGAACCCACGACAACGGGAGTCACAATCCCGTGCTCTACCAACTGAGCTACGCCCACCATATTGCGTAACAAAAAAGCCAAACAACTTCTTTGTTGAAACCTCACCAGCCCGAAGACATGAATGAAGCTTTAATTGGTGCGGATGAAGAGACTCGAACTCTTACGCCTCGCGGCGCTGGAACCTAAATCCAGTGTGTCTACCAATTCCACCACATCCGCGGGTGAAGCTTTAAAGCAAAGGCGCCAGACTGTTACATCTGGCGCCTTTCGAAATATGGGGTGGACGATGGGGATCGAACCCACGACAACGGGAGTCACAATCCCGTGCTCTACCAACTGAGCTACGCCCACCATATCGCGTTACTTGTGCCAAAGCTGCCTAATGGCGCACCCGGCAGGACTCGAACCTGCGACCATCCGCTTAGAAGGCGGATGCTCTATCCAGCTGAGCTACGGGCGCCTTATTAATCTGTACTCTTAAAGGACTACAAACTAAGTGCTTTCCAGTGTCGCAGAACCTTGATTCCGCTTCACCTTCTTAACCAGTGCTAGGCTGTGCCCGACAAGTGCGACGAATAGTATAGAGCGCTCTGAAGGTCGTCAAATCCTTTTTGAAAAAAATTCATTTAATTAAAGGAGTTAGAGGAATTTGCTGACCAAGCGCCTTTGCCCTCACCGCTCGACATGCGAGAATGCGTTCTCATTTTTTCCCCTCTCGATGGTTAATCACGCGCAATGACTGCACAACTAATCGACGGCAAATCGATCGCCGCCAGCCTGCGCCAGCAGATCGCCCAACGAGTTGCCGAGCGTCGCCAGCAAGGCCTGCGCACTCCCGGCCTCGCGGTGATCCTGGTCGGCAGCGATCCTGCCTCTCAGGTTTATGTCTCGCACAAGCGTAAAGACTGTGAAGAGGTTGGCTTCCTCTCTCAAGCCTACGACCTGCCCTCCGACACCACGCAAGACGCTTTGACCGATCTGATCGATCGCCTCAACGACGACCCTGCAATCGACGGCATCCTGCTTCAGTTGCCGCTGCCCGAGCACCTGGACGCCTCCAAATTGCTGGAGCGCATTCGTCCGGACAAAGACGTCGACGGTTTCCACCCTTATAACGTCGGCCGTCTGGCCCAGCGTATTCCACTGCTGCGTCCGTGCACCCCCAAAGGCATCATGACGCTGCTGGAAAGCACCGGCGCTGACCTTTATGGCATGGACGCAGTGGTCGTCGGCGCTTCCAACATCGTCGGTCGCCCGATGGCGATGGAACTGCTGCTGGCAGGCTGCACCGTGACCGTGACTCACCGCTTCACCAAAGACCTGGCGGGCCACGTTGGCCGTGCCGATCTGGTGGTGGTGGCCGCCGGCAAGCCGGGCCTGGTCAAAGGTGAGTGGATCAAGGAAGGCGCAATCGTGATCGACGTCGGCATCAACCGTCAGGACGACGGCAAACTGGTCGGCGACGTTGTCTACGAAACCGCCCTGCCCCGCGCTGGCTGGATCACGCCGGTACCAGGTGGCGTCGGTCCGATGACCCGCGCCTGCCTGCTGGAAAACACCCTCTATGCGGCAGAAACCCTGCACGTTTGAGTGGTACTTTCAGCAATAAGAAAAACCCGCCTCGTGCGGGTTTTTTCATGCCTGAGAAAAAACTGTAACCGTTCGCCGGAAACCCCTCTTTTTACAGGCCTTTTCACGAGTTTTTCAGGTCGTTCAAACAACCATCGACAGATCTTCAGCCATACTCCTAGAATGCGACGCTTTTAAGAAATAACCCGTTACAAACTAACGGAATATCCAACCTTTATGAGTTCGCCCGCGTGAAAATTCGTCTTTCGATTCTGAGCCTGTTTTTTGCTTTTACAGGCACATTCATCACGCCAACGATCAACGCTGCGGAAACCACCGCTGCCCCGCGTGATGCTTCGACCCTGAAGATCGCCTCCGGCAGTGCCCTGCTCATGGATATGCAGACCAACAAAGTCATCTATTCCAGCAACCCTGACGTGATCGTGCCGATCGCCTCTGTCAGCAAGTTGATGACCGGTTTGGTAGTGGTTGAAGCCCGGCAAAACATGGACGAATGGATCAATGTCGATATCAGCAACACGCCGGAAATGAAGGGCGTGTTCTCCCGAGTCAAGCTCAAGAGTGAACTGCCACGCCGCGAGATGCTGCTGATTGCTCTGATGTCCTCGGAAAACCGCGCGGCCGCCAGCCTCGCGCACCACTACCCGGGCGGTTATGCAGCCTTTATCGCGGCGATGAACGCCAAGGCCAAGGCACTGGGCATGACCAACACCCACTACGTTGAGCCGACGGGCTTGTCCGAGCGCAACGTCTCCACCGCCCGTGACCTGAGCAAATTGTTGGTGGCGGCAAGCAAGTACCCGATCCTCAGCGAACTCACGACCACCAAGGAAAAGACTGTGTCTTTCCGCAAACCCAACTACACCCTGGGTTTCCGCAATACCGATCACTTGGTCAACAAAGCCGACTGGGACATCAAGATCACCAAAACCGGCTTCACCAATCCCGCCGGTCATTGCCTGGTGTTGGTGACCAGGATGGGTAACCGTCCCGTCGCGCTGGTCATTCTCGACGCGTTCGGCAAGTACACCCACTTTGCCGATGCCAGCCGTATTCGCAGTTGGGTAGAAACCGGGCGCAGCGCCAGCGTTCCGGCGGTGGCTCAGCAGTACAAGGCCGAGAAAAACCTCAAGAATCGCCAGAGCGGCGTAGTCGAAGCGTCCAAGTAAGCCACCGCACCAGAAAAAGCCCCGAATCCTCGGGGCTTTTTTTCATCTGCTGCCTCTCAGTCATTGGGCAACGGCATCTGATCATCATCAGGAATGCCATCCCCCGCACTTGGATCCCGCGCGGGCTCGGGGGTCAGCACATCCGGCCGGGCCATCGGGTCGCGCAGCGGGCTGTCCGGGTCCAGCACCGGATCAATCTCCGGCTCTGGCGTCGTCGGCACACTGTCAGGTTTTTGGTCATCGAAGCTTGAATCGGTACTCATACGCACCTCGCATCAAGGTTTCAGATTGGCTAACGGGTCATAAGGCTTGGCCGGCTTCTTGGCATCCTCGCCGGGCTCGACGTCGAGAGGCGCCTTGGCGGGGCCGACAGGATCGACCTGCGGATCATCAAGATCGGGCGAGTCCGGATCGAACCCCAAATCATCGCCCGAGGAATGCTCGGAGGAATGCGGGCCTTTCGCTGCTGGGGAATCTTTCATATCGCCTCCTGATTCACCCGCAAAACACGGGATGTATAAATAGGAGGCTTGCCGGGCGCCGTCGTGCCCGGCAGATGACGAACGGAAAACTCAGTGTGCGGCCAATGCCTTGCGCGCCTGCGCCGCTTCGTTTTCCTGACCGGCCTGAGCCAGTTCATCGGCCGCTTTGAGCCAGCGCTGACGGTCGACAGCTGCCGGGATCTGCGACGGTTTCTGAATCAGCACGGCCCAGCCACCGGACTTTTCCAGCGCCGACTCAAAGGAACTGAAACCCATCAATTCGCGGCGGTTCATGCCAGCGCGCAGCAGCACTTTCTGTTTGTTGCGATCGTAGCCGGACAGGATCGCGTAACGCGGCTCGGCCCAAAATGCCGAACCTTCGCTGAAACGCACCATCACCGGATAACCCGCCGCCACTTGGGTCAAGAGCGCTGGAAGGTTGCTGTCCAGCGGATAAACCACCATGCCGTACTCGCGGGCGAGGTTTTGCAGGTTCTGCTGCAATTTGTCTTCCGCACCCGGCAGGTGCAATGGTTTCTCGAGCAGCCCCGGGGTGATCACGATGCCCTGCTGCGACAACAGGCTGGCCAGCACTTGCGGGCCGCTCTGATTGGCTTCGCCGCGATAGAACGTGCCGCTGAGTTCGACCCGCTCCGGCAGACGCTTGACCTCAGGCGCGACACTGCCTGCACACCCGGCCAACATGGCCGCGCAACCCGCCACCAGCAGCGCCACACGAATTCGAGAAAATACCTGCACCATCGTCACTCTCTGTTCAGACGCCGGTCATCGTGTTCCGGCAACGCCTGCGATCATAGGGCCGCGCCAGGCTGCGGTATAGCCTTAAGCGGCAGACACGTCGATTACATAGAGCAAACTGATTGGTCACCACCGACCTTTGGTCAATAGCCTGAAACACCCCATTGTCTAGACTGTCACTGAAACAGAGCGAATTGAAAAAGTGGGCGCCCGATGCAGGGCGAAGAGGAGGCACTGATGAGCCTGACCATGACGATTGTGATGTTGATTGCGAGCTGGCTGGCGGTGGCCGCTGCCATGTTGTGGGGGGTGCTGCGGGTTTCGCGGCGCCATCATCACCATTCGGTTCAGCCTGCTGTACTCGAAAAAACACCGAAACAAAGTCCTCGCCATGCCACTGCGCACTGAGGCTTAACGTCAAAAGCTAAAAGCCCCTCATCGGAACGCCGCCCGCCTAGCCCTCTCCCGGAGGGAGAGGGGACTGATCGAGTTGTTTTCTCGAGTTACGCCGACCTGCAATAACGAGCCGAACTCAGGTTTGAAAACTACACAGATCGGCTCCCTCTCCCTCGGGAGAGGGCTGGGGTGAGGGGCTGGGCTTATCGGAGAATAGAAAACCCGAAATGAAAAAAGGCCGCCTGAACTCAGTTCAAGCGGCCTTTTTGGCTTCTTGGCGATTAAGCCTGCTCAGCCAGCTTCTTTTGCTTCGCCCGACGCGACATCATGTTCAGCACTTCAATCGAAGCCGAGAACGCCATCGCCGCATACACATAACCTTTCGGTACATGGGCGCCGAAGCCTTCAGCGATCAAAGTCATACCGATCATGATCAGGAAGCCCAGGGCCAGCATCACCACCGTCGGGTTGTCGTTGATGAACTTGGCCAGCGGCTCAGCGGCAAACAGCATCACCAGCACCGACACCACCACCGCGATGATCATGATCGGCAAGTGTTCAGTCATGCCGACGGCGGTAATGATGCTGTCGATCGAGAACACCATGTCGAGCATCAGGATCTGGCCAATAGCGGCAGCGAAACCAAGCGTAACCGTCGAGGTCGCCGACTTCGGATCTTCCGGCGCCGGGTCCATGCTGTGGTGGATCTCGGTCGTGGCTTTCCAGACCAGGAACAGACCACCGGCAATCAGGATCATGTCCTTCCACGAGAAAGCCTGACCCAGAATCTCGATCACCGGTGCAGTCAACTGCACGATGAACGCGATGGTGCTCAACAGCGCCAGACGCAGGATCAACGCCATGCCGATACCGATGCGGCGCGCCTTCTGCTGGTACTGCTTGGGCAATTTGTTGGTCAGGATCGAGATAAAGATCAGGTTATCGATGCCGAGCACGATTTCCATCACCACCAATGTGGCCAAAGCAACCCAAGCGGTGGGGCTGGCGGCGAGCTGTAACAGATATTCCATGGGTCAGTCCTGACTCTGTGTAAGACGAATTAGATGGTCTTGGAGGAAGATTCGGAGTTTTCCGCGTCTTTTTCCGGTGTTTCTTTCTTCTCGATCAAGCCGCCGGTGGCATCACTCAGGGCTTGTTCGGCGGCTTTATGCGTGTCGTCAATCGCTTGCTTGGCGCTTTCGGCAGCCTTGCCCATCAGTTGCTGGGCGCTTTTTTCGGCCTGATCGCAACCGGCCAGAAGCAGTAAAGACGTAAACATCAAAGCTGGGATTGTGTATTTCATAAGGTTTCCTTCGAATGAACAGACAGGGTCACAGACCGGTCGTCGATGGCTGGGCATTCTAGGGAGACAAACACTTCAGGAAAATTCGTATTTTTAGCGGCTATACTTCGGTTTTCACGAAGTGTAGACCGTCATGCTCAATTACCGACAACTGCATTACTTCTGGGTCGTAGCCAAGACCGGCAGCATCGTGCGCGCCTGCGAGCAACTGAACCTGACCCCACAATCAGCGGGCAGATTTCCCTGCTCGAACAGACGTATGGCATCGAGTTATTCAGACGCGTGGGCCGGCAACTGGAATTGACCGAGGCCGGAAGACAAGCCCTGCCCTACGCCGAGCAAATGTTCCAGCTCGGCGGCGAACTGGAACTGATGCTGCGCGCACAACCCAATGAACAACAGATCCTGTTCCGCGTCGGCGTCGCCGACGTAGTGCCGAAATCCATCGTCTATCGCCTGATCGCGCCGACCATGGAGCTGAACGAACCGCTGCGCATCACTTGCCGCGAAGACAAACTCGAACGGTTGCTCGCCGATCTGGCGATCCAGCGCCTCGATCTGGTGATCTCCGACAGCCCGATGCCCTCGCACCTCGACATCAAAGGCTACAGCCAGAAGCTCGGCGAATGCGGGATCAGCTTCTTCGCCACTGCTGAACTGGCGGCCAGATACGGTCAGGATTTCCCACGCAGCCTGCACGGTGCTCCGCTGTTGATTCCCGGCGCGGAAACCGTGGTGCGCAGCCGCTTGCAGCGCTGGTTTGCCGAGCAGCAGATCCAGCCGCAAATCGTCGGCGAGTTTGATGACAGTGCCTTGATGCAGGCGTTCGGCCAATCCGGCAGCGGGATATTTATCGGCCCGAGCGTGATTGCCGATGAAGTGAAGCGCCAGTACGGCGTCGAACTGATTGGCCAGACCGACGCGGTGACCGAGTCGTTCTACGCCATTTCGGTGGAGCGCAAGGTCAAGCACCCCGGCATCGTTGCGATTACCGAAGGTGCCCGACGCGAGCTGTTTACCGCGTTATGACGCCTCGGCGCAGATTTCGCGCGGTTTGAGCGTCATCAGCACCATGGCGAGGAACACCGAGAGCAAAATGAACCCGGCGGCGGCAAAGCCGAGGAAGCCCAGGCCCGCACTGTCGATGACCCGACCACCGACCATGGCGCCCAGACCGATGCCGAGATTGGCCCCGGCGATGTTCAACGAAGCGGCAAAGGCCGGCGCTTCTGGCGCGGCTTTCATCAGGCGTACATGGCTGACCAGGAACAACGCTGCCTGGGTAATGCCCCAGATCCCCATCGCCACTGCCAGCCCCAGCGGCGAATGAATGTTCGGCACCAGCGAGACCATGCCGGCAATCATGAATGCGCAAAACAACACCGACGCCCCGAGTGGATGACGGTCCACTGCACGACCACCCAGCGAGTTGCCGATCAGCCCGACCGCGCCGAAGGCCATCAGGCACCAACCGACCACGGTGCCGTTGAACCCGGCGAGCCGCTCCAGAATGTCGGCCAGATACGTGTAAGCGGTAAACATGCCGCTGAACACCAGAATCGACAGCACGATATGCCCGATCATCAACGGGCTGCGCAGGATCTTGAACTGCGAGCGGAAGCTGACCTGATGCTGGTGCAGGCTGGTTTTTGGCAAGTAGACAAACAGCAGCAACGCCTTGGCAAAGGCGATCACCGCCAAGATGCCAAAGGCACTGCGCCAGCCGAATGCGTCGGAAATCAGTGTGCCGACCGGGATGCCGAACACTGTTGCGCAGACAATACCGAAGCCAATCTTGGCGATCGCACGCCCGGCGAAATCCGGGCCGACAATGTCCACGGCCGTCTCACTGGCCAAGGCCCAGAACACCGGCAGACCGAGCGCCGGGATCAACCGGGCAATCGCCATCACCCAGATGTTCGGCGCCAGCGCGGCCACGGTATTGGCCAGACCAAACATGATCAGGATGCTGATAAACAGCTTGCGCCGCTCGAAGCGGGCGAAATACGCGGTCAGGAAAGGCCCGAACATGGCCACGGTAAAAGCGAATAAAGTCACCAGCAACCCGGCCTGCGGGATGGTGACTTCGAGGTCTCGGGCAATCGCCGGCAACAGGCCGACAATGACGAATTCCGTGGTCAGCACCGTGAAACCGGCGGCGGACAACAGAAGAATGGGCAACAGCATGCGCAACTCCAGCAAAACGACGACACCAGCGTTGACCCGGAGGCCCGCTGGCGAAATTTGAAAATAAGGATGCGCAATCTTAACAGAGTGTGTCCGGGCTGACTTGCACAAACCTGTCTATCTGGTTGACTGATCCGGTGGCAGATCGTCACATGCCTGAAGGATAAGGCCTACGCTGTGATAAAGTCCGCGCCCTGAAAAACGTACAACCTGTTCAACGACCAGTTTACTGGCGTTGATGTCGCGTCAACACTTTCGGTTCGTGGCGGTGGTCTGCCCCCTGTTTTGCCATCGCTTTACGCAACCTTGCACCTATAAAAAATCAGAGATGCCGCTATGACCGCTTCATCCCCTTCTCTATTGCAGCACTTGAAAAACCTGAGCCTGGTCGCGCAGATCCTCATCGGCCTGATCGCCGGTATTGCCTTGGCGATGTTTGCCCCGCAAGTGGCAAAAGACACCGCGTTCATCGGCAAAGTGTTCGTGTCGGCGTTGAAAGCCGTCGCACCGATTCTGGTGTTCGTCCTCGTGATGGCCTCGATTGCCAACCACAAGCACGGCCAGGAAACCCACATCCGCCCGATTCTGTTCCTCTATCTGCTGGGCACCTTCGCCGCAGCAGTGGTGGCCGTGATCGCCAGCATGGCGTTCCCGTCCCATCTGGTGCTGTCCACCGAAAACGTCGCGGTAACCGCGCCGGGCGGCATCGCCGAAGTTTTGCAGAGCCTGTTGCTGAGCGTCGTGGACAACCCGGTGAATGCGCTGATCAATGCCAACTTCATCGGTATTCTGGCTTGGGCAATCGGCATGGGCGTCGCGATTCGCCATGCCGGCGACACCACCCGCGAAGTGCTGGGTGATCTATCCAATGGCGTGACCTTGATCGTGCGTGTCGTGATTCGCTTCGCCCCGCTGGGTATTTTCGGTCTGGTCGCTTCGACTCTCGCCACCTCCGGCTTCGGTGCGCTGATCGGTTATGCGCACCTGCTGGCGGTGCTGCTCGGCTGCATGCTGTTCGTGGCGCTGGTGATGAACCCGCTGATCGTGTTCTGGAAATTGCGTCGCAACCCGTACCCGCTGACCCTCAAGTGCCTGCGTGAAAGCGGTATCACTGCATTTTTCACCCGCAGCTCGGCGGCGAACATTCCGGTCAATCTGGAATTGAGCAAACGTCTGGGGCTGCATGAAGACACCTATTCGGTGTCGATTCCGCTGGGCGCGACCATCAACATGGCCGGTGCGGCGATCACCATTACTGTGTTGACTCTGGCTGCGGTGCACACGCTGGGCATCGCCGTGGACATTCCGACTGCGATTCTGCTGAGTGTGGTGGCGGCGATCTGTGCCTGTGGTGCTTCGGGTGTGGCGGGCGGCTCGCTGTTGTTGATTCCGTTGGCGTGCAGTCTGTTTGGCATTCCGAGTGAAATCGCCATGCAGGTGGTGGCGGTCGGTTTCATCATTGGGGTGTTGCAGGATTCGGCAGAGACCGCGCTGAACTCGTCGACTGACGTGTTGTTTACCGCAGCGGCGTGTTTGGGTGAAGAAGTGAAAGCCCAGCGCACTGCGTAATCATCGCTGCAATGAAAAGCCCGCCATGGTGTGAACCTTGGCGGGCTTTTTTGTGGCTGAGATCTTTTCCCCCCTCACCCCAACCCTCTCCCCCCAAGGGGGGCGAGGGGGAAAGGGGGCCGATCTTCGTCGCCTTCAAGTCTTGAGTTCGACTCGATAAATCAGGTCGGCGTATCCCGAACAAACAACGCGATCAGTCCCCTCTCCCTTTGGGAGAGGGCTAGGCGGGCGGCGTTCCGATGAGGGGCTCTTAAAACTCAGAACGCGCCCATGTAATCACGCTTGCCCACTTCAACCCCGTTATGACGCAGCAGCGCATAAGTGGTGGTGACGTGGAAGAAGAACTGCGGCAGACCGTAGGTCAGCAGGTAAGCCTGACCGCTGAAGCGCTTCTCTTTCGGCGTGCCCGGACGGGTGACGATTTCGATGCCTTCCTTGCCATCGATCTGCTCCGGCTTGATCTCGCCGATGTAGGCCAGCACCTTGGCAATCAGGGCTTGCAACTCGGCGAAGGTGGTTTCGGTATCGTCGTACTTCGGCACTTCGACCTCAGCCAGACGCGAGGAAACGCCTTTGGCGAAGTCGACGGCGATCTGCACCTGACGGGTCAGCGGGAACATGTCCGGGTACAGACGGGCCTGCAGGAATGCGTTCGGGTCGATGTTTTTCTCGGTGGCGTGGGCTTCAGCCTTTTTCAGCACATCGCTCAAAGCGTTGAGCATTTGTTGAAAAACCGGGACGGATGCGGCGTACAGGGAAATGGTCATGGCAGTCTCGTGTGGTGGCTGGGTAGAACAAGGAGGCGATTATAGCCATGCTTGATGACCACACGGCTTGCCTTTTGTTTGGCAAGGATTAGGCTAGGCGCCTTCGACTGCAGAGGGAACGCGCGATGACCACAGAACCAGAATCCACCTTCGACGAGCCACGGCTCAACGCCACGGAAATCCGCATCCTCGGCTCGTTGATCGAGAAACAGGCGACCAGCCCGGAAACCTATCCGCTGACGCTCAATGCGTTGGTCACGGCATGCAATCAGAAAACCAGCCGCGAACCGGTGATGAACCTGACCCAGGGTCAGGTCGGCCAGAGTTTGCGGGCGCTGGAAGGTCGCGGTTTCGCCAAACTGGTGATGGGCAGTCGCGCCGACCGCTGGGAGCACAAGGTCGACAAGGCGCTGGAACTGGTACCGGCGCAAGTGATTCTCAGCGGATTGATGTTTCTGCGCGGCCCGCAAACCGTCAATGAACTGCTGACCCGCAGCGGGCGCATGCATGAATTTGAAGACACCGAGCAGGTGGTGCATCAGCTTGAGCGCTTGATTGCGCGGGGTTTGGCCGTGTTGATACCACGTCAGGCCGGGCAGCGTGAAGATCGTTACACCCATGCGCTGGGGGATCCGGCGGATATCGAGGTGATCATGGCGGCGCGGCAGAATCCGTCGGATCGCGGTGCCAGCAGTGGCGTTTCGGTTGAGCGTATCGAAGAGCTCGAAGCGCGGATTGCCGCGTTGGAAGAACGCCTGGCCCGCCTCGAATAATCACCCCCGTTTTATTGTGGGAGCGAGCCTGCTCGCGAAGAGGTTGTGTCAGCCAGATCATTTTTGAATGACACACCGCATTCGCGAGCAGGCTCGCTCCCACAAGGGTTATTTATCAGGTTTCAGATCCTGGTGTTACTCGCCATCCCAGTAATCCACACCATCCGCCTGCCGTGCCACAGCCACAAAACCTGAGGCATTGCCCTCGGCATCCACCTGAAAATCATCCATCACCGCATATTTGTTCGAATCCGGGTACTCACAAATTTCCGGCTGCTGTTGAGTACTCACGGCCAGATATCGCAATTCGCCCGAGCTGGTATTGATGATCTGATGCGCCTTCTCCGGCCCACCCGGCGGGCAAGCGATCACGTCACCTTCGCGGATCGGAAAGCGCTCGGCGCCAAGACGCACCTCGCCCTCCCCGGCCACCACGTAGAACATCTCCTCATTGACCCGATGGCTGTGAAACGGGCTGCCGCGCATGCCCGGCGGCAAGGCGTACAGGCGATAGCCGAGTTTCTGCGCGCCGAGTTGCTGACCGACACGGGCCATGCGCTGCTGATAGCGCCCGGCGGTTTCGCCTTCCGGGGCCAGGGCTTCGGGCAGGGATTCGAGTTCGACCTGATGCAGGTTGAGGATGGGCGGGTGCATGGTGGCCTCGGTCACGGTTTTTATTGGGAGCAAGTCTGTGCTTGCTGGGGAGGCAGTATAGGCAGCAGGATAAACCGAGGTGAATTCATCGCTGGCAAGCCAGCTCCCACAGGGCCTGGGGCTGCTCACATATTTGTGCTCCGCCGCAATACCTGTGGGAGCTGGCTTGCCAGCGATGGGGCCGGCTCATTTACCACACAAACCTGAGCATCAGCTTCGGGCAAACGCCACCGCCGCCGCAAACTGCTCTTCAGTCGGGCGCACGCCGGTGTACAGGACAAACTGCTCCAGCGCCTGAATCGCAATTACCTCAAGCCCGGTAATGACCTTTTTACCCTCGGCCCGGCCGCGCACGATCAGCGGCGTCTCCGACGGAATCGCGACCACATCAAATACCGTCTCAGCCGCAGCAATAACTTGAGGCTCAAACGCCAACTGCCCCGCCTCCGGCCCGCCGTCCATGCCCACTGGCGTTACATTGATCAGCATCTGCGGGCGCTCATCCTCCAGTTCCGCCTGCCAGCGATAACCCAGTGAATCCGCCAATGCACGCCCGGCGCGCTCGTTGCGGGCGACAATCAAACCGTTTTTGTAACCGCCATCACGCAAGGCACTGGCCACCGCTTTGGCCATCCCGCCGCTGCCACGCAGAGCGAAGGTCGAATCCTTGGGCACCGCGTGGGTTTTCAGCAACTGCTCGATGGCAATGTAATCGGTGTTGTAAGCCTTGAGATGGCCGTTGGTGTTGACGATGGTGTTAATCGACTGGATCGCTGCCGCCGACGCATCCAGCTCATCGACCAGCGCAATGCACGCTTCCTTGAACGGCATCGACACGCCGCAACCACGGATACCCAAGGCGCGAATGCCGCCGACTGCGCCGGTCAGGTCCTGGCTGCTGAACGCCTTGTAGTAGAAGTTCAGGCCCAACTGCTCATACAAATGGTTATGAAAACGCAGACCGAAATTCCCCGGGCGGCCCGACAGGGACATGCACAATTGGGTGTCTTTGTTCGGGTTCATCTGCATGAAACTTCTCCTTCAAACGCACTTTCGGATAAACGGGATTAGCCAGCCCATCGGCTTCTGAACGATCATAGAGGCCTGTTTTAAACGTATTCCGCGGCCATTACCCGGCCCGGTAAAGAAGCCGGTACAGACCTTACACAAAATTTACCCAGCGGCTGTGCTGATTTTCAGAATTTCGCTGTCTTAGAAGTATCCCCGCGACAACTGTGGGCCTGGTGCAGGCCCTGCCGCCGGGTCGAAGAACCGAGGAATTATCATGATTCGTAAACTCCCTATCGTGGCCCTGCTGATTGGTGCATTTGCTGTCGCAGGGCAAGCAGAAGCCCATGGCGGCAACTACTGGCAAGGCCCAGCGGTGTTTGGCGCGATCGTCGGCTCGGCCATCATCGGCTCGGCGCTTATCAATCAGGATCGCCCGGTGTATGTGCAACAAGCGCCGGTGTATGCCGCCCCGCCGCCACCGGTTTACGTGCAGCAGCCACCGCCACCGGTCTACTACCAGCCAGCGCCGGTGTATGTGCAGCAACCGGTCTACGTGCAACCGGCTCCGGTGTATTACGGTCCGCCGCGTGGCTACTACGGTCGCCCGCACTACTACGGCGGTCCACGCTGGTAACCGAAACAAAAAGCCCCGCTTTTATAGCGGGGCTTTTTTATGACCGTTGGTCGGCCAGCGTCTGAAAAAATCTCGCCAAGGTCGCTGTGAGGACAGTTTCACCAGCTAAAGTCGGCATGATTGATTGACCGTTATGTACTTTTCCATAAAACGGTCATTTATTTGTCATGACGGAACCGCAATCTGAATCCGTCCGTAAACAACAGGTTGATAACAACAAGGACGACTGTATGCCAACACAAAACCCGCACCGCATCGTCGGCCTGTGCACCTCCAGCAAGGTGTACAGCGCGCTGACCGAACTCAAGCACCTGGAAGGCCATCGCTGCGCCAAGTTTCTTTCGCTGCTGGCGGAAAACCTCGTGCATAAAGGTTTGCTCAACGAGCGCGAAGTCATGCACATGCTTGATCAAGTGGTCGACTGAAGCCTCAACGGCATCAATGACCACTATCGAAAGCGTTGATTGTCCGTCGAAGCGCCGAATCTCTAAGGTAGCTCCATTGATAGATGGAGGTACTCGTCATGGCTCAGGTTCAAATCATGTCCGTTATCGGCAGCGCCGTTCCCGCCTCGCTCAGAGCATCGGGCCTGCTCGCCTGCTGGTATCTGATGCGCGACGGCGAAGCGATCAGCGGCCCGCTCACTTCGCTGCCTGCGGCGCAGGCACTGTCGCAGAAGATCGTCAGCGCGCCGTTTCACGCTTAAGGCAGTTGCACCTTGGGCTTGGTCTCGGCGAAAAGCGCCCAGCTCGACATGAACAACGCCGCGATCAGCGGCCCGATCACGAAGCCGTTGAGACCAAACACCGCCAGACCACCCAGGGTCGAGATCAGAATCATGTAATCGGGCATTTTGGTGTCCTTGCCCACCAGAATCGGCCGCAGCACGTTGTCCACCAACCCGATCACGAACACCCCGAACAAGCCCAGCACCACACCCTGCCAGATCATCCCGCTGAGCAGGAAATACACCGCCACCGGCGCCCAGACAATTCCCGCGCCGACCGCTGGCAGCAATGACAGAAACGCCATCAACACCGCCCACAGCAAAGCGCTGGGGATGTCGAGAAACCAGAAAATCGCCCCGCCCAGTGCGCCTTGAGTCACCGCGACCACCAGATTGCCCTTCACCGTCGCCCGCACCACCCGATTGAATTTCAGTTGCAGACGACGCTTGTGAGTTTCTTCCAGTGGCACAGCGGTGCGTACCTTGCGCGCCAGTTCGGCGCCGTCACGTAGAAAGAAAAACAGCAGATACAGCATGATGAAAAAACTCACCACGAACTCGAACGTGCCCTGGCCAAAACTGAACGCCTGGCTGGCCAGCACCTGGCTGCCCTGCATCGCCGATTTGACGATTTTCTCGCGCAGGCCATTCAGTTCGCCCATGCCGAAGCGGTCGAGCAGGTGCTGAAAGTATGGCGGCAAGCTGTGCTTGAACTGCGCCAGATACGCGGCGATGTCCAGTTCGCCGCTTTCGATGTTCTTGTAGACCGCTGCGCCTTCCTGCACCAGCAACACACTGAGAATGATCACCGGCAGAATCGCGATCACCAGGCAGACCGACAAGGTACACAGGGACGTCAGGTTGCGCTGCCAGCCGAATTTCGCCTGCAGCCGGCGTTGCATCGGCGCAAACACAATGCCGAGAATCACCGCCCAGAACACCGCACCGTAGAACGGCAAGAGGATCCAGATAAACGCCACCGTGACCAGCAACAGCAGCACGGTGAGAGATTTGAATTGAAGGCTTTTTTCGTTCATGTCCGATCCATGTCAGTCAGGCGTCATGCACGCCCCGATGCTTAGTCAACCGGGGCCTGCACGAGTGCCATCTTTATTCATGGAGCATAGTTGCGGATCAGCGCGAGCCGGTCAGCGAACCGGTAACTTGATGATTTCATCAGTGGTCAGCACATCGCCGAAGGTGTCCTCGACTTCCGCCAGTGCGGCTTTGTGCAAGGCATCCTTGTCGATGGATGTGCCATTGGCGCGGGTGATCGCACGGGTCGCCGAGGCATCCGAAGCGACGATCATGCTGTAACCGAGTGGCGCGGCATCGCGCGCAGCCCCAGCGACACAGGCGTGGGTCATCAGGCCGGCAACAATCACCGTTTCGATGCCCGACTGCTTCAGCCGTTGGTTCAGATCGGTGCTGCCGAACACGCTGACCGTGTTTTTTTGCAGCACCACATCCTTGGCGCGTGGCTGCATGTCCGGGTGAAATTTCACGGTTTCGCCATCAATGGCAAACACCGGCGAGCCGGCCGGGGCCACGTGCTGAACGTGGTACACGGGGATCTTGTGGGAGTCGGCGAAGGTGATCAACTCACGGGTTTTTGCCAGTGCGACAGCACCGTCCGGGATTGGCATCTTGCCGGTGAAGTATTCGTTCTGGAAATCGATCACCAGCAACGCGGATTTGCCGGCCAGCAACTGGCTGACTGGCGTGACGCCTGACATTGCACGGAGGGTCGGGTGGTTGTCAGCCAATGCGCCGGTACTGGCCAACACACCGGAAAATGCACAGGCGCTGAGGAAGCGCCGGGTGAAACGCTGCATGGAAATACCTCTGTTCAGTTGAGTGATGAACAGAGCTTAAGCAGGCGCCTGTGTGTCGAACACAGTGAAACCGGCACATGATCTGTGCCGTTTCTGCACAAACAGAAACAGCCGAAACGTGGATCCAGATCAATGCACTCCGCTCGCATCCGCTCTACCCTGCCGCGCTTTTGCGACCGACCCCGCCATGACGCCTACCCTCACCGCCCCCGAACTGCTCGCCCCCGCCGGCACCCTGAAAAACATGCGCTACGCCTTCGCCTACGGTGCCGATGCGGTCTACGCCGGTCAGCCGCGATACAGCCTGCGAGTGCGCAACAACGAGTTCGATCACGCCAACCTGGCGCTGGGCATTCGTGAAGCCCAGGCACAGGGCAAGCGCTTTTACGTGGTGGTCAACATCGCCCCGCACAACGCCAAACTGAAGACCTTCCTCAAGGATCTGGCGCCGGTCATCGAGATGGCGCCGGATGCGCTGATCATGTCTGACCCGGGGCTGATCATGCTGGTGCGCCGGCATTTCCCGCAGATGCCGATCCACCTCTCGGTGCAGGCCAACACGGTGAACTGGGCGAGTGTCGAATTCTGGCAGCAACAGGGTTTGAGCCGGATCATCCTGTCGCGGGAATTGTCGCTGGAGGAAATCGGCGAGATCCGCGAACAGGTGCCGGGCATGGAGCTGGAAGTGTTTGTCCACGGCGCTCTGTGCATGGCCTATTCCGGGCGCTGCCTGCTGTCGGGTTACATGAACAAGCGCGATGCCAATCAAGGCACCTGCACCAACGCCTGTCGCTGGAAATACTCGGCGCAAGAGGCCACGGAAAACCAGATCGGCGAAATCGTCCAGACCTGTCAGCCCGAGCCGACCCTGGGCCTCGGCGCGCCCACCGATCAGGTGTTCCTGTTACAGGAAGCCAACCGTCCCGACGAATTGATGCCCGCCTTCGAGGACGAACACGGCACCTACATCATGAACGCCAAGGACCTGCGCGCGGTGCAGCACGTCGAGCGCCTGACGCGCATGGGCGTGCATTCCCTGAAGATCGAAGGCCGGACCAAATCGCACTTTTACTGCGCCCGGACTACGCAGGTGTATCGGCGGGCGATTGATGATGCGGTGGCCGGGCGTGAGTTTGATCGCAGCCTGATGACCGATCTGGAGTCACTGGCGCAGCGTGGCTATACCGAAGGATTTCTGCGCCGGCATGTGCATGACGAGTATCAGAATTATCAGCACGGCAGCTCGGTGTCGGAGCGTCAGCAGTTTGTTGGCGAGCTGACTGGTGAGCGGCGTGGGCGGCTGGCCGAGGTCAAGGTGAAGAACCGTTTTGGTCTTGGTGATCTTCTGGAATTGATGACGCCCACGGGTAATTTTCATTTTGATCTGCGTGAGTTGCAGAGTGTTAAGGGTGAGGCGATCGACGTAGCGCCGGGGGATGGGCATACGGTTTATGTGCCGATTCCGGAGGGGGTGGGTTTGCGGTTTGGGTTGTTGATGCGGGATATCGGTAGTGTCTGAAAAGCCCCTCATCGGAACGCCGCCCGCCTAGCCCTCTCCCAGAGGGAGAGGGGACTGATTGGGGGATATTGGAGAGATCCACCGACCTGAAAGCATGGCAGTGAATCCATAATCGACTCGATTGTTCAGGTCGGCGTATAGCGCATGACACCTCGGTCGGCCCCCTCTCCCTCCGGGAGAGGGCTGGGCGGGCGGCGTTCCGATGAGGGTAAGCTTTTCCTACGCAACAAACTCCTCCCGCAACATCGCCACAAACGCCTCCCGCGCCGGGTGCACCCCGGCGTTTTCATGCCAGTAAAACAAATTGTCGATAGCTGTCAGCTCCGCAAACTCATACCCCACACACCCAGCCCCTTTCGCGTACTGCTCAAACACGCCCTTGGGCACCAACGCCACCCCCGCCCCGGCACTCACACACCCGACAATCGCGCCATAACTGGCCAGACTGACAATCGGCAGCGCCTGGCCCTGACGCAACAACCAATGCTCCAGCGCCGCCCGATACGGGCAGCCCTGCGGCCACATGAACACGGTTTTCTTCTGGAGATCATCGATGCTCCGTATGGGCCCGAACGATGTCGACGCGATCAACAACAACTCTTCGCGATACATCGGCGTGCGCTTGAGCTGCGAACGTTCGACATCTACCGCGACAATCGCGCCATCGAGGCGATGGCTGACGGTATCGTCGAGCAACTGCCCCCAAGTGCCCGTGGTGAGTTCCAGCGCGACCTGCGGATAACGCTGGTGAAACTTCGCCAGCAAGCGCGGCAAACGCCCGGTCGCCGACGATTCAATGGCACCGATGCGCAGCGGCCCGGACGGCTCGGAAGAAGGATCCACTGCACGTTTCGCTTCGGCGGTCAGTGCCAGAATCTTTTCCGCATAGGCGAGAAACGTCTGTCCCGCGGGGCTGATGCGCAACCCGCGCCCCTCACGCAGAAACAACGCGACGCCCAGTTCCGCCTCCAGCGCCTTGATCCGCGCGGTGATGTTCGACGGCACGCAGAACAGCTTTTCCGCCGCCCGGGCGATGCTGCCGACTTCGGCTACGGTCTTGAACATACGGATTTGCGCCAGCTCCATACTCATCACTCAGAGTGAACATTTGACGCAGTATAAGTCAGTTGTGGCGAATGATTGGCGGCCCGGATACTCGGCGCATCGACACCACCGAGCGCCTGATCATGCCGCACCCTTGCCCACTGAAAATTCTCTTGGCGATGGCCTTCGTCGTTGCTTGCTGGGCGTATTCGCCGACCGGTATCCACATCGGATTGCAAGCCTACGATCCCGGGCATCTGGCGTTGCTGCGGTTTCTCTTGGCGTCGGTGTTCATGGCGTTGATCGCCGCGTTCAAAGGCATTCGCCTGCCGTATTGGCGCGACGTGCCGCTGTTGTTTGCCTTGGGTTTCTTCGCCGTCAGCCTGCATCACGTCGCGTTGAACATTGGCCAGCAAAGCGTCAGTGCCGGGGCTTCCAGTGTGTTGGCGCAATCGAGTCCTTTGTTCAGCACGCTGCTGGCGCGGTTTGTGTTCAAGGATCAGGTCAGTGTCTGGCGTTGGGGTTGTGTGTTGCTTGGGTTTGTCGGCGTGGTGATCGTGGTCAGCGGCGATAAGGGTTTGGGGGCTATCGATGTCCATGGCTTGCTGATCTTGCTGGCAGCCATTTCATGGAGCATTTACTTCGCCCTGCAAAAACATCATGCGCGGCGTTACGACGGTTTCAGTCTGGCGTGTTACGCGGTGTGGTCGGGGACTGTGTTGCTGCTGATTTATTGGCCGGGACTGGCGCACGCCGTGATGAATGCGCCGCTGCGGGTGCAGTGGGCGGTGTTGGCATTGGGCGTGTTTCCCAGTGCGCTGGCCTACCTGGCGTGGGGGTTTGTGCTCAAGCATGTGGATTTGAGCCGGGCGACAATGACTTTGTATCTGATCCCGCCGACGGCGATGGCGATTGCTTCGGTCGGGCTGGCGGAGCGGCCGACGCTGATGGTGCTGATGGGCTCGGTGGTGGTGTTGATCAGTGTGTTGGCGTTGAATCTGGAGCGGCGGGTTGGGAGTGTTCGGGCGGCGATCTGATCAACGATTGTTGTTGAAGCAAATGCCGTCATCGCTGGCAAGCCAGCTCCCACAGGGTTCTATGGTGAACATGATTTTCAGGTACATCCGCAGAACCTGTGGGAGCTGGCTTGCCAGCGATGAGGCCAGCACAGCCACCATATTAATCAAGGCAATCGCTGATCAGCGCCGATCATCCGACAACGGCGTCGGCTCATCCGCCGGCGGCACATCCTCATCGTCCGCCGTCGGATCCTTCCAGTCTTCGGGCCGATCAGCATCGCTCAACGGATCGCGCCCTGGAGGCATTCCCATCGGAGAATCATGATCGGACAATGTCGGTTCATCAGTGCCGGGCATCGGCCGGTTGGGATCGGTGGGCAGCACACCACCCTGAAACAGCAAATCATTCGCCATGACACACCTCACGAAGGAGGTCCGGAAAACCCGGGCCGTACAACTTGGAATCAGGCCGGTTGGCGGCGTGCTATCGAACAGACCAACGGCCATCAGCCCCGCGCGGAAAAGCGATCCCGGCTGTTGGTCAGGTGCAGCCACATCGCTGCGCGCGCGGCGTCCGCATCCTGACGCTTGATCGCATTCAGGATCGCCTCATGCTCCAGATGCGCCAGTTGGCCAAGCTTGCTCAGATCCGCCGCACCGCGCTCGGCGGCATTGAGCCGATGACGCGGAATCATCGCACTGCCCAGGTGCTGCATGATCTCGCTGAAGCAGACGTTGCCGGTGGCTTCGGCGATCAGCAGATGAAAGCGCCGATCTGCCTCGACGCAACTGTCGTTGTTGTCCAGCAGACGTTGATAGTCATCCAGCGCCTGACGCATTTGCAGCAGTTGCTGCTCGGTACGCCGTTGCGCCGCCAGCGCCGCCGCTTGCGTTTCCAGGCCCAGACGCAGCTCGAGAATGCTGCGCACACCCAGCGCCGTGTCGACATTCAAACGCAAGCCCTGCTCCGCAACACGCTCGATAACAAACGTGCCGATACCGTGGCGCGTCTCCACCAGCCCGGAAGCCTGCAATTTGGAAATCGCCTCGCGCACCACCGTGCGGCTGACACCGTGTTCCTGAACGATGGAGTTCTCCGACGGCAGCTTGTCGCCGGGCGTCAGCTGACCGAGCAGGATGCTTTGCGTGAGCTTCTCCACCAGGTCATGAGCGAGGTTGTGCGCACGTTTGCGAGCGGGGGCGTCGAGGTCTTCTTGCATGGTCGGTTCCGGTGATCGGGGCTTGTGGATCGTAGCATCCTGCGAGGATGACCCAACTTAATTTAGCGGTTCAACTTGTATGACAACACTCAATTAGATCGAAATACTTTCAGGCATCCCTGACGATTAAAGCCATATTTCCATGGGGGTGACGCGACGATCAACGACCTAAAACACCCAGCAAACATTGAGCTCAAGCGTAAAAACGCATAAGAAACCGGCATCTCAGGAAAAAATAATCGGCCAACCCCACTTGTAGGACAAAAATTCTCAGTTGTATGATGTCTATCAACAACGCAGCACCCGCCCTACCCCGCATAAAAATAATCAGTGGGAGAAAACCAAGTGAAAACCTCCGTCTCCGGGATGAACGAGGGCGTCGATTCGACACTCGCGTCGGCCATCTCGAAAGTGAAACGCCACGTCCTGCCGCTCTTCGTGATCATGTTCATCGTCAATTACATTGACCGGGTGAACATCGGTTTCGTCCGCACTCATATGGAACATGACCTCGGTATTGGTGCCGCCGCTTACGGCTTCGGCGCCGGGCTGTTCTTCATCGGTTACGCGCTGTTCGAAGTCCCGTCGAACATGCTGCTGCAGAAAGTCGGCGCACGCATCTGGCTGACCCGCATCATGTTCACTTGGGGCCTGGTTGCCGCCGGTATGGCGTTCATCCAGAACGAAACCCACTTCTACGTATTGCGCTTTTTGCTCGGCGTGGCCGAGGCCGGGTTCTTTCCCGGGGTGATCTACTACTTCACCCGTTGGCTGCCCGGCGCCGAACGCGGCAAGGCGATTGCGATCTTCCTCAGCGGCTCCGCCGTGGCCTCGTTGATATCGGGCCCGTTGTCCGGTCTGCTCCTGCAGATCAACGGGTTGGGCATGCACGGCTGGCAGTGGATGTACTTCATTGAAGGGATGTTCTCGGTGGGCCTGTGCGTGTTCGTCTGGTTCTGGCTCGACGCCAAACCCCACGACGCGAAATGGCTGACCCGTGCCGAACAGGATGCACTGGTCAACGCCATCGACGCTGAACAGAAGGCCCGCGAGGCCGCGACGCCAATCCGGCCATCGATGGGCAAGCTGCTCAAGGACCGCCAGATCATTCTGTTCTGCCTGATCTACTTCTTCATTCAACTGACCATTTACGCCGCGACGTTCTGGCTGCCGAGCATCATCAAGAAAATGGGCGAGATGAGCGACTTCCAGGTCGGCCTGTTCAACTCGATTCCGTGGTTGTTGTCGATCATCGGCATGTACGCTTTCGCCTCGTTCTCGGCCAAGTGGAAACACCAGCAGGCGTGGGTCGCCACCGCCCTGTTGATAGCCGCTGCGGGGATGTTCATGTCCACCACCGGCGGGCCGATCTTCGCTTTCGTTGCGATCTGTTTTGCGGCGCTGGGTTTCAAATCCGCTTCGTCGCTGTTCTGGCCGATCCCGCAGGCGTATCTGGATGCCCGCATCGCGGCGGCGGTGATCGCGTTGATCAACTCGGTCGGCAACCTTGGCGGCTTCGTCGCGCCGACCACGTTCGGCCTGCTCGAAGAACACACCGGGTCGATTCAGGGCGGCCTCTATGGCCTGGCCGCGACCTCGATCATTGCCGCGATCATTGTCTTCTTCGCACGCACCACGCCAAAACCTGCTGCCGACATCGCCGTGGTCGAGACCGCGCCGAAACACGCCTGACGTCCATTTTTAAAGATTGCGAATAAGAAGGATAAAAGCCATGACTGCACACGACACCGCCAAAGCCCCGATCATCACCGACATGCAAGTCATCCCGGTGGCCGGCCACGACGGCATGCTGCTCAATCTGAGCGGCGCCCACGGGCCGTTTTTCACCCGCAACATCGTCATTCTCAAGGACAACGCCGGCCACACCGGCGTTGGTGAAGTGCCCGGTGGCGAGCGTATTCGCCAGACGTTGGAAGATGCGCGCAGCCTGGTAATCGGCAGCCCGATCGGCACCTGGCAGAAGATCCTCAATCAAGTGCGCCAGACCTTCGCTGACCGCGATGCCGGCGGCCGTGGCCTGCAGACGTTTGACCTGCGCATCACCATCCACGCGGTCACCGGCCTCGAAGCCGCGCTGCTCGATCTGCTCGGTCAGCATCTGGATGTGCCGGTCGCGGCGCTGCTTGGTGAAGGTCAGCAACGTGACGAAGTGAAGATGCTCGGTTATCTGTTTTACGTTGGCGACCAGCGCGAAACCGACCTCGCCTACCGCAGCGAACCGGACGCCGACAACGACTGGTTCCGCGTGCGTCACGAGAAGGCCATGACTGCCGAAGCCGTGGTGCGCCTCGCCGAAGCGGCCCATGCGAAGTACGGCTTCAAGGACTTCAAACTCAAGGGCGGCGTGCTCAGCGGCGATGCGGAAATCGAAGCGGTCACGGCGCTGGCTGAACGCTTTCCCGATGCGCGCATCACCCTCGATCCGAATGGCGCGTGGTCACTGAAAGAAGCCATTCGTTTGTGCCGCGATCAGCATCAGGTGCTCGCCTACGCCGAAGACCCGTGCGGTGCGGAGAACGGTTATTCCGGTCGCGAAGTGATGGCTGAGTTCCGCCGTGCCACCGGGCTGAAAACCGCCACCAACATGATCGCCACTGACTGGCGTGAGATGGGCCACGCGATCCAGTTGCAGTCGGTGGACATCCCGCTGGCCGACCCGCATTTCTGGACGATGCAGGGTTCGGTGCGCGTGGCGCAGATGTGCCATGAGTGGGGCCTGACCTGGGGTTCGCATTCCAACAACCACTTCGATATCTCGCTGGCGATGTTCACCCACGTTGCCGCTGCGGCACCGGGCGAGATCACCGCCATCGACACCCACTGGATCTGGCAGGACGGCCAGCGTTTGACCAAGGCGCCGCTGCAAATTGTCGATGGTCTGGTGCAGGTGCCGAAAAAGCCCGGACTGGGCGTGGAACTGGACATGGACCAAGTGGCCAAGGCTCATGAACTGTATAAAGGCATGGGTCTCGGCGCGCGGGATGACAGCGTGGCGATGCAGTTTCTGATTCCGGGGTGGAAGTTCGATAACAAGCGGCCGTGTCTGGTGCGCTGATCATTAGTCCAACCCGATACCCCCACAGGCTCATCTTTATCTGTTCCAACAGATGATCCTGTGGGAGCTGGCTTGCCAGCGATTTCGGTGGGTCTGCCTGCATAGATGCTCGCCATGCCGGCCCCATCGCTGGCAAGCCAGCTCCCACAGGGGATGATGTGAGTCAGGCAGAGATTTGCAGCAGCCAGTTTTTGAAAGCGAGCATCGCCGCCGTTTCCGGGCGTGACTGCAACCGCGTCAACCAGTAACTCCCCGTCGTAATCTCGATCGCAAACGGCTGACAAATCGCCTCCGCCGCCAGTTGCCGGGCGAACATCAGCGGCGGTGCCAACGCCACCCCACCGCCCTGTAACGCCGCCTCCATCATCGCCAGCGACGAGTCGAAAACGATGCTTTGCGGCGGTGCCGCTTGGGTCGCCAACCCGGCAGCCTGAAACCACTCCGGCCATTCATCGGTGCGATACGAACGCAGCAACGTCTGCTGCAACAAATCCCCCGGCGAATGCAATTGCCGAGCGATTTCCGGCACACACAACACCGACAGCGGCGCCTCAAGCAAACACGTCGCCTCGATGCCATGCCACGCCCCGGCGCCAAAACGGATCGCGTAATCCAACCCTTCCGCTGCCACATCCACGCGGTTGTTGTTGGTCGACAGCCGCAAATCTATGAGCGGATGTTTCGCCCGGAAGTCCACCAGCCGCGGCAACAGCCACCCGACGGCAAAGGTGCCGACCGCGCCGACGGTCAGCATTTCGCGATACTGACCACCGGCGAGGCGTTCGAGAATCTGCGCGATGTGATCGAACGAAGTGCTCAGCACGGGCAGTAAGGTTTCGCCTTCACTGGTCAGCATCAGCCCACGGGGCAGGCGTTTGAACAGGGTGACGTTGAGTTGCGCTTCCAGGCTTTTGACCTGATGGCTGACGGCAGCCTGGGTGACGCACAGCTCCACTGCTGCGCGCGTGAAGCTCAAATGACGCGCGGAGGCTTCAAAGGCGCGCAGAGCGTTGAGCGGCAATTGCGGTCGAATCATGCCCAGCCCCAAATTTTTCTAATGGCTCATGCGAGTTTTCGTCGTTTGTCGATTGGCGTCGCGCTGACTAGATTGGCGGCGCTGATCGGCCACCCAACAAACAAAACGCCCGCAGTGTAGCGGGATAACACTACCAACACTCATGGAGAGTGGTTCATTTATGCGTTCATTCAAACCAATCAAACTCTTTTCCTACAGTGCTTTCACACTTTTCTTCGGTGCAACCACCTGTATGGCCGCACCGCAAACCGATACACAATTGCAGGCGCTGGTCAGCGCTGCCGTCGCGCCTGTCATGCAACAACAAAACGTTCCCGGCCTGACCGTGGCGCTGACCATCAATGGCAAGGCGCATTACTTTAACTACGGCGTCGCCAATAAAGTCACCGAGCAAAAAGTCAGCGAAAACACCCTGTTCGAAATCGGTTCGGTGAGCAAAACCTTCACTGCCACCCTCGCCGGTTACGCGCAAGCCACCGGCAAACTGGACCTGTCGACCAAGGCCAGCCAACTCTGGCCTGAATTGAAAGGCAGCGCCTTCGACACTATCAGCGTGTTGCAACTGGGCACTTACAGCGCCGGCGGTTTGCCGCTGCAGTTCCCGGACGACGCGGATTCGTCTGACAAGATGCTCGGCTATTTCCAGCAGTGGAAACCGACCTATCCGGCCGGCAGCCATCGCCAGTATTCAAATCCGAGCCTTGGGTTGTTCGGTTATCTGGCGGCGAAGAGCCTCGGCGAGCCGTTCGATCAGGCGATGACACAAACCCTGCTGCCGAAACTTGGCCTGCAACACACCTACCTCAGCGTGCCGGCCGCGCAAATGAACCTGTATGCGCAGGGCTACGACAAGAGCGGCAAACCTGTGCGCGTCACGCCCGGTGCGCTGGACTCGCAGGCCTATGGCGTGAAAACCAGCGCGGCGGACATGCTGCGTTACGTGCAAGCCAACCTGAAACCTGAAACGCTTGAAACCTCTCTGCAAAAAACCATCGCCAACACCCACACCGGCTACTACACGGTCGGCGACATGACCCAAGGCCTGGGTTGGGAAATGTACCGCTACCCGATCAGCCTCGAGCATTTGCTCGCGGGTAACTCGACGGAAATGGCCATGGAGGCGCACAAGGTGCAGTGGCTGAATCCGCCGCGCCCGCAACCGGATGACGTGCTGATCAACAAGACTGGCTCGACCGGTGGCTTCGGGGCTTACGTGGCGTTTGTGCCAAGCAAGGACGTGGGCATCGTGATCATGGCCAACAAGAACTTCCCGATTCCTGAGCGGGTGAAGATCGCCCACAAAATCCTCAGCGCTATCGCTGACTGAAAATCAAAAGATCGCAGCCTGCGGCAGCTCCTACAGGATCGGGTTTTCACTCGGTCAATGCAGGAGCTGCCGCAGGCTGCGATCTTTTGTCTTTAAAGCTGTGCCTGCAACTTCCAGCCGATGACATCCATCAAGTCGCAACTGTCACGCAACGGGATCGCCATCACCCGGGCGAAATCCTGCAGCAGCAAAGCATCGTGGCCCTTGCCATCCCCCAGCGCCAGCGTCTCCATCAGTTGTGTGACACAGCGCAAACGATAAGCCGCCGTGCCATGCAGCACATCCACCGGTGCTTCGCGGTCGATCAGCAAAGAGGGAATCTTGCAGTCGATCCCGGTAAGCGGAATGTATCGCGTCATGTTTGAGCCTCCCTGTTCAATGCTGCGTCGCCGCCGGTGGATCGAGATTGTCCAGCGCACGGTTGACCAGCAACTCGCCGAGCACAGCCAACTGCTGAATCGACAAGGCGAGGCTGCGCGGTGAACCTTGAAGTTCTGCGGCCAGATCGGTGGTCAGGACGTTGAGTGAAGCGAGAGTTTCGCAAGCGTGGCAGAGCAGCGTGGGCGTATCGATATCGGGGAGGATGGTGAAGAGATGGCTGATGGGATCGGGGTGACGGGGGTTGCGTAAGCGGGGGTTGTTGGCGTCGAAGGAACCTGAATCCATGGGGGATTCGGGGGGATTTGGAGTGTGTTTTTTCATTAGTAAATCCTCGGGACATTCAAAGAAAAAACTGCCGAACTCACTTCCACGAGAGGGTGGCAGCTTTGCGCAGGGGTGGAAGTCCGGGGAAACCCGAGGAACCCGGTGCACTCGAGAGTGCTCCTGCGCATCGCTGCCATAAGCAAACAATGTTGGCATAAAAACCACCAACATTGTTTACAGGCGCAATGCGCTCTCGGGAATCACCGGACTTCCACACCCGACCACTGTGTTTTGCAGCGGCCAAAGAAGACTATCCCTCCTCCCCCAAACCCACCAGTTCACCACTGCCGCCGCGACTTGCAGGAAAAATCCGCGGGGTTTGAAGGAGCTTTGTGTCAGACATTTCGGCCGGCACATGCTGCAACGACTTTGTGTTAGCGAATGAATTCGTTGTATCTACACTGCATCGAATCAATCTTTGGACGAGGATGGCGTCGGGCAAAGAAACAGTCATTCGAAGGGCGCAGTGATGGAAATCAAAAGTTTGAAGCTTGCGGATGTCGGACACTTTAGTGACATGGATATTCAGTTCGCCCCTACCCTGACACACCACTCGAACATCACGGTGCTGTTGGGAAACAACGGCAGCGGAAAAACCACCATTCTGAAATCCCTGAATATTTGTCTGAGCTGGCTGATCGCAAAAATTCGCTCCAATAAAGGCAATGGCAAATACCTTGTCGATGAAGATATTCGCATAGGCGCCTCAGGAGCCGTCCTTTCGATTGGCATCACCGACGTTTCACACCCGCGCGCAGTTGAGAGTGATGCGGGTTCCGAAAACGAATTATTCGTATGGGGCGCTGCCCGAAGTCGCCAAGAAGGTGCAGTTTCGGGCCGTGGATATTTAAACGAAGTCAGACTGCTTGCAGATCACTACCGCACTCAACTCACCGCCGACGATAGTGCCTCACTCCCGCTGATCGCTTATTACCCGGCCGAACGTTGCGTTGTAGAAGTCCCGCTGAAAATCAGCGGCAAACAAGCCTTCGATCAACTCGACGGCTACGACACTAGCTTCAACGGTGGCGCCGACTTTCGCGGTTTTTTCGAATGGTTTCGTGAACGTGAGGACAGCGAAAACGAGGACGGTATTTCCGATACCGCACTGGCCGAAGTCGCGGAAAAATTCGGTACTGACAGCGACGTTTATAAAACGCTCGCCAACGTGAAAGCCTCCTCCCGCGACCGTCAGTTGACTGCCGTGCGTTCGGCCATCGCCGCGTTCATGCCGGATTTCTCCAACCTGCGTGTGCAACGCAAACCACATCTGCATATGGCAGTCGACAAACATGGCGCGACATTCAATGTCACTCAGCTCTCGCTTGGCGAAAAGTCGATGATTGCGTTGGTGGGTGACATGGCCAGGCGTCTGGCGATGATGAACCCGTCGATGGACAGCCCGCTGCACGGCGACGGCATTGTTCTGATCGACGAGGTGGAATTGCGCATGGATCCGCAATGGCAGCTCGGTCTGATCGCACAATTAAGTACGACCTTTCCCAATTGCCAGTTCGTGTTGACCACGCATTCTCCACTGGTCATTGGTGATACCAAAGGTGTGCTGGTTTACCTGCTTGATGAGGGCGGTAGACGTGGGTAGACAAATTGCTGTGAGGGCGTCGGTGTCCGCAAATCTGCAGGCAACGGAATAAACATTGTAGGAGTGAGCCTGCTCGCGATAGCGGCGTATCAGTCACCATCAGCGTTGACAGATACACCGCTATCGCGAGCAGGCTCACTCCGACAGGGACGCGCTTTATTCAGTGACTGCGCGATCAATCATCCGGCATTTCCGGTGGCTTGCTCGGTTTCGCAGGCTTGGTCGGCTTGGCGTTCTTGGCGCCTTTTGCCGGTTCCGGGGTAGCAGCAACCGGCGCCTGAGCCGCAGCGGCCGCTTCCTTCTCGGCCATCGGCATGGCATCGATGGTGTCGAAGATTTTCTTCAGGTCCACCGCTTTCGCTTCATCCCCCGAAGCCGAGAGTTTGGTCTCGCCGTCCTTGCCCACCAGGAACACTTTCGGGTACGCCCCGGCACCCAGCTTCAGCGAGCGCAGCAGCGCCATGGTGTCTTGCTGGCCCATGTCCTTGCCGTCAAGCTGGCCGGCCATGTTGAGGATGGTGTAGACCTTGATGTTGCGGTCGGCGACGCCCTTTTTGTTGGCGGGATCTTCCAACGACTTTTTCAGGGCCACCCACACAGGGTCGACGGTGCTTTGTGCGATCACGATCAGCGGTCGGGCGCGGCCCATATCCCCGGCGATGGGCGAATCGTTGTCAGCGGCGAACAAGGGGCCGGCAATCGCCAGCAAGAGTGTCAGGGTCAATGACCTGATGAGCATGCGCATCTCCTTTTGATATCCACGCTCTAATGATTGCGCATCGTGGCGATTGTTCCGGGGTAACCCGGCAAATATCTTCCGCCTAGTCAGAAGCTTAGGACAGGCGCGACATTGCGCAACATATCCGACGTGATCGCAACGCGGATTTGATTACCTTTTATGACCGCATTAGGGTGGTGGTTCTGCAAACGAAATGGAGTTCACCCGCATGCACATCGATTACCTGTGCGATCACCCCGAATTGATTGAAGAACTGGCCACGCTCAACTTCAAGGAATGGGGCGAGTTTCGTCCCGGGCAAACCGTCGAGGACCGCATTGAACACATGCGCGCGTCTTGTGGCAGAGGGGCGATTCCCAGTGTGGTGGTGGCACTGGATGGTTCACGTTTGCTGGGCGGCGCGCTGCTGATCGAAAACGATCTGAAGTTGCGCCCGAACCTGACGCCATGGCTGGCAGGCGTTTATGTAAAGGCTGAGGAACGTGGGCGCGGGATTGCTTCGCAACTGGTCAATCAAGTGGTTGAAGAAGCGGCGGCGCTCGGTGTGCCTGAGTTGTATCTGTACACCGACACATCGCAGTCGCTGTATGCGCGGCTGGGTTGGGAAGTGGTTGAAGAACTGGTCTACGACGATTTGCCGGTGACGGTGATGAAATACGTCATTCAGCGCTAACCCGTGGTGAGGCGGCTCGCAACAGGCTGTGCCGCCTCACTCCAGTGCTGAATCGAGTGCCGAGAGCAATTGCGAGGGGGCGACGAGTTGTCCACCGAGCTTGAGTTCACCGCTGTCGAGTTCAACGCTCAACCTCACCGACGCCCGATCGCCCGGGTACTTGCGCAGCACCAGTTCGATGCCATTGGCCGTCTCGTCGACGGTACCGAGCAAATCCCACAGACTCTCGCTCAGATCCAGCAGCACTCGCTGGCGCTGCAGATCGACCACCCGCGGCACGTACAGCCAATGGCTCATGCGCATCTCACGCGGTTCAACGGTGATGGCGAGACGGCCCTCGCAATGGACAGTGGTTTCACTCATGGCCGGATCAGAACGCCAGTTTGTAACCGATCAGCACCAGCATCGTCGCCAGGCACGGACGCAGCACTTCATCGGAGATGCGTCCGGTCAGGTGGCTGCCGAGCCAGATGCCTGGCAGCGAGCCGACCAGCAAGAAGCCCAGCACGCCCCAATCCATGTTGCCCATGCTCGCGTGGCCCAGACCGGCGACCAGCGTCAGCGGCACGGCGTGGGCGATTTCAGTGCCGACCAGGCGACGGGTCGGCAGCAGCGGATAGAGGATGAACAGCGCGACGGTGCCCAGGGCGCCTGCACCGATCGAGGTCAGAGCGACCATGGTGCCGAGGATCAGACCGGTGATGACGGTCATCACGTTCAGCCGTGAACCGCTCGGGTTGTAGTTGCCACCCGCGCGCTTGTGGGCGAAGTCGAGCAAGCGTTTCTTGAAGAAGATCGCCAGTGCCGTGGCGAACAACACGAAGCCCAACGCCTGTTTAATGATGGCGTTCATCGCGTCCGGCGCGGTGTGCAGGGTGCTGAGGAACCACAAGGTCATGGCCACCGCCGGCACGCTGCCGAGGGTCAGCCAACCGGTGATGGCCCAGTCGATGTTCTTGTTTTTGCGATGAACGAGGACGCCGCTGGATTTGGTAATGGCGGCGTACAACAGGTCAGTGCCCACCGCCGTTGCCGGGTTGATGCCGAACCACAACAGGATCGGCGTCATCAACGAACCACCGCCGACACCGGTCATGCCGACAATAAAACCCACCACCAGCCCGGCAATCACCAAGCCGAAATTCGCCAATTCCATTAATACGTCCAGAAAAACGACAGGAAAAATCTGGCCCGCAGCATAGCGATTTTTCTTATAACCACATATATCAATGCGGTCTATCGTTATGCCATATCGAACTCACCAACCCATATCACTGTGGGAGCGAGCCTGCTCGCGAATACGTTGTGTCAGTCGACAGATGAGTTGAATGTTCCACCGCATTCGCGAGCAGGCTCGCTCCCACAGGGGTCGTGGGGTGGCTGATGAATCAGTGCACCCGCCGTCCCGGTTTAAAGCTGTGGGTTTTGTTGACCCACACCGTGGCCAGCGCGATCAGCGACAGAATCAGCAACGCCCACGGAAACGACATCGCCCCCGCCCGATCCAGCAACAACCTGCCAAACAACCCGCCCCCGGCAATTGCCACGTTCCAGGAAGTCGTGAGCATCGCCTGCACCACGTCGACGTGATCACCTGCCGAGTCCGCCGCCGAGGTCAGCAGCAAGGTGGCCGAACCGCCAAACGACAAGCCCCACACCGCCATGCAGGCATAAACGAGCAACGGTGACGGCGCAACCAACGCCAACACCAATGCCGTCAACGCAAACACCGCAAGGCTGATCAACGTCAGCCAGCGCAGCCAGCGATCCACCAGCATGCCAATAATCCAGATCCCCACCAGCGAACACAGACCAAACACCAGCAGCACCAGATCGACCCGGTCAGCCAGCCCGGCCTGCATCAGAAACGGTGCGATGTAGGTGTAGAGAATGTTGTGCCCGAGCATCCACGTCAGCACCACGAACAGCACCGGTCGCACGCCGGGCAGGCGCATTGATTCGAGCAACGGCAGACGCTCATCACTGGCCTGCCCCGGACGATCCGGCACCGCGATAACAATCCACGCTGCCAACACCAGGGCCAACGCCGACATGATCCCGAACGACGCGCGCCAGCCGATCAGATTGCCCAGCCACGTCCCCGCCGGTGTGCCCAGCGACAACGCCACGGGCGTGCCGAGCATGGCAATCGCCAGCGCCCTCCCCTGTTGATGCACCGGCACGATGCCGCGCGCATACCCCGCCATGATGCCCCACGACAGCCCCGCCGCCATCCCGGCGAGGAAGCGCGAAGCCAGGGTCAAGCCGTAATGGCTGGAAAACGTGGTGACAGTGTTGAACAGCAGAAACCCGCCGACCGTCATCAGCAACACCCGCCGTCGCGGCCAGCCGCGCGTGGCGACGGTCAACGGAATCGCCGCGACAATCGAACCCAGCGCATACAGCGTCACCAGTTGCCCGGCGAGTACTTCACTGACGTTGAGCCCGGCACCGATTTGCGGCAGCAGCCCGGCGGGCAGGGTTTCGGTGAGGATGGCGATGAACCCGGTCATGGCGAACGCCAGCAACGCGGCATAGGGCAGTTTGTCGGCACGGGCGGTGCGGTCGACGCGGCTGAAATCGGCGCTGGCGGGGTCGGTCATGACGGGCGCGGCTCCTTTTTGATCAATAGCGGTGACGGATTGTATACAAAAACAACCTTCACTATTGGATCAATGAATCTCTGCATCCCACAAAACCTTGTGGGAGCTGGCTTGCCAGCGATGAGGCCAGGTCAGGCAACACTGCTTTGCCTGACTCACCGCTATCGCTGGCAAGCCAGCTCCCACAGGGTTGGGTGGTGCATTGATCATCACCGCCCCAGCCGAACTCACTGCACCGGCAAGAAATTCAGGAACAGCAAACTCTGCGCGTAGTTAAGTCCGATCCGCCGGTAACGCTCATCGAGCATCTGGGTGATCAGGTCCAGCCGCGCAACGATTTTGCCGAACTCGGTGGCGAAGCTCAGGTTACTGCCCTCCTCCGAGATCTCATTGGAAAACAGCAGCGGCTGACCTTCCTTGTTCTGCCGCTGAGACAAAATCCACGTAGCTTTTTCGATATTGCGTGCAGCGTTGTGAACGAACGTCGGGTTGATCGCATCGGTCATGTAGAACTCAGTGCGATTGCCGTGGGCGGTGACCAGCATGCTGCCGATCGCATAGATGAACGCGCCGACACGGTCACCGAGAAACTCCGGACTCATCGCATAGCTCAGCGCGGCCAGGTCCTTGCGACCACCCAGCACCGGCAGCGGCTGTTGTTGCTCGATGGCCTGGCGTACCTGTTTCACGGCGGCATGGATGTTGAGAAACCCTGACTTGCGCAGCTCGTCCGGGTTGCGCAGGTACAGCTTGGCTTGCAAGCGGTAAAGACTGCTGAGGTTGTCGCGCATCGCCAGCGTGGCCATGCGGTCGACGCTGGTCTGCAGGAACTCCTGCGGCTTCCCTTCACGCATCTGGTTGAAAAAGCCGTTGCCGTCCTGGTGGCTGCAACCGCTAAACAGCAGCGACGACAAACAGGCCAGCAACAGGCACGGGCGGCGGAAAAAAGCAGCGATCAGGGCAAAAACTCTCGGCATGAAATCTCGAACGGGCACATTCCTGTGCGGCGGGAGTCACCGCATCCTGGCCATGGATAGAGCCGCCGATTGCGAAAAAGTGCAGTGATGCGCACGACCAGCCGACCTTCGGCAATGCCTGCCCAACCAATTAGTCTGTCTTTATTGTTGAAATAAACGATTAATCAACTATAAATCTTCACTGCACATACAAATAGCATGACTAGTTACTCTGTAGGAGCTGCCGCAGGCTCGGGCCGCGTTCGGACGATCTTTTGACCTTGCCTTTGAAAACCAAAATCAAAAGATCGCAGCCTGCGGCAGCTCCTACACGGCATCGGCGCCATTTTGAAAACAACAACAAAAAGGAAGGTCAACCATGCTTCAATCCCGTCACCTGCTCTCCGGCCTCGGACTGTCCCTGATGATCGCCACCCTCTCCGCCAACGCGGCCGGCCTCAGCGCCGAACACAAAGCTTTCGGCAAGACCAATGACGGCACGCCCGTCGAGCAATACATCCTGCGCAACAGCCACGGCATGCAGGCCACCGTCATCACCTACGGCGCGACCCTGCAATCGCTGAAAGTGGCGGACAAGCACGGCAAGTTCGACGACGTCGTGCTCGGCTTCGATGATGTACAGGGTTACCAGAAAGGCACCGCCTATTTCGGCGCGACCATCGGCCGTTTCGGCAATCGCCTCGCCGATGGTGCGTTCGAACTCGACGGCAAGCGCTATCAAGTGCCGCAGAACGACAAGACCAACGCACTGCACGGCGGCACATTGGGCTTCGACAAAAAAGTCTGGAAAGCGCAGGAAACCAAAGACAAGGATTCAGTCGGTGTGACCCTGACCTATCTGTCGGCGGACGGCGAAATGGGCTTCCCCGGCAACCTCACCACCGAAGTGACCTACCGCCTCACCGACAACAACGAACTGCGCATCGACTACAAGGCCAGCACCGACAAACCGACCGTGCTCAACCTGACCAACCACAGCTACTTCAACCTCGCCGGCGCCGGCAATGGCGACATCCTCAAACAGGTCGCCACCCTGCACGCCAGCCATTACACCCCGGTCACCGCCAAACTGATCCCGACCGGCGAACTGGCGCCCGTGGCCGGCACGCCGATGGACTTCAGCAAACCGACCGCGATCGGCACGCACATCAAGGCTGATCATCCGCAGTTGAAATTCGCTGAGCCGAAACAGGGTGGGTTTGATTTCAACTGGGCGCTGGATACCAAGGGCGATATCGGCAAAGTTGCGACTGAGGTGAGTGACCCGCATTCCGGTCGCGTGCTGCAGTTGTTCACGACGGAGCCGGGTGTGCAGTTCTATACCAGCAACTTCCTCGACGGCACCGTCAAGGGCAAGGGTGGCAAGGTCTATCCGCACTGGGGCGCGTTTACCCTGGAGACTCAGCATTATCCGGATTCACCGAATCAGCCGGACTTCCCGAGCACTCGGCTTGATCCGGGGCAGACTTACAGCCACAGCGTGGTGTTGAAGTTCTCCGCCAAATAACCTCCAAAGCTGATCGTTCCCACGCGCAGCAAAGGCACGCAGCCCGGGATGCTCCGCGTCCCTTGAGGCATTCCATTGTTGCGCGTGGGAACGATCAAATCACCAAGGAGATTACAGACCCACACGCTCCAATCCCTGGCGCATGCCTTGATCCGCCTGCTCGCACCACTGCTTGAGCGTCAGACTCGGCGGCAGATTGGCCTCCAGGGTTTTGTATTGTCCATCGTCCAATACCTCACCCTTGCGACCATGGGCCTCGTTCTTATCGCCGTCGCTCTTGTCCATCTGCCCTGGAATACCAGCAACAAACGCCACCATTTTATTGGCGTTCACCGTGCTTTCAGCTTTCAGGAAACCTTTGTCGACGCAATGGTTAATCAGCCCGGACATGTTGCGCCCAGTGTCGTACATCCCTTTCAACGTAGCGGCGTCCGGTCCTTCTGCGTGAGCAACATTGACGGTGCCGAGAGCGGCGGTCAGTGCGAGGATCAAAGCGATGTTCTTCATGTTTATTCCTTTAATGGATGAAGCCAGGTTGTTTACTTGCAGTATTCCTGAGGGCGAATGAAGAGCTCACCCTCACGGATTCAACTGACCACCGCTCCTTTCGGGCCACTGGCAATCAGCGCGGCCCCGCAGGCGGTTTTCATGCCGTCGAGCGCGATGGGGGTGCCATCAACGGTGTAAGTGCTGCTGCCTTCGGCAATCGGAAAAATGCCTTTGCACAGAGGACAGCTAACCTTGTGACCGACCCCGGCGATGGGCTTGCCGTTTAGGTCGGTTCGGGAGAAAGCTTCGAGGACTTTGCCACCGTGAGTGGTGGAGTCGCCCAAGCGAATGGTGTCTTTCATGTTGTCTTTCCTTCGACTACGAGGGTTGACTGCAGCCTCGATCAATTTCGCGTCTTTCGGCCACCAATGGCAGAGAGTTTTATCAGAGGCAGGTTGCGTTTAATCAACCTTCAAAAACGTGGCCTGCCCCTGATATATTTCATAAATTTTTAGGGACTAAAAAGTGGCTATTCGGCTGCAATTTTACCGAGAGTCAACCTACACGCGGAAGGCCTCATTTAAGCCAACCTCTTCATCCTCGTCCCCATCTTCAAGACACCTGAAATTTCTTCCATTGAGTGCTGTTTTAAATAGGGCGTACAGTTCTGCTGATTGGAAATTCACTTGGAGCCACAGGGATTCATCATCCCCATAAATGAGACGAGTATCGTAAGCCCCACTGCTATTCAACGAGTGATCCTTCAAATAAAGATCACCGTCGCCCGAGCGAACACAAGCACTACTAGCTTTAACAATGTCGATGACATGCTGAGCTGTAGAGTTGTCGTCAAACACCAATTTGTATTCATGACTCATGATTCGCGCGACCTCACTCGGACAGCAGGTATTTATCAGACAGACTACGCCTATTTAATCCAAAAACCGTAGCCCGTCTCCACCCGCGTCAAAAACCCATATACCGCAGTGATTATTCTCCTAAGAGACCGACCATCTTCTTATTAATAGCAACTAAATCTACATGTTTTTTGCTCGAGAAATTTTCGACTAGATCTTGTAGATGAATATGCTCTAGCCCATTGATCTCCATTTCGTACGAAGCACTGATCAAGAAAACCCCTAAGGCTCTTATCGTTCCTGGATCAGCGAGAATTGATATTTCGTCAAGCTTGATATTCTGATCACAATCGACTGCAGTACCATGAATGGAGAAGTCTCTTAGTCTTCTCATAACTTACCCCCCCTACACTCACGTTTTGCAAATATCAAAAATGGTGTGCCCTGAAGGGTTCTAGAAGAGTTATTGCGCCTTGATCCACGCGGAAATCATTTTCTTTATTTCATCCATCAAGGATAGATTTCCGAATATAACAAGCTCACATCCCGCTTCCTTGTCTTGATACGAGGAAAGCTCATCAACCTCCTCGTCTAATACTATTCTAAGAATCTGACCACTCACCTCATTTCTTACAGAAAAAATTGGATTTCCGTCCATGAACGGCGTGCCGTTTGAAAAGAATGTATTGTAATAAGGTGCTTTGAACACCGCTGTAATGCTTTGGCTTTTCTGAACTTCCACTCGGAAGAAATCATAAAAAATCCGTTCTAGCCGGAGATAGCAATCCTTATCACTTAGATATTCACCAGGCACTAAGCTCAACTCCTTCCTGATAACTCGACTATCAAAACATGTCTTCATCTAGAAATTTAATATCGGGGGCGCTCTAAGACCAAAAATTCAAGCCCGGATCATGACCGGATGATAGATTGCCGAATTAATCAGGGGTAGACTTCGCTTTATTAAACTCCAACAAATTAGCCTATCCATAAGAGGAGCGACACAATAGCTCCTCAGTTTTTGAGTAGGTCGCCGTAAAAAAACATATCATCAAATGAAAAAATCACTCTCGAACTCTTGGGGATTAGCAATATTGAATTTTCATCAGAAGGGTAAAAAAAATCACTCCAAGATTTTAAAAAAACTTCGCGCGGGACAATTCCTGCCGAGGATCGTCCCCAAAAAAACCATATAAAATCGGGAAAGCTCAGTCGTTCAACAAAGAATTCTAAAGGCTCGGACTCGCACTCAAAGTCCAAAGCAACTTTCTCGTGAAGCATGAAAGCATTATTATCCAGCTCCATTAAGTTTTTAACTGGAATGAACGTATCCCACAATCGTTGTGATTCCAGACTTTCAAATAACACGATCCTTTTTTTATCAATCTCAGATAACAAGCAGTCCAGAGCATTGAAACGCCAGGCGATCGGGTAGGCATCTTCGTCCATTTGATATCTTTTCTTACTCATGAAATATATGTCCTGCGCCGCCTGTTTTTTTACCTTGACTCCAATCCTTCCACTTCAAGTGCGGAAGGTTATTCTCTGGGGCGTTAATTGTATGTGATTCTTCGGGATGCTTTTCATATCCTTTTTTGTAAGGTGTCTCCGTGCAAGTTGGATAGTTATCCATTTTTCCTTTGGATGCCTTCAACAGCTCTTCTCCAGTCGCCTGATCTTTGACCCGGAAATTGGTTTTCCCGCCGTCCTTAATGCTCTCTGTGGCGGTTTTCCATTCTTTACTGCCTTTGTTAATAATAGGTAATTACTAGTATCTCCGACTTCATCCCCTGTCAGACCACGCTTAAAAAATCTTCAAAAACGTGGTCTGCCCCCGAGCAACTCCAATTTTGTTCAGTTGGATGGTTCACGGCGCCTAATTCACTTTAGAGTCTTTTTTTTGCTGCCTCGGCGATCATGTTGTCTTCATCTGTCGCAAGTAGCGCTAATAAATCTTTGGGTGTCTTCGGGTTGCATGCAATTCTATGTCTAACCATTTCGGACTTATCAGTTGCCAGCCTCTCAAAAGTACGTCTATTGATACGCCTCTTCATTGCAACATCCCAGCGAACATCTACGTCGTCGCTTAGTGAAAGTTTCTCGAGCACATCAGTAGAAATTGATCCGTTTGCAACAACCAGTCGTGAAAGCTCAGGGTATTTTGAGATAACCTCGAGCCACACTTCATCTGTCGCAACTTCATTTATCTTTGCGTTTTCTATCTCGTTTTCGCTTTCTGCATAACACTTAAAATCATCAGCGCTGCTAATCATTGGCTTACACCTCAAGCTTTTCGGCACTTCATGTTTTTCATTGACATTATTTTGCCTGTCGGGCCTTTGTGTTTTCCTGTCATGAAGTCTCCGTAAATATCTGCATCATGCTTATGCACTAGATCCGTACCTTGCTGCGCCATTACTTTCCAAGTGGAATCACCATGTGTTTCAGTATCAGCGGACCACCACAACTCCGACGTCGAATCTCGATAGTACTTAACATTTTTTCCATTAAGTTTTCCTTCACAAATCCTATCGTAGTTATTCACCTCCCACTTTTTCCTGCATGGGCATTTCGAGTTTTGATTAGGTTTGCTCGAAATCGGCTTTCTTCCCGCTGCCCCGGGAGCTTTATTGAGGCCAAGTGGGTCAACCCACTCGACAGGGTTAGGAGCGTAGGCAAAAAAGTTGATTCCACCTGCGAGAAGAATTGGATCTTTAGATACGAACCGCCCAACCCCCGGATCATAGTACCTATACCGGTTGTAATGCAGCCCCGTCTCATGATCGTGATACTGCCCCTGGAACCGTATCGGGTTCATCACGCCATGCTGCCGCGCCCATTCCGAACGCTGCTCCGTCACCTGCCCCCACGCCTTGTACTGCGCGGTCCACGCCATGTTGCCTTTGGAATCCGTCAATTCCTGCGGCGTGCCGAGGTGATCACACTGATACCAGGCCAACGCATCAAACGGTAATGCCGTTGCCTTGTGATTCCACACCGGGTCTTCATTGAGGCTGTATTCACCACTGTAATCCGGCAGCCTAATCAGATCGATCGGCGCGTGCCGCACAGCCTGTGCCACAGGGACAAAAGTCCCCGGTTCGAAGACGTAGTGTACCGTGCGACCCGGTTCGCCATCGCTCTGCGCCGGGCTGCTTTCCCAGGCGAGGTTGTCGCCATCCCAGCCGTACAAGGTGAAGCCGCAGCCGAGTTCGCGTTGTTTGCGCGCGTGTTCGTTTCTGTTCCAGAGAGAGCCTGCTTCAGGCCGCTGCTTGTAGTGCGCACGCGAGTTTTTGTGCAGGCGGCGTCCCAGTGCGTCGTAGGCAAAATCCACGCTCAGGCGCGAGTCTTCGAAATGCACCAGTCGATCAAACAGGTCCCAGCGCAGGTCGCTGCGTTGGCCGTTGTGCCAGCGCTGGATCTGGTTGCCGCGTTCGTCGTAGTCGTAGTGCGTGCCGGCGTATTCGCGCAGCAGGTTATCGACCAGTTTGCTGCGCGGTGGGGTCAAGTCCAGTGGTCGGCGAATCTCTGTCGCCTTGTCGTCGAGCAGGTTGCCGGCCGGGTCGAAGGCGAAGGTTTCCACGCCTTGACGCGTTGCGGCGCTGAGCAGTCGGCCGACGGGATCGTAGCGATAGGCGAGCGGCCCGCGACGGCTGTCATTGATGTCGGTCAGTTGGCCGGCGGCGTCGTAGGTGTACTCGCGTTTGAGCAGTGTGGATTTGTCGTCGCTGCGGCCCAGCAACTGTTCCTGTAAGCGGCCGGCCGGGTCCCAGCTTTGGGTTTGCAGCAGGTGGTTGCCTTGATGGCGGGCGACTTCGCGGTGCAGGTCGTTGCGTTCGTAGCCGATCAGCTCGTGCTCGTCCAAGCGCAGTCCGAGCAGGTGGCCGCTGCCGTACGTCAGCCAGCTGACGCGGTGGCCGTCGGGGCGCATGGTGGCGACTCGTTGGTTGAGAACGTCGTACTCGTGCTGCCAGATCGCGACGGTGGGCTTTTCCAGGCCGAGGTAATGCTGGTGCTCGCGCAGCAGATTGCCGGCCGGGTCATGGAACCATTGCAGGCGACTGTCGGCGTTGTCGGCCAGCACCAGGTTGCCGTTGCCGTCGTAGGCGAAGGTCTCGCTTTGCGACTGGTCGCCCAGGGTGGCACGACGTTCGGTCAAACGGCCCATCGGGTCGAAGTTCAGCGAGATGACGCGTTGGCCATTGATCGATTGGGCGAGGCGTCCGGTGAGTGGGTCGTACTGATAGCGCGTGCTGCGGCCGTCGAAACCGCGCTCTTCGAGCAGACGACCGACCGGGTCGTAGTGGAAGTGCGCGCGTTGTTCGTTTTCGTTTTCCAGTGCTGTTAGCCGTCCGAGACGGTCCCAGCGATAGCGCAGGGTTTGTTCGGCTGCGTCGATGCGTTCGGCGATCAAACCGGCGGCGCTGTAGCTCCAGGTGGTGCAGCGATCGAGAGCGTCGACATGCGCCAACAGCCTACCTTCGGCGTCGCGCTCAAAGCGTTCTTCGGTCTTGTCCGGGTGCTTGATCAGCACCAGTTGACCGGCCTTGTATTCGTACTCGGTGTCGTTCCCGGCGGCGTCGGTGAAGCAGATCATCTGCCCCAGTTCGTTGTACTCCCAGGCGCTGGTTTTGCCCGAGCAATCGACGTACTCGACCAGTTGCCCGGCGTCGTTGTAGTCGAGGGTTTTTTCGTTGCCGTTGGCGTCCTTGATCGCGGTGGGCTGGCCGGATTTGTTGTAGGCGTATTCGGTTTTGTTGCCCAGCGGATCCAGCGCTTCGACCAGATTGCCTTGGTCGTCATAGGCGCGCTGCCACTGACCGCCCTCCGCATCGCTGATCTTGATCAGCAGGTCCTGATCGTCGTAGGCGTAGTGCATCACCGTGTGATCGGCGCGGATGTGCTCGAGCAGGTTGCTGCGTTCATCGTAGCTGTAGCGATCGGTGCTGCCGTCGGCATTCACGCGGCGCACGATGTTTTTGGCCTCGTCGCGGAAGAACCATTCCGAACGCTCGTCGGCGTAACGAATGCGGTAGGTGTAGCCAAGGATGTCGTAATAGTGCCAGGTCTCGTTGCCGAGGGCATCGGTGACGTAGGTCAGACGAATGTTTTCGTCCCACTCCAGACGCGTGTCGAAGCTGCCGTCGTCGGCCCATTCGCGCACGGCTTTGGCCTTGGCGCTTGAACCGTCCCATTGCAGGTTCATGCCGCGCCCGGTGCGGTCGGTGTAGCGGGTGATCAGGTGATGCTCGAACTGATACGACCAGACTGCACCGTTCTCGTCCTGCGCCTGAATCAGGTCGCCATAGGCGTCGTACTGGTAAGCACAAAGTTGTCGTAGTGGGGCGCCGTCTACGATCTGCCAGAGGCCGATAAACCGGCCGTGCTCGTCGATCATCGTGCCGAGGTGCAAATGGACTTTGGTGAAATCGTTTTCCTGATAGGTGATCAGGTCGGAGAGCACCGAGTGTTCGCCGTGTCGATGCTCGTAATGCAGCATGACCCCGGCGCCGTTGCGCAGCGAAATGTTGCTCAGCACAAAGCGCTGGCCACGGCGGATGTAGGTTTCCTTGCGTTCGAAACCACGGCACAGCAAAAGCTGATCTTCGCTGTTGCGGACCAGGGTGATGTTTTCGATGGCGTCGTAGTGGAACAGGCCGACTTTTGGCAGTGGGTAGCTGTGGTCGCGGCCGTCGGCGCCGTAGAACGTCAGGCCATCGTCCACGCAATCAAAACGTGTGGTGAATTCGCTGATCCAGCGAGCGCCGAGTTCGCTCTGATCATAGGCGTCGAGGCGTGAGTTGTAGGTGCGCGTCCATTCGATCGGGAAGGGGCCGGGCAGGCTGAAATCGGTATGGCTGAGGCTTTCAGAGCCTATGGCGAAATTGATACTGCGCCCCGTGCTGGCGCAGGCGCAGTTTTTTTTCGGCTCGGGTGCGTGAGTCGCCGAAGCCTGTTGGCCGTTAGAGGCCAACTGCCCCTCGGATGCCGTACGCTTCGCCTGACCGGTCTTGTCCGGGTGGACCGCGGCGTTCTGCCCATGGGCATTACGCTTGCGCCACAAGGTCACGGCGCTGGAAAGGATCAGCAGCAACCAGCCGATCGAGTTCTGCACCGACTCATCGTCGAGCTTGCTCAACTGCGTGCGCAACTCCGGCCCCATCGCCCGCAGTTTTTTGGTTTCGTCGGAAACGGTTTTTTTGAAGTCATCGGGGACGAGGTTTTGCGCCACGCTGTTGGCCAGGCCTTTGCCTGCCGATTTCAGAGCACTGTTGGCAGCCCCAAAAACATTGCTGAACGAGGCCAGCGGATCATTCTTGAATTGATCGGCTGCGGCGCTCGCCTGGGCGCTGGCTGCATTCAGATCACCTTTGGCATCCAGATTGCCGAACGCCACCGCTTCGATGCCTATTGCAATCTGATCAATGATTTCTTCGCCGAGCTTGCCAGCGTCCGCCAAAATGCCCGGTAACTTGCCTTTGGCTTGCTCAACAAAATCATCAAGCGTGCCGATAATCGAGGCGTTCAGGTGACCGACCAGCACCTCGATCACGGAAGTGCTGAGCAACACCTTGCTGCTGGCCCTCATTTCCTGACGCACCAGAAACAGCGTCGGGCGCAGGGTCATCCGCGCCGCAGCCATCGACGGCGGCAATGGCAATACGCCAATCAGGTTGATGCCCAGGCTGGCCCACGCGAGCAAGTCGCGTTGCTTGGCATTCGACAGCGTGACGATGTCACCCAGCGCATCGACCAGCGCCATGATGTTGCCCACCACCGGCAAGAAGCCGGCGTAGTTCTTGATCCGGTCAAGCGTGACCACGCCGTCAGTGGCCGATTGCAGCCAGGCATCGAAGGTTGCCGCACTGCTGGCGACGTCCTGAATGTCGATGGCGTTCAGTGGAACGATGGCAACCTGAGGTTCACGTTTTACAGCAGCTACTTCATTAGTCATGACAGCATCTCACCCGCCAGCAGGCCCGGGGTTTTCAAGGAAGGTTTTGGCAGACTCGGTGCAGGCAGGCTCGGCAACTTGCCTGCCTTGCTCGCCGCCCCTAGAAGCCCCGACGCACTCGGCAACGCCGCACTCGCCAATTTCGGCAACCCGGCCGCGCCGCCCTGCACCACACCCTTTACCTGCTGCGCTGTTTGCATCGCACCTTGCGCCGTCTGCATCGCACTCATCCCTGTTTGCGCCATGTCCTTGCCCTTCTCCAACATGTCCCAGCTCTTGCTCGGCAAGACCTGCGCGACCATCGCCTGCACCTGACTCGGCACGTCTTCGGCCCCCGGCGGATTCAACGGCCATTCAGGCTTGCCGATGTAACTGCCATCGCTCCAGGTGTCTGCCGGATCCTTGCCGAACAGCACACGCGCCGGCCCCGGTGCAGCGCCGGCGACGCTGGCGAAACCCTTGCCGTCGAGCTTGCCCTTGATGCTTTTGCCCAGCGCATCGATGACTTCGTAATCGCCTTCCTTGATGCCCTGACGCCCGGCGTACTGGTTGATCAATTCCAGATTGCCCTTGCCCGGTTTCGGCGGTTCCGGGAATACCCCGGCAAGACTTTTCGCCCCGGTGTAGGCAAAGTTCGCCGCGTGCGCGGTGTACGGGCCGCTGGTGGCGTGGGTGATGCCGCCGGCGTTGTAGGTGGTGGCGCTGCCGCCGCCCTGGATCACCAGTTCGGTTTTCGCGGTGATGGTGATGCGGTCGGCGTTGGCGGTGATGTTGAGTTTGGCCAGCAGGTTGATGCTGTCCTTCAGCGCACGTACGTCGATGTCGCCGGAGGCCGCGACCAAGCGCCAGCCCATGCTTTGCACGAACAGGCGCATGCCGCGACTGGCGCTGGCCAGCAGGCGTTTGCCGATCGACAGGCTGGTGTGGCCGGTGCTGCTCAGGGCCAGGTGTTCGCCGGTGGCGATGTGGCTTGAGCGCGGTGTGGTCAGGGCGATGCCGGCCGGGCTGGCGAGGACCAGATGCGGTTCGGTGAACTCGGGGAATTCGTTGGCGGTGAGGTTGGCCGGGCCACTGCCGAGCACGCCTTGATGCTGGGCATGCAATGCCTTGGCGACGTCGTCCTGATCGCCAGCCTCCTGGGCCTGCAACTCTTTGGCTTGAACGGCGAAGCCATCCTGCTGATCGCTAGCCGTGGCGAGACGCTCGGCCGTTTCCGGCAGATCCTTGTGGTGTTTCGATTCGTTCGGACGTGGCTCGGTGGTGATCAACAGGCCGGCCGCCGCACGCACCGCACCGTGGCGGTCGGTTCGTAACTCAAAACCTTCACCGCGCGGCTGGCCACCGCTCGGGCGCGGATGGGTCAGGTAACCGAGGTTGATCGCACTCGCGCCGTGATCACTGCGCAGCGCAATGCTGATCTCGCTGGTGGTGTCGTCGATGCGTAATTCGTTGGCGCGGCTGCCCTTGTATTCCTTGCTCTTGACCGTGGCCAGGGTCTTGAAGTCCGGCAGCTTGTACGGCGGCAGATTGGCGCCGTGGTACAGGCAACCAGTGATCAGCGGCTGATCGGGATCGCCTTCGAGGAAGGTGATCAGCACTTCCATGCCGACCCGCGGAATGTTGATCGAACCAAAGGTCTCGGCAGCCCAGCTCGACGCGACGCGCATCCAGCAACTGGTCATGTCGTCGTGCTTGCCTTCGCGATCCCAGAAGAACTGCACTTTCACCCGGCCGTATTGGTCGCAGTAGATCTCTTCACCCTCGGGACCGCAAACCACGGCGCTTTGGGTGCCGAGGACTTTCGGTTTCGGGTGATCGAGCGGCGGACGGTACGGCACGTCCCACGGAATGGCGCTGAAGCGGTTGCGGTAGCCCTGGTGGAAATCGTCTTTGTTGTCGGTGGTGTCGCTGGTCACCGACTCTTCCAGTACCTGCGGCTGTTTGCCTTCGTGGAAGATTTCGGTGAGCAGCCAGAGGTCATTCCAGGTCGGATTGGCGTGGTCGGTCAGGGCGAGGAAATGTCCGCTGACGAGGATCGGCTGATCGCTGTTGCCCTCGGCCAGGCGATAGTCACTGCGGTGACGTTCGAGCGCGCGATTGGCCAGGTGTTTGCCGCGCTCGCGATCGACGAAACGACCCGGGTAATCGTAGTCTTCGAGGTCCGGTTGGGCGCTGCTTTTGGCGTCGCTTTCCAGCTCGATTTTCGGTTTGACGAAGTCGTAATCACGCCGCGTGGTGCGGCTGGTGCGGGTGGCCAGACGCAGGCCGAAGCGCTTGACCACCGGTTTGTCGGCCACCAGTCCGGAATCTTGCTGATAGGCCACGGGCGCGAGTTTCGGGAAAACCGTCTGGTCATCGCCGAAGGTCAGTTTGTGGCCGCTGGACGTGTGCTGGAAGTGGTAGTGGATACCCTCCTCTTCACACAGGCGCTGGATGAAATCCAGGTCCGATTCGTCGTACTGCACGCAGTAAATGCGCTCGGGATAAATCGCGCTGAGCTGGAAGTGGTAGTCGCTGGCGAGGATGCCGTGTTCTTCCAGTACCTGGCTGATGATCTGCTGCACGGTCATCTGCTGGAAAATGCGCTGGTTGACTCGATGCGCGAGGTACGCCAGTTGCGGGCGCAGGGAAATCTTGTAGCGGGTCAGGCGTTTGCCCGCCTCGCCTTGGGCGATGCTGTAGACCAACCCGTGAATGCCAGTGCCGGTTGGCGACAGCTGAAGAAACGCCAGTTTGTGCAGCACGCTTTCGAGGTTGATCGAAGCCTTTTCACTGACCAGTTCCAGCTCGAATTCGAACGGCGTGTTAAGGGCCTCACGACCGGTGAACGACAGCACCTGAAAGTCGCTGTCGATGCCATCGACGGTCAGATTGAAATGAGGCTGGTTGGCCGGTGAGAACATCCCTTGTTCCTCGCACAGTGCTGCGACGCGCAATAGCCCGGTGAGGGGCTATTGGCAAAAATTCTTAGAAGTGAATGCGCCCCAACCGGTCATGCCGGTCGGGGCGGTACAACCATCAGCCGTGGTTAAACGACTGGAGCACGCCAGTCATCGGAACCCGAAGTACCGGAAACTTCGTGGGTCCAGGTGATTTTACGGTAGGTGAACTGCACTTCTTCCAGGTGGGTGAAGTGCGCGTTGCCTGGGTCCTGGCAGTTGTGCATTTTGTTGTTGATGGCGACGATGATCGCGTCTTCCAGTTTGGTGGTGTAGTAGTGCTCTTGGGTGCCTTGAGCAGAAGTGCGGTACCACTGGATAACGATTTCGCTCATGCGCTCGCCGGAAGTCAGCGCCGCTTGCAGCAGTGGCGAAGCCTTGTCGTAGACCTTGGTGATCACCACTGGCTTGTGCACGCGCTGACCGGTTGGCTGACCGGATTGCGGGTCACGCGGGATGATCACGTCGTGGGTGAAAGCCTGCACCATGACCTGGTCTTCGTGGCCTTCCTGGTAGGTGTTGCCTACGGAGTCAGCGGTGAAAGCGCCTGCAGTGATCAGGCCTTGTTTTTCGCCGGTAACCGACATGTACGCTGGTGTTGCCATGGGGTGCTCTCCTTGCTTGAAAAGACATACCTCACAGGCACCATTGCCTGAAAGGATGGCCATGCGCCATCAACTTTCATGCCAGTTTTCATGCAACCCATACAGATCAAGGCCCCGAGTTCATCGACTGATTTTTTCCTGTGACTAAGCCAATGAAAAACAAGGGAAAGTGCGCAACTTCTTGCGCAGCGGTGTGCAAGAAGTTGCGCACTTGGCTGGAGGCCACGAGCTACGCGGTCTGCAGAGACTTACCCGGGTGAAAACAGGCGAGGCACTGCGCAACTTCTTGCGCACTTGCACGTGGATGGATAAAGAAGAGCGCTAGATCAAAAGATCGCAGCCTTCGGCAGCTCCTACATGGGAAACCGGTACCCATAAGGAAAGCGCTGCCGAAGGCCGCGATCTCTTTGCTTTTTGAACCCCTGAGCTATCCTGCTGCCCACTAAAAGGTATCGACACATTCAGCAAGGAGGTTTGCATGCGTACCCTCGAATTGGCCGGCGTCCAGGTTCCAGTCATCGGTCAGGGCACTTGGCGCATGGGCGAAGACCGCTCGGCGCATAAGCGTGAAGTGGCGGCGCTGCGCACGGGGATCGAGCTGGGCATGACCCTGATCGACACGGCAGAAATGTACGCCGAGGGCGGGGCCGAATCAGTCGTTGGTGAAGCCATTGCCGGCCTGCGCGATCAGGTGTTTCTGGTCAGCAAGGTCTACCCGCACAACGCCAGCCGCAAAGGCATTCCGCAGGCTTGCGAGCGCAGTCTGCGGCGGCTCGACACCGATTACATCGACCTCTACCTGTTGCATTGGCGCGGTCAGTATCCGCTGGAAGAAACCGTCGAAGCCTTTGAACGCCTGCGTGAAGACGGCAAGATCGGCCGTTGGGGCGTGTCGAATTTCGATGTCGATGATCTTGAAGAACTCTCCAGTTCTGCCTGCGCGACCAATCAGGTGCTTTACAACCTCGAAGAGCGCGGTATCGAATTCGATCTGCTGCCGTGGTGCCAACACCAGCGCCTGCCGCTGATGGCCTACTGTCCGATTGGCCAGGGCGGCGCGATGCTGGCTGAACCGGTGCTGAATGAAATTGCCGCTCGTCATGGTGTAACCCCCGCACAGGTTTCGCTGGCGTGGATTCTGCGTCAGGATGGTGTGATTGCGATTCCCAAGGCTGTGCGACCGGAGCACGTGCAACTCAATGCACAAGCCGCGCAACTGCAACTGGAGGCCGGGGATCTGGCGGCGCTGGACCAGGTGTTTCAAGCGCCACAACGCAAGCAGCGGCTGGCCATGGTTTGAGCCAGCGGCTGGCGAGGGCTTCGCGATGAGAAGCACTGATCAGTACGACCCGTTCAACCTGCAACGTTTTATCCAGGCTCAGGACCCGGTGTTCGAGCGCGTGCAACGCGAACTTGATGAGGGCCGTAAGCGCAGCCACTGGATGTGGTTTGTCTTTCCGCAGTTCGCGGGCCTGGGCGGCAGTGAAATGTCCCGGCGCTTCGCCATCGGTTCGGCCGAGGAAGCCCGGGCCTATCTGGCTCACGAACTGCTCGGCGCACGCCTGCGTACTTGCACGCAGCTAGTGCTAAAGGTTCAACAGCGCTCGATCGCGGAGATTTTCGGTCATCCCGATGACCTGAAATTTCATTCCTCGATGACGCTGTTCGCTCAGTTTTGCGCTGAAGACAGCGTGTTCCATCAGGCGTTGGAACGCTACTTCCACGGCATTCTCGACGAGTGGACGCTGCAACTGCTCGACTCAAAACAGGCCCAGTTGCCCCCCGATCAGGGTTGAGAAATCGTCATCGACAAACGGCAGAATCGCATCCGCCACCGGTTGCAGTTGCCGGGTGATGTAGTGGTCGTAGTCGATGGCCGCACGGCGCACTTCCAAAGGCTCCGGGCCGGCCAGGGTGATGACGTAGCTGATCCAGCCGCCATTCTGGTATTGCCGTGGTCGCCCGTGTTGCTCGTTGTAGTCATCGGCCAGCCGCGCCGCGCGCACGTGCGGCGGTACGTTGCGTTCGTAATCGTCGAGGGTGCGGCGCAGGCGTTTGCGGTAGACCAGGCGATCATCGAATTCACCGGCGAGGGTTTTGCGCACGTAGTCGCGCACGTAATCCTGATAGGGCTTGCGCTGGAAGATCCGCTCGTAGAGCTCCTGCTGAAATTGCCGGGCCAGCAGCGACCAGTCGGTGCGCACGGTTTCCAGGCCTTTGTAGACCATTTCATCGCTGCCGTCGGCACGGGTGACCAGACCGGCGTAGCGCTTTTTGCTGCCCTCCTCCGCGCCGCGAATGGTCGGCATCAGAAAGCGTTTGTAGTGAATTTCGAATTGCAGTTCGAGGGCGCTTTCCAGGCCATATTCATCGCGCACATGCGCGCGCCACCAATCGTTGACGTGCTTGACCAGCGCATGACCGATGCTCGCCGCCTCTTCCTGCCCGTGCGGACGACGCAACCAGACGAAGGTCGAGTCGGTGTCGCCATAGATCACCGCGTGGCCCTGCTCTTCGATCAGCTTGCGCGTACGCAGCATGATCTCGTGGCCGCGCAGGGTGATCGATGACGCCAGCCGCGTATCGAAGAAGCGGCAACCACTGGAACCGAGTACGCCGTAGAAAGCGTTCATGATGATTTTCAGCGCTTGCGACAACGGTGCGTTGTGCTCGCGCTTGGCGGTCTCCCGACCTTCGGCCACCCGCGAGACGATCGCCGGCAGGCAATGCCGGGTGCGCGAGAACCGCGCACCACGGAAACCCGGTACCGAGTCAGCGTCATCGGGGTGCTGCAAGCCTTCGATCAAGCCGACCGGGTCGATCAGAAAGGTGCGAATGATCGACGGATACAGGCTCTTGTAATCGAGCACCAGCACCGATTCGTACAAGCCCGGTTGCGAGTCCATGACAAAACCGCCGGGGCTTGCCTGCGGTGGATTGGTACCGAGATTCGGCGCGACAAAACCCTGTCGGTGCATCAACGGCATATACAAATGCGTGAATGCTGCCACCGAGCCGCCGCTGCGATCTGCCGGCAGTCCGGTGACACTGGCGCGTTCGAGCAAAAAGGTCAGCAGTTCGGTCTTGGCGAAGATCCGCGTAACCAGTTCGCAGTCCTTGAGGTTGTACTTGGCCAGCGCCGGTTTGTCCTCGGCGAACATGCGGTTGATTTCGTCCATGCGCTGGTACGGGTTGTCGATCGACTTGCCTTCGCCGAGCAGGGTCTGCGCGACGTTTTCCAGGCTGAACGAAGGAAAGCTCCAGGTTGCCGAACGCAGGGATTCGATGCCATCGATGATCAGCCGCCCCGCCGCCGAAGCGAAGTAGTGATTGCGACTGCCGTGTTCGCGCCACTGCATTTCTTCACCGCCACGGCCGATCTTCAGCGGCACACCGAGGCGCCGAGCGTGTTCGTGGAGGATGCGCAGGTCGAACTGCACGACGTTCCAGCCGATGATCGCATCGGGGTCGTGACGGGCGAACCAGTCGTTGAGCTTCTTCAGAATGACCGTGCGCGAGTCGCAATATTCAAGGTCGAAATCGACAATGCTGTCATCGCCGTTCGGCGCGCCAAGCATGTACACCTGACGTTCGCCGCAACCTTCGAGGGCGATCGAATACAACTCACCGGTTTCGGTGGTCTCGATGTCCAGCGAGACCAGTCGCAGTTTCGGTCGGTAATCGGGGTCGGGTTTGAGCTGGGCGTTGAGCAACACGCCGTCGGCATCGGGCGTGCCGCTGAACCGCACCGGCGCGGTGATAAAGCGCTCCATCAGGTAGCGTTCCGGCGGGCGCACGTCGGCTTCGAAGACATCGACCCCGTTGCGGTTGAGCGCGGTTTCCAGGCGCATCAATTGGCCGTGTTGCTGGCAATACAAACCCAGTACCGGACGATGCTCGAAATCCTGCAGGGCCAGCGGGCGCAGTTCTACATTCTTTTCATCGTGCAGCAGGCGTTCTGCCGCTGCGCGCTGCTCGGCAGGGATAAATGCCACCGACGGTTGATGCGGCAAGCGCACACGGCGCGGCCCGGCGTCGGTCGCCAGCCAGAACTCGACTTCGGTGCCGGCCGGTGTATCGCGCCAATGCCGGGTCAGGACGAAGCCCTGCGGTAAATCCACCACTGCAACCTCAGGAATTGAATCAGAGAGGCATTCTACGCGGCATTGCCTGGGATGACTCTGGCGATAAATTGCCGCCAGCCACGGAAAAATTCGGCAAATGACGTTTTTTGCGTGTTATCTGCCGCTTTGCCACCTTGCCCTGCGCGCTTGCGTCTACGATGCTTGGATAACAACGACAACACCTGAGTAACCGCCATGAAGACCGTCGCCCAACTGCTCAAGCTCAAAGATCAGAAAAATCAGGAAGTGCACCAGATCAAACCTGATCACATGGTGCTCGAAGCGCTGATGAAGATGGCCGAGAAAAACGTCGGCGCCTTGCTGGTGGTCGAAGACGATAAAGTGGTCGGCATCATCAGCGAACGCGACTACGCGCGCAAACTGGTGCTGCATGGCCGCTCATCCGTAGGCACGCCGGTGCGCGACATCATGGTGGCGAACGTGATCACCGTCGACACCCATCAAACCGTCGACACCTGCCTGGGCATCATGTCGGACAAACGCCTGCGCCACTTGCCGGTGGTAGAGAACGGCAAGTTGATCGGTTTGCTGTCGATCGGTGACCTGGTCAAGGAAGCGATTGCCGAACAGGCTGAGCTGATCAAACAGCTGGAGCAGTACATTCGCGGGGAATAACCCCTCAAGTTCCCCCCACCCCCCTGTGGGAGCGAGCCTGCTCCGGGCGGCGTTCCGACGAAAGCGGTCTGTCAGTAAAAAATGCTGCGACTGACAAGACGCTTTCGTCGGAACGCCGCCCGGAGCAGGCTCGCTCCCACATTTGGTTTTGCGGTGGGATCAGGCAGGCCAATGCCGGGCGAAGACCGGCGCCAGCACAGGATGCCGGTCAATCCGCTGCAACCACGCATAAAACCCCGGCCGCGTCTGGCGCAAATGCTCACGGCTGCCGGCCCAGCGCGTCACCACCGCCGCCAGCACATCCAGCGCCCCCGGCGTTTCGTCATCCAGGTACAACTCGGCGGAAAACTGGTCGGCAAACACCTCCCAACTCCAGTGCAAACGCTCACGCGCGCCGGCCACCAGATTCTGCCGCGAGGCTTCGTCGGGCATCAGCAGCCAGCGCTCCGGATAATCGATGACGCCGATCGCCGCATAGCAGTTGCTGACGATGTAGACCAGACCGCGAATCGCCTGATCACGATCATTCGCCTTGGCTGGCAGCAGGCCGGACCTGGGAAACGTCAGGCCCAGATGAATCAGGATTGCCGCGCTCTCGGTGATAGCGCTGCCGTCGGGCAGTTGCAAGGTCGGTATCTGCTTGAGTGGATTGAGCTGGGCCAGCGCCTCGGCGGCTTCGGTGCTGGCTTCGATATCAATGAAGCGGTAAGCGATCTGGCACAGTTCCAGCGCCGCTTCGATGGCAGCTGCGCCCGAATTTCTGTGCCCATAGAGCTGGTACATATCCAATCCCCCCGAAAAGGCCATTGCCACAGGGTAGATGGCTGTAGCGCGGGTGTAGAAATAATCTGTCTGTGTATCGGTTTTGGCACGGTTTTCCCATGCACTCGCGACTTGCGAATTCAAACCTCGCACAACAGCGCTGGCGGTGCCCATCCCGCACCAAGAGCAATCATCGAACGCTATCCGCGTTCTTGTAAGGTGCGATACCGAACCAAAAGTTCGCGTATCCGAGCTGGCAACAAGGAGTTCACCGCGTGAATCTTCAAACGCTCTGCCGCATCACAGCCTCTTTGCATTTATCCGTTCGCCGCCGAGTTCATCCGAACAGTCCCGGCTGCCCTCACACTTACTTTATTACCTGACACCTCAACAGCGCACTGCGTTCGGCAATGAGTTATTGGCCGACGGCAGCGTGCTATTTAATTTTTAAATAAGACTCGGACAATTACTGCACAAACGCAGTGTGCATTGAACGACAGCAGGATTGTCGAACAATAACTTTCAGCATCATTACAAGTGCACCAAAACTGCTCCACGGCTTTGCACTATTCAATACTTCAAACAGTGATTCCATTTAAACAACAACAAGGAACATGCCCCGTGAGCCGCTAAAACATTGACCCGCACCAAATCGGTCCGCCGCGCACCAGCAAGTGCCTAGGCCGCAAGTCACGACGCCGCTCTATCCCGCCATTCAGCGGGACACCGCGTACAGCCTGACTCGCCTCTGAAAAAGCTCCGCCAACAGGAGTAACGGGAGTCTGTGCGCCGGATAAAAACCACGGCACTGGCGAAACTTATATAAATGCGACATGGGTAACACTCATGAAATAACCGCTCTACATTTCGGCAACATCTGGCACAGCCGTTGCAAAACAGAATTCGAGTAATCAATTGTAGGAGCTGCCGAAGGCTCGGGCCTTCGGCAGCTCCTACATAGAACAAACACCAGGGAATGGCTGATGAACAGACGAAATCGATAGCGCCAAGCCAGTAAGTTTGCACAAGCCTTATTCACCGGATAGTTCAACTATCGGCTTCTGCACACCTTGTAAAAAGTTACACCCACCCACTCGAACATCAGCCAAATGTTCGGACGGCACCTTATTGCCCTTCATCCACCCGAGGGAGCTTTAATGAACGATGCGGTAAAGCACAGAACCCTGCCGGGGTCGTTGCGGGAAGCTCCGGTTCCGCCACCACCGGACAGGCCGGCGTTTAAAGCCAATACCTCGCAACCTGGCGGGCTGAATAAACAGCAGATGGTGTTGCTGGTGGCTGTGTCGGCGCTGATACATGGCGGCGCCTGGTGGTTTCTCCAGCAATCCAAAACACAGCCATTGCCAACGCCGCCGCAGATTCCGGAAATGACCGTCGAGCTGACCAGCCCGACGCCACCGGCACCGCCCACACCGGAACCGCCACCACCGCCTCCTCCGCCACCGCCGCCGGAACCTGAACAACCGGTGGAAGACGAAGACGCGGTCAAGCCACCGCCGAAACCGGTGGAGAAGCCCAAGCCGATCGAAAAACCGAAACCGGTCGAGAAGCCGAAACCGGTGAAAAAGGTCGAGCCGCCGAAAGCGCCACCGGCCCCGGCACAACCGGCTGCATCCGCTGCCCCGGCCACCCCGAGCGCACCGCCGGCCCCTGCCGCCGCGCCGGGTCCGGTCAAGGAGTCGGCAGCGATTTCCGGTCTCGCCAGCCTCGGCAACCCGCCACCGGAATACCCGTCGCTGGCCCTGCGACGCAACTGGGAAGGCAGCGTGGTGCTGCGCATTCAGGTGCTGGCCAACGGTCGCGCAGGATCCGTGACGGTGACCAAATCCAGCGGCAAGCCGCAACTGGATGACGCCGCCGTCGCCGCCGTGAAGAACTGGAAATTTATTCCGGCCAAACGCGGGGACACGCCGATCGACGGCTTCGCCACCCAGACCATCGATTTCAAATTGCCGCAATAACCGAACGCTCAATCAACGCACAACCGAATAACGCAAGCGAGGTGTCACCATGAACGATTTGTCTTCGATGATTGTCCCCGGCGTGCTCTGGGGTCTGGTGCTGTTTTCCGTGGTCAGCTGGGCGATCCTGCTGGTCAAGTCGGCGCAGTACCTGCGCCAGAAAGCGCAGAACAAACAGTTCAGCAAAGCCTTCTGGGGCGCGCCGGATCTGCTCACCGCCGCCGAACACGCCAGCCAGTATCCGGGTTCGCTGGCGCGCATCGCCAGCAGCGGTTTCGAGGCGCTGCTGGTGGAAGATTCGCCGCGCACCACGCAACAACTGGCGCACACCATCAACCGTTCGGATCGCCTGGAACGCAACCTGCGCCAGCAGATCCAGAAGGAACGCCGCTCGCTGGAAAACGGCCAGGCGATCCTCGCCAGTATCGGCAGCACCGCGCCTTTCATTGGTTTGTTCGGCACCGTGTGGGGAATCATGGAAGCGCTGAAAAGCATCGGCGAAACCGGCTCGGCCAGCCTTGAAGCGGTCGCCGGTCCCATCGGTCACGCGTTGATCGCCACCGGCGTCGGCATCGCCGTCGCCGTGCCGGCGGTGCTGATTTACAACTTCTTCCTGCGTCGATTGAAACTCGCTTCGGCAGACATGGATGACTTCGCCCACGACTTCGACGCCCTCGCCTCGCGCAGTGCGTTTTCCATCAGCCGTCAGGCCATCGCCAGCAAGACCACTGCCGCCGTGCGGGAGGCCAGCTGATGTCTTTTTCTACGCAAGACAGCGATGAAGTACTCAGCGAAATGAACGTCACGCCGCTGGTCGACGTGATGCTCGTGCTGCTGGTGGTGTTCATCGTCACCGCGCCGCTGATGACCAATGCGATCAAAGTGAATCTGCCGAAAACCGATGCCGTCGCCCCCGCCGAAAAGAAAGACCCGGTGGTGGTCAGCGTCGATCAGGGCGGCAAGTTCTATCTGGCCAAGACCGAGCTGGCCCCGGAATCGCTGGAGGCCAGCCTCAAGGAGGTCAAGGCCAAGGACGCCGAGGTGCGCGTGCAGTTGCAGGCCGACTCCGCCGTCAATTACGGCCAGGTGGCCAAGGCCATGGCGTCGATCGAACGCTCGGGCATTACCAAAATATCGGTGATGACCACCCACTGAGTGCGGTGCCGGGCGCGCAGTGAAAAACGCGCCCGGCACCGCCCGCTGAATCCTGTCGCAATCAGCCGACCGAAAAAACGCCACGCGTCTTCGGAGGGGATCGGCTTGCTTGAAGAAAGTGGTTTTCCGCACGCGGTATCACCGAAAGCGGAGCAATGAGGGGCTCACAAGGCCAATTCGATAACGTCTAAAAAGTCGGAAATAACCATGCTGATGAACACTCCACGCTTCACGCTCAAACCCTTGGTGGCAACGATTTCTCGCCACCGTTTTGTTCCGTTGTATCTGGTGGCCATGGGGATGGGCGCCGGGACTGTGCAGGCTGCCGAGGACGACAACGCTAACGTCCCGGCAGCTGCGGCGGTGGTTGCGCCGACCACGCAACTGCAACGAGTGGAAGTGACGGGTTCGGCGATTCGCCGGGTCGATGCGGAAACGGCGGTGCCGATCACCATTCTCAAGGCCGATGAGCTGCGCAAACAGGGCGTGACCACCACCGCCGAACTGGTCCAGCGCATCACCGGCAGCCAGTCGATCAACAACAGCGCAGGCTCCGTGGGCGCAGCCACTGGCGGCGCCTCGTTCGCCGACATGCGCGGCATCGGCGCGAACAAGACGCTGGTGCTGCTCAACGGTCGACGCCTGGCCAACAACGCCTTGTCGGGGACCAACTCGGCCGGCGGCGCGGTGGATCTGAACATGATCCCGTTTGCCGCCATCGAGCGCGTCGAAGTGCTGCGTGACGGCGCCTCGGCCCTGTACGGCACCGATGCCATCGGCGGTGTGATCAACTTCATCACCAAGAAATCCCTGACCGACGGCCAATTGACTCTCGGCGGCGAAACCCCAACCCACAGCGGCGGCGGCCAGACCAAAGACATGAGCGCCAGTTGGGGCTACGGCGATCTGGAGGAGGACCGCTTCAACGTCCTCGGCGTGTTCAACTACAACAAGCAGCAGAACCTCGACGCCAACGACCGCTCGTTCGCCACCGACTACGCCCCCGGTCGCGGCCTCGATCAGACCTCCGGCACCGCGTTCCCCGGCAACTACAGTCAGAACGGCAACGCGACCAATCCGTTGGCCAACAGCAATTGCAACGGCCCCAACCTGATCGCCCGCGACGGCTTGTGCCGCTTCAGCACCCGTGAATACATCGATCTGGTGCCGCAAACCGAAAAGACCTCGTTCTTCGGCAAAACCACCGGCAAGCTCGGCGACGATCACAACGTCAACCTCGAATACTTCTGGTCGCGCAACAACAACGCAACGGCGATCGGCCCGGCGCCACTGACCGGCCTGAGCCTCGATTCTTCGTCGCCCTACTATCCCGGCAACGGCATCACCCCGGCGCCAACCGATTTCGCCCTCGACCCGACCCAACCGGTCGACGTCAACTGGCGTGAAACCGCGGCCGGCCCGCGTGAATCGAAAGACCAGAACACCAGCCAGCGCTTTTTGCTCAGCTTCGATGGTCTGGTCGGCGGCTGGGATTACAACGTCGGCGCCTCGTACAACCAGAACAAAATCGTCTCCAGCGTCACCAATGGTTTTGTCAGCGATCAGGCGATGATCAATGGTCTGGCCAGCGGTCTGCTCAACCCGTTCGGCCCGCAGTCGGCGGCCGGTCAGCAGTACATCGACGACGCGGCGTACCACGGCGCCTACTCCACCGCTGTTGGCCGTGTCGCCGGTTTCGATGGTCGTATCAGTCGTGAAATCGGCGACTGGTTCGGCGCAGGTCCGTCCGGCCTGGCCCTGGGTGGCGAGTACCGCAAAGAGAAATTCCATCAGGACTTCGAGTCGTTCGCCGGCGACATCCAGAGCCTCGGTATCGACCCCGCCGGCAGCGTTGAGGGCGACCGCAGCGTGAAAGCCGCCTACGCAGAAATCAACGTGCCGGTGCTCGACAGCCTCGAACTGTCCGCCGCCGTGCGTCACGACAAATACAGCGACTTCGGCAGCACCACCAACCCGAAATACTCGTTCCGTTATCAGCCATTGAAAGAGCTGGTGGTGCGTGGCGCCTACAGCGAAGGTTTCCGTGCGCCGTCGCTGTACGAGCTGTATTCGCCGCGCAGCATCACCTTCACCCAGGGCTTCTACAACGACCCGGTGCTGTGTACCGGCGGTGTGGTGCAACCGGGAGGCAACGGCGGTCGCGATTGCGGTCAGCAGTTCCTCAACCAGATTGGCGGCAACGAAGATCTGGCCCCGGAGAAGGCGCGCAACGTGACCCTCGGCTTCGTGTATCAGCCGATCAACAACCTGTCGGTGGGTCTGGATTTCTGGTGGATTCACATCTCCAACCAGATCCAGCCGTTCCCGGAATCCACCGTGTTTGATCAGGCCGGTTCCTACCCGGACCGCTTCGTGCGCAACGCCGATGGCACGCTCAACTACATCGTCACCGGCAACGCCAACCTTGGCATCGTCGAAACCAACGGTGTCGATGTGTCGCTGGATTATCGCTTCCCGAACACGCCGTACGGTCAGTTCGGTCTGGGGCTGCAAGGCACCTATGTTGACGAGTACGACTTCCAGAGCACCATCAAAGGCCCGTTCACCGACAAGGTCGGCGACTTTCAGGGTGACGGCGTGATCGCCCGCTGGAAGCACAACCTCACCGGCAGCTGGACCTTCGGCGCGGCGCGGGCGGCACTGACCAACCGCTTCACCACGGGTTACAACGACTACGACCGCGATACCCACGCGCGCGTGGCGTCGTATTCGGTGTGGGACCTTTCGGCCGGTTACACCTTCAACAAGGTGCTGGATGTCGATGCCGGGATGAAGAACGTGTTCGACCGCAACCCGCCGTTCTCCAACCAGGCCTACAACTTCCAGAGCGGCTATGACCCGCGCTACACCGATCCGCTGGGGCGTACCTTGTTTGCGCGCATGACTTACCACTTCTAAAGAACGAGCACCGCAAAACCCTGTGGGAGCTGGCTTGCCAGCGATGGCGTTGTATCAGTCGACATTTACTTCACTGACATACCGCTATCTCTGGCAAGCCAGCTCCCACATGGGGACCGGGTTTCTTCAGGGATTTTCAGGAGTGATCTCATGAGCTTTTTGCGCAACATGGCGGGCCTGCTTTTGGGCAGCGCGCTGCTGTGCACCGGCGCCTCGGCGCTGGCCGCTGGCAGTTATGCGCTGACGGTGTACGGCGAGGCGCCGAAGTATCCGGCGAACTTCCAGCACTTTGATTTCGTCGATCCCAAGGCGCCCAAGGGCGGTGCGCTCAGTCGCGCGTCGATGGAAATCGGCCAGTACAACTACATCAGCCCGTATGCCGATCAGGGCATTTCCGTGGTGCAGGTCAACGACTGGGTGTATTCGCCGTTAGCGTTCCGTTCGCTCGACGAGCCCTACACCGTTTACGCACTGGTGGCGCAACAGATCGAGCGCGATCCCGAAGGTATGTGGGTGCGTTTCACCCTCAATCCAAAAGCACGCTTCGCCGACGGCACGCCAATCACCGCTGAAGACGTGCGCTACACCTTCAACCTGCTGATGACCAAGGGCAGCCTGAGTTATCGCCAGCAATACGCCGACGTGCAGGACGTGCTGATCGAAGGCCCGCGACAGGTACGTTTCACCTTCAAGAACAACCTCAACCGCACCCTCGCACTGGATCTGGCGACGATGCGCATTGTCCCCGAACACTGGTGGCAAACCCGTGACTTCGCCAATGGCGGCGGTTTCGAGCCGCCGCTGGGCAGCGGCCCGTACCGGGTGAGCAAGGTCGACGCCGGGCGCAGCATCAGTTTTCAACGCGATCCGGACTGGTGGGGCAAGGACCTGCCGGTCAGTCGCGGTATGTACAACTTCGACACCCTCACGGTGAATTTCTACGGCGACACCGACGTCGCCCGGCAACTGCTGCAGGCCGGTGCGTTCGACTACAACCGCGAGTTCTCCTCATCCGGATACGTGGTCGGCTATGACAGCCCGGCATTGCGCGACGGTCGCTTGCAGCAGGCGATCCTCGCCCCGGAGAAACCCACCGCCGCTCAGGGCTTCGTGTTCAACCTGCAGAACCCGATCTTCCAGGATCGTCGCGTGCGTCAGGCGATCAGCCTGCTATGGGATTTCGAGTGGACCAACAAGCAGATGATGCGCGGCTTCTACGTGCGCCAGAACAGCTTCTGGCCGAAGAGTGAAATGGCCGCTACCGCGTTACCTGATGCCGAGGAATTGAAAATCCTCGAACCGCTGCGCGGGCAGATCCCCGACGAGGTGTTCACCACGGTGTATCAGGCGCCGAAAACCGATGGCAGCGGCTACATCCGCGACAAGCAACTGCAAGCGCTGAAGCTGCTCGCCGAGGCCGGCTGGACGCCGCAACACAATCACTTGGTCAACGCGGCCGGCGAGCCGCTGGAGTTCACTTTCCTCGACGGTCAGGGCGGCTTCGATCGCATGCTGTTGCCATTCAAACGCACCCTTGCGCAGATCGGCATCACGTTGAATCTGCGGCGCATCGATTCGGCGCAATACGTCAACCGCCTCAACGCTCGCGACTACGACATGATCGTCACCAGTTTCCCGCGCAGCGGCGATCCGATCGTCTCTCCCGGCCGCGAGTTGTACAGCCTGTACGCCTCGCAAAGTGCCACGCAAGTCGGCAGCTCGAACTCGATGGTGCTGGCCAATCCGGCGGTCGATCAACTGATCGACGGGCTGGTCCAGGCCAACACCCGCGAAGCCATGGTGCATTACGCCCGCGCCCTCGACCGGGTGCTGCAATGGGGTTACTACATGATTCCCAACTACTACTCCAAAGGCACGCCGACGGTGTATCAGAACCGCTTCGGCATGCCGCCCGTGCAACCGGCGTACGACGAAGGCCTCAACACCTGGTGGGAGGTCTCGGCCAAGGCGCTGACCACGCAACAGATGCACAGCCAACTCGCGGGGGGTCAGTGACATGCTGCGTTATCTGAGTCGACGTTTGCTGCTGATCATCCCCACGCTGCTGTGCATTCTGGTGGTGAATTTTCTGATTGTGCAGGCCGCGCCGGGTGGCCCGGTGGAGCAAGCCATCGCCCGTTTGCAAGGCTTCGGCGGGCACAGCATGGGTGGCGGTGGCGAGGTTGCTGCAGTTGGTGGCGCCGGGCGCAGCAGCCGTGGCCTCGACCCAGCGCTGATCGAAGAAATCAAACACCATTACGGCTTCGATAAACCGATGCACGAACGCCTGTGGCTGATGTTGAAAAACTACGCACAGCTGGATCTGGGCAGCAGCTTTTTTCGCGGCGCCAAGGTCACCGATCTGATTGTGCAAAAGCTGCCGGTGTCGCTGTCGCTGGGCTTGTGGGCGACGCTGATCACCTACCTGATTTCCATTCCGCTGGGCATTCGTAAAGCGATCAAGAACGGCAGCGCGTTTGATGTCTGGAGCAGCACGGCGATCATCATCGGCTATGCGATGCCGGCGTTCCTGTTCGCGATTCTGTTGATCGTGGTGTTCGCCGGTGGCAGCTACGTCAACTGGTTTCCGGTGCAAGGGCTGGTCTCGGATAATTTCGACAGCCTCAGCACGCTGGGCAAGATCGGCGATTACCTCTGGCACCTGGTGTTGCCGGTGACGGCGTTGGTGATCGGCGGTTTCGCCACGCTGACGATTCTGACCAAGAACAGCTTCCTTAACGAGATCAGCCGCCAATACGTCATCACCGCGCGGGCCAAGGGTCTGACCGAGAGGCGCGTGCTCTACGGCCATGTGTTTCGCAACGCCATGTTGTTGGTGGTGGCCGGTGTGCCGTCGGCGCTGATCGAGGTGTTTTTCGCCGGCTCCCTGCTGATCGAAACCATCTTCAACCTCGACGGCCTCGGGCGCATGAGCTACGAGGCAGCAGTGTCGCGGGATTACCCGGTGGTGTTCGGTGCGCTGTTTCTGTTCACCCTGTTCGGCCTGTTGATCAAGCTGATCGGCGACCTCTGCTACACCCTGCTCGACCCGCGCATCGACTTCTCGGCGAGGACTGCCTGATGTTCACTCTCTCCCCTCTCGGCCAGCGCCGCGTTGCGCAGTTCAAGGCTAATCGACGTGGACGCTGGTCGCTGTGGCTGTTTATCGGACTGTGCCTGATTTGTCTGGGCGGTGAGTTGATCGCCAACGACAAGCCGCTGGTGATCCGCTACCACGACGCTTTCTACTTTCCGATCCTCAGCGATTACCTGGAAACCGATTTCGGCGGCGAACTGCCGTTTCAGCCGGATTACGCCAGCGGTTACGTGCACAAACTGATCGAGGATCAGGGCGGCTGGATGCTGTTTCCGCCGATCCCTTTCAGTTATGACACGGTCAATTACGACCTCAGCGAACCGGCGCCGAGTCCGCCGTCATCGAGTAACTGGCTGGGCACCGATGATCAGGCGCGCGATGTGTTGGCGCGGGTAATTTTCGGCACGCGGATTTCGATACTGTTTGCGCTGATTCTCACTGGCATCAGTGCGCTGATTGGCATCATTGCCGGGGCGTTGCAGGGTTATTACGGCGGTTGGGTCGACTTGCTCGGGCAGCGCGTGCTGGAGATCTGGTCGGGGTTGCCGGTGCTGTACCTGCTGATCATTTTGTCCGGGTTTGTCTCGCCGAGTTTCTGGTGGTTGCTGGGGATCATGGCGCTGTTTTCCTGGCTGGCGCTGGTTGATGTGGTGCGTGCCGAGTTTCTGCGTGGACGCAATCTGGAATACGTCAAAGCCGCACGCGCGCTCGGCCTGACCGACAACGAACTGATGTGCCGGCACATCCTGCCCAACGCGATGACCTCCACCCTCACCTACCTGCCGTTTATTCTCACCGGCGCCATCGCCACCCTGACCGCACTGGATTTTCTCGGCTTCGGCATGCCGGCGGGTACTGCATCGCTGGGCGAATTGATCGGTCAGGCCAAGCGCAATCTGCAAGCGCCGTGGTTGGGGTTGACGGCGTTTTTTGCGTTGGCACTGATTCTGTCCTTGTTGGTTTTTATTGGTGAGGCTTGCCGTGATGCGTTTGATCCCCGGAGCTGACATGAACGACAACCTGATTGAAATTCGCGATCTGCGCGTCGCATTCGCCGGGCAGGAAGTGGTGCACGGATTGAACATGGATATTCGCCGTGGCGAATGCCTGGCACTGGTCGGTGAATCCGGCTCGGGCAAGTCAGTGACGGCGCATTCGATTCTGCGTTTGTTGCCGGGCAAGAACGTCAGCAGCAGCGGCGCGATCCGCTACAACGGCGTGGATTTATTGCACGCCAGCGAGCAGCAGATGCGTGGTTTGCGTGGCAACCGTATTGCGATGATTTTCCAGGAGCCGATGACCTCGCTGAACCCGCTGCACACGGTGGAAAAGCAGGTCAGCGAAGTGCTGGAGATTCACAAGGGTTTGAAGGGCCGTGCTGCTCGCGAACGGACTTTGGAGTTGCTGGAACTGGTCGGCATTCGCCAACCTTTGCAGCGTTTGAAAGCCTATCCGCATCAGCTCTCCGGCGGTCAGCGGCAACGGGTGATGATCGCCATGGCGCTGGCTAATGAACCTGAGTTGTTGATCGCCGATGAGCCGACCACGGCGCTGGATGTCACGGTGCAGCAGAAGATTCTCGAACTGCTGATCGAGTTGCAGCAACGCCTTGGCATGTCGCTGTTGCTGATCAGCCATGACCTCAATCTGGTCCGGCGCATTGCGCAACGGGTGTGCGTGATGCGTCACGGCGAGATCGTTGAGCAGGCGGATTGCGAGGTGTTGTTTCGGGCGCCGCAGCATCCATACAGTCGCTTGTTGATCGAGGCTGAACCGAGCGGCGCGCCGGTGCCGAGTGAGTACGATCACAACCTGCTCGAAGTCGATGATTTGAAAGTCTGGTTTCCACTGCCCAAGGCCTTGTTCAGCCGCCAGCAGGATTACATCAAAGCGGTGGACGGCGTGAGTTTCACCCTGCAACGCGGCAAGACCTTGGGGATTGTTGGCGAGTCGGGTTCGGGCAAATCAACGCTGGGTCAGGCGATCCTGCGGCTGGTCGAATCCGAGGGCAATATCCGCTTCGGCAACAAGCAACTGAGCCTGCTCAATCAGCGCTTGATGCGACCGTTGCGGCGGCAGATTCAAGTGGTGTTCCAGGATCCGTTCGGCAGCCTCAGCCCGCGGATGTCGGTGCAGCAGATCATTGCGGAGGGGTTGCTGACCCATGGCATCGGCACTGAAGCCGAGCGGGAAGCGGCGGTGATTCGGGTGCTGGAGGAAGTTGGCCTCGACCCGCAGAGCCGTCATCGTTATCCCCACGAATTTTCCGGTGGCCAGCGCCAGCGCATTTCCATCGCCCGCGCACTGGTGCTGGAACCGGCGCTGATTCTGCTTGATGAACCGACCTCGGCGCTGGATCGTACGGTGCAGAAACAGGTGGTGGAGTTGTTGCGGCAACTACAAATAAAACATGGGCTGACCTATTTGTTTATCAGCCATGATCTGGCGGTGGTACACGCATTGGCGCATGACTTGATGGTGATCAAGGATGGCAGGGTTGTGGAGCAGGGTTCGTCGCGGGAGATTTTTGCCGCGCCCAAACACCCTTATACCCAGGAACTCCTGAAAGCCTCCGGCCTAAAGTCCGCTGAAAAACCCTGTGGGAGCTGGCTTGCCAGCGATGGCGCCGAGTCAGTCGACATACCCTTCTCTGACCCACCGCTATCGCTGGCAAGCCAGCTCCCACAGGTATAGAGGTGTTCCAAAAAATATTTTTCAGGCACTGCATCCAAACGTCTCCGCCACGGGTAGTCCCTGTAACAGCCTTCTTCGGCTGTCAGCGACCTACCCTTTCGGAGATAACACTGATGAACATCACCCAGCTGATTGGCCTCACCGGTTTGCTCGCCCTGTCCTCGACGACCTTCGCCCAAAGCAGTTACCCCGACGCGATCAAAGTACCGGACGGCCACAAGATCGCGATGGAAACCACCGGCGTCGGTGAAATCACCTACGAATGCCGTGACAAAGCCAATACTCCAGGGCAGACCGAGTGGACCTTCGTCGGCCCGAAAGCGGTGCTCAATGATCGCAGTGGCAAACAGGTCGGCACTTACTTCGGCCCGCCCGCCACCTGGCAAGCCAAGGACGGTTCGAAAGTCACCGGCACGCAATTGGCCGTGGCGCCGTCGACTCCGGGCAACCTGCCCTATCAACTGGTCAAGGCCAATCCCGCCGAAGGCAAAGGCGCGATGAGCGGCGTGAGTTACATCCAGCGTGTTGCGCTCAAGGGCGGCGTAGCACCGGGCAGCGAATGCACAGCGGCGAACAAGGGCAAGCAGGAAGTGGTGAAGTACCAGGCTGATTACATTTTCTGGGCGGCGAACTGATCTCTCAGACTCAACATAAATCCCTGTGGGAGCTGGCTTGCCAGCGATGGCGTCGCGTCAGTCAACATTTATGTCACTGATACACCGCCATCGCGGGCAAGCCCGCTCCCACAGGGTTCTGCGTTGTAATGCGGAAAATGAGCTAGATTGCACGACATGCCTTTAGCCGAATCCACATTCGATTACGAAGCCCGTCTCGCTGCCTGTGCCCGTGGCGAGCGCTCGGCCCTGCGCGATTTGTATGTGCAGGAAGGCCCGCGTCTGCTCGGCGTGGCCAAGCGACTGGTGCGCGATACGGCGCTGGCGGAGGACGTTGTTCATGAGGCCTTCATCAAGATCTGGAACGGCGCAGCGGGGTTTGACCCGGCGCGCGGTTCGGCGCGTGGCTGGATGTTCAGCGTGACCCGGCATCTGGCGCTGAATCTGCTGCGAGATCACGGTCGTGAAACGTCGCTCAGGGTTGAGCACGAAACAGTTGGGGACGATGACAGCTTCGACGCCCACGCGCATTCGGCGCGCATTCATCGTTGCCTCGAACAACTCGAGCCGCAACGCCGCCACTGCATCCTGCATGCCTATGTCGACGGCTACAGCCACGCGCAAATAGCCGCGCGCCTCGACACGCCGCTCGGCACCGTCAAAGCGTGGATCAAGCGCAGCCTCAATGCCTTGCGGGAGTGCATGGGATGACCACTGAATCGGCGCAGGAACGTGATGAACTGGCCGGCGAATATGTGCTCGGCACGCTTTCTTTTGAACAGCGGATCGAGGTGCAACGACGCTTGCCCAACGACCCCGAACTGCGTGCAGCGGTGGATGCCTGGGAGCGGCGTCTGCTGGAGTTGACGGATCTAGCGCCTGCGCAACAACCTTCGGCGCTGTTGTGGCCACGGATCGAACGCAGCCTTGAACGACTCGCGCCAAAAGCGTCATCGACGTCATGGTGGAATCTGTTGCCACTCTGGCGCGGGTTGAGTGCTATCGGATTGGCCGCCACGTTGATTTTGGGTTCGATCCTGTTGATCCAGACCACGCCGAAACCAAGCTTTCTGGTGGTGCTGGTCGCGCCACAGGACAAGGCGCCGGGCTGGGTAATTCAGGCGAGCAATTCGCACGAGATTCAGCTGATTCCGCTCGGTGTGGTTGAGGTGCCAGCGGACAAGGCGCTGGAATTCTGGACCAAGGCTGACGGCTGGCAGGGGCCGGTTTCGCTGGGGCTGGTCAAACCCGGGCAGGCGTTGTCGGTGCCACTGGACAAGCTGCCGCCGCTGCAACCTAACCAGTTGTTCGAACTGACGCTGGAAGGCGCCAATGGCTCGCCGATCGGCAAACCGACCGGGCCGATTCAGGCGATCGGGCGCGCGGTGAAGGTACTGTAAGGCTCTGCTCTGCGGCTCCTGGCAAACATCATCGACATCGATGTTTACAATCACGGCAATGAAGTTCTCATAAAAAATCCCGGGCGTAACATCTGCTCCATACCAACCAACAACACCCCGGAGCACACCATCATGAAACGCCAAACCCTTCTCGGTATCGCTTTCTCGGTCTTCGCTATCAACGCTTTCGCCGCTACCCCGGCTCATACCATGATCGCTGAAGGCGGCTCGGACAAACTGATCGAAAGCCGTGTGGCTGAAGGTGGTTCGGATCGTCTGATCGAACGCCGCGTTGCTGAAGGTGGTTCGGATCGTCTGATCGAACGCCGCGTTGCTGAAGGTGGTTCGGATCGTCTGCTTGAACGCCGCGTCGCTGAAGGTGGTTCGGATCGTCTGCTTGAACGCCGCGTCGCTGAAGGTGGTTCCGATCGTCTGCTTGAACGCCGCGTCGCTGAAGGTGGTTCGGATCGTCTGATCGAACGTCGCGTTGCTGAAGGCGGTTCGGATCGTCTGATCGAACGCCGCGTTGCTGAAGGTGGTTCCGATCGTCTGCTTGAACGCCGCGTTGCCTGATGAATGGCGGCAAGCGCAACACCCCAGAGAAACCCGGCTCCCTCAGCCGGGTTTTTTATGTCTGGAGGTTTTATCCGGCCTTGGCCATGCAGCGCTTGTAACGCTCATCTACGCGTTTGGCGAACCACGCGGTCGTGAGTTTTCGGGTGATCTTCGGGCTCTGCAGGACGATCCCCGGCAACACCGCACGCGGCAGTTTTTTCCCCTCCGCTTGCTCCGCCAGTTCGAATACCCGCTGATAGAGTCTGGTCTCTTCGAATTCCAGGGTTTTGCCCTTCTCCAGTTGATCGCGAATGGTCGGGTTGCGCATGCCCAGCGACTTGCCAAGGGTGCGCACCGCCAGTTCCGTGCCACCGGGCATGATCGAGTCGTAGCGGATCAGGTCGCCATCCAGCGCCAGCGGAATGCCGGACGCACGACTCACAGCATTCTGAAACGCAGCATTGCGACTGGCGTACCAACCAGCATTGAAGTCGGCAAAACGGTACAACGGCTCGCGATAACTCACCGGATAACCGAGCAAATGCGCGATGCCGAAATACATGCCACCACGGCGGCTGAACACTTCGCGGCGGATCGTGCCGTCCACCGGGTACGGATAATCCTTGGCGTGCTGCTCGGCAAACTCGATGCTCACCTGCATCGGCCCGCCGGTGTGCACTGGGTTGAAGCCACCGAACAACGTGCGGCCCATCGGCACCCGGCCGATGAAGTCGTCGAAAATGGCGCTGAGTTCTTTCTCACTGCGCGCCGCACTCAGGCGTTCGCTATAGGTCTTGCCGTTGGTTGAGCGCACTTGCAGAGCGCCGCTGACCAACAGGCTGGGGATGTGTACTTTAGCGGCACGTCGATCGATTTCGTCGCGGGCGATTTTGCCCAGGCCGGGTACCGTGGGGTCGGCCTGGAAGGTGGATTCCTGTTCGGCAACGGCCAGCACCGAGCAAAGATTCTGCGTGGTCGGGCTGATGTTCTGCGCGGCAAACGCGGCGTAGATATCGATGGCCCAGCCTTGGCGATCGGCGGTTTTGGCCGGCATCAGCCGCACGATCTCGGCCTTCACTTCGGCAGGCGCACGCGGCACCGGTTCCTGACTGCGCTGCCCCGCGCAACCGGCGAGCACCAGCAGTGCGGCGAGCGTGATCAGTAATCGAAAGTTATGCATGAAACTTCATCCAGTCCGTTAAGCCCGAACCACGATACACAATCCGTGTAGGAGCTGCCGAAGGCTCGGGCCGCGATCGGACGATCTTTTGACTTTGATTTTAAAAACAAGATCAAAAGATCGTCCGATCGCGGCCCGAGCCTGCGGCAGCTCCTACAGGTGATGTGTGTTTTGAGAGGTGATGACAAACTGATTGCAAAACGTTACTGAGAAAAACTATCATTTGCACCTGGAGTCGCATTTGCGCAAGGAGTTCCCGCGCAGCCCTTATTTTTCTCACCGGCCGTGCGCCTCCAGGTACATACATGCCCGCTCCAGCTCGACTCGCCGTCCCGTTTCGCCCGACGCTTCTCGCCCTGCTGTGCTCCCTGACTGTCACCGCTCACGCCGCTGAAGGCGATACCAAAGCGCTGGTGCTGGACGACGTCAACGTCAACGCCCAAGCCCCGGCGCCCAACGCCTTGCCCCCGGTTTACGCGGGTGGCCAGGTCGCCCGTGGTGGTCAACTCGGCGTGCTCGGCAATCAGGACATGATGGACGTGCCGTTCAGCGCCGCGTCCTACACCGAACAGCTGATCCAGGATCAACAGGCCGAAAACGTCGCCGACGTGCTGCTCAACGATTCTTCGGTGCGTCAGGCATCCGGTTTCTCCAACCAGGCGCAGGTCTTCATGATTCGCGGCCTGCCGCTGAACGGCGACGATATTTCCTATAACGGCCTGTACGGTGTGCTGCCACGGCAGATCATTTCCACCGACGCCTTGGAGCGCGTGGAAGTGTTCAAAGGCCCGAACGCCTTTATCAACGGCGTGACTCCGACCGGTTCCGGCATCGGTGGTGGCGTCAACCTGCAACCGAAACGCGCTGGCGACGTGCCGCTGCGTCGTTACACCACCGACATCAACAGCGAAGGCCGTATCGGTCATCACTTCGACATCGGCCAGCGCTTCGGTGAAGACAACCGCTTTGGCGCCCGGATCAACCTGTCCCAGCGTGAAGGCGACACCGGTATCGATCACGAGAACCAGCGCTCGAAACTGTTCGCCATCGGCCTCGACTATCGCGGCGACGCCCTGCGCCTCTCCGGCGACTTCGCCTACCAGAAAGAGCGCGTCAACGGTGGCCGCAGCTCGGTCAACCTCGGCACCGCCACACACATTCCGGATGCGCCATCGGCCGACACCAACTACGCGCCGAAGTGGGGTTACACCGACATCGAAGACACCTTCGGCATGCTCCGCGCCGAATACGACCTGAACGACAACTGGACCGCCTACGCGGCCGGCGGCGCCAAGCACACCCGCGAAGTCGGGCGCTACAACTCGACCACTTTGGTTGGCAACAGCGGCGCGTCGTTTACCACGGGTTCGTTCGTCCCCCACGATGAAGACAACACCAGCGTCATGGCTGGCCTCAACGGCAAATTCAATACCGGCGCGATCAGTCACAAGGTCAACTTCGGCCTGACCGGTATCTGGGCCGAGCAGCGCAGCGCCTATGATTTCGATCTGACCCAATACGCCAACAACATCTATCACCCAGTGCAAACACCGTCGCCGGTGGGCAATTTTGCCGGCGGCGACTTGAATGATCCGGGCATCGTCGGCAAGACTTTCAACCGCAGCATTGCGATTTCCGACACCCTCGGTTTCTTCGATGATCGCCTGCTGGTCACCGCCGGCCTGCGTCGCCAGCAACTGGTCGTCCAAGGCTACAACTACGCCAGCTGGGGCAGCGGCGATCGCAAGTCGAGCTACGACGAATCGATCACCACGCCGGTGTATGGCGTGGTGTTCAAGCCGTGGGAACACGTGTCGTTCTACGCCAACCACATCGAAGGCCTGGCTCAGGGCCCAACCTCGCCGACCAGCACCGGCGGCTTCCGCGTGACCAACGGCAACGAAGTCTACGCACCGGCACGTTCCAAGCAGACCGAAGTCGGGGTGAAAGTCGACATGGGCACTTACGGCGCCAGCCTCGGTGTCTATCGCATCGAACAGCCAAGCGACGGTTACTGCGAAATCGACAGCGCCACCACCTGCACCTACGTGCGTGAGGGCGAGCAGGTCAACAAAGGCGTGGAAATGAACGTGTTCGGCGAACCGATCCAGGGCCTGCGCCTGATCAGCGGTCTGACCCTGATGGACACCGAACTGAAGAACACCCTCAACGGCGCCAACGACGGCAACCGTGCGATCGGCGTGCCTACCTTCCAGTTCAACGCTGGTGCGGATTGGGACGTGCCGGGCCTGCAAGGTGTCGCGCTGAATGCGCGGATGCTGCGTACCGGCGGTCAATACGCGGATGCGGCGAACAACCTGAGCCTGCCGACCTGGAACCGCTTCGATGCGGGTGCACGTTATGCGTTCAAAGTGTCGGAGAAAGACGTAACCGTGCGTCTGGGTGTGGAGAATCTGGCGAACAAGAAGTATTGGGAATCGGCTCAGGGTGGGTATCTGACCCAGGGTGAACCGCGGGTTGCCAAGTTGTCCGGGACTATTGATTTCTAACGCTGAAAAGCCCCTCACCCTAACCCTCTCCCGGAGGGAGAGGGGACTGACCGAGGTGTTCTTTCGAGTTAAGCCGACGTGTGCCACCGAGTTGAGCTCAGGTTTTGAAAGGCACCTAAATCGGCTCCCTTTTCCCCTCGCCTTTTAAAGGAGGGGGGACTGACCGTAGTGTTCTTTCGAGTTACGCCGACCTGAAATATCGAGTCGAACTCAGGTTTTGAAAAGCACCCAATCGGCTCCCTCTCCCTCGGGAGAGGGCTGGGGTGAGGGGCCACTATTTGCGTCACACACCAGCACCCCCGCCGAACACCCTCAAAACATCCCCGTCTGGCCGATCAACTGGCCACCCTCTCCTGCTGATCCATACTTGCTGCACAGCAAACGGAGGACAGGCCCATGAACCGCAGCGACGTCCTGATCATCGGCGCCGGCCCGACCGGGCTGGTGCTGGCCCTGTGGCTGAGCAAACTCGGCGTGCGCGTGCGCATCATCGATAAAACCTCCGCGCAGGGCACCACTTCGCGAGCGCTGGCGGTGCAGGCGCGCACCCTTGAGCTGTACCGACAACTGGACCTCGCCGACACCATCGTGCGCAACGGCCATCGGGTGGCGGCAGCGAATTTCTGGGTCAACGGCAAACCGGTCGCGCAGTTGCCGCTGAACCGCATCGGCGAAGGCCTGACGCCTTATGCGTTCGTCGAAATCTTCCCGCAGGATGAACATGAACGGCTGCTGATTGAGCGCCTCGAAGACTACGGCGTGACGGTCGAGCGCGACACCACGCTGGAAAGCTTCGAAGAAACCGGCTACGGCCTCACCGCGCATTTACGCCTGCCCGATGGCGAACAGGAAATCTGCCAGGCCTGTTATCTGGCCGGCTGTGACGGCGCCCGCTCAGTGGTACGCAAAACCCTCGACACCGGTTTCCCCGGTGGCACCTATCAGCAGATTTTCTACGTGGCCGACGTCAAGGCCAGCGGCCCGGCGATGAACGGCGAGTTGCACCTGGATCTGGATGAAGCGGACTTCCTCGCCGTGTTTCCACTGGCCGGCGAAGGCCGCGCACGGTTGATCGGCACTGTGCGTGACGAACGTGCGGATCGCGCCGAAACCCTGGAATTTTCCGATGTCAGCAGCCGCGCCATCGAACACCTGAAAGTGCATATCGAAGACGTGCACTGGTTCTCGACCTACCGTGTGCATCACCGCGTGGCCGAGCATTTTCGTGGAGGCCGCGCGTTTCTGCTCGGCGATGCGGCGCATGTGCACAGCCCGGCGGGCGGTCAAGGCATGAACACCGGCATCGGCGACGCGATCAATCTGGCATGGAAACTTGCCGCCGTGCTCAGCGGCGCTGCCGAACCGGGCCTGCTCGACAGCTACGAAACCGAACGCATTGCCTTCGCCCGTCGACTGGTGTCGACCACCGACAAAGTCTTCAGTTTCGTCACCGCCGAAGGGCGTATGGCAGACCTGCTGCGCATGCGCGTGGCACCGTTTCTGATCCCGAAAATGGCTTCGTTCGAAGCCAGTCGCGAGTTCCTTTTTCGCACCGTTTCGCAGGTCACCCTCAACTACCGCGGCATGCCGCTGAGCCAGGGCGCAGCCGGCCACGTGCACGGCGGCGACCGTTTGCCGTGGGCACATGATGGTGAGGGGGATAATTACGAACCGCTCAGACAGCCCTGCTGGCAGGTGCATGTGTACGGCGACACCAGCGACGAAATGATTGCCTGGTGCAATGAACACCATTTACCGCTGCATGTGTTCGACTGGCGTCCGGCGTTTGAAACGGCGGGATTGGGGCGCAACGGTTTTTATCTGCTGCGCCCGGATACTTATGTGGCGATTGCCGAGAACAGTGCGGATCCGAAGGTGATTGAGCGGTATTTCCGCGATCACGGGATCCGCCCGTTCTTCGCCTGCCCCTGACCCAAAAACACCACAAGAACCTGTGGGAGCTGGCTTGCCAGCGATGGCGTCAGCACAGTCAAAATCAATGTTGACTGATGCACCGCTATCGCTGGCAAGCCAGCTCCCACAGGGTTGTGCAGTGGTCTCTAGATCCCGGCCAGTGCCAGATCCATCGCAAAGTAAGTAAAGATCAGATCCGCACCCGCACGCTTGATCGCGCCCAGGCTCTCACGCACCACACGATCCTCATCAATCGCCCCGGCCTGCGCGCCGAACTTGATCATCGCGTACTCGCCGCTGACCTGATAGGCCGCCAGCGGCAGGTTCGATGCCTCACGGATGTCGCGGATGATGTCGAGGTACGCACCGGCCGGTTTGACCATCAGCGCGTCTGCGCCTTCCTGCTCGTCGAGCAGCGATTCGCGCAGTGCTTCACGGCGGTTCATCGGGTTCATCTGATAGCTTTTGCGGTCGCCTTTCAGCGCGCTGCCACCGGCCTCGCGGAACGGGCCATACAGCGCCGAGGCAAACTTGGTCGAATAGGCCATGATCGGAATCTGGGTGAACCCGGCGGCGTCCAGCGCCTGGCGAATCGCCCGCACCTGACCGTCCATCGCTGCCGACGGCGCGATCACGTCCGCACCGGCGCGGGCGGCTGCCACGGCTTGTTTGCCGAGGTTGATCAGTGTCTGGTCGTTGTCGACTTCATGGTTGTGCATCACGCCGCAGTGGCCATGATCGGTGTATTCGCAAAAGCAGGTGTCGGACATCACGATCATCTCCGGCACGGCATCTTTGGCAATGCGCGACATGCGCGAGACCAGGCCTTCTTCGCGCCAGGTGTCACTGCCATTGCTGTCCAGATGATGGGACACGCCGAAGGTCATCACCGACTTGATGCCAGCACGGGCATAACGCTCGATTTCGCTGGCCAGTTTGCGCTCGGGAATGCGCATCACCCCGGGCATGCTCTTGATCGGCACGAAGTCATCGATTTCTTCCTCGACGAAAATCGGCAGCACCAGATCGTTCAGGCTGAACTCGGTTTCCTGGAACAGGCTGCGCAGGCTCGCATTGCGGCGCAGACGGCGGGGACGTGCTTCGGGGAACTGACTGGACATGGGGCCTTTCCTGAAAACGGCAGATGAGACGAAAGTCGTAGGGGGCGAAGCTTATGCCTTGCGGGGGGTGGGGTACAAACCTGGATCAATCAAGAGTGCATTACCGGGGGTGTAATAATCTTTCGAAACACTGTGAATCCCTGTGGGAGCTGGCTTGCCAGCGATGGCGGTGGTTCAGTCAACCTTGATGTCGACTGTGCCGGCCTCTTCGCTGGCAAGCCAGCTCCCACAAGGTTATGTGTATAGCCCGAAAATCATGAGGGGATGGTCAGGCCGCGAATGACCGCTGGGCGCGCGAGAAAACGCTCCAGCACGCGGGTGACATTCGGGAAGTTGCTGATGCCAACCAGATCACCCGCCTCGTAGAACCCGATCAAATTGCGCACCCACGGGAACGTCGCAATGTCGGCAATGGTGTAGCGCTCACCCATGATCCAGTCACGGCCCTCGAGCCGACCGTCGAGCACTTTGAGCAGGCGCTTGCTTTCATCGGCGTAACGGTCACGCGGGCGTTTGTCCTCGTAGTCCTTGCCAGCGAATTTGTTGAAGAAACCGAGCTGGCCGAACATTGGGCCGATGCCGCCCATCTGAAACATCAGCCACTGGATGGTTTCGTAGCGCAACGCGCCTTCCTGCGCCAGCAACTGGCCGCTTTTGTCGGCCAGATAAATCAGGATCGCCCCCGATTCGAACAGCGGCAGCGGTTGATCCTCGGGGCCATGGGGATCGAGGATCGCCGGAATCTTGTTGTTCGGGTTCAGCGACAGGAACTCGGCCGACAGCTGGTCGTTGGTGTCGAAACCGACACGATGCGGCTCGTACGGCAGGCCGATTTCCTCGAGCATGATCGAGACTTTCACGCCGTTGGGCGTCGGCAAGGAATAGAGCTGAATCCAGTCGGGGTACTGCGCCGGCCATTTCTGGGTGATCGGGAACGCGGACAGATCGGTCATGGGAAGCATCCAGTCACTGATTAAAGGCTGATCATAAGGTAGAGCTGTCGGATGCTGCGATCTTTTGGCCAGTGCACGCCCACCTCAATCATTAATAAGGCTATCCAGCCACGCGTATTCGATTTTGTTGTGGTACCACGTTTGCAGGCTTTTGGCCGCAAAAATAAGGCTGTCGGCATTGTTCGCAGCCATGCGCGCGCGCAGTTGCGAATCGGCATTGAATAGCCTGACCGCTTCATCAAGATCCAGATCATCGGGGATTCCCAGATAATCGCTGACACCGATCAGGAAGCTGTCGTGGTTGTCAGTGGTGGCTTTCAAGTAATCGACCGTTAACCCACCGCGCATGATCGCGTCGGAAATGCCACGCTCCGGGACGTCGTAAACAGTCCGCGAGTCCGAGTTCAGCAAAGCCCGCTGACTTCCGTGCAGATAGAAAAAATCGGCAGCGTTCGCCCCGATGGACTTGAATCGATCGACTCTGTTGGTGTGCAACATTTCATGGCCGAACGACATGCTCAACAGCCCACTCTTCATGAACTTGCGGTTGATGAAGAACCGGCCATGAAAATCGCTTTTGTACATCCAGGCGGTGGTCTGGTTGTCAATGTCGACCCCGATGAATTTATCCCCGCCCCAGACACCTTGATACTCCCTGGAAAGCGCCAGGCCGCGCGCGACTGAATCAGCGAATTGCGCGGCAACGATTCGGTGGTCAGCGCCAAAAAAACTTTCGTAAACCGTATCGGCGTCTGGCAGCTTCATGGCGATGACGTCGTTGGCATCAGAGAACACGGTTTCGACCACTCGCAACTCCGAACGAATGAGTTCGGCCTGAATGGGCGAAAACTGAGTCAACCCACGCGCAACCAGAGCAGCTTCCGTTAACGTGTCGCGCTCGATCGAGTCGTCGTTACCATCATGCACACGGTGTTTTTCAGTCGAATCATTTCTGATACCGCGAATCAGCTCATCAATATCGATATGAATGACGTCACCCTTGTCAGGGGACGATTGAGCAACTTCAGGTTTCCATATCCTGTTTTGCGGATCAAAGGCCAGCACCGGCCCCGAAGCGGTCCGTTCGGACACCAATGTCGCCCGATACTCGCCGGTTGTTGCGGTTTGCCGAACCAGAGCGATCTCGCCCGCGGCGATATCTACGTACAGGCGATCCTTGATGACCCTGAAGCCCTGTGCATTGGCCGCAGGCAAGCTGTCGGGCGCTTTCAAGCGATAGTCTTCAAGTGACAGGACCCCGGAACGAATCGGCAAAACCTCGGCAGACTGCACTGAAGAAGGCCTGACACGGGCAAGCGATAGGTCCGGTTGAATGGCAGCAGTCTCCCGCGCCTGATTCTCATCAAGGTGAGAACTCTTCCAGGCTGGCCCGTCGTCGGAGGGTACGCGGCCTCTTTTACGACTCGGGCCTGGGTCTACCGGTCCGCGGCCGGGCGACGAGGAGGTGGCGGTTTTACGAGCAATGACCATGAAAATCCTTATTCAAGAAAAGTTGCCAGACGAAAAGCCGGGCAGACATCGCGATATTCGCTTATCGCATATGCGCCATTGCAGTCGATTAAAAATCGCCAGGTGCGGTACATATGTATTGCACATACGTGAGCGTTTTATGCGTTCTTCTGGATCAGGATCAAAAGGTCTATAGCCGCTTCGAACCGTAACATCCTGTCGCTAACCTGTGCCCAAGCCGTTGAAGTTTGCCGCTAAAGTGCCACGCACTCGCATGGATCGAACCAAATCGGCCTCAGGGGACTCTGAGCTATGCCTTTATTGCAAAGGAAGCCGTTCGTGACAGGGAAAACACCCGGTGCTGGGAGCCCGCGGTGTAAAGGTTTGTCAGCCTTAACCGAATTTGCTGAAGAACCTTTTATTTCATGACGAACCTTATGCGTTTCGCCAAACGTTTCAAACATCGCGCGTATGTGGCCCTGCCTTCCCTGCTGGCCGTCAGCGCACTGTTCCTGTCGCTTGAGTCCAGCGAAAGCCGCGCACAACCGGTGGACGGCACCCAGACGCTGGTGTTCCTGCGCCACGCGGAAAAACCCGAGGGCGGTCTCGGTCAGCTCAACTGTCAGGGCCTGAACCGCGCGATCGATCTGTCGACCCTGCTGCCGGATAAATTCGGCAAGGCCGATTACGTGTTCGCCGCCAATCCGACGCGCAATGTCGAGGAAGGTGAGCTGGACAACTCCTACAGCTACATTCGTCCACTGATGACCATCAGCCCTGCCGCGATCAAACTCGGTCTGCCGGTGAACATCGAGTTCTCGGCCAACGACACCAGCGATCTGGCCCGCGAACTGCTGGAAGACAAGTATCACAACTCGACGATCTACACCGCTTGGTCCCATGGCTATCTGCCGGAGTTGATCAACAAGGTGGCGGGCAAAGCAGTCGGCGAAAAACAGAACATCACCGACGACTGGGCGGGCAACGATTTTGACTCGCTGTACGTGCTGACCCTGACCTGGCACAACGGCAAGGCCAGCCTGCAGAGCCACAGCTACAAGCAGGGGCTGGATCATGGCAAGGAAACCTGCCCGACCTGAGTCATCTTCTGTCTGAACCGGCCCCATCGCTGGCAAGCCAGCTCCCACAGGTTTTGTGTACAACGACAATCACTGTGGGAGCTGGCCTGCCAGCGATGAGGCCAGCAAAAGCACTATCAAACCTTCTGATTCATCCGCTCACGCAGATACTCCAGCACCGCCCAACGCTCCCCGGCGAACTCGATCCGCCCGCCCTTCTTCTCGCGCTGAAACACATACATCGGGTCGTAATACTCACACAGCAACCCTTCGATCCAGCCGCGATGCAAATCCACCGCGCCGCTGCGCCCCTGCTCCGCCAAGGCGTCCTCCATCAAAACCAGCATCCGTCGATGGCGCTCGCCACCCAGCCGCTTCTGCACGTTGTTCAGACTTTCCAACAGGCGTTCAGAGAACAAAGTAAAGCCATCTTCACCGTGCACCGCAGCAAATTCTGCCGACAGATCCACCACGTAATCACGCAGGATGCGCTCGACGCGATCGTCAAAACTGTCTTCCAGCCAGACCATCGGATACTGCTGCATGCCCTGATACAACGGCAGTGGCAAGGCGCAACTGCCAACCACCCGACTCTCGTCCTCCAGCACAAACTGCGCGATCCCCGCATCGCGTTTCTTGAGGATGTCGATGGCCAGGCGGTTTTCAAAATCGATGTTCGACGGCTGCCCGGTGGCACGCTTGCCAAAGCTGGAGCCGCGATGGTTGGCGTGGCCCTCCAGGTCCAGACCATTGCGCAACTGCACCAGCACTTCGGTCTTGCCGGTGCCGGTCATGCCGCCCAGCAAAACGAAATCACACTGGGCGATGGCCTGTTCAAGGGTATCGATGAGGAAGTTGCGCATCGCCTTGTAACCGCCAGCAACACGTGGATAGTCGATACCCGCCTCGTCACGCAGCCATTGCTGGGTGATCTGCGAGCGCAGGCCGCCACGAAAACAATAGAGATAACCCTCAGGATGGGCGCGGGCAAAATCGGCCCAGGTCTGGATGCGCTCGGCTTTCACCGTGCCCGAGACCAATTGATGGCCCAACTCGATGGCGGCCTGCTGCCCGTGCTGTTTGTAGCAGGTACCGATCTTCTGCCGTTCGACATCATTCATCAGCGGCAGGTTGATCACGCCGGGGAACGCGCCCTTGTGAAACTCGACCGGCGCACGGGCATCCATCAGCGGCCGGTCGTTGAGGAAAATGTCTCGGTAGTCAGTGCAGTCGCGGAGCATCAAATCACCTCGACTGCGTTCGTCTGTCGCTCAACCAGTTCGCCGATTGGCGCAAGGTTCAGGCCCAGTTCGGCGGCGACAGCGAGGAATTCTTCATTGCCTTGCGGCGTCACCGCGATCAGCAGACCGCCACTGGTCTGCGGGTCGCAGAGCACGCGTTTATGCAGCTCCTGCACGCGCCCGACCTTGCTCGCGTAGCTGTCGAAGTTGCGCAACGTGCCGCCGGGCACACAGCCCTGATCGAGGTAATACTCGACGCTGTCCAGACGCGGTACGCGGTCATAGGCGATGCGTGCGGTGAGCTGGCTGCCATCGGCCATTTCCACCAGATGCCCGAGCAGGCCGAAACCGGTGACGTCGGTCATCGCTGTAACGCCGGCGAGTTTGCCGAAGCGACTGCCGGGTTTGTTCAAGGTACACATCCAGTCGCGGGCCACGCCGACATCGGCGGCGCGCAATTTACCCTTCTTCTCGGCGGTGGTGAGGATGCCGATGCCCAACGGTTTGGTCAGGTACAGCAGGCAACCGGCGGTCGCGGTGTCGTTGCGCTTCATGTGGCGCTTTTCCACCAGACCGGTGACAGCGAGGCCGAAGATCGGCTCGGGCGCATCGATCGAATGCCCGCCCGCCAGCGGAATGCCCGCCGCATCGCATACCGCGCGGCCACCGCGAATCACCTCGCGCGCCACTTCCGGCGCCAACACATTCACTGGCCAGCCGAGAATGGCGATCGCCATCAGCGGATCGCCGCCCATCGCATAGATGTCACTGATCGCATTGGTCGCGGCGATGCGGCCGAAGTCGAACGGGTCGTCGACGATCGGCATGAAGAAATCGGTGGTCGAGACCACACCGCGCTCGGCATCGATCTCGTACACCGCCGCGTCATCGCGCGAGGCATTACCGACCCACAGTTTCGGATCAAGGTTCTGTGCGCCGCTGCCGGCCAGAATCACTTCCAGCACCTGCGGGGAAATCTTGCAGCCGCAACCGGCGCCGTGGCTGTATTGGGTCAGACGAATCGGCTCGCTCATGGGGGAGTCTCAGGCTGTTGATGGGGCCGATTCTAGCAGAGCGCGCGGCAGCAGATTTTTGCACTGACCGAGCGGCCCCTTCGCGAGCAGGCTCGCTCCCACATTTGCACCGCACTCCCCTGTGGGAGCGAGCCTGCTCGCGAAGGCAATCAACTTGCCACCGCAAACGTCACTGAAGGGCGCAAGAGGTTTTTTGACGAAAAACCAACGGCCACTGCTCCCCGCCGGCGCCACATCGAACTGCGCAAACTGTCCGTCTCTGTTTGCGATATTCGGCTTTACCTTAGAGCGCACGAATAAAAAATCGCTGCCTGCGGTTTTTTGCTCTGTTAACGCTCGCGTTGCACCTGCGCGAAGATCTCGGTGATCGGTCGATGTGGCTGGCGCTTTTGCATTTGCCGCACCTGTTCACTCAGCCGCAGCAGCTCTTCACTGGGTTTGGCCCATTGGTCTTGCGGCAGCGGTTCTGACCACTGGCGCATGAGGTCGGGCAGTGCTTGCTTGCCGATTCTTTCGAGGCGGCGCACTTCCCATTCGACGAGGTGGTTGGGAATCGTCCACAAGGTCATGACGTGGTAGAGGTACCAGAAGAAGCCCGACAGCCTTGTTCGTGTGCCTTCGCGGATCTGCTGATGCATGAGCGCTCGGGCATTGCGGAAAGTGTGCAGGCCTTCGTGGGATGGGTCGTCGGGGCCTTGCAGGTCTTGCAGGTCCTGAATCGATTTGAGGTCGTTGACTTCGTATTCCATGTAGCCACGGATGGCCTCCCAGTGGCTGATCGCGAGTGGCAGGCCGGCGCATTGGAATTCGAGGCTGGTGAGGGTTTCGCCTTGGTAGAAACCGATGCCCATGCCGTATTGGCGGTGGATGCCGTATTGGGTCGCGCCTTGGGCTTCGATGATCCAGGCGGAGAGTGATTCCCATGGGACGAAGACGGGTTCGGTTTCGCCTGCGGGCATGAAGCAGACTTCGCGGCGTTGGCGGTTGAAGCGGGTTGGGATGATTGAGGCGCGTTTTTTGTGGTTGTGGTGCCAGACGGCAAGGCCGATGGTCAGACTCAGTAAAGCTGCGAAATTGCCATATGGATAGATGACATAGAAAAAATCAACAACAAGCTCCCATGTATAGGTGATGTCATATCCAAACATTAATCCAATGCAGCCGATAATCGCGGGAAAAAGAAACGCGGTCATAACGGCCCCACTTAACGGCCCTCCCAATATGACCTGCCATGCGAAAACCTGCGGTGATCCAAAGCCGAAATCCAGATATCGGTCATTTAAATCACCAATATGAGGGCCGTAAGGTGGAATCAGTGTTGGCAATGGAAGTGGTGCAAGATAAGTGATACTTCCACTTGAAAACGGTTCCACTTCTCCGGCTTTTGCTTGCTGTTCAAGGAGCGGCCTTCCTGTTGAGATATCACGATCATTCAGCATGATCCGCTCGCTCAAGAAACTGAGTTTCGACCAGCAGAACTGGAGGTTTTTCCTTTACCAGTTGCGGATCAACTACCGCAAAATGTCCGTCTCCGCGAGGATTCAAATGAATGATACGAGTGCGCGATGCCCACTCACCTTTTTCATTCAATGCCTGGATGCAAACCGCCAGTTCCAGCGTTTCCTTTGCCGGAATGAATTCAGAATCAGGGGTTACCGGGTATTGAAGACAGAGCACCAGCCCGTCAGTAGTGGACTTGACTATGCGCAGGCTACTGACAATTTCGTCGCCAATAATATCCCGCTGTTCTCGCGGAGTTCCTCGGCTGTGCAACGGAATAGAAATGCGGTGCGCGCCGATACCTAAACGATGCGTCGGGTTACCGCCGAAGGGAGGTAACAGATCATTCAGCGTCAATCTTGGTAGTACAAGATGTATGTCGCTGGGCTTGGCTTTAAACAGCAGGTTTTTCAGCCAAGAATCGTATGGATTTGGCCCAAGTTGGGCGTAAGGCGCGTGAATCAAAAAGGCCAGATAACTTTGGTAGTCCTCCAGTGTATGGTCACCACGCATATCGGCATCCCGACTCCAAGGCGTGAGCTTCAGCCATTTATCATGAGCACTGATGTTATAGCGGCTGTAAAGCCATGAGCCGCTCAATTCAAGCACAGTAAAAAGCGCTCCGGCCAGATTGAAGCGAAAGAATACAGTTGACAATCGTGTGCCTGCTGCTGCCCAAGCGACCGTTCGCATCGCTTTGGATGCGGTTAATACCTTTACTGTCGCGTGGGCAGTATTACCGACCCCATATGCATTTACCGTCAGCATTCCACTAGTCCCTAATTCGGCTAGGGCAGCAGCTCCTTGTGCCGGACGATTTCCGCTTCGTGTCGCCTGTTCCCAGTTTTTTTGATGGGTGAGAAGACTGCTCATTGAAGAAAGCAAGCCTGAGAAATATGTGAAGAGGCCCAATCCCACATGCATTTTCCCCATTTGTACATAAACGTTCTGAATAGCATGGCTTTGAAGCCCTGCGGCCAGAGCGGTGCTACGAGCTTTCATAGCAGTATCTGCGAGGCTTTGCGCAGCAGTGAATCCTGCAGCGCTCGTGGCCACGACTGGTGCGACCAACTCCGTCAACTTACGTCGATCCCGTGTCTGGCTAAAAGCTTCACGCACGGCCCCCACCAAATTCACGACCTGCACCAAAACCACCACCAACCCCATCCCCTCTGTCTTCACCAAACTCCCCGCCGACACCCCACTCACTCCCAACCGAATATTCCCCAACAAACTCCTCAACTCCCCCTGCTGCGCCGGTGGAAACACCACTGTCACCCCTGCGCGAGCCGGTGTCGCGCCGTACAGCCGGGCCGAGCGATCCGGCAGTTCTTCGATAGGGCTCAACGCCGCCGCCAACCGTCCTTCGAACAGCGTCAATTGCGCTCGCACCCGCACAATCTCTTCCTGCAACTCCACCGCCCGCGCCGTTTTATGGCCCTGACGATTCTTGTTGTGGGTGAGCTGGTTGCGTTCGCGGTTGAGGGTTTTCAGGTATTCGCGTTCGCGCAGCATTTCCTTGATCGCGCCTTGCAGCGCGGATTGTTCGGCGGGGCTGGCGACGGTGAAGGTCACGCCGCTGGTTTTTGCCGCGTCGAAGAGGCGCAGGCGCAAGGCTTTGGGCAGTCGCTGGAACAGTTCTTCCAGCTCGGGGACTTTTTCTCCCGACAGGTCGAAACCTTCCAGTACGCGGTTCAGACCGAGATTCAGAGCCGGGCTGTAGGTGTCCTGCACGGCAGCCGCGACGACCCGGGTGTGTTCGGGCAGTTCGTCGACGGCCGGCAACTGCGGATGCTCGATTTTGCGCAGTTTGGCCAACCAGTCCGGCAGGTTGTTGAACATCGCCATGCCGGCGTTGAACAGCGTTGAATACTGCCCGGCTTGCTGGGCTTGCAGGCGCAGCGACAAGGTGTGGAACAACGTGCGGGTCAGTTCTGGATGCTGCTCCAGATAACCGAGCATCTCTTCGCTGGCCGTGTCGCTGCGGCACAGGTCCTTGAGGCAGGCGTATTCGGTGCTGAGGGCCTGGCCGATTTGCGTCGCGACTTGTGCGTCGAAGTACCACGCCGCGCGATGGAAGCGTCCGGCGATCAGCAACTGCGTGCGGTCGGCGGTGATGCGTTCGAGCAAGCGGTTCCAGCGGCCGAGGTTGTCGCGGTGACGGTTGAGGACGTCGTCCATCGCCGGACGGTCGATCAGGTCGTTGACCCCGCGTTTGCCACTGAGGAACGGGCCGTCGAGCACGTCGCGCATGCGCCGGTCCTGACTCTTGCCGAGGTCGACCAGTGTCGAAAGGTGCCGGTCGACGAAATCGGCCGGGGCGACTTCAGCAAAATACTCGCGTGTATAGAAGCGTCTATCCGCTTCGGCGGTGACGCGGCCATGCGCGGTGAAATCCGGGGCGACGTCGTCAAACCGGTTCAGCGCCAGCGAATCGTCGAGGGCTTTTTCGCGAAGTTGCGAAAGCTCTGGCGTTGCCTCCGCAGAAGCGGGCTCAACCTTGCCGCCCTTGTTCAAATACTCAAGCAACGCCTTGCGCGTATTTTCCCGATCCGGTTCGGGCAGTTGCTCCAGCTCGGCATAAAAAGCTTTGGCTCGCGGATCGTCACTGGCCTTGGCCAGACTGTCGAAATCTGCACTGCCGAGTTGGCTCAGGGACTCGATGTAACTGGCCAGCAGGTAATCACGTTCATTGTTGCCACTGTTGCTCCACTCTTCGACCCAGCCAACGACTGTGTCCTGATACTCGGCCAGATCGCGCATCACGCCCAAGTCATCATTGACCAGCAGAAACAGCGTGTCGTCCTGATAAGGCCCGCGCACCCGACCGAGAAATTCACCGATGTGCGCCTCGCGAAAGCGTCGCGGTTGTTCCCACAGATACGGCTCGCGTTCGTGCTCCGGCGCGTCGCTGACCTGCACCGCCGGCATCCGCGTCGCATCGGTTTCGGCAACGGGTTCAGCGCCAGTCGCCACTTCCGCCAGCCATTGCCGGGTCTGCTCGACGGTCAACAAATGCTCGCCGCCAACCAGGCAATTGACCGGCCCCAAATCGACCGCCTGCATGAAGTGCTCACGCTCCTCGCTGCTCTCCAACACCTGCCGGCACTTGGCAGCCGTCAACTGCACCTCGGCAAACGTCACATACAGCGTGCTCTTGCGGGAAAAGATCAACGCCGGACGCTCTTCGATGGCCGCGCGCTGATCCTCAGTAACGGTTTTACCTTGGTGCAGCAGCGCAGTAACGATCCCGTCCAGCACGCGGTATTCGTACAATTCGCCGCCGAGGCTGTCGATGATGTACAGCCAGCCATCGCGCAACCGGCGTATGCCCATTGGCCGCGCGGTCAGGGCATGCGGTAGCGCCAGCTCAGCACTCGGGTCGTGAGGTCGTTCCACCAGGCCATAAGCCAAGGGCAACAGTTGCACATGGGTTTGCCGCAATGGGCAGGCGCCGGGAGAACCGATGGGGGTTTTGGACGCCGCGGCAGCAGCGAGGTTGGCGGGATGGTTCATGATCGACCTCGTTCAGCTGCCCACTGATGCGCCAGGGCCGCAGCCAGCGCGACGCGCTCGCCGGGTGATTGCAGCGAGGGCGTGTGGAGTAAGTGATGGATTTGCGGATGCTGTTCGAACTCGCTGCTGCCGAGCCAGAACACGACGTTGGCGTAATAAAACAACGCAGAGGGACCGCCGAGGCCAAGGGCAGACGCTTGAGTTTCCAACTGATCAAGTACGCCCCAGCGTTGTGCCAGACTCTCGCCGCTATGGCGCTCGGAGAAGTAGCGGAGCAAATGCGCATCGAGCTCAAGCAGCGTTCGGCGTCGGTCAACCTGATCCAGCGCAACGTCCTGCTCAGGACTCAAGCGGTAAGGCACGGCGAGCGCTGGACACTCCACCTGCCGGGGCCGCTGAAGGCGCCAAAGGTCATTGACGACGTCGGCTGTCACTACACAGGTCAAAGGCCCGAACAAAGACTGATCGGCACTGGCAAACAACGCCTGCGCCACTGCCGCATCCGCCAGACGCAACAGCACTGTCGGGCAGGTCGGCAACTCGACCGTGATCAGTTTGCGCAGGTGTTCGGCGACGCAGTGCAGGGGCGCGGCACTGAACAACAACACGCCCCACTCCTCCTGCGCGCTATGCAGATAGAACTGCGCCAACGGATCGTCGGGTTGCTCGATCGCCACCAACAATGGCGAGACATCGCGCAATGTTGAGAACGGTGGTTGGTCGTAGAGGGCAAGCCTGCTGGCCGTCGGACTGATCTGTTTCAGGCGCTGCGGCAGATCGCTGATCGTCGCGCCGTCCAGCAGTACAAAGGCCTGCTGCTCGCCCCAAGGCAAACCCTCTGGAAAAGAAGTCAACACGCTCATGCTGGCGCGGCCTCGCAAATCTGGCAGCGCGCAGGGCGCTTCGAAACCAGTGCCTGTCGCTGTTGACCCGGATCAAATGCGACCGTCAACAACGGCACCGCCCCCGGCACCAACGGCTCCGCCGCCATTCCCAGTGCAGGCACACCACCCTGAACAATCGGCACGCTGCTGAAAATCCCCTCCGGCCCCAACGTCAACCAATGCCCGCCGGCCTTGATCGTCACATGGGTGCCGCCGTCGATGACCACTTGCTGACCGGCACCGAGGTGGATTTCCTGGCCGGCGCTGAGCCGCTGGCTGGCGACCCGAATGTGGCGGTCGCCTTGCACCCACAGGTGATCGTCCTGCTTGAGTTCGGTCAGGCGATTGCCGTGGGTCACATGGTGTTCGTCGCTGCGCAGCTCCTGGCTGCTGATACCACCAACGACCAGGGTGTGTTGATTGTCGACTTGCACACGCTGGTCATTCAGCACGCGTTGCGCAAAGTCGCGCTGGGCGCGAATGGCGATTTCTTCGGCGCCTTTGCGGTCTTCGATGCGCAGCTCGTTGTAGCCACCGCCGCCGGGACTGCTCTGGCTGCGAAAAATGCTGCGCGTCTGTTCGGCCGGCAGGTCCAGCGGCACCGGCGTCGCCGCGTTGGGCAAGCACGCCAGCACGAACGGCTTGTCTGGATCGCCCTCGGTAAACCCGACCAGCACCTCCATGCCGACGCGGGGAATCTGCACGCTGCCGTATCGGGCATGGGCCCAGCCGGTGGTGACGCGCAACCAGCAACTGGATTGTTCATCGAGTTGCCCTTCGCGGTCCCACAACAACTGGACCTTCACCCGGCCATACGCATCGCAGTAGATTTCTTCGCCTGGCGGCCCCGTCACCACGGCGTGCTGATTGCCGCTGATGCGCGATTTGGGATGTTCGAGTGCGGGACGAAAATTGACCTCCCATGGCGTCGCGACGAAGTGGTTCCGGTAGCCCTGAGTCAAGCCGTCCGCTGGGCTTTCGACACTCGCCGACTCCTCCAGCACCTGCGGTTGTCGACCTAGATGTTTGACGCTGGTCAGCAACCATAAACCGTTGTAATCGGCGCGCGGGTGTTCACGCATGTCGACGAAACTGCCACTGCGCAGCAGGGTCTGGTCACTGCGCCCGTGGCTCTGCCGGTAATCGGCACGATGGCGTTCAAGGGCTCGCTGGCTCAGGTGTTTGCCGCGATCACGGTGGGTGAACTGCCCGGGAAAAGCGTAATCCTCAAGCGCTGGCACCCGCGCTTCTTTGGCTTCGGCATCCAGTTGCACGTTGGGTTTTTCAAAGTGGTAATCACGGCGACTGACCTGCGTGGTGCGCGTTTCCAGGCGCACGTTGAAACGGTCGATCACTGCCGCGTCGGCAACCATGCCGCTGCCCTGTTTATAGGCCGTGGGCTGGGCTGGCGGGAGGAAAACGCTTTGATCGTCACCGAACACCAGCAGGTGCCCATCGCGGCGGTGCTGGAAATGAAAGTGAATGCCTTCTTCCTCGCACAAGCGCTGAATGAAGTGCAGGTCGGTCTCGGCGAACTGCACGCAGTAGCTGCGAGGTTGATAGTCGGCACTGAGCTGGAAACGCCAGGCATCCGCTTGCATGCCGTGGTCACCCAACACCCTCGCGATGATGTGCGGCACGCTCTGTTGCTGAAAGATTCGCTGGTTATGTCGATGCGCCAGGTAGGCCAGATGCGGCACCAGAGTGATCTGGTAGCGGGTCAGGCGTTTGCCCGAGTCGCCTTGGGCAATTCGATAGACCTGCCCATGAATGCCAGCGCCGTCGGCACCGAAGCACAGGAAGGCGGGACGGTGCAGCAAGGATTCGAGATCAAGGTCGGGCCGCTCGCTGACCACGTCCAGTTCGACCTCATAGATTCGATTGAGCGCCTCCTTCGCGCTGAACTCGAAGACCTGGAGTTCATGGAAAAAACCGTCGATATCGAGTCTGAACATCACGGACTTGCCAGCAGTCAGCATCCACATTTCCCTGTGTCTGTTTAAGACACAAGACTGTGGGGGGCGACGGCTGAATCGGTGAAGTCAGATGATTCGATGTTTGACGTAAGGTTTTTCTGACTAGGGAGAAACGGTCGACCTCAGGCCATGTTTCCTACAGACATGACCGCGACTTTTTCCCCGTGCAAAAAAAAACCGCCCTTACGGGCGGCTAAAAGTGCTTCGACCCTAAATCAGAAGCCAAGGCTGAAGCTGATGGTCATCGCGTGGTCGTTGCTGTCGTTGGACAGTTGGCCGGAGTAGCCGACGCCCAGTTTGTCTGGCAAGGAAGAAAGGTAATGATGCCCTTCTCTCCAGCAAGTTCCTAGACTGCCGCATCCACAACTTCGGTAACAAAGTCAAAAAGAAAGTCCAAGCCAATATCTCCAAAATCCAGATTCCATTTTGGCGCAGAATCAAGAACCCAACTACAAACAATAGGATAATTTGAATCAAGACCATACTCAGCAATCAACTTGTTCGCACCCGAAAGTTCGATTTTCTGATTTTCATCCACCTTCGCAACTGTGCCCGTCGCAACCACTGCGTACAACAGATTTTTATAATGCCGACCCTCCCCTCCCCCCTCAATCAGCTTTCGATCTATTAGACCTAAAGAAGAAAAGTTCGAGTACACCATCTTTCTTATTGCCTGATAATAACGCCTTGCCCCGTTTGGATCACCGGCACCCGACCTGATTCCAAGATCAATTCTCCCTTTAAAGTACGAAAGCACCAATCTTGCCAAATCATCCGGAGTGTAATTATCAATATCCACATTCACCGTGCACATTCGATAGTTGTCCATACCGAGAAAGTTAAACACTCTGAATGGCTGAATTCTCGGTTGGCGCGGTAAAGCTGATGGTCCTTGAGCACGAAAGCGTTGTTGAACAGCACCACTTACAAATAACCCATCAATGTAATACCAAGAAGTCGTTACATCAGCTCGGCATTCACACCAACCATCAAAACGACCCTCACCATAATATTTTTTATCCATGTCTCCTGTATCAAGTGGATCAAATATATTCTCAGCAGCTATATGCATTTTTCGATCTTCCCGCCAATCTGGGTCGGGCTTACTCTCCGAAACCATCACCCGTATTACTTGATTGATCCATAGACCATGAGCTGCCTCTACAGCATACAAGTTCGCCCAAGTTTTCATAAACACCTCTCTACCAGTTATAAAATCCAGACCGCACACAGGTAGAGAATGAACCTCACATAAAAAATGTCACCTGTCAGAAATGACAGTACTTTAGAAGTATTTGAAGTAAAAAGACCGATCAACACCATAAAAAAATATAGTCATTGTCATCTCTGACAAAAGAGCAATAAAAACTTTAGATAAAACTGTAAAACACATTATAAAATCCGTGTTCTGTATGGATAGGATACAACGCACCCTACCCTGTATTTTCAAGGCGATGACCTGGTTCGCACTATGAATCTGCTCTAAACATCCACGTCACCATAGCTTGAACTCTTATATGAAAAGCACAGATCAAAAGATCGTCCGATCTTTTGATCTTAAAAAAAAACCGCCCTCGCGGGCGGCTAAAAGTGCTTCGACCCTAAATCAGAAGCCAAGGCTGAAGCTGATGGTCATCGCGTGGTCGTTGCTGTCGTTCGACAGTTGGCCGGAGTAGCCGACGCCGAGTTTGCCGGTCGGGCTGATCTGGAAGTCGACACCCGCTTCGACGATGGCGCTGTCCTTGGCGATCGGCACGCCCTGGGTGCTAAACGAGGCGCCGCCGTCGATGAAGGTCAGGTCGGCATCGGGCTTGGTGTCACCGAAGGCATGGCGCCAGCCGATGGCCGCGCGAGGGGTGAATTGCCCGCCGTTGGCCAGGGTGATGACTTTGCCGGCGCGCACGCCGAGGGTCGAGAAAGTGATGTCTTGATCGGCATCCGCTTCCAGGCGCCCTACTCCGCCCTTTTCCTTGGCTTTGTCGGTGTCGTAGTTGACGTAGGCGAGCCCTGCGAACGGCTCGAGGGCAATGCCGCCAGCGTCGATGGCGTAACCGACTTCACCGAACACTTGGGCGATGCGCGCGTCGTAGTTGGCTTTCAAGCGATCGTTGTAACTGCCGACGCTGACGTTGCGTTTGGTCTCGATGTCGTGCCAGCTGTAAGCCGCGCCGAGGCGCACCGCCAAGGCATCGAACTGCGAGTTGAGGTACGCCGCCAGGTGGTAGCTTTCGACGGTGGCATCCGAGCGACGATCATGCGCATCGAGATCGCTGCGGGTGTAACCGGCGGCCATGCCCACGCGCCACTGGTCATCGAGTTGCTTGTCGGTGCCGAGCATGAAGCCGCTGAGGTTACGGTCGAGTTTCGCCGCGTTGCTGTCGCCATCCGACTCGCCCCAGGCACCGAGTGCCCGCGCCCAGCCGACCATTTCACCGTGGCAACCGTTACTGCTCAGTTGGTTGTCACTTGGCGCCAGGGCACGGCGTGGATCATCCGCCTCGCTGCACGACGGTTGGCGCATGCGATCGTTGACCGCGTCACGCACGTAGCGCGAATCCTCGAGGATGGCACTGGCGGTGCTGGCGTGGATCTCACCCGACAGACTGTCGAAGGCATTACGCGCACCGGCGACACTGAGGTTGACGATCTCGTTCTGCAACGCCGCACCTGCCGGGCCGTTGTTCGACAGCGCGGTGGCGGTGCGGAACTGGTTATCGGTGGCGGCGACATCGGCGAACGAATTGCCATTGCGGCTGACCACCAGGTTCACCGCGCTGGCGTCATATACCAGTGCGCTGTTGAGGAACGCGTATTGCGGCAGGTCCGCAGCGCTGAAGGTGCCGATAACACCACCGCCCGCGGTGATCAGCGAATACGTGGTGTTGCCGGTGAACGGTGCCAGGGAATTCACTTGCAGCCCGCCACCCAGCGTTGCCGTGCCGCCGACGGCCAGTGGCGTTGCGGTTGGCGAACTGACCGTCAGCGCCAGCACACCGTCGGAGGCGTTGGTCAGGTTACCGGCGACGCTCAGGGTTCCGGCTTCGGCCCCCGAAGCGACAACCCCATGGTTGACCACGGAGCCGACGCTGCCGTTGCCGCTCAGACCCGCGCCGTTGGCCACGGTGACTTGCGCGCCCAACGAAGCTCGCGCGGCGCGGCTGCCGACTTGCAGCACACCTTGATCGACCGACACGGTACCGCTGAACGGGTTATCTCCGGTCAACAGCAAGGTACCGGCGCCACGTTTGGCCATCGCCCCGAGACCGCTGAGGACCCCGTTGAACTGACCATTGGCGTTCTGCTGGAACACCAGCGTGGCGTTGTCGAGGATGTTGCCTTGCAGGCTGGTGGTGTTACCGATCAGCGTACCGCCGCTGACGGTGGTGCCACCGCTGTAGGTGTTGGCACCGCTCAATACCAGCGTGCCGGAATCAAGCTTCTCGATACCGCCCGTGCCTACCAGCGGCACGGAAATTTCCGCACTCCCACCGGCATTGACCCGCACCGGTGCAAGGCTGCCGTCGGCGCCATTGACCGGCGTCAACGTGCCGCCAGCCCCCGGAACCAGGCTGTAGCCGCCGGAGAGGAATTGCAGACCGGTGAAGTTCTGATTGCCCTGCACGGTAACGGTACCCGCCTGACCGCCGAACACGGCGAACTGACCATTTGACGCCAAGGCTTGAGTACCGCTCGGATCGGTCCAGTTGGTGCCTGGGCCCCATACACCACTGCCACCACCGATGCTGCCGTCCGGATTGGTAGTGCCACCGTTCCAGAACTGCACCTCACCCGGCGTGCCTTGCACCAGCAGGTTGATCTGATTGGCAATCGCGGTTTGCAGCGTCAGATTGGCCGCCGACACCGGCAGGCTGCCATACGCCAGACCGTTGTCGGTCAGGTTGCCGCCGTAGCTGAACAGTTGATAGACGCCGGTGCCGAAACCGCCGGCATTGCTGATGTTCAACGTACCGTCGAGGGTCAGGTTACCGGCGACATTGACCACGGTGGTCGAACTGGCCGCCGAGCCGAGACTGAAGTCCAGATTGGTCCCCGAGGACAGTGCCAGCGAACCGACCGACAACGGCGTCGCGGTGCCGCCACCGGCCAGCGTCGCACCGTCGGCCAGTTGCACAGCGCCACCGAGCTGACCGCCACCGCCGATGCTCGCGCCGCTGGCAACGTTGACGTTGGCGCTGTTGAGCACACCGTTGACGATCAGGTTGCCGGCCTGCACCGAGGTGTTGCCGGTGAAGGTGTTGTTGCCAGTCAGCAGCAACTCACCCGTACCGGTTTTGTTCAGCGTACCGGCGCCGGTGAGATTGCCGGTGTAACTGCCATCGGCGTTTTGCTCGAAGGTCAGCGTCGCGTTGTTGACGATCGCACCTTGCAGGCTGCTGGTGTCACCGCGCGTCGTGCCGCCGTTCAGCGTGGTGCCGCCGCTGTAGATGTTGGCGCCACTGAGGACGAGATCGCCGGCACCGTTTTTCACCAGACTGCCGGAGCCGGTCACAGCACCGATCAGCGTGGTGTTCTGATTGCCGGCGAGGGTCAGTTGCGCGCCAAGGTTGACGGCGTTGGCCAGTTGCAGCGCCGAGCTGCTGTCGAGGGTGCCATTGCCGGTGACGTTGAGCGCGCCGCTGCTGATCGCACTGTTGTTGCCGAGGACCAGCGTACCGCCGGCGAGTTGAGTGCCGCCGCTGTACGTGTTGCTGCCGTTGAGGGTCAGGCTCGATGCACCGGCCTTGATCAGGCTGCCACTGCCGCTGACTACACCGCCGAGGGTCAAGGCATTGGAGCCGGCAACGGTCAAGCCACCGTTGACGACCACGTCGTTGCCCAGCGTAACGGCGCTGTTGCTGTCCAGCGCGGTGCCGTCAGCTGCGGTCAACACACCGGTGCCGAGCGCCGCGTTGTTGCCGACCACAATCTTGCCGCCGTTGAGTGCGGTGCCGCCGGTGTAGCCGTTGGCCGCGTTGAGCACCAGCGTACCGGTGTCGTATTTGCCCAGCGTTCCGCTGCCATTGAGCGCCACACCGAGGGTTGCCGTGGCGTTCGGGTCAACCCGCACCGTGGCATTGCCCAGCGAACCGTTGACCAGATTCAGCGAGCCCGCCGTGCCGTTCACCAGGTTGTAGCCGTCAGTGACGAACTGCATGCCAGTGAGGGTTTGTGCGCCGTTGACGGTGACCGTGCCGGCCGCGCCCTGGAACACCGCGAAATTATTGGTCCAGGCCTGGTTGGTGGTGCCGTTGACGTCGGTCCAGTTGGTGGTGCCGGTGCCCCAGGTGCCGCTGCCGCCTTCGACCGAACCGTTGGCCACCAGTTGGTTGCCGTCCCAGAACTGCACGGTGACGCCCGGTGCGGTGACCAGCAGGTTGATCTGATTGGCCAGTGCGGTTTGCAGGGTCAGATCGCCCGGGCTGACGCTGCCTGGCAGTGTGCCGAAGAGCATGCCGTTGTCGGTCAGGCCGCCGGTGTAGTCGATCAGACGATAGACGCCGCTGCCGAAACCACCGATATCACTGACGTTGAGAGTGCCGTCGAGGGTCAGGTTGCCGCCAACGCTGACCAACGCATTGCCGCCACCGGACACCGGTGTACCGAGGCCGACGTCGAAGCTGGAGTTGCCGTTGAACACCAGCGAACTCACGCTCAGCGTACTGCCGGTGACGCCCGCCAGATGACCGCCATCGGCCACCGTCACGGCACCGGTCAGGGTGCCGCTGCCGCCGAGGGTGCCACCGTTGTTGACCAGCACATTGCCGCTGGCCAGCGAACCGTTGACCTGCAGCGTACCGGCATTGACGTTGGTATCACCGGTCATGTCGCTGATGCCGCTGAGGGTCAGGGTGCCGGTGCCGATTTTGCTCAGGCTGCCGTCGCCGCTGAGAATGCCAGCGAAGGTGCTGCTGACGTTGTTGCCGCCGAGGCTCAGCGTATTGCCGGTGCCGATCAGCGCAGTGCCGCTGCCTGTCAGGCTGGCAAGGCTGCCCGATGCACCGAGATTCAACGCCGCGCCGCTCGCGAGATTGACCGTGGCGTTGTTGCCCAGCGCCGCGCCACTCAGCGTGGTCAGGCTGCCGGACGCCACATCGAAGGTGCCGCTGAAGGTGTTGTTGCCGCTCAGTGTCACGTCGGCCAGACCGTTTTTGCTCAACGTGCCGGCGCCGGCAATCACACCGCCAAGGGTCAGGTTGTTGTTACCGGCCAGAGCCAGATTGGCGTTGACGTTGAGGTTGTTGGCCAGCACCAGTGGCGCGGAGTTGTCGAGGGTCGAAGCGCCGGCCACCGTCAGCGCGCCGCTGCCCAGAGACGCGCCCGTACCAAGGGTCAGCGTGCCGGCATTCAGCGTGGTACCGCCGGAGTAAGTATTGATGCCATTGAGGGTCAGGTTCGACGCGCCGTTTTTAATCAAGCCGCCCGCGCCGCTGACGACGCCCGCGAGGGTCAGGTTGTTGCTGCCGGTGTTGCTCAGATTGGCGTTGAGCACGACGTTGTTGCCCAGGCTCAGCGCGCTGTTGCTGTCCAGCGCCGAGGCGCCGGCTACGGTGAGGTTGCCCAGGCCCAGCGCCGAGTTGCTGCCAGCGGTCAGCGTGCCCGCGTTCAGGGTGGTGCCGCCGAGGAAGTTGTTATTGCCGCTGAGGGTCAGGTTGGCGGCGCCGTTTTTGCTCAGGCTGCCGGCGCCGTTGACCGTGCCGGCAAGGGTCAGATCCGCCGTGCCACCGATGCCGAGATTGCCGGCCAGGTTGACCGCATTGTTTACCGAAACCGCCGTGCTCGCATCCAGTGTGGTGCCGCCCGCCGCGTTCAACGTGCCGGAGCCCAGCGCCGCATTCGACGCCAGAATCAGTCCGCCGGCATTCAAGGCTACCGGGCCAAGGAAGGCGTTGTTGCCGCCGAGGGTCAGGTTCGCCGTGCCGGTTTTGATCAGGCCACCGGTGCCGCCAATCACGCCGTTGAGAATCAGTGCATTGCTGCCGACCACGGTGAGGTTACCGTTGAGCGTCGCCGCGTTGGCCAGTGTCACCGCCGCGTTACTGTCCAGTTGCGTACCGGCATTCGCCGTCAACGTACCGGTGCCGAGTGCGGTGTTGCTGCCGACGATGATCTTGCCGCCGTCCAGTTGCGTGCCGCCGGTATAGGTGTTGGCACCACCGAGCACCAGAGTGCCGGCGTCGAGTTTATTAAGGATGCCGCTGCCATCGATATTGGCATTAATCGTCGCGGTCACGCCCGGATCGACGCGCAACGAAGTGGTGCCGCCGGTGCCGTTAACCGCTGTGAGTTGCCCCGCTGCACCGTTGACCACGTTGTAGCCGTCGGTGAGGAACTGCATGCCAGTGAACGCCTGCGTGCCGTTCACCGTCACCGTGCCGGCGGTGCCCTGGAACACCGCGAAGTCGCCGGCCCACGGTTGGTTGACCAAACCGTTGGCATCGGTCCAGTTGGTGCCGACCGCATTCCACGTGCCGCTGCCGCCATCGACCACACCGTTGGCGATGGTCTGGCTGCCGTCCCAGTAACGGATGTTGCTGTTCGGCGCGGAGACTTGAATGTTGATCTGATTGGCCACGCCGGTTTGCACCAGCAGATCGCCGAGCCCGTAGCCGACCGGCACGCTGGCCACGTCCAGACCGAGATTGGTCAGGGCGCCGGTGTAGTTGAACAGGCGATACACGCCGACGCCAAACCCGCCGGCATCAGTAACGTTGAGATTGCCGTCGAGGGTGAGGTTGCCGCCGACATTCATCAGCGACGCGGTCGACGGTGTGCCCAATGCCACATCAACGTTGCTGCCAGCGCCGAGAGTCAGAGCACCCGCCGACAAGGTGTTGCCCGACGACAACGCTAGGTGCCCACCGTTGTTGATGTTGACCGCGCCGAGCGCCGAGCCGGTACCGGTCAGCGTGCCACCGGTATTGACGTTGACCTGTGCACTGGCCAGCGAACCGCTGAGATCGACGGTACCGCCATCGATCGCGGTATTGCCTGTAATGCCGTTGATGCCAGTGAGGTTCAAAGTGCCGGTGCCGACTTTGACCAGGCCGCCGCTGCCGCTGAGATCGCCGTCAAACGTACTGGTGACGTTGCCGCCGCCGACGGTCAGGGAATTGCTGCCGGTCAGTTGCACACTGCCGCTGCCGGTCAGCGCGCCGAGGCTGGCGTCGCTGCCCAGATTCAGCCCGGCGCCGGCGCTGATGTTGACCCCGGAAGTGCTGCCCAGCGCATTGGTGTTGAGTGTGGTGACGCTGCCGGACACGATATTCAGCGCACCGGTGAAGGTGTTGTTGCCGGCCAGAGTCAGGTCCGACAAACCGTTTTTGGTCAGGCTGCCGGCACCGTCAATGATGCCGTTCAAGCTCAAATCGTTGTTGCCGGCAACGGTCAGTCCGGCATTCAGCGTAATCGCGTTGCCGATGCCGAACGAAGCGCTGTTATCCAGCGTTGCCGCGCCACCGACGACCAATGCGCCGCTGCCCAGGCCGTTGGCATTGCCCAGGGTCAGCGTGCCGGCGTTGAGCGTGGTGCCGCCGCTGAAGGTGTTGTTGCCGTTAAGCGTCAGGTTGGCAGCGCCATCCTTGATCAACTGGCCTGTGCCGCTGGTGACGCCGCCGAGGGTGAGGTTCTGCGTGCCGCCAACGCTCAGCGCCGCATTCAGGGCGACGGCGTTGTTGAGGCTGACCAACGGCGAATTACTGTCCAGCGTTGCGGCGCCAGCGACGGTCAGCGCCCCGGAACCCAGTGCCGAGCTGTTGCCGACGGTCAGGGTGCCGGCGTTCAGCGTGGTGCCACCGATGTAGTTGTTGGCCGCGTTGAGAATCAGATTGGCCGCGCCGTCTTTCACCAGACTGCCGGCGCCGCTGACCAGACCGGTCAGGGTCATATTCGCCGTGCCGCCGATGTTCAAGGCACCGGCGAGTGCCACGGCATTGTTCAGGCTGACGGCGGTGTTGGCGTCCAGCGTGGTGTTGGCGGCCGCGTTCAACGTACCGGAACCCAGCGCGGTGTTGCTGCCGACAATCAGTTTGCCGGTGTTCAACGCGGTGTTGCCAAAATAAGTGTTAGCGCCATTGAGGGTCAGGTCGGCAGCGCCGTTCTTGGTCAGCCCACCGATACCGGCGACCACGCCGCCGAGGGTCAGCGCATTGGTGCCGCCCAAGGTCAGGGTGCCGCCGAGGTTGACGTTATTGGCCAGCGTTGCCGCAGTGCTGGCATCGAGGGTGGTACCGTTCGAGGCGTTGAGTGTGCCGGTGCCGAGGGCGGTGCTGGAACCGACAATCAGCGAACCGGCATTCAGCGCCGTGGTGCCGGTGTAGGTGTTATTGCCGTTGAGGGTCAGGCTCGATGCGCCGGTCTTGATCAAACCGTTGCCGCCACTGATCACCCCGCCAAGGGTCAATGCGTTGGCGCCGCCGGCGGTGAGGTTGGCGTTGAGAATCACATTGTTGTTCAGGGTCACGGCCGAACTGCTGTTGAGCGTGCCCGCACCTTCCACCGACAACGCGCCGGTGCCCAGTGCTGCGCCGTTGCCGACCGTCAGGCTGCCGGCATTCAGCGTGGTGCCGCCGCTGTAGGTGTTGACGCCGCTGAGTGTGAGATTGGCTGCGCCGTTTTTTACCAGTTGGCTGGCGCCGCTGATCACCCCGCCGAGGGTCAGCGCGTTGCTGCCGCCAATGCCCAGGCTGTTGTTGAGAATGACCGCGTTGTTCAGCGTCACCGCCGCATTGCTGTCGAGGGTGGCCACGCCGCCGACGGTGATATTGCCGCTGCCGAGCGCCGCGTTGGCACCCGCCGTGATCGTGCCCGCGTTCAACGCGACCGCACCGAGGAAGGTGTTGGCGCCATTGAGAATCAGGTTGGCCGCGCCGTTTTTGGTCAGCCCGCCGCTGCCGCTGACGATGCCGCCGAGGGTCAGGTTGGCGCTGCCGCCGACGTTGAGGTTACCGCCGAGCGACACCGCGTTGGTCAGTGCCACTGCCGTGCTGGCGTCGAGGGTGGTGCCCGCCGCCGTGGTCAGTGCACCGGTGCCCAGCGCGGTGTTGGAACCGACAATCAGCGTGCCGGCATTCAGCGCGGTGCCGCCGGAGAAGGTGTTGTTGCCGCTGAGACTGAGGTTCGCAGTGCCGTTCTTGATCAGATTGCCGGCGCCACTGACGACGCCACTCAGGCCCAATGCCTGCGTCCCACCAACGGTCAGTCCTCCTGCCAGCGCGACGGCGTTGGCGAGGGTCACCGCCGTGGTTGCATCCAGCGTGGTGCCTGCTGCCGCATTCAGCGCGCCAGTACCCAGCGCGGTGTTGCTGCCGACCAACAGGCTGCCGGCATTGAGCAGCGTGTTGCCACTGTTGGTGTTGTTGCCGGTCAACGTCAGGCTGGCACTGCCGGATTTGGTAATCCCGCCGGTTCCGGACAACACACCACCAAGGGTCAGCGCATTGCTGCCGAGCACGTTGAGCGCGCCGGTCATGCCAATGTTATTGGCCAGCGTGACGTTGGCGGTGCTGTCCAGACTGGTACCGGCGGCCGTGTTCAGCGCGCCGCTGCCGAGCGAGTTGTTATTGGTCACCAGCAGGCTGCCGGCGCTCAAAGTGGTGGTGCCGGTGAACCCGGTGTTGGCGCCGCTGACGGTCAGGCTGCCAGTACCGGTTTTGGTCAGGCCGCTGCTGCCGCTGATCAAACCGCCGAGGGTCAGTGCGCCAGTGCCGCCGGCCGTCAAGGTGCCGCCGAGGCTGATGGCGTTGGCCAGGCTGATCGTGCCCGGTGCGCTCAATGTTGTAGCGCCGGTGACGTTGAGGCTGCCGGTGCTGAAGGCCTGATTGTTGCTGACCTGCACCGTGCCGCCATTGAGCGTGGTGTTGCCCAGGTAGGTGTTGGCGGCGCTAAGGCTCAATTGCCCGGAACCGACTTTGGTCAGACCGCCACTACCGGAAATCACCCCGCTCAGGGTGGTCGCGTTGGTGCCTTGCACCGTCACGCCACCAGCGCCGAGGGAAATCAGATTGCTGATGTTCAACCCGGCATTGCTGGCTTGCAGAGTCCCGCCGTTGGAAGTGAGCACACCGCTGCCGAACGTGGCGTTGTTGTTGAACTGGGCGACACCGCCGTTGAGCGTGGTCGCGCCGCTGACCAATGGCCCCTGCAAGGTCCAGGTGCCGCTGTTGAGGGTCAGGTTGTTGAAGTTGATGTAGGTGGCGCTGGATGCGGTGCCGACACCGGTAGTGCCGCCGCCGACGCCAGCCGGGTTTTGCAGGATCAGGCTGTTGGTGCCGCCCGCCCCGCCATCCACCGTACCGGTCGGGGCGAAGGTCAGGTTGATGCCGATCAATCCGCCTAGACCGACGCTGATCTGTACACCGTCACCGACGTTGACGCTGGAGCCGGTCACCGCAGTGAAGGTGTTGGTGCTCGCCGCGCCCATCGAGACGCCGCCGGTAATCGCACCGGCGTTGGTGAAGGTGTTGCCCGCCGCCGACGTCTCGAACGCGATCCGGCCGTTGATCACACCGGTGCTGCTGTTGGTCATGTTGACCTGCGAGCCACCGTAGACGCCGATCACCGGGGTATCCGCCAACGTGATTCCGCCGATCGAGAGTCCGGTCGAGGTGATGGTGCCGTTGTTGGTGATGCTGGTGGTGCCGGTTGCCGCGTTGTTAACCGAAAGGGCCAGGCCGTCGATGCTGGTCAGATTGAGCCCGAGCAGCATGCCCGTACCACGGATGATCCCGCTGGCGTTGTTGAGCACACTGACCGTGCTGGTTGCGCCAGTGCCGATGAATGCACCGCCGCTCAATACCGAGACCAGACCGAGCAGCGCCGGGTCGATAGTGCCAGAGTTGTTCAGGGAGATGTTCACCCCGGTCAGGTCCATCACATGGCCGCCGAGGGTCGCGTTCATCTGCGCGCCGCTGTTGACGTTGACCGTCAGGCCACTGGTGGCACTGGAGAAATTGTTGAGAAACAGCGGCAGGCTCGGAACGCCGGTACAGGTCACCGTTGAACCCGCCGTGGAGCATGTGGCCAGCGCAGGTGCGCTGACGCCGCCGAACAACAGCCCGGCAACGCTCAAGTGCACAGCAAGGGAAAGAGGGGAAAAGCGCGAAACGAGGGCGACACCAAACCTTGCTTCCACGGGCTACTCCTTGTCGTGGCCAATTTCTTCCTTGAAGGCGTGCAAAGCCTGCTTATTCCACACGCGAATCAAGACTGCGACGGTCATCACAAAACCGTTGATTGGGGACAAAGCTAGTAGACGCCCGGCAATGGGGCACGGATTAAATGGTGTTAATACTTTAATACTAGAGTGGTCTGGAATCAGCGTTTCAGCCCGCAAGCGCTGGTCTGAGGGCGATACAACACCTGTGGGAGCGAGCCTGCTCGCGAAAGCGGTGGGTCAGCTGAGAACTACTTTTCTGATACTCAGCCTTCGCGAGCAGGCTCGCTCCCACAGGGGACTAGGGGTGTACAAACCGTACCTGACTGCCCCATCAACAAATAAGCTGAAACCTTCGAAATTTCAGCGTATTGAGAAAATTGGTACGCCTTGTGCAAACGTTTGCGTAACGTCAATACCAACGTTTTCGTAACAAAACCGTACAAGCCCACGGAACACGGGCCTCGATCCGCAAAAAAGGACTTTGAATGCACGCCGCCTCGCCTTTTCGCGCACCGTTTGCGCGCACGCTTGCTGTTTCCCTGCTACTGACCGGCGTTACCGGACTTCTCAGCCACAGCGCACACGCGCAACCAGCAAGCAAAGAAGAATCCGCCCAGGGTGAAGCGCTCAGCCCCGAAGCCAGCCCGCCGAAAAAAGGCGCCTACCTGTCGGACTGGTACAACCAGGACCTGATGCTGATCGGCAGCAAAGACATCAGCTTCGGCCCGCAACCGGCCGACGATATCTACCTGGAATACGAGTACTTCGGCCGTAAAGGCCCGTTCGAACTGTACGGCTACGTCGACATCCCGAAGATCTTCAATATCGGCAACAGCCACGACAAAGGCGTGTGGGATCACGGCTCGCCGGTGTTCATGGAGCACGAACCGCGCATCTCCATCGACTACCTCGCCGGCCGTAGCCTGGCCATCGGTCCGTTCAAGGAATGGTATGTAGCGTTCGACTGGATCTACGACCACGGCAGCCGTAAAGAGAACCGCGCCAACACCCTTTACAGCGGTTTCGGCACCGACATTGACACCCATTCGCGGGTCAATCTGTCGGCCAACCTCTACGGTCGCTATCAGTGGGAAAACTACGGCGCCAGCAACGAATATTCCTGGGATGGCTACCGCGCGCAGCTCAAGTACATCGTGCCGATCGATAAATTCAGCAACGGCGCCTCGCTGACTTACATCGGTTTTACCAACTTCGATTTCGGCTCGGACATTCACAAAGACAACCCGGCGCGCACGGCCAACGCGACGGTGGCGACCAACGTCCTGCTCTACTCGTTCACCCACTTGCGCTTCACCCTGGTGGGTCGTTATTTCCACAACGGCGGCAACTGGGAAGACGGCAGCGAGCTGAATTTTGGCGACGGCAATTTCCGTGCGCGTTCCAACGGCTGGGGTTACTACGCCGGCGTCGGTTATCAGTTCTGAATCAAGGAGTTTTCCATGCAAGCAATGATGCGTTTGACCCTGGCCGGTGCGGCCCTGCTCTCCTCCACCGCGTGGGCTGCCGAGGCACCGATCCAACCGAAAGTCGTGCTGATCACCATGTTCGCCCCCGAGGCGCAACACTGGATCGATCGCCTGGAGCTGAAGCAGGAAATCCGCGTGCCGGGCCTGTCCGCCGAGTACCCGAGCATCCGCTGCAACGCGCAGCAGGTGTGCCTGCTGACCACAGGCATGGGCCAGACCAACGCCGCCGCTTCGACCCTGGCGTTGGCGCTGTCGCCAAAATTCGACCTGCGCAAAAGCTACTTCCTGATCGCCGGCATTGCCGGGATCAGCCCGAAACACGGAACCATCGGCACCGCCGCATGGGCGCATTATCTGGTGGAATTCGGCACGCAATGGGAGATCGATTCGCGCGATGCGCCGTCGACCTGGCCGACCGGCTATCTGGGCATCAACACCAAGGGTCCGAACGAAAAACCGCCGCTGGATTACAAGACTGAAGTCTTCGAGCTCAACCCGAAACTGCAGGCCAAGGCCTTCGCCCTGAGCCACAAGGTCGAGCTGAGCGAAAGCAAGGAATCGGCAGCATGGCGCCTGAAATATCCGTCGGCACCGGCCAATCAACCACCGGTGGTGACGCGCTGCGACACGTTGGCCGGCAACACTTGGTTCTCCGGCACGCGCCTGAGCGAACGGGCTGAGGTCTGGACCAGGTTGCTCACCGACAACAAGGGCGAATACTGCACGACGCAGCAGGAAGACAACTCGACCTATGAGGCCTTGCTGCGTGCCAGTCGCGAAGGTCTGGTCGACGTGCAACGTCTGGCCGTGGTGCGTGCCGGGTCCGACTTTGATCGCCCGGAACCAGGCGGCAGTGAAGTGGACAACCTGCTCAAGTACGCCGATCAGGGCGGCTTCGTGCCGGCGCTGGAGAACCTCTATCGCGCAGGTAATCCCCTGGTGCAGGACATCCTGAAGAACTGGTCGGCATGGGAAAACGGCGTCCCTGCCTCTTAAGATCAACGCGAATCCCTGTGGGAGCTGGCTTGCCAGCGATGGCGTCAGCTCAAACAACTCCTCGTCGCCTGTTCCACCGCTTTCGCTGGCAAGCCAGCTCCCACAGGTTTTAGGGTGTTAAGGCGATTTAGGCTGTGTCAGGGGATAAGGATGACCTTGTCGCCGCGGCCCTGATTCACATCGGCGTAGCGCGCGAGCCCCTCGGCCAGCGGCGCCTCGACCAACCCTTGCGGCAACGGCAACAACCCTTCATCGAAGAACCGCCCGAACTGCTCGAGCATCGCCGCGCAAGCTTCAACGCCATACAACAACGAATTGATCCCGACCACCGACCCGCCCTTGCGATACAAGGCCAGCGCCGGCAATTGCACATGACCGTCCACCGGCGCGGCAATGATCGCGATCCGTCCGAACGTGGCCAATGCCGCCACCGACGCCGGCAACCAGAAACCGGTGGTGTCGAAGATCACATCGGCACCGCCGCGATACACCGCGCTGACCTGCGCGCCGAGGTCCTCGGGCTTATCCAGTTGAATCGTCTGATAGCCCTGCATCTGCAACTCCGCCACCTGCTCCGGGCGCCGCGCCGCTGCCAGCAACTGCGCGCCACGCACTTTTGCCAGCGCCAAAGCCGCCGTGGCCACCGCACCGCCACCGATCACCAGCAAACGTGTTTCAGCCGTTACCAGACTGCGTTCCAAAGCATCCCACGCCGTGGTGTACGGCACGCCGAGGCTGGCGGCCTGGGTGAAACTCAGGTGCGAAGGTTTGTGTGCGACACCATTGGCCGGCAGTTTGACGAACCCGGCGTGGGAGCCATCGGCAAAAAAGCCCAGCTCTCGGCCAGTGCCCCAGACTTCCTGACCGATCAACGCCTGCGGCCCTTCGACGACCACGCCGGCGAAATCCCGACCGGGAATTCGTGGCAGCGTGGTGTAGGGAAAACGCCCGAGGACGTTCTTTACGTCGCTGGGATTCAGGCCGGCAGCCTTGATCTGCACCAGCACTTCGTCAGCGCCGGGTATCGGGGTCGGCACCTCCACATAACGCAGGGAAGACAGGTCGCCGGTTTTATCGAATTGCAGTGCTTTCATGGGGAGATCCACCGAAGGAAAAGAGGAAATTCAGGACAACCAGCCCGCGACCAATTGCCGGCCCATCGGCCACAACTGTTCACCGGCCAGCATGCCGAGCAAGCCGACCAGCGCGATAGCCGGTGGCGCGGGAGAACGGAAGTCCAGCGCGCCGTAGAGCAGGCCGACGCCGAGACCGATGGCCAGCGAAATCAGGTAGTTCATGGGGAGGAACTCCGCCCGTGGAAAGGAATGGGCAAAGTTTAGGGAACCGGCGGGGATGGCATCGGCCAAGGACTTCTGAATTTCGGACAAGTATCGGATGCACACCACAAAACCCTGTGGGAGCTGGCTTGCCAGCGATGAGGCCTGTACATCCGACATCCTCATCGGCTGACACACCGCTATCGCTGGCAAGCCAGCTCCCACAAGGTTCTGTGTAGGTTCAGGATATAGCGTCGTTACAGAGTGAATTGTGAAGGAGCGACACCCAATTCACGGCGGAACATGTCGCTGAAGCTACTGGGTGAATAGCCGAGCTCACGGGCAATAACACTCACCGCCACGCCCTGAATCAACTCCGCCACCGCCGTCGCCAGTTGCACCTGCCGCCGCCACTCGGCGAAGCCCATGCCGAGGCTGTCCTTGAACAACCGCGCCAGGGTGCGCACGCTGGCCCCGGCATTTTCCGCATGCTGTTCAAAAGGAATCTCCAGCGACGGCGCCGCCATCACCGCCTGACACAGATTCATCAAGCGCCGGTCGGAGTCGTCCGGCATCGGGATTTTCAGCTGCGAACGCCGTGCGCGTTTCAGCTCCAGCAAGGCCAACCCGACCAGTGCCTCGTAATACGCCGGATCACCGCTGTCGCCCTGCTCCACCAGCCCGACAATCAACTCGCGCAGTAAACCGCCGACCTCGATCACCTGCACCGTCTGATCCAGCGTCGCCGCCAGCGCCGGGCGCAGGTAGATATTGCGCATCTGCAGATCCGACACCACCCGAATCCCGTGCGGCACACCCGGCGGCAACCACACCGCCCGCTGCGGCGGCACCACCAGCGCTTCGTGCGGCGTCTCGACCCACATCACCCCGCTCATCGCATACAGCAACTGTCCCCAGACATGCTCGTGCGGCTCGATAAACAAGCCACGCGGATAGGTCCGCGCCAGCGGTTGCACGGGCACATCGGTATCACTCAGATCAGGGGGTGCGGCAAGGGCCATGGCGAGCATTCATTGGGGTTGGCGAAAACCCCATGGTAACCAGTGCACCACGGCGTCGCCAACGATAGATACCGTCGGACAATCCGAGTGAATTTTCCCGCAGCGCCGCGATCCCTCTATTACCACAGGGAGGAATACGGGCTTTATGAACAACGCAAAACTCTATGTCATCGATTACACCCTTCACGGCACGCCCAAGTCCTTCATTATCCGCTCGGACAAGATGGACAATGCCGAGGCTTGGCACTGGGCGAGCTGCGACGCCGGGGTCGGCCGCATCCCGCGTTTTGGCCGTGAGAAGGTGCAGAAGACCAGCAAACCGATGGCGGAAAAATTCGGCGTGGAAAACGTCGTGTGGCGACCGACCAGCTAAGCTCTGCCTGGCGATCGGCATCATTCGGGGGAATGCACCATGAGCAACATCATCAGCCCGGCGCATCTGGATTACGGCCTTGATACGCTGTTCGGGCGGATCACCAAAAGTGTGGACTGCCGCGTTGGGCTGGAGGCGGTCGAAGATGATCCGTTTCGCTTTGCACTGCGAGTGCCGGCACCACTGCCGGAGGATCTTGATCAGGCGAAAACCGTGGTAGTCAGGGTTGAAGGCCGACGGCTGCAAGGCACGGTGCGGCATACCGAGCGGCTGGATGATGAGAGCCTGAAACTGGAAGTGGAGCCTGATTAGGCTCCACTTTTTTATGGGTGCTGTTATTTCGAATCCCCGCAGTGACAACCTTTGCTGGAACACGCTTTGTCATCCTTGTGATGGTGGGCGCAGGCTTCGCAGCAATAGTGTTTGCCGTGGACGGCGTAAGCATGTTCGCCTTCCTTGATTGTGCATTTGCAGTTGGGACAATCGCATTTTCTATCGGGCATGGGACAGACTCCTTGGGTGGGGGTTGTCTGGGGCTTGAAGGGCAAGCCGTGATTACCAGTGTAGAAGCTGCCGCAGGCTGCGATCTTTTGATTTTGTTTGGGATTGGGGTTGGGATTGGGGGCATATCCGTTGCTGCGGGTGCTGCTTCTGGCGGTTTCGCTCTTACAGCGAGTCACCTTTTCCAAACGCCGAAAAGGTAACCCAAAAGGCTTTGCCCCGGCGTACGGCACTTCGCTGAGGCTCAGTGTTCCCTCGCTACGGTGTCCATCCGGGGGCGCCTACGGTTTGCTTCGCTGCACCTCCTCTCGATGAATGCGGCTGCGCCGCACGGCGCTACGCGCCTCCCCCCGGATGAACACCTCCGCTCGGCCTGCCGATGGGGCAAAAGATCAAAAGCCAAAGCCAAAGCCAAAGCAAGATCACAAGCCAGATCAAGAGCCCCTCACCCTAGCCCTCTCCCAGAGGGAGAGGGGACTGATCGAGGTGTCTGGGAGAGCTACGCCGACTTGGGATACCGAGTCGAACTCAGATTTTGAAAAGCCCAAAAATCGGCTCCCTCTCCTCGGGGAGAGGGCTGGGGTGAGGGGAAGCACCACCACAAATCCAAAGCCGACCACGCCCCGCTCTTCACCACTCAACAGGATGAGCGTTAGCTCGGCTGCGGCTTTTGATCTGTAAGGCGACGTCGGAAGGCTGAGTGGAGGGATTGATCCGGGGGTGGGAGCGCAGCGACCGTTTGGCGAAGCCAAACACAGCGAGAGGAGGTGCAGCGAAGCAAACCGTAGGCGCTGCGCCCGGATCGATCCCGGAGCGAAGGAACCCCGAGCCCCAGCGAGCGGGCCGCACGTAGGAGCAAGCGTTTTTTTGCTTACTTTTTTTTGGCGCTTGTAAAAAAAGTGAGTCGCCGTAAGGGCGAAACCCTAAGCAGCCGTTACCGCAGCAACGGATATGTACTCAACTCAAATCAAATCAAATCAAATCAACCAACCCGACGCGAACTGCTCCGATACATAAACACCAAAGCCAACCCCAAACACCCCATCGCCAAAATCCGGCTAGAAGAAAGCTCAATCGCCGGATTCCCCAACCAGCCAAAATTATCAATCAACATCCCCATCCCCAACTGCCCGACAATCACCGCCACCGTCGCCACAGCTGTCCCCACCACCGGCACCGCCCCGACCATCACCATCATGTACACCACACCAAACAGCGCCCCGGTCAACTGCCACTTCGGCACATCCAAAAGACTCAGCGCATGCGCTGGCTCAAAAAACAAAATCAACAACCCGGTCGATACCGCGCCCACAACAAACGTCAGCAAACTACTGCGCAACACCCCGACGCTCTCGCCCAGACGCCCATTGATCGCCGCCTGCACACTCAACACCGCACCGGCCAACACCACCACCGCCAACAAGATAACCAGACTCATCACTCACCCCCGCGCAATCAAAACAAGTGCCGCCACAATCAACCCCAACGCCAGCCACCGCTCGGCATTGACCTTCTTGCGCGTCGCCCCGAACCAGCCGAAATGGTCAATCAGCACACTCTTGCCGACCTGCCCGGACAGAATCGCGATCATGGTCATGGCAATGCCGATATGCGGCGTCGCCAACGTCAGCACCACCACATACATCGGCCCCAGAAACCCACCGATCAACTGCCAACGCGGCAGATCAGTCAGCGCCGGCCCCTTCTGTGGCCCAGCGAACAACAACAGCAAAAACAGAATCGCCGAACCCACACCGAAGATGCTCAACGTCGCCCACAAATGCCCGACCTGCACGCCCAACGGCCCAAGCAACCCCGCCTCCACCGACAACCCCATACCCGCCAGAATCACCAGCGGCAGCAACAACAAGCGCAATCCGGATTTCGTCGCCGGCGCGCTGAGACTCACCTCATCCAACGTCTGCATAAACAACATTCCACTCAAGTAAACGATGGCGCAGATTATCGGCTGGCGAAGCTTTGCGATAAATGGGAGCATCCTGACAACACTTTTGCGCAATACGCATAGCAGGAAACATCATGCACGGGCTCAACGAACTCGGATTCAAGGCACTCAGGCTGTTTGTGGCCGTGCTCGACCACGGCAGTTTTTCCGAAGTCGCCCGCCGCGAAGGCGTGGCGCCCTCCTCGATCTCGCGGCAGATCCAGTTGATGGAACAGGCGCTGAACCAGCAATTGCTCTACCGCCACACCCGCGCCGTCACGCCGACCGAAGCCGGGCGCATGCTCGGTCACCATGCGCGGCTGGTACTGGTGCAATTGGAAGAAGCCGAACAGGCGCTGCAGGAACAGCAAAGCGAACCCACGGGGCTGGTGCGCATCAACGCGCCGGTGGTGTTCGGTCAGCGCCATCTGACGCCATGGCTGGGCAAGCTGTGCGCGCGCTATCCGAAGCTGCAACTGGATATCCAGCAGACTGACCATTACGTCGACCCGTTGCAGGAAGGCGCCGACCTGTTGTTCCGCATCGGCCCGATGCACGATTCGAGTATGCAGGCACGGATCCTGGCGCCGCACCGCTTTCAGGTCGCGGCCAGCCCGGCGTATCTCAAACGCCACGGCACACCGCAACATCCTGACGATCTGGCGCAGCACCAATGCCTGGCCTACAAAGGCGCGACCGGCCAGCAGCGCTGGTTTTTCCGTCATGATGGCGAGGACTGGACGCCCTATTCGGTCAAAGGCCCGATCACTGGCAACCACGCTGACACCCTCACCCAAGCCGCTGAACAGGGTTTGGGGCTGGTGATGTTTCCGTCCTGGCTGATTGGCGAAGCGGTGCGCGACGGCACGCTGGTGCCGGTGCTGGGGGACTATCAGGTGTCGAACAGCCTGGAGCCGCAGCAGATTGCGGTTTTGTGGCCGGGGAGCCGGCGGTTGTCGGTGAAGGTGCGGACGGTGATTGATTTCTTTGTCGAATGCTTTGGTGAAGTGCCCTACTGGGATCGACCTTGAGTCTTTGAAGATCAAAAGCCCCTCACCCTAGCCCTCTCCCAGAGGGAGAGGGGACTGATTGGGGGGATGCTGTGGAACTCCGCCGACCTGAAACAGCTTTACCGAATCCATAATCGACTGAATCTTTCAGGTCGACGGATGACACAAGACACCTCGGTCAGTCCCCTATCCCTCTGGGAGAGGGAACTGATTGGGGGATGCTGTGGAACTCCGCCGACCTGAAACAGCTTTACCGAATCCATAATCGACCCAATCTTTCAGGTCGGTGCATACCGCAAGACACCTCCGTCAGTCCCCTCTCCCTCTGGGAGAGGGTTAGGGTGAGGGGCTTCTCAAGCTGTCAAATACGGAACTGTCCGACCAGTTTGCCAAGCCGCTGCCCAAGCTCCGCCAAACTACGCGAAGTCTGCGCCCCCAACTGCGTCTCATCAGCCACGCTGTCCACCGCCACCGCAATCTGATGCACGCTGCGATTGATCTCTTCCGCCACCGCCGTTTGCTCTTCCGCCGCACTGGCAATCTGCGCGTTCATCGAGTTGATCGTCGCAATCAACTCCGCCATCGCATCCAGCGAAGCCCCGGCCTGATTGGCCTGTTGTGAAGTGCCGTCACCCGCCTCGCTGGAGCGACGCATCGCCTCGACCGCCGACTGCGTACCCGCCTGCAAGCGATCGATCATCCCCTGAATTTCCTGAGTGCTGATCTGCGTGCGACTGGCCAATGCCCGCACCTCATCCGCCACCACGGCAAACCCGCGTCCAGCCTCACCAGCCCGCGCCGCTTCAATCGCGGCGTTCAGCGCTAGCAGGTTGGTCTGCTCGGCAATCGAACGAATCACCCCGAGCACGCCGACAATCGACGTCACGTCCTGCTGCAAGCTATCGAGCGACACGCCGCTGCTGCGGATGTCATCGACCAAGGCATGAATCTGTTTGATGCTGCCGGCCACCACACGCTTGGCGCTCTGGCCTTCTTCATCGGTCTGCTGGGCGGCGACGGCGGCGTTCTGCGCGCTCTTCGCCACTTCCTGCGCGGCGGCAGACATCTCGTTGATCGCCGTGGCGACCTGATCGGTCTCATGGCGCTGACGCTCCATCGCCTGATCGGAACGCTGGGCTTGATCGGACACTTGCGTCACCAGCCCGGTCAGTTGCGTGGTCATTTCGGTGATCTGCCGCACCAGGCCATGGATCTTGTCGACGAAGCGGTTGAACGAGCCGGCCAGTTCGCCGAGTTCGTCCTGGCTGGTGATGTTCAGTCGGCGGGTCAGATCGCCCTCACCCGCCGCGATGTCGTCGAGGTTGGCTTTCATCAGGGTCAACGGCCGCAAAATGGTATTGGCCAGCAGCATCCCCGCTGCCGCAATCACCAACAACACCACCACCGCCACGCCGACGATGCTCAGCACCACGCCTTGCACACGTTCCTGCACCTGCGCTTCGACCAGCGCCACTTGCGCTTCGATGCCGTCGAGGTTGACCGAAGTCCCCACAGCCATGTCCCACTTCGCCAGGTATTCGGTGTAACCGAGTTTCGGCACCAACACCTTGGCATTACCCGGCAGCGGCGAGCTGTATTGCAGATAGTGCGTGCCGTCCTTCGCCACTTTCACCAGCCCGAGATTGACGTAAACGCCATTCGGGTCGCGGTTGTCCTTGAAGCTTTTACCCACGCCTTCCGGGTCGTTGGCCTTGAACAGGCGCACGGTCTCGGAGTCGTAGCCGAAGAAGTAGCCGTCCTTGCCGTAGCGAATGCCCGAAAGCAACTTGATCGCCTGCGCCCGCGCCTCAACGTCACCGGGTGCGGCGGCGTCGTACAGCGGTTTGATCGTGGTCATGGCCACGGCGACGTAACTTTGCAGAGTGGCTTTGGCATCGCCGAGCAGGCGCTCGCGGGTCTGTTCGACCTCTTTGTGCGCCTGTTCCTGGAGGATGAACAGCGTGGTCAGGCTGATGACCAGCGCAAAGAGCAACACCGGGAGAACGGCGAGGGACAGGACTTTAGCCTTGAGGCTCAGGCGCATTGTGGGAGCTCACTCTTTTGGTTTTATTGGCGTGGTTAAAGGCTTTAACGGCACGCCATCACAAAAGTTGAGCAAAGGGATTATCCCATTCCCCTGTGGGAGCGAGCCTGCTCGCGAAGGCGTCGTGTCAGTCAACCATTAAGTCGCTGATACACCGCTTTCGCGAGCAGGCTCGCTCCCACAATCGGGATTTTGCAGATCAGAGAACCATCGCGGCCACCCAGCCGAACGCCAGCAGCGGAAGGTTGTAGTGCAGGAACGTCGGCACCACGGTGTCCCAGATGTGGTGATGCTGGCCGTCGATGTTCAGGCCCGAGGTCGGGCCCAGCGTCGAATCCGAAGCCGGCGAACCGGCATCGCCCAACGCACCAGCGGTGCCGACGATGCAGACAATAGCGATCGGGCTGAACCCGAGTTGCACGCACAGCGGCACGAAAATCGCCGCCAGAATCGGCACCGTGGAAAACGACGAACCGATGCCCATGGTCACCAGCAACCCGACCAGCAGCATCAACAGCGCACCGATGCCCTTGCTGTGGTTTATCCACGACGCCGAGGATTCAACCAGTGTCTGTACCTCGCCGGTGGCCTTCATCACCTCGGCAAAACCCGAGGCGGCGATCATGATGAAGCCGATCATCGCCATCATCTTCATGCCCTCGGTGAAGAGGTCATCGGTCTCGCGCCACTTGACGATGCCTGATGCCGAGAAGATCAGAAAACCGACCAGCGCCCCGATAATCATCGAGTCCAGCAGCAGTTGCACAATGAACGCGGCGGCAATCGCCACACCGGCAATCATCAGGCTCAGCGGGTTGTACTGCACCGCGACTTGCTCGACCTGCTCAATCTTCGCCAGGTCGTACACGCGTTTCTTGCGGTAGCTGATAAACGCCATCGCCAGACCAAAGACCATGCCCAGCGCCGGAAGACCCATGGCATGGGTGACATTGATGCCGCTGATGTCGACCCCACTGCGCGCAACATTCGCCAACAAAATCTCGTTGAGGAAAATGTTACCGAAGCCCACCGGCAGAAACATGTACGGCGTGATCAGACCGAACGTCATGACACAGGCGATCAAGCGGCGGTCGAGTTGCAGCTTGGTCAGTACATAAAGAAGCGGCGGCACCAGCAGCGGAATGAACGCGATGTGGATCGGCAGGATATTCTGCGAGGCAATCGCCACCACCCACAACAGGCCGATCAGCAGCCATTTGACGCTGCCACCGCCGGTTGCGTGCTGACGGTCAACCATCGCCAGGGCCTTGTCGGCCAGCGCGTGGGCCAGGCCAGACTTGGCAATCGCCACGGCGAAAGCGCCGAGCAATGCGTAGGACAACGCCACCGTGGCGCCGCCGCCCAGGCCGCTGTTGAACGCCTTGAGCGTGGCGTCGATGCCCAGACCACCGGTCAGGCCGCCGACCAGCGCGCCGACGATCAGGGCGATCACCACGTGCACGCGGGACAGGCTGAGCACCAGCATGACGCCGACCGCCGCTATGACTGCATTCATTTCACTTCCTCGAAAAACACTGCGGTGGAAAACCGACCGCCAGACAGAATGAGTCCGCCAAAGCTTAACCGGCGGATTTGCAAAGAGGGTCTTATTAGAAGGGCGCGCACTGTGCCGCAGCGAACTCCCCTTGTCAAAGCCAACGCCGCCTCCAGTGATTGATCGTTCCCACGCTCTGCGTGGGAATGCCTCAATGGACGCTCTGCGTCCGCTTTGGGACGCGGAGCGTCCGGGGCTGCATTCCCACGCAGAGCGTGGGAACGATCACGTACAAAGCATGACAGTGCGGCAATTGGTCATATTGTGTTTCAAGGATAAAGAAAGCTGAAAAGCAGCCGTTACAGTGCAAAGTCTCAGATATTTATCGAATAAGGACATCTCCATGTCGCTCAGACAACTTTCCATCCAATGGAAAATCACCCTGCTCGCCGGCCTGTGCCTGGCCGGTATCGTGACCCTGTTGGTGGGTCTTTCGCTGTATCGCATGGAGCACAGTTCTGAACTGGTGAAAGCTTCGAGCATGGAAATGCTCACTGAGTCGGCGCAGGCACGCATCGAATCGCAAGGTGAAGTGCAGGCCGCCGGCATTCGCCAGCAGTTCATGGACGCCTATCAATATGGCCACGGCTTCTCGCGGCAGGTGCTGTTCCTGCGCGAACAGGCCGAGAAGCGCTTCCTCGATGCCTTCGACCTGCGTGAGGACATGACCCGTCAGGTCAAATCGGCGCTGCAAGCCAACCCGGAATTACTCGGCCTGTCGCTGGTGTTCGAAGCCAACGCGCTGGACGGCAAGGACGAACTGTTTGCCGGTCAGGCTGAACTCGGCAGCAACGACAAGGGCCGTTTCGCCCTGTACTGGTCGCAACCGACCCCGGGTAAAGTCACCTCGATGGCCCTGCCGGAAAGCGACATGGCCGACACCAGCACCGGCCCCAGCGGTCAGGCGGCCAATGCCTGGTTCACCTGCCCGCGCGCCACGCTCAAGCCGTGTGTGATCGAACCGTACTTCTATGTGATCGACGGCCAGAACGTGCTGATGACCAGCATCGTCTTCCCGCTGATGGTCAACGGCAAAGTGATTGCTTCGCTGTCGGTCGACATCAACCTCAACAGCCTGCAAGCGATCAGCCAGGGCGCCAGCAAGAAGCTCTATGACGGCCAGACCGCCGTGAGCATCATCAGCCCCGCCGGCCTGCTCGCCGGTTACAGCCCGGATGCCGGCAAACTCAGCCAGCGTCTGGATGCCGTGGACAAGATCAGCGGCGCCGAATTGCTGAGCAAACTCGCTTCCAGCAACAGCGTCAGCAGCCTGCACAGCAACGGCCAGTTGAAAGTGTTGTCGCCGTTCCAGCCGATCCCCGGTGGTCCGTCGTGGGGTGTGTTGCTCGATGTGCCGGAGAAAGTGCTGGTCAGCCGCGCCGAAGCGCTCAAGCAACAACTGGATGCCAGCAATAACTCGGGCACTTTGATCGAACTGAGCCTTGGCGTGCTAGCGGCGTTGATCGGCCTGCTGCTGGTGTGGCTGATGGCGCGCAGCGTGACCAAACCGATCCTCGGCGTGGCGCACATGCTCGAAGACATCGCCAGCGGTGAAGGCGATCTGACCCGCCGTCTGGCCTACGACAAAAAGGACGAACTCGGTCAACTGGCCGGTTGGTTCAACAAGTTCCTCGACAAGTTGCAGCCGATCATCGCCGAGGTGAAACGCTCGGTGCAGGACGCGCGCAACACCGCCGACCAGTCTTCGGCCATCGCCACCCAGACCAGCGCCGGCATGGAACAGCAATACCGTCAGGTCGATCAGGTCGCCACCGCGTCCCACGAAATGAGCGCCACTGCGCAAGACGTCGCCCGTAGCGCCGCACAAGCTGCCGAGGCCGCCAAGGACGCCGATCGCGCGACCCGTCAGGGTCTGACCGTGATCGACCGCACCACCGCGAGCATCGACACTCTCGCCGCCGACATGAGCGCAGCCATGGTGCAAGTCGAAGGCCTGGCGGCCAACAGTGAGAAGATCGGCGCCGTGCTGGAAACCATCCGCGCCATCGCCGAACAGACCAACCTGCTGGCGCTCAACGCCGCGATTGAAGCGGCGCGTGCCGGTGAGGCTGGCCGTGGTTTTGCCGTGGTCGCCGACGAAGTCCGCAACCTCGCCCGCCGCACACAGGAATCGGTGGAAGAGACCCGTCAGGTCATCGAGCAACTGCAAACCGGCACGCAGGATGTGGTCGGTTCGATGGGCAACAGCCATCGTCAGGCTCAGGGCAGTGTCGAACAGGTTGGCCAGGCCGTGACGGCGCTGCGTCAGATTGGCGATGCGGTGACGGTGATCAGTGACATGAACCTGCAGATTGCCAGTGCCGCTGAAGAGCAGAGTGCGGTGGCCGAGGAGATCAATAACAACGTGGCGACGATTCGTGATGTAACCGAATCGTTGTCCGGGCAGGCGAATGAGTCGGCGCGGGTGAGTCAGTCGCTCAATAGCCTGGCGAATCAGCAGCAGAGTTTGATGGATCAGTTTCGGGTTTGATTCGAAGGGTGCGGGGTGTCAGCTGGATTCCCCCCTCACCCCAGCCCTCTCCCCCCAAGGGGGGCGAGGGGGAAAGGGAGCCGATCTCCATGTCATGCAAAACCTGAGTTCGACTCGGTATTTCAGATCACGAGGATGCTTTCAAAACCTGAGTTCGACTGGGTATTTCAGATCACGAGGATGCTTTCAAACCCTGAGCTCGACTCGGTATTTCACGTCGGTGTACCTCGAACAAACACCTCGGTCAGTCCCCTCTCCCTCCGGGAGAGGGCTAGGGTGAGGGGCTTTTAGAGGCTCACCGCCGAGGCAACTCAATCACCACCCTCAACCCGCCCCACTCACTCTCGCCCAACACCAGCAACCCGCCCCAGGTCTCGACAATATCGCGGACAATTCCCAGCCCCAAGCCATGCCCATGGGTCTGCTCATCCAGCCGCGTGCCCCGGCTGAACACCTCGGTGCGCTGTTCTTCGGGAATCCCCGGGCCGTCATCTTCCACGCTCAGGGCAAAGCCATCCGCGCGCTCGATCACGCTGAGGCGCACCTCGGCATCCGCCCACTTGCAGGCGTTGTCCAGCAGGTTACCGAGCAACTCGAGCAAATCCTCCCGATCCCACGGCAGTTGCAACCCCGCCGGCGCAACATAACTCAACGCCAAATGCTCGCCATGAATCATGTTCAACGTCGCCAGCAACCCTGGCAGTTCTGCATCACAATCGAACAACGCACCGGGCAGCGCATCACCAGACAATCGTGCCCGATTGAGCTCGCGATTGAGCCGCTGCTGCACCTGCTCCAACTGTTCCTTGAGCACCTTGCGCAACTCGGGATGCGCATCGAGTTTTTCGCTGGAAGCCAGGCTCAACAGCACCGCCAATGGCGTTTTCAACGCGTGCCCAAGATTGCCCAAGGCATTTCGCGAACGCTTGAGGCTGTCTTCGGTGTGCGCAAGCAAATGGTTGATCTGCGCCACCAGCGGCTCCAGCTCCACCGGCACCTGATCATCGAGTTGCGAACGCTGGCCCTGCTGCAATTGCGCAATCTGCTCGCGGGCTTTTTCCAGCGGTTTCAACGCGCGGCGTACGGTCAAGCGCTGCAAGAACAAAATCAAAAGCAACGCCGCCAGACCGAGGCCGAGGCCGATCTGACGCATGCGCTGAAAGCTCTCACGCACCGGCGTGTAGTCCTGCGCGACGCTGATCGAGATCGACTGGCCCAGGCGTCGATAGTCCGAACGCAGCACCAGCAGTTGCTGACCGTCCGGGCCTAGTTGCAGATTGCTGTGCAGCCCGGGATGGTCGAGCAGCGGCAGATCCTGATCCCACAACGAACGCGAGCGCCAATGGCTGTCGGCAAAGTCGATTCGGAAGTAATGCCCGGAGAACGGTCGCTGATAGGCCGGCGACAAATGCCGCTCATCCAGCTGCAGCCCCTGCGGCCCGCGCACCAATGCCACCAGCAAACTTTCGCTGTCATTGCGCAGACCGGCTTCGAGGTAGCGCTGCAAACCCACTTCGAACAACCACAGACTGGTTTGCGCCACCACCACGCCAACGATCACCATCACACTGATCAAACCCAGGCTCAAGCGGCGCTGGATCGACCTCACGAAGCTTGTCCGCCGAACAGGTAACCCTGGCCGCGACGGGTTTCGATCACGCTTTTGCCGAGTTTGCGCCGCAGGTGATTGACGTGCACTTCGAGGACGTTGGAGTCACGCTCGGTTTCACCGTCGTAGAGGTGTTCGGCGAGGTGGCTTTTGGAGAGGATCTGTTCCGGGTGCAACATGAAATAGCGCAACAGGCGGAATTCGGCGGCGGTCAGTTGAATGTCGGCACCGTCGCGCACCACGCACTGGCGGCCCTCGTCCAGATGCAGACCGGCCGCCTGCAAGGTCGGCTGATTGGCCTGGCCTTTGGAGCGGCGCAACAACGACTGAATGCGCAGTTGCAGCTCTTCGGGGTGGAACGGCTTGGTCAGGTAATCGTCGGCGCCAGCCTTCAAGCCCTCGATGCGTTCAGCCCAGGAATCGCGCGCGGTGAGGATCAACACCGGAATTGCCAGACCACCGGCGCGCCATTGCGCCAGCACCTCCAGCCCCGGCACGCCGGGCAGGCCGAGGTCGAGAATGATCAGGTCATACGGCTCGCTGCTGCCCTGATACAGCGCATCACGACCGTCCGCCAGCCAATCCACCGCGTAGCCTTGGCGTTGCAGGCCGGCGAGCAATTCGTCGGCCAGCGGTACGTGGTCTTCCACCAATAGCAAACGCATCGATCAATCTTCCTTGTCTTTCACAAGTTCGCCGGTATCGGCCTTCAGGTGCAGCTCACGGGCGACGCCTTCGATGGTGAGCAACTCGACTTCATAAATGTAGACGTCGTGTTTTTCTTCCAGCTCGACTTCCAGCAGTTTTGCGCCGGGATAGCGGTCCATCGCCTGCTGCAGTACTTGCTCCAGCGGCAGGATCACGCCCTGCTTGCGCAAATTGAGCGCTTCGTCCGGGCCGAGGTCGCGAGCCATCGCCGTCGAGCAACACATCACCAGCACCAACGCCGTACGGCGGGTGGTGCGAACATTAACCTTCATTACGTATCCTGATGATCCTTGAGAACCTGCCCAGTCACCGCGTCTAATTCCAGATCCCACTCCAGCCCCTGCGGATCACGCATTTCGATCTGGTAGATGTACTTGCCGTACTGCTCTTCCAGCTCGGTGTCGGTGATCGTCGAACCCGGATGTTTGGCCAACGCGGTGGCGTTGAGCTTCTCGAAGGAGACGATAGTACCAGCGTCGCGCAGGCGCAGGGCTTCGTCAGGGCCGAGATCGCGGGCGTGAACAGTGCTGGCAGTGAGACCGATGATCGAGGCAATGGACAGGGCAGTCAGGGTTTTCATGGTGTCTCCGTATTTTTATGTGTTGCTTAACGGTGGGCACCTTAGCGGGATGAACTTAACTGAAACTGAATTGCCATCATTGCTCCAGCTCAACACATGCCCCCGTGTAGGAGCTGCCGCAGGCTGCGATCTTTTGATCTTGTCTTTTAAAAACAAAATCAAAAGATCGCAGCCTGCGGCAGCTCCTACAGGATTTTGCAACATGTGCTTATAATTGTTCGCTTGCTAACGATCGAGACCGGTATGACCGCCATCCACATCAAATTCCCCGCCCTCACCCTCAAGGCCGGCCCGCGCGCCATGGCGCGGATTCGTGCGCAAGGCCTGAGCGCCGCCGATATCGGCACCCTGCCCGGTGCCGCCGGTGGGCCGAAGGCGTTGGGGATTCAGGGGCTGGATCTGGCGTTGTTCGGCGAATGGCTGCCGAGCGCACCACGTGAGCGTTCGCTGATCGGCGCCTCGGTCGGTTCCTGGCGCTTCGCCAGTGCCTGCCTGCCGGACGCCGCCGAAGGCATTCGCCGCCTCGGCCATCTGTACGCCGAGCAGAACTTCAACAAAGGCGTGACCATGGCCGAGATCAGTCAGAGCTCGCAGCGCATGCTCAACGACCTGCTCGACGGCCGCGACGCGAGCATCCTCGACAACGCCCATTACCGCTTGAACATCATGGTGGTGAAAAGTCAGGGGCGTCTGGCTGATGACCATCGCGGGCGCCTCGGTCTGGCGCTGGGCTCGGTGATCGCCGACAACTTGCGCGGCCGCGCGCGGCTGTCGCGGCACTTCGAACGGCTGATCATCCACGACCCGCGCCTCGCCCCACCGGTGAATGCGCTGAACGACTTCCCGTCGCGATTCGTCGCGCTGAATGCCGGTAATCTGCGCCAAGCGCTGCTGGCTTCGGGTTCGATCCCGATGGTCATGGAAGGCGTGCGCGATCTGCCGGGTGCCGGCGTCGGCACGTTCCGCGATGGCGGCCTGCTCGACTATCACCTCGATCTGCCCTACAGCGGCGACGGCATCGTGCTCTATCCGCACTTCACCGACCGGGTGATTCCCGGCTGGTTCGACAAGACCCTGCCGTGGCGCAAGGCCTCGGTGGAGCGCTTGCAGGACGTGCTGCTGCTCGCGCCGTCGAAGGAATATCTGGCGCGCCTGCCCTACGGCAAACTGCCCGACCGCAACGACTTCAAACGCTTCATGGGTGATGCACCCAGCCGGCAGAAATACTGGCACGCGGCGATGGACGAGAGCCGCCGTCTCGGCGATGAGTTCCTTGAACTGACTGCCAATGGTCGCCTCGCCGAGCGCTTGCTGACCCTTTAGTCAGCACGGCCAAAGACAAGCTGGTAAACTCGCCGCCTGCCCGAATCGCTGCGGCGAACGCCATCTGAACAGAGCTGAAAATACCGTGGAAATCTTCAAAGAATTTACCTTCGAATCCGCCCACCGCCTGCCGCACGTCCCGGACGGCCACAAGTGCGGGCGTCTGCACGGTCACTCGTTCAAAGTGGCGCTTCACCTCAGCGGCGACCTCGATCCGCACACCGGCTGGATCCGCGATTTCTCCGAGATCAAAGCGATCTTCAAGCCGCTGTACGAGCGCCTCGATCACAACTACCTGAACGACATTCCCGGTCTGGAAAACCCGACCAGCGAAGTGCTGGCCAAATTCATCTGGAATGAAATGAAGCCATTGCTGCCGGAATTGAGCGCGATCCGTATTCACGAGACCTGCACCAGCGGTTGTATCTATCGCGGTGAATAACCTCTGACACCCCAACTATCCCTGTGCGAGCCTGCTCCGGGCGACGTTCCGACGAAAGCGGTGTGTCAGCTGACATTGATATCGACTGATACGCCCTCTTCGCGAGCAAGCTCGCTCCCACAGGGATAAGCGGCGTGTCAGTGAATGAATAAACAGCCTTCACGGCTGTTTTTTTACGCCTATGCTTTTTGGCTCCCACCCGCCAAGAGGACAGGCCCATGACAGACTGGCTGCTGGATCAGGTCTTTGACTTCAACGGCCGACAAATACGTTACGCCGTACACGGCGAGGGCCCGCCGCTGGTGTTCGTGCATGGCACGCCGTTTTCGTCGTACGTGTGGCACCGGATTGCACCGCACTTTTTCGCCACGCATCGCGTGCATTACTTCGACCTGCTCGGCTACGGGCGCTCCGAACAACCCGACGCCGATGTCTCCCTCGGTGTGCAAAACCACCTGCTGGCGCAACTGCTCGACCACTGGAATCTGCAACGCCCGGATGTCGTGGCTCACGACTTCGGCGGCGCCACGGTGCTGCGCGCACATCTGCTCAACGCCAAGGATTACCGCAGCCTGACCCTGATTGATCCGGTCGCACTGACGCCTTGGGGTTCGCCGTTCGTGCAGCATGTGCGTCAGCATGAAGCAGCCTTCAGCGGACTGCCCGATTACATCCAGCGCGCCATCGTGCCGACCTACATTCGCGGGGCGATTCACCGCGATATTCCTGACGACGAACTCGCTCCCTATGTGCAGCCATGGTTGGGCGATCCGGGGCAAGCGGCGTTCTACCGACAGATTGCGCAAATGGATGAGCGCTACACGCTGGAAGCGCAACCGCTGTACCCGACGATCCGCTGTCCGGTACAGATTCTTTGGGGTGAAGACGATCAGTGGATTCCCATCGAGCGTGGCCGGGCGTTACATCAGATGATCCCGGGATCACAATTCCAGCCGATTGCCAACGCCGGCCACCTCGTCCAGGAAGACGCCCCCGAAGCCATCGCCGCCGCCCTGCTGCGCTTTCTCTGACAGGCCCCAAATGCCCCTGACACCGATCGTTCCCACGCTCTGCGTGGGAATGCCTCAACGGACGCTCCGCGTTCGGCTTTGGAGTGGGACGCGGAGCGTCCCGGGCTGCATTCCTTTGCTGCGCGTGGGAACGATCAAAAACAAGATCAAAAGATCGCAGCCTTCGGCAGCTCCTACATTGGGGCTCCGGTGTATTCAGGTGCACCGCTTTCGCGCCAATCCGCGCGACTCGTCTATACATAACCCGCGCCATCCGGCATTTGGCACGACCACTGCAACCCTCCCCCGCGTCTCCTCTCCTCCAGCAAGGACCGCCCCATGACGCAGAACGCTCCCGGCAACGATTACCCCCTCAGCGAAGTCCCCATGCACGCGCGCAAAGGCCTGGCCTCGACGGCGATGGTGTTACTGGGCTTCACGTTTTTCACCGCGACCATGTTTGCCGGCGGCAAGCTCGGCGTGGCGTTCAGTTTCGGCGAGATGATGGCGGTGATCATCGTCGGCAATCTGCTGCTCGGCCTGTATGCGGCGGGTCTGGGTTATATCGCCTTCAAAAGCGGCCTCAACTCAGTACTGATGGGGCGTTTCTGCTTCGGTGAAGTCGGCAGCAAGCTCAGCGACCTGATCCTCGGTTTCACCCAGATCGGCTGGTACGCCTGGGGCACCGCGACCGCCGCAGTGGTGCTCGGCAAATATTTCGATCTCGCTGAAGGCACGGTGCTCGGCCTGATGGTGCTGTTCGGCCTGGTGTTCTGCGCCACCGCGTATGTCGGTTATCGCGGACTGGAGATTCTCTCGTACATCGCCGTGCCAGCAATGATGTTGTTGCTGATGCTGTCGATGTGGGTGGCGACGGTGAAAGTCGGCGGTTTCGAAGGCTTGCTCAGCGTGGTGCCGACGGGTTCGCTGGACTGGTCGACGGCGATCACTTTGGTATTCGGCACCTTCGTCAGCGGCGCGACGCAGGCGACCAACTGGACGCGCTTCTCGCGCTCGGCGCGTGTTGCCGTGTTGGCCAGCCTGATCGGCTTCTTCATCGGCAACGGCCTGATGGTATTGATCGGCGCGTACGGCGCCATCGTCTATCAACAACCGGATGTGGTGGAAGTGCTGCTGTTGCAAGGTTTCGCCATGGCCGCAATGGCCATGCTGTTGCTGAATATCTGGAGCACCCAGGACAACACCATCTACAACTTCGCCGTCGCCGGTTGCAACCTGCTGCGCACCGGCCGGCGCAAAACCGTGACGCTGGCCGGTGCGGTGATCGGTACCCTCCTCGCCCTGCTGGGCATGTACGACATGCTGGTGCCTTATCTGATCCTGCTTGGCACGGTGATTCCGCCGATTGGCGGGGTGATCATGGCGGACTTCTTCTTCCGTTGGCGCGGGCGCTATCCGCGCCTGGCCGACGCGCGGTTGCCGGCGTTCAACTGGCCGGGCCTCGGGGCTTACGCAGTCGGCACCGTCGCCGCGTTCAGCTCGCCGTGGGTCGCGCCGCTGGTAGGCATCGCTGCTGCCGCGCTAACGTATGTCATCGTCACCGGCGTGCTCGGCGCTCGCAGCGCGACCGCGCCACTACAAGACCTATAAAAAAGGATTCGCCTGATGCACATCATCAACGCCCGTTTGCGCAACCAGGAAGGTTTGCACGAATTGCACCTTGAAGACGGTCTGATCCGCAGCATTGCCCGGCAGACCGAAGCGCCGACCCTAGGCCCGGATGACCTTGACGCCGGCGGCAATCTGGTGGTGCCGCCCTTCGTCGAGCCGCACATTCACCTCGACGCCACGCTGACCGCTGGCGAGCCGCGCTGGAACATGAGCGGCACGCTGTTCGAAGGCATCGAATGCTGGGGCGAGCGCAAGGTCACCATCACCGAAGAAGACACCAAGACCCGCGCCAAAAAAACCATTCAAGCGCTGGCCGCTCACGGCATTCAGCATGTGCGCACCCACGTCGACGTTACCGACCCGCAACTCACCGCGCTCAAAGCCATGCTCGAAGTGCGCGAAGAAAGCCGCCACCTCATCGATCTGCAAATCGTCGCGTTTCCGCAGGAAGGCATCGAGTCGTTCCGCAACGGTCGCGAATTGATGGAAGAAGCGATCCGCATGGGCGCGGACGTGGTTGGCGGCATTCCGCATTTCGAGTACACCCGCGATCAGGGCGTCAGCTCAGTGAAGTTCCTGATGGACCTGGCCGAGCGCACCGGTTGCCTGGTCGACGTGCATTGTGACGAAACCGACGACCCGCATTCACGCTTCCTCGAAGTGCTCGCCGAAGAAGCGCGCAGTCGCGACATGGGCGCCCTCGTCACCGCCAGCCACACCACGGCGATGGGTTCTTACGACAATGCCTACTGCGCGAAACTGTTCCGTTTGCTGGGCCATTCCGGGATCAGTTTTGTCTCCTGCCCGACCGAGAGCATTCACCTGCAAGGACGCTTCGACAACTTCCCCAAACGCCGGGGCGTCACTCGCGTCAATGAACTGCTAGAAGCTGGGATGAACGTGTGTTTCGGTCAGGACTCGATCGTCGATCCGTGGTATCCGCTGGGCAACGGCAATATCCTGCGGGTGCTCGAAGCGGGGCTGCACATCTGCCACATGCTCGGTTATCGCAACCTGCAAAGTGCGCTGGACCTGGTCACCGACAACAGCGCCAAAGCCATGCATCTGGGTGAGCGCTATGGCCTGGAACAGGGGCGTCCGGCGAATCTGCTGATTCTGTCGGCGGACAGTGATTACGAGGTCATTCGCAGCCAAGGCTTGCCGTTGTATTCGATTCGCAGCGGCAAGGTGTTGATGAAACGGCAAATGCCGGTGGTGGAATTTGCCCCGCAACTGATCTGAACGAACCTACAAAATAAGCCCGAAAACCACCTCTTTTCGGGCTTGACTGATGGCACATCGCCAAGAAACATTCTGAATCACTTCCTTTTTACCCTTATAGACCGGGGGCCTCCTCCCATGTGCGCAACTTTTTGCGCAACTTTTTCCCTTTAACATCCAGCTCCTGTCTGCGTTCTCCAGACCGATGCAAAACGCCCGTGGATGACCGGCGTAAATCTCAAGGAGCCTGAGATGTTCAACCCCGCAAACGAAACCCACTTCAGCCTCAAAGTGGAAGACTACGTCGGCGACCTGCAAGTGCTGTCGTTCACCGGCACCGAAGGCATCAGCCAGCCGTTTCGTTTCGACCTCGAACTGGTCAGCGAAAACCCTGATCTGGACCTCGAACAACTGCTGCACAAGCAGGCGTTTCTGGCGTTCGATCCGCAAGGCTCCGGCATCCACGGGCAGATCTACCGCGTCGCCCAAGGCGATGCCGGCAAGCGCCTGACCCGCTACAAAGTGTCGATGGTGCCGCAACTGCAATACCTGCATCACCGCACCAATCAACGCATCTACCAGCAGATGTCGGCGCCAAAAATCATCGCGCTGATCCTCGAAGAACACGGCATCAAGGGCAACGCCTACAGCTTCCAGCTGAGTCAGCCATGCCCGGATCGCGACTACTGCGTGCAATACGACGAAACCGACCTGCACTTCGTCCAGCGCCTGTGCGAAGAGGAAGGCATTCACTACCATTTCCAGCACAGCGACAAAGGCCACCTGCTGGTGTTCGGCGACGACCAGACCGTGTTCCCCGACCTCGGCCAGCCAACCGCGTACGTGCAAGGCAGCGGCATGGTCGCCGAAGAACCGGTGATCAAAGGCTTCAAACTGCGCCTGGAAACCCGCACCAGCCGCACCACACGCCGCGACTACGACTTCGAAAAGCCGCGCCTGCAAATGGAAGCGGCTTACAAACCCGAAGGCGAGAGCACTGAGCCAGATCTGGAAGACTACGACTACCCCGGCCGCTTCATCGACCGCGCCCGTGGCAAGTTCCTCAGCCAACGCGCCCTCGAACGCCACCGCGCCGACTACCGCCAGGCCGAAGGTCGCGGCGACCAGACCAAACTGGTCAGCGGCCACTTCATGGCCATGTCCGACCACCCGCGCAGCGAGTGGAACGACCTGTGGCTGCTCACCGAAATCTTCCACGAAGGCAAACAACCGCAAGTCCTCGAAGAAGGCGTGACCAGCGACACCACCGACAACAAAGACGACTTCCACCAAGGCTACCGCAACACCTTCCTCGCCACCCCGTGGGACGTGTTCTACCGCCCGGCCCTCGAACACCCGAAACCGCGCGTCCTCGGCAGCCAGACCGCCATGGTCACCGGCCCCAAAGGCGAAGAAATCCACTGCGACCAGTACGGCCGCATCAAAGTCCAGTTCCACTGGGACCGCGAAGGCCTCGCCGACGACAAAACCAGCTGCTGGCTGCGCGTCTCCAGCTCCTGGGCCGGCGACCGCTACGGCGCGATCAGCATCCCGCGCATCGGCATGGAAGTCCTCGTCACCTTCCTCGAAGGCGACCCCGACCAACCGCTGGTGACCGGCTGCCTGTACCACAAGGAAAACCCGGTGCCGTACGCACTGCCGGCGAACAAGACCCGCAGCGTGTTCAAAACGCTCAGTTCACCGGGTGGCGGTGGGTACAACGAACTGCGCATCGAAGACAAGAAAGGTGCGGAGCAGATCTACATTCATGCCCAGCGTGATTGGGATGAAAACGTAGAGCATGACCAGAAGATTCGGGTCGGGAATGAACGCCACGACACGGTGGTGAAGAACACTTACACCGAGCTCAAGGCCGAGGAACACCGCACCACGATTGCCGATCGCAAGGTTGAGGTCAAAGCCAACGATCACCTGACCGTCGGCCAGAACCAGCACGTCAAACTCGGCACCGCCCAACTGACCAGCGCCGGCCAGGAAATACACCTCAGGGCCGGCGAAAAAATGGTCATCGAGGCCGGTACGGAACTGACGATCAAGGCCGGCGGCAGCTTCATCAAACTCGATGGCGGCGGCATCACCGTGATCGGGCCAGTGGTGAAAATCAATGCCGGGGGCGCGGCGGGAAGTGGTTCGGGGATTGCGATACTGCTGCCAAAACTGCCGGTACCTCCGCCGTCAGCCAAGCCCGGCAACCTGCTCGGCAGCGCCCAACCCGGCGTGCTCGCCCCCCCGCCGGAACCCAGGGAGTATTTCTTCGACATCAAGTTGACCGATGTTCCGGGTGACGACGGTTTCCCGTTGGCGCACACAGCCTGGTCTATCGTGCAGGACGGCGAAGATGCCCTGCTGCTCGAAGGTCGGACTGACGATGACGGACGGGTCAATATCGATGATGCGCAGCGCTTGAAATTGTCCAAAGCCTACGCAACCAAGGGAGCCTTGTGGCTGTGTTATCCCGGGCAACGGGTGCCGGTGGCGCTGCACGACGAACCATCGGATGCCGACAAGGAACGCTTTGCCCTCGCCGCCCTCGACTTCCACGACAGCGCCAAAAAAGGCCGGATCAGCACCGCGAACAGTGAACGCAGCAAACAGGATCTGCTCGCCGACGGCGATCTGTACAGCCAGTTGCAAACCAGGGACGAATGAGCATGACGGACTCCGCAACGCCTTATAACGGCATTCGCCACAAAGAAATCAGCCAGATCAACACGGCCGCCGGCAAAGCCCTGCCCGCCGTCAATGCGCCAGACTTTTTCATTCAGGACACGTCCGCCTTCGCGCCCAAACGCAGTGGCAACAAGGTGCGTTTTTTCACCACTGGCGAGGACTACTACAAGGATCTGGCCAAGGAAATTGCCAAGGCTGAAACCTCGATTTTCATTACCGGTTGGCAGGTAAACTATGACGTGACCCTGGACGGCAAGCAGACCTTGTGGGAGTGCTTGTACAACGCCCTCAAAGCGCACTCGTCACTGAAAGTGTTTGTCATGCCATGGCTGAGTCCGGCGGCAAGCGTCGGCACCCATGACTTCGAAACCATGCTCGCGGTTTTCCAGCTCAACGCCGGGCTGAAGGTGCCGCGCGCCTTCTGTACACCGGCCATCCAGCAAAGCGACATGAAGGGCCTGGGCTCGACGTTTTCCCACCACCAGAAGTGCGTAGTGATCGACAACAAGATCGGTTATGTCGGCGGTATCGACCTGGCGTATGGGCGTCGCGACGACAACAACTTCAGCCTGGATGCCAGCGACCGCCAGGGCAATGACGCGTACAACCCGGGGATTCCGCATCTGGGCTGGATGGACATGAACAAGCACGTCAGTCGAGCCGGCCTGCTGTTGGGCACACTGTTCGACCTGTCCAAGCCGCTGGCCGAAACGACCATTGGCACAGAAAGCACCCACGTCACACTAGCGTTGCCGCGTCGCGATACCCTGATCAACGTCGGCGCGGCGATTCAGAACTTCTTCGCCAGCCCGCCCCTGCCCGTTCTGGATCGGATGATGAAGGCTGGCGCCAGCCTGAAGGAGTACGCGTCCTCCATCGATCCTTTGGCCAGACCCAAGGAATATCTGACCGACGCGGCCATCCGCAATATCACCGCGCTGATTAAGCACAACTGGACGCGCCTGCCGCTTGCCGAACCGCTCAAAGGTCGGGTTCAAGTGTGGATTCGTGAAGTGGAAACCAGCGCCGGCAACTTGCAAGCCGCGCTGCGCCTGAAGAGTTACGAGCTGATCAACAACTGGACGAATTCGACCGATCTCGGCCGCCTTGTCGCGATGTTCTGCGACAAGGGTTACGACGCCATGCCGGCGGAGAAAATGGGTTGGCTGAACAACATCGGCCAATTGACCACTTCGTTGCTCGGGCACTTTTACGCGTTGCTGCAAGACCGTCTGGCAAATCACCGGGAGCCCTTTGTCTATCTCAAACACGAACCGCAACCGCTGGCGTCTGCAGATTACAGCCGGCTGGACAAGGATCAGCCGCGCATGCCGTGGCAGGACGTTCACAGTCGCATCGAAGGGCCGTCGGTGTACGACCTGTCGCGCAATTTCATCGACCGCTGGAACGGACAACAGGCCTACATAGCCGAAATCAAAAGCCTGGAAAAAACCACCGTCATCGTCGCCCTGATGGAGTGGGTCAACACCCTGGTCCGGGACGCCGGCCTGCCCCACCACCTGGACGTCAACAATCAGATCAACCTGAGGCTGCCAATGCCCAAACCGGTCTGGATCGATCAGGCTCCGACCCTGCCGACACCACCACAAACTGCGCAAGGCGGGGTCAGCGTGCAGGTGTTGCGCAGCGCTTCAGCCACCATGACCACTCAGGAAGCCAAGGGTCGAAACCTGGCCAAGGTGAACCTGCCGCTGCCCGAAGGTTTCAACGTTGGCGGCGTTCAGGACAACTGCCTGCGCGCCATGCTGCAGACCATTTCCAGCGCCCAGCACTTCATCTACATCGAGAACCAGTTCTTCCAGACCGATTTCGGTGATGAGGGCGAACTGGCGGAAGGCCGGCCACTGTCCGGCCCGATGGCCAGCCTGCGCGACCCGTCCACTTTGAACGAGAATTTCGTCGCCCGGATCAAATTGCGTGAAGCGCTGGAAGACGAGGACTTCACCCAAATCGACTGGAAAGAAGTCAATGCCATTAGCAAGGAGCCCGGCGAAGAGGCCCGCACCTTTCTCAAAAGTTTCCTGACGATCTGGCAGACCAACGCACAGGGCTGGCTGACGCAGAAACTGGGGAAAGAACAGAAGCTCACCAACAGCATCGGCAAGGCGCTGGCCGACCGCATAGGCCGGGCGATTGCAGAAAACCGTCCGTTTCACGTGTACCTGATTTTGCCGGTGCACCCGGAAGGCGCGCTGAATGTGCTGAACCTCATGCACCAGGTTCACCTGACCATGCAGAGTCTGGTGTTTGGCGAGCAGAGTCTGGTCAAACGCATTCAACGGCACATGGCGATGAAGGACATGATGGATCGGGGTGCGAGCAAGGAAGAGGCCGGGAAAATTATTGAGCGGTTGGACACCAACAAAAAGCCCGTCTACGCACAACAGGACTGGTCAAAATATTTGACTCTGCTCAACCTGCGCACTTGGGATACGCTTGGCAATCGCGTGGTCACTGAACAGATCTACGTACATAGCAAATTGTTGATCGCGGATGATCGAGTGGCGATTCTCGGCAGCGCCAATATCAACGACCGCAGTCAATGCGGGACACGTGACTCAGAGCTGGCTGTCATTGTGCGCGATAGCGAATCGACTGACGCGAAGCTGGACGGCAAGCACAACCAGAAGGTAGGGAAGACGATCAATAAGTTGCGCAAGGATTTGTGGAAGAAACATTTCGGGATGAGTCAGGCGAAACAAAATGGCCCTGTGGCTCACTTTACTGTTTCGGATGAAACTCTTGATCAGCCTGCTGCTGAAAAGACCTGGAAAGCCATTCAGACTCAAGCCGCTAGCAACTCCAAGGCATATGAATACTCCTTTAACTTCATTCCGCGAAACTTCAATGAATCACAAGTAATCGAATCCTCAACTGCTCAGCAGTATCAAGATGGATTTCCATCACCAATTTGGCCAACTTGGACTTATCGTTCAACGTTGCATCTGAATCTAGGCGGCCAAATATCGGAACCATTGCCGCATGAGCAAGGCTTCTGGGAGAGCAAGACTCTAGCTGGCGTGAAAAAGTATCCGGCTCCCATTGGGGTTAGAGGTTTTATTACCGCTTTACCCATCTATTGGACAAAGGCTGAGAACAATGAATCAGGGTTGAACCTGACAATCATTGCTCACAATCAGGACAAAAAAAACGACGTACACATCGCGAGTTTAAGCGAAGCGTCACATAGAAATGAGCACAGTTCATGACACGAATTATCATTACCTTCGCTGGCCTGCTGCTGGGAGTTCAATCAGTCTTTGCTGAGCCTGTCTTGCATGAATGCCTGGGGCGCACCAGATTCCAATCCCCAGAAGCATTCGAATGGGCAACATTTGCGATTGAACGCAGCAACATGAAAGGAGCAGGAGGTCATGTATTTTCTAAAAATGTTCATGCAGTGGGCGACTATGTCAGTTACGACTACGACGAAATGACCATCAGAGTCAGTGACGTTACGACAAGGGAGAGCTTTGACAGAGAACGCAACGCCATCGTTTACGAAACCGAGCTTTATAAAAAAAGGCTGCAGGACGATCTCAAGACCAACGAGTACCTGCTGGCATCTATCAAGGAAATGAACTACTCCGACGACATCGTCAAAACCCAGGTGAACCGAATCAGTCAGCTGGAAGAGCGGATTCAAAAAACAAAAAAATACGAACACGATCTAGGCATCCCCGACTCCCATGTCCTGGGCAGTAAAGAAACGCCCTACGAATTCCTGCTCTGGCGCAACAACCGGGTGTTCTACTTCAACATGAACAAACCCGCCGAAAACTCCGCGCAACGTATCAAGGATCTCGCCGCCCGCTTCGAAGCCCGCGACCTCTATCAAGTACCCGAAGGACCCGGGGTCTGTATGCCTTACGGCTTTATCCATGACGATGGCAAAACCGGTTTCAGCGTCAAGAACAGCTTGCGGTTTACCAGTACACCAAACGTGATCATGAGTTTGATCAATGCCTCACAAAACGATCCGACCAAACCGACCCGTGGAACCTACGACACCGACTACCGCCCCGGCTATGACGCCGAAATCTGGAAGAAGTCGAAAATCATGGAGAAGTTTTACATCGGCGAGCGCATGACCACCCTCGAAGGCTGGCGCCTGGACCCGCGACCTGAATCCAAAGAGCAAGATCGTGCCTGGTTCGCCATCGCCCATGTCGGCGGTCTCGCCAGCCCACTGATCGCGGCGCAGATGTTCACCTTTCAGCAAGGCACTGATGGCCTGAAGGATCTGGTGCCGCCGCCCGAAGCAGTCGTACCGCGTTTTTTGAAGTTGACGCAAAGCATCCGCGAACAGTGAGAGTCAGGTCGTGAACGAAACGTCCCGTCGAAATGAGCGCATTTCATGACCCGAATTGTCGGCACCTTAGCCAGCCTGCTGTTTGGCGCCCAGTCAGTCTTTGCCGAACCGATCCTTCAAGAATGCCTGGGACGCACCAGATTCGAGTCGCCAGAATCATTCGAATGGGCAACCTTCGCGGTTGAACGCAGTAAGATTGCATCGGCGGGAGGCCATGTTTTTTCGAAGAACGTTCACGCTGTGGGGGACTACGTCAGCTACAACTATGACGAAATGACGATCAGAGTCAGCGATGTCACTACACTCGAAAACTTTGATCGACAACGGAACGCAATCATTCACGAAACCGAAGCCTATAAAAAAATCCTTCAGGACGATCTCAAAACCAACGAGCGTCTGCTGGAAACGATCAAGAGAATGAAATACAGCGCCGACATCGTCAAAAACCAGGAATCCGAAATCAGCAAACTGGAAGACCAGATACGACAGACCAAAACCTATGAACACGACCTGGGCATCCCCGACTCCCATGTCCTGGGCAGTAAAGAAACGCCCTACGAATTCCTGCTCTGGCGCAACAACCGGGTGTTCTACTTCAACATGAACAAACCCGCCGAAAACTCCGCGCAACGTATCAAGGATCTCGCCGCCCGCTTCGAAGCCCGCGACCTCTATCAAGTACCCGAAGGACCCGGCGTCTGTATGCCTTACGGCTTTATCCATGACGATGGCAAAACCGGTTTCAGCGTCAAGAACAGCTTGCGGTTTACCAGTACACCCAACGTGATCATGAGCCTGATCAACACCTCACAAAACGATCCGACCAAACCGACCCGTGGAACCTACGACACCGACTATCGCCCCGGCTACGACGCGCAGAACTGGAAGAAGTCGAAAATCATGGAGAAGTTTTACATCGGCGAGCGCATGACCACCCTCGAAGGCTGGCGCCTGGACCCGCGACCTGAATCCAAAGAGCAAGATCGCGCCTGGTTTGCCATCGCCCATGTCGGCGGTCTGGCGAGTCCTTTGATCGCGGCGCAGATGTTCACGTTCCAGAAAGGTACCGACGGCCTGAAAGACTTCACACCTGCGCCCGAAGCGGTGATTCCCAAATTTCTGAAGCTGACGCAGAGCATCAGCTCGCAATAGTTCTTCCTGTAAACAGCGAATCTGCACCGATCCGCCACCAGGGACCGGCGCTTCAGTCACCGCATGGCTGTTGTTCTCCGTGCTTCAGTGCGCCATCCGTCGCGCGGTGCCAAACAGTCTGACGCCGCGCAATTGACCATGTTCTGCGTCAAGCAGGATCGGCGCCGTGCCGCCGGGCATCACCACCTGCACTTCACCGGCCGCCACCCACCCCACACGCCAGGCCGCGCAGGCCACGGCACTGGCGCTGGTGCCGGAAGACGCCGTCGGCCCCTCGCCGCGTTCGAACACACGGGCGAGGATTTTCTGTGGTGATTCCAGCACCGCCCATTGCAGATTGACGCCTGCCGGGCATGGATCACCGGCGCCGGCGGGGATCGCGTAGGCGATTTCGGTCAACCCTTCGTTCAGCGGTGACTCACGCATCTTTTGATTGCTCGGCAATGCCGCCCTGTCATCCAGCAGCGTCACGCAATGCGGATTGCCGATACGCACAAACTGGCTGTGTGACCATGCCGGATCGAGTGTCGCCAGTGGTTTTACTTCACTCACGTCATGTCCGTTGAAGTCGACGCTTTCCATGTTGTGCGCAGCCACTGCGCCAGGCCCGAAATCGGGTTGCCCCAAATCAAGCCAGAAACCCTGAACGCCTTCGACTTCAGCCGGTTTCACCGAAGTCTCTACCGCGTCACTCTTGTCGTGATGCACGCGCAACAACGCACCCTCCTCCGGCATCAATCCTTGCTCGGTCAGTGCCTGCGAGAAAATCGTCAGGCCATTGCCACTGCGCTCGGCGAGGGTGCCGTCGGTGTTGATGATCAGTACGTCGAACGGCGGCGACGCCTGGAACGGACCGATCAGCAGACCGTCGCTGCGGTGGGATTTGCTGTTAACCGGGCGCTGGCCTTCGGGCCAGTCGCAGCAAAGTTTGATTGCTGCTTCGCTCCACGACTGACGCGAAGAGGCGCATTCGGTGGCGCTGGCAGGCAAGGCAAGGCCCGCGTCGCGCAGTGCCTGCGGCGCAATCACCCCGTAAATATTGCCCCGTGCATCGTAAAACTGCGTCATCAGTGTTTGTCCCCTGTTGCCGAAGAAGGCCACTGTAAAACGCAACCCCTTGTGGGAGCGAGCCTGCTCGCGAATGCAGTGTGTCAGTCAATATATTTTTCAGCTGACACTGCGCCTTCGCGAGCAGGCTCGCTCCCACAGGGAGATGTGCATGACCGCTTATTGGTGAGCCTCCGTTCCCACAGGGTAGGATGTTGCCTGTACTTCCCCGAATGGCCGGCGATCGAACCTCGTTGCCGTATCACTGTCCTTCGGGGACGCGATGTTTTTTGCCAAGGATCGATATGACCAGCCTCAACCCCCAAGACACCTTCGTCCCCGGACGCCTGCAACAGATGTCCACGCGCATCGCCTTTTTCATCGCCGGGCTCGGCATTGCCGCGTGGGCGCCCTTGGTGCCGTACGCCAAGGCCCGCGCCGGACTGGATGAAGGCACGTTGGGCTTGCTGTTGTTGTGCTTGGGGGTCGGTTCAATTCTGGCGATGCCGCTGGCGGGGATTCTCGCCACACGCTTTGGCTGTCGGCGGGTGGCCACCGGCGGAACGATGTTGATCTGCGCAGCGTTGCCGTTACTGGCCACGGTGTCGTCGATACCGGCGCTGATCGCCACACTGTTCATGTTCGGCGCCGGCCTCGGCACGGTGGATTCGACGGTGAACCTGCAAGCGGTGATCGTCGAACGCGCCAGCGGCAAGAACATGATGTCGGGCTTTCACGGCTTGTTCAGTCTCGGCGGGATTGTCGGCGCGGCGGGTGTCAGCGCCCTGCTCGGGCTGGGTCTGACACCACTGGCCGCCATGCTGGTGGTGGTCGTCGTGCTGATCGCGGCGTTGTTCAAGTGCGTGCCGCACATGTTGCCCTATGGCAGTGAAAGCTCGGGCCCGGCATTCGCCATTCCGCACGGCATCGTGCTGTTTATCGGCGGGATGTGCTTCATCGTGTTCCTGACCGAAGGCGCGGCACTGGACTGGAGCGCAGTGTTTCTGGCACAGGAACGCGGGATCGACACGGCGTATGCAGGGTTAGGTTATGCGGCGTTTGCATTGACCATGACGGCCGGGCGTTTGATGGGTGACCGGATTGTGCGGATTGTCGGTGCCACGCGGATCATTCTGTTTGGCGGTCTGCTGGCAGCGGCCGGTTTGTTTCTAGCGACGTTTGCGCCGAGCTGGGAAGCAGCGCTGGTGGGTTACGCGCTGGTCGGCGCTGGCTGTTCGAACATCGTGCCGGTGCTGTACACGGCGGTCGGCAAGCAGACGGTGATGCCGGAAAGCATTGCGGTGCCGGCCATTACCACGCTGGGTTATGCCGGGATTCTGGCTGGGCCGGCGGTGATCGGCTTTGTGGCGCATGCCAGCAGTTTGAGTTTTGCCTTTGGCTTGATGGCGGTTCTGCTGGTCGCCGTCGCCATCGGCGGTAAAGTCCTTAAAGTCTAAAAGCTTCGCGAGCAGGCTCGCTCCCACAGGATTTCAGTGCTCCATGTGGGAGCGAGCCTGCTCGCGAAGAAGCTAACGCGGTCTATCAGAAACCAACGCTGGCCTGCACAAAGAACGTACGCGGCGCGCCCACATACATCCCCGAGTTGTTGTCGCTGGAGCGGGTGAAGTACTGCTTGTCGAAGACGTTCTTCACCCCGGCGCCCAGCTTCAGGTTCGACACCTGCGGCCCGAAGTCATAGCCGCCACGCACGTTCCAGGTCACGTAACCCGGGATGTCGCCGTACTGCCCGTCCGCCGTGCCGTCAGTGATGTAGTTGCCGTTGAAACTGCCGTCGGCATTCACACCGGTGCCCGGCGAGTGCTGTTTCGACTGGGCGAAACCGTCGAGGTTGTAGGTCCAGCGATTGATGTCGTAACGCAAACCAACGGTTGCCACCTGCCGCGAATAGAACGGCAGATCACGGCCCTTGAAGCCCGGAATCTCACCTTCATAAGTGGCGCGGGTGTAGGTGAAGCCAGCGTTGGCGGTCAGACCATCAAGGCGTGGATCCAGCGCTGCCATGTCGTAATGCACCGACGCTTCAAGGCCCTGGTGCTTGGTCGCGCCGAGGTTGGTCCAGCCCACGTCGTTGCTGATGTATTGCAGCTCATCGTCGAAGTCGATGTAGAACAGCGTCACTTCACCGCCCCACACATCGTCGTTGTAGCGCGTGCCGATCTCGTAGGTCTTGGCCTTTTCCGGTTCCAGACCATTGGCGGTCTGATCCCCCGAACCACCCTGGCCGAGCTGGAAATACTGCAGGCTGCCGAACGAGGTTTCGTAGTTGGCGAAGAGTTTCCATGCGTCCGACAGGTGATACATCACGCTCAGCGCCGGCAACGGTTCGTTGCTTTCGATGCTGCGGTTTTTCGCCTGTACCGGTTTGCCGGCCGTATCGAGCACCGCGCGGTCATGCCAGTCGGTGCTGATGTGTTCGAAGCGAATGCCCGGGGTGATGGTCCAGTTGCCAACGTCGATCTTGTTGTCGATGTAGACCGAGTTGGCCTCGGTGCCACCGGTGCGGTCCTGGAACACATGGCCGTCGGAGGTCGGCGTGAGCACCGGCTGGTTGTTGACCAGCGCCACACGGCTCGACGATTCGTGCATCGCCTCTTTCAGATAGCGATAACCGACGCTGACTTCCTGGGTGGTCGGGCCGACATCGAAAACCCGCGACACCCGTGGCTCGATGCCCAGCGTGTAATACGAACGCGGGTACGAGCTGAGGGTTTTCTGGTCGCGAGCGGCGATGGTGCTGCCACGGAAACTGTCGGTGTAATACGTCAGAATTTCCGCTTGGGTGCGCTCGTCGATCTGGCGGATCCACTTGAACGACACGTCTTTGCGCCGACCGGTGAACTGGTCGTAGTCCCGCACCGAGTCGTACGGTTTGGCGTCGTACTGCTTCTGCGTCAGACCGCCGGGCATGTCGGCCGTGGCGTCGTAGTAGTGGAAGTTGAGGCTGAAATCGTCCTGATCGGTCGGCGCCCAGTGGGTCTTGAGCAACACGTCATCGATATCGTTGCCGTTGTTGCGCTCGCGGTAACCGTTGCCATTGACGCCCGAATACAGCAACGCCACGCCCATGCCATTGTCGGCAGTGCCGCCGAGGAACGCGGTGTCGATGTGTTTCCAGCCACCGTACTGAGTGGTTTCCAGGGTGGTGCCGATTTCACCGGTAGCTTTTTCCGGGATCGCGCGGGTGACGAAATTGATCACGCCGCCGACGTTCTGCGGCCCGTAACGCACCGAACCGGCGCCACGCACGACGTCGATGCTGTCGAGGTTGCCCGAGGAGATCGGCGCCATCGACAGTTGCGGCTGGCCGTACGGGGCGAACGCCGCCGGTACACCGTCGATCAACACGGTGGAGCGCGGCGACAGACGCGAAGTCAGACCGCGCACACCGACGTTGAGGGAAATGTCACTGCCGCCGGTGCCGTTGGCGTCCTGCACCTGCACGCCCGGCACACGCTTGAGCACGTCGCTGACGTTCATCGCGCCCTGTTCGACCATCGCTTCGCGGCGAATCACCGTGCGCGCGCCGGGGTGATTCTGCACCACGGCGGCGTTGGCATCACCGAGCCAGTCGCCGACCACTTTAATGTCGGTCACGCCCAACTCGAGCGGGCCGTTGACGGCAGCAGAAGTGACCGCTGGCGACAGCGTCACCGAGCCTTCGTTGATCTGATAGTCCAGACCGCTGCCCTGCAGCAATTGACGCAGCGCGTGCTCCGGAGAAATATCGCCGTCGACTGCCGGCGCCTGTTTGCCGGCGACCAGGTCCGGGCTGAAAAACACTTGCAGCGACGTCTGCTGGCCCAGCTCGCTCAGGGCCTGACCCAGTGGCTGTGCGCGGATGTGGATCGCTTCGCCAGCGAACGCCAGCGGCACGGCAGCATTGACCGCCAGCGCGAGGGCCAGCGGCAGCCAAGGGGATTTTTTGTTGTTGGCAGGGGTGTTTTTCACGTCGTACGTAGTCCTGTGGATCGCAAGAGTGTGCGGCTGTTAATGCAAACCAGTTGCAGTTGAACAGGAAGACGAAGAACTCGAAAAAAACCTGAATTTTATTTTGCGATTATTTCCTGACTGCCATCCGCAAGGGTGCGAACGGCCACCGGCAGGATGCTCGGCAAGGCTTTGAGCAAAGCGTCGGTGTTGTCGGATTTGAACACGCTGGTCAGGCGCAGACTGGCCACGGCCGGGTTGGTCACGGTCAACGGCTTCTCACGATAACGCGACACTTCGGCCGCGACTTGGCTGAGGCTGGCGTTGTTGAACACCAATTTGCCGCCGCGCCACGCCGTCAGTTCTGCCGGGTTGACCGCGTAGGCGGCGGCGACCTGGCCTTGGGCATCGACGTGGGTGCCGAGGCCGGAGGTCAGTTTGATAAATTGATTATCCGGCGCATCGCGCCCCTGCACTTTCACCGTGCCCTGCTCCACCGCCACGCGGGTTTGCATGACATCGCGGCGCACATCGAAACGCGTGCCGGTGACTGTGACCTTGCCATTGCCGGTCTCGACCACGAACGGTCGCGAGGTGTCGTGCGCGACGCTGAACATCGCTTCGCCTTCTGCCAGTTCGATGACGCGACGATCCTCTTCAAAGCGCACCTGCAAACGGCTGCGGCTGTTCAGATCGATCACCGAACCGTCCGGCAGCGCCACATGTTTGCGTTCGCCCAGCGCCGTGGCGAATTCGGCGCTGTAGCCACCCGGATGATTCAAGCCACTGAACAAGCCCAGCCCGAGCGCCACCGCCAACACACTCGCGGCCACGGCATAACGCAGCATCGGACGGCGTTCGCGGCGGGTTGGCGGTGTTTCAACAAGGGCTTTGAGGCGTGGCGCCGGCAGCAGATCGGCCGCCGACCACAAGCCTTGCAGCAACTGAAATTCGTCTCGGTGCTGCGGATGTTGATTCAGCCAGGCATCGAAGCGCTGCTGCTCGTCGGCATCGATGGCCGGCTCCTGCAAACGCACAAACCAGCGAGCCGCATCATCGCGCACCGTTGTTTGCCCGCACGCGCAATCACGAGTATCCATCATGGAATGTCCTGTTGGGCTGGGGATGAAAAGCTGCGGCGGCTCATGACTGCAACCCGTCGAGGCGATCACGCAGATGCCGCAGGGTGCGGATCATATACTTTTCGACCATGTTCTTGGACAGGCCCAGGCGTTCGGCGATTTCCGCTTGGGTCAGGCCTTCGATCTTCTGCCAGACGAAAATCTTCCGGCAATTGACCGGCAACTCGGCGAGCGCCCGTTCGATGGAGTCGGCCAACTGGATCGCCTGCATGTAATGCTCCGGGTCGCCGGATGACGACTCACTGTGATCGAGGGCCTGCGACTCCATGGCGCCGCGCCGATCCTCACGCCGATAACCGTCGACCGCGATATTGCGCGCGGTCTGGTGCAAATACGCCCGTGGCTGCTGCACCGCCGCCGAATCCGACTCAAGCACCCGCACAAAGGTGTCGTGCGCCAGATCCTCGGCCTGCGCGCGATTGCGCAGGCGACGAGTCCAGGTGCCGATCAACTCTTCGTAATGCTCGAAAAAGCCGGGTCTGCGGGGACGCATGGGGGTTTGGGCGGCGTGCTGAGGAAAGGGGCGTGAATAGTAATGGTTACCATTAAGCCGAAGCAATGGATTCCTCGACCGACTGTCCGCGCAGCAACTGAAGCTCAGCGTTTTAGCGCAATCACGCCGCTCATGTAGTCATGCAGATCGCGCAGATCCTTAACGCTCCAGGCGTGCGGCGGTATCTTTACCCCGTTTTCCATTAGCGTTTTCGGAATCAGGTTGCCGTTCGGTCGAAGGATGATCGACGACACAATCACGCCCGGATATTCATTCAGGCGTTTTTTGAACGCGGGCGTTGTCAGGTCAGGTGTGGGCGGATTGCTTTTATGCGCCAACGGCCCGGTGCCCTTCATATCGGCGCCGTGGCACACAGCGCAGCGCTGCGAATAGAGATTTTTGCCATTGCTGGTGTCCGCGAAGGACACGGACGGTTGGGCGATCAACAAAGCCCCGAGTACAGCGACGAATGCTGTTTTCATTGTTTGCCTCCATGGCGTCTTAAGGTCGCGCATGATGCGCGAGATTCAACGCTTGGCGCAAAACAAAGTGGGAGCGAGCTTGCTCGCGAAGGCGGTACATCAGGCACTGGTTGCAGTGACTGGACGGACGCTTTCGCGAGCAAGCTCGCTCCCACAGGGATCGGTGGTGGCTGGCAGATCTGGCACATCCACTACCGTTGGTTTTAGCCTTTTTCGTCGATCCCGGCTTGCAGGGTCTGGGTATCCAGATGCCCGCTGAGGGTGACCGGACCGACTTTCAGGTTGCCGTTTTCCAGGGAAACCTTCGGTGCGTTTTCCTCGGCTTTATGCGGCAGATCAAGGCCCGCGTTCACACCGTAGTCACGGTTGCTCAGATCAGTGCTGCTGACCTTCGAACCACCCAGATCGACCTTCCCTTGCGTCGCCGATATGCGCGCACCGGTCAGTTGTGTTGCGCCGTCGACCGCGAGGTTCAAGCCTTGGCTGGCACTGATACCGGACGCCTGCGCAACGCTGTCCTTGTGCGCGTACTCACCCTGCACTTTCAGCGTCGGTTTGTAGTCGGTGCCGGCGAGCTTCTCTTTGTCGCTCGGTGGATTTTTCTTCGCAGTCAGGCCCAGATCGACATCGACCTTGGCGTGGTTGCTGCTGTCCTGACGGCTTTCGACGGTCAGATCACCCGCGACCTTGCCGCTGACAGTTTTCGCGTCGATCTGCGCACCCGAAAGCTGTGCATCACCGGCGCTGTTCAACACCACGCTGTCAGCCTTGATCTGACTATTCTGCTGGGTGCCGCCTTGCAGGTAATCCACGCCCACTTTGGCCCCGGCGTTGAAATCATGATCGCTGCTGGCCTTTTCATCGGCTGCCGTTGGGGTCTTGCTGCTCAGTTTGCCGCCGGCGTTCAACGCGACATTCCAGTTATTGCGGTTGTCGCTGGACTGCGCCGATTCCTGCACATAACCGCCCTTCTGCGCGTCGATGTTGACGTTCGGTGCGCTGACTTGCGTGCCTTGCAGATGAACCGAATCACCGTTCAGGACAATGCCGTTCTCGCTGTTGAGCTGGCCACCGCTGAGGGTTTTCGAATCCTCGTTGACTCGACCGATATTGAAATTGCCGCTCAGATTGCCGCCCTGATCACGGCTCTTCTCGCTGCTGGTTTTGCTGCCGCCGCCCTTCAAGCCGCCGCCGAGATTACTGCCGGTGGCGGTGTGCGTATCGGTGGCCGCTTGCAGATCGAGCTTGCCGTCGGCGTGCAAATCGATGGCGCCGGCGCTGTCGATTTTCGTGCCTTGCTGCACTTGATTGCCGCCGCTGCTGAGTTGCACAGGACCGTTGCCGCTGATGCTCGCCACATGGGCCTGAGTGTCAGTGCTCTGCTTGCCGGTGTGATCGAGCTGGAAACCGGCGCCGAGGTCGACATTGGTGCCATCGTTACCCGGCAAGGTGCCGACCGTCAGCGAGCCATTGCCGCGCAGGCTGCTGTCGTTGCTGTTCTGACGGTCACTGGCCTGATTCAGCGCCAGATCACCGCCAGTCTTGATGCTTACACCGCCCTGCCCGCCGTCGAAACGGCTGCCTTCGAACTGCGCATCACCGCCGATCTTGATGTTCACACCCTGGCTGCCGGCATAAGCGCCGACGACGGCGGTGGAACTGTCCTTGCTCGACGCACTGCTGCCACCCGCGCCGCTGCCGGCGACATTCACGTCTTCACCGGTCTTTGTGTAGACGCGCACATCGACCTTGGCATCCACCGCGTTCGCGCTGCTGTTGTGCGTGTTGCTCGCGGCGTCGGCAAGCAGTTGGTCAGCGCTGATGTTCACTTGGCCGGCGCTGGCGTTGTACTGGGTGCCTTGGTCGTGCAGCGTGCCAGTGGTTTTCACATCGACCGTGCCGCCGTCAAAACGGCTGATCACAGCGTTGTTGTTTTGCTCGGTTTTGCTAGCGCTGCCGTGACCGACTGCGACGTCGATACCGACATTCGGCTGACCGAGATTGGCCAGTGCATCCTTGTCCGGCACCTTGCCGTTGAGCACGTCCTTGACCGCGCCCGCGATTGGCCGGGCGATGTCTTTGTACTCGACGTTGGCGCCGATGTCCGCCGACCAGTTGCTGTCGTTGTGCGTGCTGCTTTCGCTGTTGCTGGCCGCGCGGTTGTCGATCTCGTTGGCGGCGACGTTCAGACCGTTGCCAGCCTTGAGTTGTGCGCCTTCGGTAGCGAGTTTGTCGGCATTGATCGTCAGGCTACCGTTGCTCTGCACACTGCTGGTTTGCGCAGTGGATTTGCTGGTCGAATCCTGCGCCGTGCTGTGGGCGAAATCGACGCCACTGCCAGCACGGTCGAGGCCGCCGGTGTAGTAGAAACCGCCGCCAGTGCTGGAGGTGTCGGTGGCGGTTTTGTGGCTGTCGGCTTCGGCGAGCAACGACACATTTTTGCCGCTCAACGTCGTGTCGCCTGCGGTGGATTTCACCTCCGCGCCTTTGAGCGTGACGTCACCGCCCGCCTTCACCTGCACGCTGCCACCGCTGAGGCTGGAGCCTTGCTGGGTGACGTCGTTGCGGGTGACGGTTTGCTGTTTGTCTTCGTAGTGAATCCCGGCGCGATACTGCTCCGGCGTTTGCTCCTTGGCGTACGCATCAAAGCCACGGGTTTGCGTGGTGTCGCTGCTGTCGTGAGTGTTCTGCGCGGAATGCACATTGACGTCGCCCGCCGCGTCGGCCGTCAGCGTCCCGTCAGCCTTGACCGTCGAACCCGCCAGTTCGATGTCCTTGGCGCTTTTGAGCTTGAGGTTGCTGTCGGACACCAGTTCGCTGCGCACGGTGCTGCTGTCTCGGCTGTTCTGCCGCGACTCGTCCTTGCTGATGCCGAAGAACTTGCTGTCCTTGTCATGGTTGTTGCTGTGCGAGGTGTCCTGCACACCATCGATCACCAGCGAACCCTTGTCGCTGATCACGCTGGCGTCGGTGCCGCCACGCACCTGGCTGCCGCTGATGCGCACGTCGTCAGCCTTGACGATCAGTTTGCCGGTGGCGTTGATTTTGCTGCCCTGATGCTGGGTCTTGCCCTTGTCGGCATCGCCGGTCTTGCCAAAGAAACCACCGCCGACCAGGTCACCGGAGTAACTATTGTCGCTGCTGCGATTGGTTCGTGTGGCGGTACTGATTTCCACTTGTTTGCCGGCCAGTTGCAAGTCGCCGGCGCTGGTCAATTCGGCGCCTTCGGAGCGCAATAATGCGGCGGTTTGCAGGGCGATGTTGCCGGCCTTCAACTGGCTGGTGACGCTGCGCTGTTCTTCGCTGCTGCTGTTCCAGTCGGCTTTCCACAGGTGCTTGCGGTGGTTGCCTTGATCAGTCTGGGTGTGGCTTTCAGTGGCGGCGGTCAGCCGCAGATCGCCGCCGCTTTGCACGTCGAGATTTTTCGCTGCTTCGACTTTGGCGGCTTTCAGTTCGGTGTCTTTGCCGGACGTCAACTTGGCGTCGCGGCTGGCGACAATCTGGCTGCCGTGTTGACGCGATTCACTGTCGGTCTGGGTGCGATCGTAGGTTTCCCAAGTGATGCCGATGGTGCTGTTGCTCCAGTTTTCTCGCTTTTCCTGAAGCTTGCGGCTTTCGACCGTCGACAGGGTCAGATTGCGTTTGGCCTCTACGGTGACGTCGCGAGCGCTGACATCGGCAGCGGCCAACGTCAGATCCTTGCCGCTGTGCAAGCCGACGTCGCCCTGACTACTGCGGATACCGGCGCGGGTCACGTCGAGGCTGTTGGCCACGGCTTCACCGCTGACACTCAAGTCACCGGCCGAGCGAATCTGCACGCCGTCACGCCCGGCGACTTGCACCGCGCCCACCCGCACGCCCGCGCCTTCGGCGGTGCTGACAATATTGATTCGCCCGGCCTGCATCGCGCCGAACAGGCTGGCGTCGATGCGTTGATCAGACGTGTTGCCCGCCGGATCCACGGCTTTCACCTGACCGCTGGCGTAATCGACCTGATTGCGTCCCACCGTGAGGTTCAACTGATCGCGTGCAGTGATCGCGCCCTGGCTGTCGATACGCGGCGCGATGAGGTTGATCGAGCCCTCACCGTTGCGCAGGCCACCGCCCTGAATCTGCAACTGACCGCTGGCATCGCGGCTGTTCAGACTTTGCAGTTTGCCGTCATTCAACTCCGGACGACCGACCACCAGATTGGCATTCGGCGTGTTGATGAAACTGCCGCCATTGACCGAGATGCCGTTGGGGTTGGCCAGCACGTAATCGGCTGCGCGGCCGAAGATTTCCTGCGCGCCATTGATCGCGGACGGATTGCGACTGATCACTTCGTTGAGGATCACGCTCGCCGCCTGCCCTTGCAGTTGCGGGTTGGCCGCCAGTTGCCCGGCCAGTTGCGATTGCCCGGCCTGCAAGGCGTTGTTCAGCACCAGGCCCTGGCGGTCGACGTTGTAGTCGAGGAACTGGTTGTGCGACAGGCCCGAACCGTTGGGCGCGACGATGTTGACGATGGGCACACCGCCCTGGGTCTGCAATTGCGCAGTGCCGCCGGGTCCTGGTGCGACCACGACGCCGCCGGCGAGCGCGCTCGGCAGATGCACGGCGAAGAACAGGCTGGCAATCGCCCAGCGCAATTTGCCCCGAGGGGAAAGATGAAATGCAAAGGTGTGTGCTGGCATAAAAACGTCTCCATGTGAGTACGGCATCACGTTGCGCGTTTAGTCTTGGCCGTGGCTGACGCGCTCAGATCCGACGGCTGTTTGTTCACTGCGTTGTTCAGATTTGCAGGCCCACGCGCATCAGCCAGGTCTCTGGCTCGTGCTGCAGACCGTTCGGGGTGTTGAGGGCACGCTGGTAATCGACGTCGACTTGCAGATTCTTCCAGCCCAGATTCAGGCCGACACTGGCGCCGCTCAGGCGTTGGCCCTGCGCGCCGTGATCAGCCTTGATCCAGCCGTGGTCGAGGCCCACACGCGGGGTGATCTGCAGCGGCCACTCAATGCGCATCGGCAGGCGCAAGGTGTTGCGCCAGATCGCGCCGCTGGCGCCGGAGGCACTGCTGACCCGGTAGCCGCGCACCGCCGAATCGTCGGTGCCGAGCAACTGTTCGATCGCTGGCAGCGGGTCCGGGCTGTACTGCAAATTGAGTTGGCTCTGCCACTGCCACGCCTGCGCGCCGAACTGACCGTTACGCCATTGGCTGAGGCCGGCTCGGTACTTGCGGAACTGCGCCTTGGGCAAATTGTTGATCTGCTGCTGTGAATCGTCGTCGGCGCCAAACCAGCGCAGGCCTTGGGCGTAATTGACGTCGAGGTTCCACACCGCGCGGTCGAGCCAGAACAGATTGAGCCCGGCCTCGGCCACGGTCAGGGTCGGGCTCTGAATGCCGAGGCGAACGTCTTGCAGATAGCTGTCGACATCCTTGTGCGCCAGTTGCAGGTTGGCGCTGAGCTGACGGCTCTGGTCGCGCCACAACACACGGTCGGCGCGCAGGCTGACCTGGTCGGTAATGCCGGTGCTGTGAAAGGTCACGCTCGGCAGTTTGAACGGCGCGCGATATTCGGCGTGGCTGGCGAACACGCTGTAGGTCCAGTAGCCGTAAGGGATCGCGTAATACAGGCTGGCATTGCGGCTGTAGCGGTCACCCTGATTGAGGGTGTCGCTGGCGCTGAGGCTCAACAAGTCGTTGAGTTGCAACGGGCTGTCGAGACTGAGGCTGACGGTGTCGCGATCCCGTCCGGTACTGGCGCTGCCGAGGTTGTCGATGCCCGCGTTCAAGGCCCAGCGCGAATGCGCGGCGGTGCGAGAGCGCAGGATGATCCGCGAGGCGCCGGGCTGGCTACCGGGGGCGATGTCGGCGGTCAGATCAATCGAGCGCAGGCGATTCAGTTGATCGAGGCCCTGTTCCAGATCGCGCAGGTTCAACGGCTCGCCGAGCATTCCCGGGAACGCGCCACCCAACGAAACCGGCAGACTTTGATCGGCCAGTTCGATGGACTCGATGTAGCCTTCGTCAACACGGATATCCAGCGACTGCCCCGCTGCCGGTGCGCTGATCAGATACGGGCGGCTGGCGATGTAGCCCTTGTCGACGTAGCTCGCGGTGATGGTCGCGAGCAGATGATTGATCTGGCCGACGCCCATGCACGGCGCCAGCAGCGGTTTGATCCGCGCGTTGAGTTTGTCGCTGTCGATCAGCGTAACGCCGCCGATCCGCGTGCCGCTCAACGGCCAGCAACGTTCATCGGGAGCAACTGTTTGCGGGATGGCCGGGATGATCGGCGTCGGGCCGAACGCGCCGCGCTCCAATTGCCGTTTTCTTTGCTCAAGTTGCAGTTGTTGCAGATCGCGCTGTTGCTGTTGCTGCTGGCGCAGCACTTCCTGACCCGGCGCGACAGGTTCGGCCGCGTCAATCGAGGAGGCACAGACACTCAACACGACGGCCGACAACAGCGGGCAAAGCGTGGAACGACGACGGAAAACAGCGCGAAACGGATACGGCACGCAACATCCTTGCGATCATAAAATGGCGTAATGCCATGTCATCAATGATCGTGATAGTCGGAGCCCTCCTACACAAATGCAAGACGCTTCCTACAGCGCTTACATTTCTTAAACAATTGCTTTGCCTGGCTTTATTGTCAGCAGCAAGGCCACGGCGCTGCACACTATCAGGGTTTCCCCGAGAGCTTGAGACCAGCCGGAGAGCATCAGCCCTGTGCCGATCAGCAAGTAATACATCAAGCCCAACAACGCCCCGGCGGTGCCCAATCGATCAGCGTAATCGGCCAGCGCCGCACCGAGAATGTTGGGGATCGCCAAGCCGAACGCCAATACCACCAACAGCATCGGCAGGACGAACGCGACACTGTTCTGCAGCGACCACACGCCCACGCCACCGAGCAACGCGATGCCGCCCGCGAGGCGAATCAACTGCAATGCCTTGAACCCGGCTGTCAATAAACGCCGGTTGAACCATGCTCCAAAACCTGAGCCCAGCGCGAGGATCACGCCGCTGTAACCGAACACACTGGCGTTCACCTCCAGCCGCTGAAACATGAACGGGCCGAGGCTGTAATAACTGAACAACGCCACGTTGAATGACGCGATCCACAGCGCCGAGCGCCAGATTCCCGGGTCACGCAACATGCGCCCTGACGTTTCGAACAGGCAGACGTGCGGTGGTTGTTCCGCTCGGGTTTCCGGCAAGGCGTACACACTCCACAACCAGAGCAGCGTGGCCAATAACAGCAAGGCGCCGAGCACACCGCGATAACCAAAGGCCTGAACCAGACCGGCGCCACTGAACAAACCAATCGCCGGACTGGCCGCCAGCGCAATGCCCACCAACGAAAACACCTGCGCCAGTTCGGCGCCTTTGAAGCGGTCGCGCAACACGGTTTGCGTGACCACCGAGCCCACCGCCGCACCGAATGCCGCCAACATCTGCGCCAGTAACAAGCCGTTGAAACTGCTGACCCGCAGGCCTAAAAGCGTGGCAATCGCATAGATTGCCAGGCCCGCGAGCATCGCCGGGCGCCGACCGATGCGATCACACAAACGCCCCCACACCACCACCCCGACAGCAAACGCGAGGAAATACACCGACAACGTCTGCGCGGCGGCTTGCGGGCCAACGTTAAACACACGCCCGATATCACCGAGCGCAGGGCTGTACAGGGTTTGCGCGATCTGCGGAAACATCAGCAGCGAAATCGCCAGCCACAGGAAATGTCTGTTGTTCATTCTTCATCACTCCTCACATAAATCGCCGAGGAGTTTAAGAATCGGTGAGTGGCGTATTATCCGAACCCTGCCAACTAATCGCTGAAATCGGACAACCCATGGCTTGGCTCGACGCCCACGCAACCTTTGACGCTGATCGCTTTCAGGCACCGGTGATTGGCATCGCCTCGACTTTGAGTGATCACAATTCCGGCCTGCACCGTCATCAACGCGGGCAATTGCTGTACACGCGACAAGGCTGCACGCGGATTACCCTGGCGCAGCAGTTGTGTCTGCTGCCGCCGTCGCGGGCGGCGTGGATTCCGCCGGGTGTCAGCCATCGTGCGGTGATGCAGCAAAGTGTCGATTACCGCTCGATCTACCTGATCCCCGAACTGTGCGCCGAGTTGCCGCAGCAGGTCTGCGTGATTGAAGTCAGCCCGTTGTTGCGTGCGGTGCTGGAACCGATGGCGCTGGCCGATTTCGCCAGCGATTGGCAGCAAGGCAAATTCGTCCATCTGCTCGGCCTGTGCCTGAACGAAATCGCTGACGCGGCGCAGCAACCGATGCTGTTGCCGTTACCTCAGGACAAGCGCCTGGCGCCGCTGCTGAAAACGCCGGATCGACTGCCACCGGAACTGCAAGTGCTGGAGCAGCAGATCGGCGCCAGCAGTCGCACCATCGGGCGAATCTTCCAGCGCGAAACCGGCATGAGTTATCAGCAATGGCGCCAGCAGTGGCGCTTGATGCGCGCGATGGAATTGCTCGCCACCGGACGCAGCCTGAGTTACTGCGCTTTTGAAACGGGTTTTGCCAGCGACAGCGCCTTCATCGCCTTCTTCAAATCCATGACCGGCAGCACACCGGGCCACTGGCTCAAATGAACAACTGACGATCGGCGTCAGAAATCATTTGCGACTAAATATTACCTGCGTCATATTACAACCGTAATAACTACCCGTTTACCCAGGTAATCCGCCATGACCAGCATGCCCAACCTCGAACCTGTTGTGGTAAAGACCAAGCCGCCCCTGCTTAAACGCTTGCTGCTTCCCGGCGCTGGTTTGCTCGCGCTGATCTTCGCCGGTGTGTACGCCGTGCACTGGTGGGGCGCCGGGCGTTTTCTCGAAGAAACCGACGATGCCTATATTGGTGGCGATGTCACGGTGATCGGGCCGAAAGTCGCCGGTTACATCGACGAAGTGCTGGTCAGCGACAACCAGCATGTGAAGGCCGGCGATGTGTTGATCCGCCTCGACGCCCGCGACTATCGCGCCAACCTCGCCAAGGCCGAAGGTGCCGTGGCCGCCGAAGAAGCGCTGCTGGCCAACCTCGACGCCACCGAACAACTGCAACAAGCGGTGATCGGCCAGGCCCGCGCCGGCATCGATGCCGCCGGCGCAGAAACCGCGCGTTCGCGAGATGACAACGCGCGTTATAAACGCTTGGTAACCACCAATGCCGTGTCAGTGGAAAGCGCACAACGTGCCGACGCCACCTTCAAAACCGCACAAGCCTTGAGCGCCCGCGCCCAGGCCGAACTGCTTGCCGCGCAACGCCAACTGGCGGTGATCGACACCCAGAAACAACAGGCCCGCGCCGCCCTTCAACAAGCCCGAGCCGAGCGTGATCTGGCGCAACTGAACCTCAGCTACACCGAACTGCGCGCACCGGTCGACGGCGTGATCGGCAACCGTCGCGCACGGGTCGGCGCCTATGCTCAGGCCGGTTCGCAACAATTGTCCGTGGTACCTGCCAGCGGTTTATGGGTCGATGCCAATTTCAAGGAAGACCAATTGGCGCGGATGAAACCCGGCCAGCGCGTGAGCATCCGCGCCGACGTGCTCTCCGGTCAGGAATTCCACGGCCGTCTCGACAGCCTCGCCCCTGCCACCGGTTCCCAGTTCAGCGTGCTGCCGCCGGAAAACGCTACCGGTAACTTCACCAAAATCGTCCAGCGTGTCCCGGTGCGCATCCTCCTCGACCCGGCTGATGGCGTGCTCGGTCACTTGCGCCCGGGCCTCTCGGTGACGGCAGAAGTCGACACCCGCGCACAACCGGAAACCAGCGCCGTGGCCGTCGCGCCATGAGCACCGCCCTCGCCGCTCCTGCACAGCCATTCAACGCGGCGGACATGGCGACCGCGACCAAGGTATTCGCCTTCGCGACCATGTGCATCGGCATGTTCATCGCGCTGCTGGATATCCAGATCGTCTCGGCGTCGCTGCGCGATATCGGTGGCGGACTGTCCGCCGGCACCGACGAAACCGCGTGGGTGCAGACCAGTTACCTGATCGCCGAAATCATCGTGATTCCGCTGTCGGGCTGGTTGTCGCGCGTGGTCTCCACGCGCTGGTTGTTCTGCGCTTCGGCAGTCGGTTTCACCCTCGCCAGCCTGCTCTGCGGCGTGGCCTGGAACATCCAGAGCATGATTGCCTTTCGCGCGCTGCAAGGATTTCTCGGCGGTTCGATGATTCCGCTGGTGTTTACCACGGCGTTCTTTTTCTTCACCGGCAAACAACGGGTGATCGCTGCGGCGACCATCGGTGCGGTCGCGTCATTGGCGCCGACAATGGGGCCGGTGATCGGTGGCTGGATCACTGATATTTCCTCGTGGCACTGGTTGTTCTACATCAACCTGGTGCCGGGGATTTTCGTTGCCGTGGCGGTGCCGATGCTGGTGAAAATCGACCAGCCGGAATTGTCCCTGCTCAAAGGCGCGGACTACCTGAGCATGGTCTTTCTCGCGCTGTTTCTCGGTTGTCTGGAATACACCCTCGAAGAAGGCCCGCGCTGGAACTGGTTCAGCGATCAGACCATTCTGACCACGGCGTGGATCAGCGGCCTCGCGGGATTGGCCTTCATCGGCCGCACCTTGCACGTGGCCAATCCGATCGTCGATCTGCGTGCCTTGAAGGATCGCAATTTCGCCCTCGGCTGCTTCTTCTCGTTCGTCACCGGCATCGGCCTGTTCGCAACGATTTACCTGACGCCGCTGTTTCTCGGCCGGGTGCGCGGCTACAGCGCGCTGGACATTGGTCTGGCGGTTTTCTCCACTGGCGTATTCCAGATCATGGCGATTCCGCTGTATGCCTTTCTGGCTAATCGCGTCGATCTGCGCTGGATCATGATGGTCGGTCTGGGTTTGTTTGCGGTGTCGATGTGGGAGTTCAGCCCGATCACCCACGACTGGGGTGCCGGAGAGTTGATGCTGCCGCAAGCGTTGCGCGGGATTGCCCAGCAACTCGCCGTACCGCCAGCGGTAACGCTGACCCTCGGCGGATTGGCACCGGCACGTTTGAAGCATGCGTCGGGGCTGTTCAACCTGATGCGCAATCTGGGCGGTGCGATTGGTATTGCGGGGTGCGCGACCATTCTCAATGACCGCACCAACCTGCACTTCACGCGGCTGGCCGAGCATTTGAACAGCAGCAATGAAGCGATGAATCAGTGGCTGGCGCAGGTCGGTGGCAACCTTGCAACGCTGGGCCAGAGCAGCGACGTCGGCGTCACCGCCAGCCTGCGCCAGTTGTGGCTGCTGACCTACCGCGAGGCGCAGACGCAAACCTACGGCGACACCTTTTTGATGATCGGGGCGTGTTTCGTCATCGCCACCGCGATGGTGCCCTTGATGCGCAAGGTGCAACCACCGGCGGCGCCGAGTGCGGATGGGCATTGATCACTATTTTCTGGCCATGCCCATTTCCCTTGTGGGAGCGAGCCTGCTCGCGAAGGCGTCGTGTCAGTCACCATGGTTGTTATCTGACACTCCGCTTTCGCGAGCAGGCTCGCTCCCACAGGGGTTATGCGTTGAGGCTTAAGCTTGTGGGGTTTTGCGGAAGCCCACCGCCAGACGATTCCAGCTGTTGATGGTGCTGATCGCCACGGTCAGGTCGACCATTTCTTTCGGCGTGAACTGCGCAGCGACCACGTCGTAGTCCTCGTCCGGCGCGTGGGTCAGGCTCAGTTGGGTCAGCGATTCCGTCCACAACAGCGCGGCGCGTTCGCGGTCGCTGAAGAACGGCGCTTCACGCCATGCAGTCACCGCGAACAAGCGGCGCGGGGTTTCACCGCCCTTGATCGCATCGGTGGTGTGCATGTCGATGCAAAAGGCGCAGCCGTTGATTTGCGAGGCGCGCAGCTTGACCAATTCGATCAGGTTTTTTTCCAGCGGCAGTTTGGATACGGCGGTTTCCAGCGCGATCATCGCTTTCAGGGCATCTGGGGAAGCAGTGTAGAAATCGGTACGAGGTTGCATGGTAGCTCCGGGCAGCAAGTGAATGTGTGGCTACGTTAGTCCCCGCACCGGGTTCGGCAAATAGCCAATATTCCAGAAGATCAGGAGGCCACTTCGGTTTTCACAGCTGACCGCTCGTCAGCCACTCGGCACCAAGGGTTCTGCGCGTCAGACCAATATCAGGTACATGCCCTTTCTGGAGACGGATCATGATCACGCGCAAACTCACCTCGTTATTGCTCGCCGGCCTGCTGGCTACGGCATCGGCCGCCAGCTTCGCCGCCAATGATGGCGCTGACGCCACCGGCACCAAATCCGGTGGAGCGACCAGCACGACCATGCCACCGGACAACACGCCCGGCGCGCCTTCTGGCGGTAGCGGTTCCTCGGGCACAGGTTCCGGAACTGGCACCAATGGTGGCGCCAGCGGTTCCGGTTCCGGGGCGGGCGGCGGCACCGGTTCGGCGGGTGGCGGGACTGGCGGTGCGGGCGGTGGCACTGGCGGCTGAACGAACAAGAGCCATCCGCGGTGAAACACATCCTCGGTTTCTAGGGGGGTTCACCTAATCCTGGCTCAATGAAATTCCCTGTGGGAGCTGGCTTGCCAGCGATAGCGTCAGCACAGTCGACATCTTCCTTGACTGACCGACCGCCATCGCTGGCAAGCCAGCTCCCACAGGTTTTTGTGTTGGTTTGCAGATCAGCGATCAGAGCGCATCAAATCGGCCAAACCGCTGTCCAGCGATAACACCGCCGCGCGATTGCGTCCGGCATTTTTCGCCTGATACAACGCCGCATCGGCGCGCTGGATAAACACTTCCAGGCTGTCATTACCGCTCGGGATAAACGAATAACAACCCAGACTCACCGTCAGATACCCGGTCGGCGAGCCGCTGTGGATGATGTGCTTGTCGATCACGCTACGACGAATCTGCCCGGCAATTGCCAGTGCGCCGTTGATGTCGGTGTCCGGCAACAGCACCGCAAACTCTTCGCCACCGTAACGTACCGCCAGATCCGACTTGCGCTGGCAGCACGTTTGCAGCACTTGGGCGACCTGAGTCAGACAATGATCCCCGGCGACATGACCATAGGCATCGTTGTAGCGCTTGAAGAAATCGATATCGAGCATGATCAGGCTGACCGGGCTGACCTGCCGCGCGCCGCGGGCGAATTCGATCTCCAGCGAACGCTCGAACAAACGTCGATTGGCCAGCCCGGTCAGACTGTCGTGGGTCGCAATCTGCTCCAGTGTGCGCTGGGCCTTGCGCAGGTTTTTCTCGATCCGTTCGCCGTCACGCACCTGGTGAATGAACACCCAGCCAAACAGGCCGATGCCGAGAATCACCAGCGCGACAATCACACTCGACTGGAATGCGCGTGCGTACCAACCCTCGAGAATCGTGTCGCGCGACGTCGCCGCCGACACCACCAACGGATACGCCGACAAACGTCGATAGCCGTACAGACGCACAACCCCATCGACCACCGAATCGATCATTGCGGTGCCGGCGGAGGCCTCGGGCAGCAACGTGCGATAAATCCGCCCTTGCGCCAGCGACGTGCCGATCAGGTTTTCATCGAACGGACGGCGGGCGAGCAAGGTGCCGTCGCTCAGACCGAGAAACATGATGCCTTGGTCGTCGAGGCTGAAACTTTCGAAGAAGCGGTCGAAGTACGACATCTTGATCCCGGCCAGCAGCACACCCTGAAAATTGCCGGCGTGATCATTGACGCGCTTGGAAATCGGGATGATCCACTCACCGTTCTCACGGCTGCGGATCGCCGGGCCGATGTGCGCCAGCGTCGAGGCATTCTGCTGGTGAAACTTGAAGTACTCGCGGTCCGCCACGCCATTGCCACGGGGCAGATCGGCGAACGAGGTAATCACCCACTGACCCTGCGTGTCGAAGAGGAACATGCCGTGCAACTGATCCAGTTGCTGCACGCGACGGGCGAAGGTTTTCTGCAGGCGCGGTCGTTGCGCCGCGCCGTAGCCGTCGTCCTGAATCCAGTCGACCAGGCTGGTCATCACCAGATCGGCGGCGAGGAAGGTGTCTTCGGCCTGCTGCGCCATGGCCCGGGTCAGGTTGCTCGAAGCCACCTTCGCCACCGCCAGATCCTGCCGTCGCGACTGCTCCAGTTGCAGGTACAGCAAACCGGACAGGCACAACCCCACCGCAACGATAAACAGCACCGCCGCTTTGCGCAGCGGCAGGCGTTTAAGGGTGCCTCCGGGGGCCTGATGCGGATCGTGAATGGGGATAGGCAAAAGCAAGTCCTGGGCAGGTACGACAAGGGCGCCAGCGGGTAAACCCTTATGTTTGTGAGCGTAGCCCACCGGAATCTACGGGGCAAACGCCCCGCTTCCGCCCAGGTATATCGGCGCGCAACGAGTTTGGATGATCGCTGTTCGACGATTTATTTTCGATTGCCTCTTTAGGGTTAGTCAGTTGTGAAGGGCCAGGCGCCGCATCGCACTGTGCAGATGCGCCCGCGCACTTTGCGCATCGCCCTCGCGCATCTGCTCATAAGCCCGTTGCGCAATGGCATGGGGCACAGGCTTCAGTTCCCGTTGCGTGGCCATCGCCAGCAGTTGCACCTGCGCGGCGCGCTCCAGGTAATAGAGGTCGTCCCAGGCTTGGGCGATGGTCGGCGCGGCAACGATCAAGCCGTGGTTTTTCAGGAACAGAATGTCGGCGTCGCCCATGACCCCGGCGATGCGGTCGCCCTCGGATTCGTCCAGCGCCAGACCGTTGTAATCTTCATCCACCGCCGTGCGGCCGTAGAATTTCAGCGCGGTCTGCCCCAACCACAACAACGGCGGCCCTTGCAGCAGGCACAGCGCTGTGGCGTGAGGCATGTGGGTGTGAAACGCGACTTTCACTCGCGGCAGTTGTTTATGCAGCCGTGCGTGGATGTAAAACGCCGTGGCTTCCGGCTGGCCTTCGCCTTCAAGCACATTGCCGTCGAAGTCGCAGACCAGCAGATTCTGCGCGGTCACCTCGGCAAACGCATAACCGTAGGGATTGACCAGAAACAGATCGTCGTGACCAGGCACCATCGCCGAAAAATGATTGCAGATGCCCTCCTCCAGGCCATGCAATGCGGCCAATTGAAAGCACGCTGCGAGTTCGTTGCGGGCGGTGATGATCGCCTCCGTGTCGAGGTTCAACGCTGTCGGGCGTGAGGCCCGCGCACTGGCAGTCAGGGTGTGAGCCATGACGATTCTCCGTGATTACCATCCAAGGGATTTGAACAGCGGCAGCACTTGATCGAGGCGGTTGAGGATCGCGTCGGGGCGATAGTCCGCCAGCAACTGGCGACCGGTGCCGCGATCGATCCATACACAGCGAAAACCCATGTCCCGCGCCGCCGTGTGGTCGAGCATCGGGCTGGCGCAGATGTGCACCACCTCTGCGCGGCTGACGCCCAACTGCTCATGAGCGTAGTCGAACAGGCGCGGCGCCGGTTTGTAGGCGCCGGCCTGTTGTGCGGTGATCACCCGGTCAATGTAGCCGCCGAGTTGCGCGACGTTGCCGGCAATGATCTCGTCGTCGGTGTTGGAGACGATGCACAGTTTGAAACCCATGGTTTTCAATTCACGCAGAGTCTCGATCACCTCGGCAAACGGCGGCATCTTCGGGATCGCGGCGGCCAGACGCTGGCTGTCTTCGGGCAGGCTGGGCAGACCCAATTCCTCCAAGGCCAATTGCAGGCCGAGGGTGCTGAGCTCGCGGAACGAACGGTGCGGCGGCGTTTGTTCGAGGCGGTGTTCATGACGGTCATAGACGCCGATCAGGTGCCCGACATCGACTTGATGCTCGCCCTTCTCACTGAGAATTTCCCCGACAACAGCTTTGAGGCCTTCGTCCCATTGGATCAACGTGCCGTAGCAATCGAAGGTCAGCCACTGCGGGCGCGGGGTGTGGATGAGTGTCATTGGTCGAATCCTCCGGAGTGAGGACTTCAGCTTATGAGCGCCCGGTGATAGTGTGAAATTAAATAAATAGCCAATCGTCAGTTGAAAATCCACTATCGAGTGCACCGCCATGCTGGATCTGGAACTGCTGAAAACCTTTGTCTGCGTGGTCGACGAAGGTAGCTTCACCCGCGCCGCCGAGCGCGTGCACCGCACCCAGTCGACGGTCAGCCAGCAGGTGCGCAAACTCGAAGAGCTGGTCGGCCACGCCTTGCTGCTGCGTGATCGCACCGGCCTGAACGTCGCCGTCACCGAGCACGGCGAACTGCTGATCCACTACGCCCGCCGTTTGCTCGCGCTGTCCGCCGAAGCCACTGAAGCCTTGGCCAGCGACCTCGATCTGGAAATCCTGCGTATCGGCATGCCGGAAGACTTCGACGCGCGGCGCATGGCGCTGATCCTCGCCGGCTTCACCCGCAGCCATCCGCAAGCACGGCTGGAAACCCTCAGCGGCATGAGCCTCGATCTGCGCCAGCGCCTCGATGCCGGCGACATCGACATCGCCCTGATCAAACGCGAACCTGACAGCGGCCCGGCGTGGGCGACCTGGCCGGAGCGGCTGGTGTGGGTCAAAGGTGCGGAGTTTGATTCGTCCACTGGCGTGCTGCCGTTGGCGTTGTTTCCGCAGGGCTGCCTGTATCGGCAGCGCGCCATTCGGTTGCTCGATGTTGCCCAGCGACCGTGGCGAGTGGCGTTTGGCAGCCACAGCCTGACCGGGATTCAAGCGGCAGTGGCCTCGGGGCTGGGGGTGTCGGTGCTACCGGTGTCGGCGGTGTTGCCTGAGCATCAGGTGTGTACGGATTTGCCGGAGCTGGCGCCGACGGAGTTGGCACTGGTTAGTCGTGATGGGGTTTTGAGTGGGTTGCAGCGTGGATTGGTGGAGTTTTTACGAGGAGAGCTGGGGGTGGATGCGGGGGGATTTGCCTGAAATCCCCCGCTTCAGCTACCGGGGTTTGTTGATTTCCCGTAGGAGGTCCGCGACGGGAATGTTCATGGTGTTTGAGTAGTAGGGTTTGTAGCCGTAGGCGGTGACGACGACTTTGCAGGGGATTTGTTGTTTGTTGGAGAGGAGTTGGTTCAGTTCTGCCGCTGACAAGTCTCGCCGCGAACCGCCACCGTTTGAAAGTTCACTCATGAAAGTACGGGTCAAGTAGGAGAACCCCACTTTTCTGCTGACGTCTTTTTCGGGTTCTATTACACCAAATGCAGTAAATCGCATGAATTTCTTAATAGAAAAATCTTGGTCATCCGACAAACCGCACTCAAACATGCCTGACGCCATCCCCACCCTTTCTCCTCGATCAAAAAGATTAAGGACATCGACATCCGACTGATACCGAATGACATACAGAAGCGAACTATCATCCCTCTCAACAGAACGGAAGACCAAGTTCGCAGGTGGTTTTATATGATCTTTCGCACACCCGGAACAAATACATAGAAATACGCAAAGTAAAAACTTATTCACCCGGAAACTCCTTCATGATGGATTCAAACAAGAAGTCGCTCGCCGATTTCCTGCCTGCTATCGGCGCATTGAATAGCCCGAAAGCGTTGGCATGGTTCGTATCGACACTGACATTCACCGATGGACCGCATGAAACAAGCCATTTCTCGCCAAAGTCAGCCACTCCATCTGACGGGTCTCTCTGGGTGGGTGCAGCCTTGATATTTATCCAGTCATTGGTGATTGGCTCAGGTCGCTCGCGATAAATATCCGACCCCAGCCAAACCAAAGCTCCCTCTCCTACCGGGTCAAGAGTGATCAGCATCTGAACTCGGTAGCCCCATTCCGACATGATTTTTGTCAGATGAGCGCCATTCCATCCACCGAGGCTATGTCCGACGATATAAACAGGACAACTCTTGTAAGGAATAAGGCTCAAGACATGACGCTGAATATCCTGTTTTCCTCTGACCTCGTTGTAGCCCAACCAATCTGACTTGTATCTACCCTGCTCTTGCAACTTACGGGTGCGATCATCAAATGTCACCCATGCCTCTCGGATATTTTTATATGGTCCGGAAAAGTAATAACTCTCTTTGTCGCCAGCCCCACCAACGAATAGAACAATCGCCTTGGTACTCTCCACCGGCACAGGCTTGTCACTGACATCCTTCTTATCCGTCAGCGCATGTTCCTTGTGAAGCTTGTAATTGTTGCCCTTCGCGCACGTTACCGTTTCAGCAGCCATGCCTCACTCCTCCAAAAACAACTTGATGGTTTCAGGCAGATGCGAGCTGACTTGGTGAGTAAATCCGTTCGCGTCAGACACCCCATGTTCCAGACGTCCGTCAGCGCGCTGAATAACGTAAGGATGATCAGGCATGGGCTCACCGGTCACGTCATTGACCAGTTTCAACCGGTCAGTGAAATGCACCGGCATCGGCAACAAGCCACTGAAGGGAGCCGATGTCACTGTGTCACCGATGATGACCGTGCCTGAACCGCCGATGACGACATTGCCGTGACCACCGGTGCTGTCCAGTGTCGCGGCGTTCAAACCATTGATGAACACCGTCGACGCAACAGCACCGGTAATCGGGCTGCCGCAGGCGGATTTGTCAGTCATCCGCGCAGCCGCCAAGCCGTCGAAATTCACATTCGGGGAGCCACTGACAATGGGATTGGTGCCATGTCCCGGCAATGGGCAGGCGGTTGGATCGGTGACGCGGGCGGCGGGTTTTCCGCTCATGAACAGCTCCTTGCAATGTAACGAGGTCATCCTTTCGGGGGCGCAAGCATGCGGGACTTCGCCGGGGACTTCAAACCTTCAGACCAAAAAAGGCGCCCGATCGGGCGCCTTTTTATATGTGGAAACCGCTCAGGTTAGCGCGACGGCGGCACGCGAATATCCCCCGCCCGGCACTGGGTTTTCACGCCTTTGCCACAGGCGCCGAACTGCAGATCCTTGCCCATGCACACGCGCACTTCCGACAGTTCCGGGCCGCTGCAAATGACGGCGATGCCATCGGCTGGAATGCCCGGGTTGGCCTTGCGGAACAGGTCAGCGATTTCCTGCGCCTCGAAGTAATACGAGGAGCTGAACGGTTGCAGTTCCTGCGGGATTTTCACCGCCGCCACCGCTTTGTCCGCTTCATCCAGATAGCCCATCGCGCCGAGGCCGCTGCAGGTGCCGTGTTTGGACCATTCGTGGTCGAGCAGTTTCTTGGTCGGGAACAGCATCAGGCCCTGGCTGGTTTGCGCCGCGTTCAGCGTGGTCAGCGGTGGGCAGGATTCCGGCCAGCCACCCTTGGCGTATTGCGGCCACAAACCGTGCAGCACGAACCCATAACCCTTGCCCGTGCACTGTGAGTCGTCTTTGTGCGTCAAACAGAAGGTCGGCGACCAGGACAGCGCCAGCAGGTAGTAATCGAACACCCCCGCCACCGATTCCGCCTGGGCTTTGCTTGACTGTGATTGCCGCGCCGAACTCAAACCGATGCTACCGGCCGTCAGCGCAATCACCGCCAAAATTGTAAACAGCTTTTTCATGTACCCACTCCTTTGGGACGCTTGCGTCCATGGTTTTCGATCCTGACCGACTTGGCCAGCGCTGATTTCGACACGCTTGTGTTGCAAGCGCATGACGCAAGGCAAAGCCGTACGCCGTTGAAAGGTCTACGATTAACAGGCAGCCACCAAACCTAGGGAACCAAAATGAGTAAAGCAGACGAACTCGCCGCCAAACTCAAGCAAACCCGGCATACCCACGCGGATGCGGCACTGGAAATCGATTGCTGGCCTGCTCAGGTGTATGACTTGTACCACCGCATTGAGGCGTGGTTGCAGCCCGTCACCGAAGTAGGACTGAAGATTCGGCGAAATCCTACGCATGTTTGCGAAACTTCACCGGATGGTGAGGCGCATGACTACGCAATTGATCAACTGGTGATCGAGGCCAACAATCAAAGCCTGACATTCGATCCCATTGCGCGGTTTACCGAGGATGGCGCCGGGCGGGTGCAGATTACCCTGCCGGAAAGAAACACTTATCTATTGCGAACCGTCGATGAACACCACGAAAGCCACTGGTGGTTGCAAACGGTTGAAACCGGTCAGGAACTGGATGCCATCGCCCTGACCGAGAACAATTTGCTGCAGGTAGTGCAGGAAGGCCTCGGCCTCTAGCCCCCCATCACTGCCGCCGCGCCGAGCAAAACTCGACGATCACCTGCGAGACCGCATCGAGCATCTGCGGATCAGCGTGAGGTGCGACAAACAAGCGGAACTGCGCATCCGGCAACGCCGGCAAGCGCTGTTCCGCGCCGAGCGCGGCCATCCCCGGCCCCAACTGACTTGCCGGCATCGGCGCGACGGCAAATCCGGACAACGCTGCCGCGCGTAACCCGGCGGTGCTCGAACACAGCATCGCGGTGCGCCGGGAAATGCCCGCCTGAGCCAATCGCGTCAACGCCGCCTCGCGATAAGGACAAGGCTCGGGAAACAGCGCCAGCGGCAAAGGCATCGGCAACTGCGTGACAGGCTGCGCGGCCCACGCCCACACCAGTGGCTCCTGCCAAAGTAAACGTCCTGACTCGCCGGTTTCACACAGCGAACCGATGACCATCTCCAGATCGCCCTGCTGCATCTGGCCCAGCAACGTCCCCGGAATATTCACCTGTACTTCGATCTGCATACCGGGATGCTGCGCCGCGCAATCCTGCAATGCGCGTAACAACCGCGCCTCGACGAAATCTTCGGACACGCCAATCCGCACCCGCCCCTGAAACGGCGTGCGCGTGAGCTGCGCCCAGGCATCGCGGTTCAACGCCAGAATCGTCCGCGCGTAAGCAATCAGGCGTTCACCGTCGGCGGTGAGTTGCTGAGAACGAGTGGTGCGCTTGAGCAGCGGTTTGCCGATTTGTTCTTCGAGCCGGCGCAGATGGCCGCTGACCGCCGATTGCGTCAAATGCAGTTTTTCCGCCGCACGGCTGAAGCCGTCCTCATCGACAACGGTGACAAAGGTCTTCAACAACAGGGCGTCGAACATAGTGAGATACGTGATCAATAGCCAATTTATTCACGATTTATAGTTTGATACGCGCTATGTTGCAATGCCTCGCACTCACTCCCCCGACTGCCGAGGCTTCACGTGACCACCCTTCTGCACATTGAATGTTCACCGCGCAAACAACGCTCCGCGTCACTGCAAGTGGCGCGCAGCTTTATCGATCGCTATCTGCAGCATCATCCGCAGACCCAGGTCGAAACCCTCGACCTTTGGGGCATATCGCTGCCGGAGTTCGGCGAGGACGCAATGGACGCCAAGTACGCCGGCCTCTATGGCACACCACTGACGACCGCCCAGCAATCGGCGTGGAATGAGCTCAAGCACCTCGCCGCTTACCTGCATCGCGCCGACCTGATTGTGCTGTCGGTGCCGCTGTGGAATTTCAGCATTCCGTACAAGCTCAAACACTTCATCGACCTGGTGTCGCAGAAAGACATCCTCTTCAGTTTCGACCCGCAACACGGCCTGCAAGGTCTGCTGAAAAACAAAATCGCCGTCGGTGCCTATGCCTGCGGGATGGATTTTTCGGCGCAGTCGACCACACCGGCCGAGCGCTTCGATTTTCAGAAACCCTACGTGGCCGCCTGGCTCGAGTTTATCGGCATCAGCGATGTGCATGAATTACGTGTCGAGAAGACCATTCTCGGCGAAGACGTCGACCGTGAGTCGCGGCTGGCTGCCTCACAACGGGCGCGGGATCTGGCCGATCAGCTCGCCTGCTGAAGCGGCCAAGACAGTCATCCGCCGATCAGCGACCCGTTCTGATGACACTCACTAAAGGCTTTTACTACACTGGGCCACCTTCCCTTTCAGAAGCCCCCAGCTCAATGACAATTCTAAAAAGCATGATGACTCTCTGCGGTGCGCTGACATTGGCCACCGCCGTTCAGGCCCAAGAACCCCCTTCGCACCTCGACAGCATCCAGCAACAAGGCCAGTTGCGCGTGTGCACCACCGGCGACTACAAGCCCTACACCTTCAAACGCCCCGACGGCGATTTCGAAGGCATCGACATCGCCATGGCCCGTTCGCTGGCCGACAGCCTCGGGGTCAAAGTCGAATGGGTGCAAACCACCTGGAAAACCCTGATGCCGGACATGCAGGCCGGCAAGTGCGACATCGGCATGGGTGGTATCTCGGTGATCCTCGAAAGGCAGAAAAAAGCCTACTTCAGCAACACCCTCGACACCGACGGCAAGATCCCGCTGGTGCGTTGCGCCGATGTCAGCAAGTACCAGACAATCGAGCAGATCAACCAGCCCAACGTGCGTCTGGTCGAACCCGCCGGCGGTACCAACGAAGCCTTCGTCCACGCCTTCCTGCCCAAAGCGCAACTGGCGCTGCACGACAACGTGACAATCTTCCAGCAACTGCTCGACAACCAGGCCGACGTGATGATCACCGACGCCTCGGAAGCGCTGTATCAGCAGAAACTCAAACCTGGCCTGTGCGCGGTTAATCCGCATCAGTACATGCAGTACGGCGAGAAGGCTTATCTGCTGCCGCGCGATGACATCAGCTGGAAACTGTACGTCGATCAGTGGCTGCACTTGAGCAAAGTCACCGGCAAGTATCAGCAAACCCTGAGCGAGTGGATCGCCGTACCGGCCGCGCAGTAATCCTCAATCGTCATGCAACATGCCGGAGCTGTATTGATTGAGACTGCTGCCGATACTGTTGCCGCCGAACTTCAACGTATTGGCGTTACGCCCCTCCGGCGACTGACAGTCGCTGGAGAAACAACGGGTGGTGGTCAAACCACCCGCGCCGGAACAGGCACTCAACACCGATACTGCAGCAGCAATCAACAGCACTTTGACGACATTCAGGCGCATGGCACGATTCCCCTCGGGATGAACAGCGACGATCTTGTCTCAGCAGACTAGGCCTGCTTCGCACGCGGCAAGATGAAACTTTGCTGATCGACAGCGCGCGTTCAGAATCGACAACCTGCCTGACAAGGATCGCCACATGCAATCGGATCAGCGCTATTTAACGCCGGGAGGCCCAAGCTTGAAACGAGAGCTGAGTCCAGCCGACTTATACAAAATCCGCGCAGCCCTCTCCGACATCTTCGTCGACAGCGGCGTCGATTACCCCTACATCGCCCGCGAAGTCGAAGGCTACGACCCGGAACAAGTCAAAGACATTCTGTATGCAGAAGTTGCCGTCGTCTGCGCCGGAAATCTGGAATGCGTACTCCCGCCGGTCTGGACAGGATTCGAACCTGACTCATTGAACCGGGATATCGAGCAGATGCTGCTCGCAAACAAGCACAGCTGGATTCGGCGGCAACTTCACAAGATCCACACCGCATGGTTGCGGTTTAGTTATCGGCAAGTCTGGGCAGAGATTACCGCTCACTGCAAAGGCTGGAGTTAATACAGCCCTGCGTGGCAATGGCGCATCAACAACCTACAACGCGTTGAAACTGAAAAGATGATTGCCCCTCTGCCCACTCAGTCCTTTCCCGGTTTAGGAATAGCAATCCGGCTCCCGGTCTTGACCTCGCGCAATGCCAGGCTGGACTGAATGGAGGCAATCCCCACCTGACGCCTCAGCACCTGCTCGATGAAATCGCTGTAGCTATCAAGATCCTCCGCCAACACCTGCAACACATAATCGGCATCGCCGGTGATCTTGTGGCAGGCCACCACCTGCGGCAATTGCGCAATCACCGCCTCGAAAGCGTCCGGCGCGTGGTCGGCGTGGGTGGAAAAACGAATGTGCACGAACGCCATGATATCCAGCCCGAGCATTCGCCGATCGAGGTTGGCCTGATAGCCCTTGATCACCCCGGCCTCCTCCATGCGCTTGCGCCGCCGCCAGCACGGCGTAAGGCTCAGCGACAGCCGCTCGCTGAGTTCCGCGTTGGAAACGCTGGCGTCTTCCTGCAGCAATTCAAGAATCGCCAGATCGGTCTCATCGAGACTGATGCGTTTGGATGTTTTTTTCTGCATAACGCCATTCCTGAGTAAAAACGCCCGAATAATCAACTGAATCACGAACACAAAGCAAAGAAAGCGCAGCCCAGCCGGAACAGAATATTTGCACTGGCCAACAATAACGGATGCGCAGAATGTTTACAGTTTTCAGTGATTCCCACCGGTTGCACCACGGCACCGAATTGAAAGACGGCGTGCTCAAACCGTCGTTCGAACAACCGAGTCGCGCCGACACCGTGCACAACCGCGTGAAACAGGTCGGCCTCGGGCAGATCGTCGAACCGCGCGCGTTTGACCGCTCGTGCTACGTCAACGCGCACAGCGAGCGCTACGTCAGTTTTCTCGAAACTGCCTGGAGCGAATGGTGCGCCACCGGTCGCACTCACGATGCCTTGCCGCTGATATGGCCGGTGCGCGATCTGGCCGGCGAGCAGGTGCCGACGTTCATCGACGGCAAGCTCGGCTTCTATGCCATGGACGCCGGTTCGCCGATCACCGCGACGACCTGGCAAGCGGTGAAAACCAGCGCCGACATCGCCCTCACCGGCCTGGCCCTGCTCGATGAAGGCCACGACAGCGCCTTCGCCCTGTGCCGCCCGCCCGGCCATCACGCCGCGCGCGAATACATGGGCGGTTATTGCTACCTCAACAACGCCGCGATTGCCGCGCAGCAAGCCATCACCCAAGGCGCCAAACGTGTCGCGGTGCTCGACGTCGACTTCCATCACGGCAACGGCACGCAGAACATTTTTTATCAGCGCAGCGACGTCATGTTCGTCTCGTTGCACGGCGAACCGGCGGTGTCCTATCCGTACTTCTCGGGCTACAGCCACGAAGTCGGCGCGGGTGCAGGCGAGGGTTACAACCTCAACTATCCATTGCCGAAAAACACCACGTGGGAGAGCTATCGCAACGCCCTGCTCCACGCCTGCAAAAAACTCCAGCAGTTCGCGCCTGAAGTGCTGGTGATTTCCCTCGGTGTCGACACGTTCAAGGACGACCCCATCAGCCACTTCCTGCTGGAGAGCGAGGACTTCATCGGCATCGGTGAACTGATCGCCAGCGTCGGCTGCCCGACTCTGTTCGTCATGGAGGGCGGCTACATGGTCGATGAAATCGGCATCAATGCCGTCAACGTGCTGCACGGTTTCGAGAGCAAACGCAGCTGAGCCAACTCGCGCTCTACAACCTTTCAATGACTGGATCGGAGAACAAGAACATGACGCTTTTTATTGATGTCGATGATGCTGCACGCCTGTTCACCCAAGTCGGTATCCGCCGCGCCATTCGCGAAATGGCCGGCTACATCGAAGCGGACTACGCACGCTGGGCGCAGTTTGATAAATCGCCGCGCACGGCCAATCACTCGGCGGACGGCGTGATCGAGTTGATGCCCACCGACGATGGCCAGCAGTACTCGTTCAAATACGTTAACGGCCACCCGAACAACGGCCAGCAGAACTTGCTCACGGTCATGGCCTTCGGTCTGCTGGCCGATGTGCAAAGTGGCTATCCGACCCTGCTCAGCGAACTGACTTTGACCACCGCCGTGCGCACCGCCGCAACCTCCGCGCTGGTCGCGCAATCGCTGGCTCGTCCGGGTGCGACCTCAATGGCCCTGATTGGCAACGGTGCGCAAAGCGAATTTCAGGCGTTGGCCTTTCACGAAATGCTGGGCATCAACGAAATCCGCATCTTCGATATCGATCGCGACGCTTCACTCAAGTTGAAGCACAACCTCGCCGCTTTCCCAGGGATCGAAGTGATTCTGGCCAGTTCGGTGAAGGACGCGGTCAAGGGCGCGGACATCGTCACCACGGTCACCGCCGACAAAGCCTACGCAACGATTCTGACCCCCGAAATGATCGAGCCCGGCATGCACATCAACGCGGTCGGCGGTGACTGCCCGGGTAAAACCGAACTGCACGCCGACATCCTGCGCAACGCTCGGGTCATCGTCGAGTTCGAGCCGCAAACGCGCGTTGAAGGCGACATTCAGCAACTGGCAGCCGATTCCCCGGTGATCGAGTTTTTCCGGATTGTGCAGGGCGAAGTCGCCGGACGCGAAAACGATACGCAGGTGACGGTCTTCGATTCGGTGGGTTTTGCCCTGGAAGACTTTTCCTCACTGCGCTACCTGAAAGACCTGGCCCATGCGCAGCAAATCGGCCAACGCATCCACCTGGTGCCGACGCCGGCCAACATCAAAAACCTCTTCCAATTGCTGGATCCGCAACCGGCCAAAGCCTCGCGTCTGCGCACCGTCAGTTGATCGCAATCGCCGCCCCCACCACAGGGGGCGATTCACCTTGTGATTAGCCGCTGCACCTCTAACAAGAACGCTCGACACCTACTTTCTGCCAAAACTCAAAAACATAAAATCAAGAGGTTTTGCAATGAAATCGACCCCTTCCGGGCTGCCTGAACAGCCCGCGCTGCAGCGCACGCTGAGCAATCGTCACATCCAGTTAATGGCCATGGGCGGTGCCATCGGTACCGGCCTGTTCATGGGCTCCGGGAAGATCATCGCCCTCTCCGGAACGTCGATCATCCTCATCTACATGATCATCGGCCTGTTCGTGTTTTTCGTCATGCGCGCCATGGGCGAAATGCTCCTGTCCAACCTCAACTTCAAAACCTTCGCCGACTTCGCCGGCGCCTACCTCGGCCCGCGCGCGGCGTTCTTTCTCGGCTGGTCGTACTGGCTGAGCTGGAGCGTGGCGGTGATCGGCGACGCCGTCGTGGTCGGTGGATTCTTCCAGTACTGGTTCCCCGACGTCCCGGCGTGGATACCCGCCGTCGGCATGCTGGCGACCCTGTTCGCGTTGAACGTGCTGACCGTCAGGCTGTTCGGTGAGGTGGAATTCTGGTTCGCGATCATCAAGATCATTGCCGTCGTGACCCTGATCGGCGTCAGCACCGTGCTGATCGCCAGCTCCTTCGTCTCACCCAGTGGCGTCACCGCGTCCCTGAGTCACCTGGTGGACAAACAGGCGGCGTTCCCCAACGGTTTGTTCGGCTTCTTCGCCGGATTTCAAATGGCGATCTTCTCCTTCGCCGGCACCGAGCTGATCGGCACCGCCGCCGCTGAAACCCGCTCGCCAGAGAAGACCTTGCCCAAAGCGATCAACTCGATTCCGCTGCGAATCATCCTGTTCTACGTGCTGGCGCTGACCTGCATTATCGCCGTGACCTCGTGGCAACAGGTTTCTCCAGTCAAAAGCCCCTTTGTCGAACTGTTCCTCGTCGCCGGATTTCCCGCAGCGGCCGGCATCGTCAACTTCGTGGTCCTGACCTCGGCCGCCTCCTCGGCCAACAGCGGCGTGTTCTCCTCGAGCCGCATGCTGTTCGGACTGGCCAACCAAGACAACGCCCCCGGCCTATTCCGCCGACTGTCGAGCAACAGCGTGCCGCTGCTGAGCCTGGCGTTCACCACGCTGTTGATGCTGGTGGGTGTGCTGGTGCTGTTCATCGTGCCGGAAGTCATGACCGCGTTCACCATCGTCTCCACCGTGTCGGCGATTCTGGTGATCTTCACCTGGTCGACCATCCTCGCGTCTTACATCGCCTACCGCAAAAAACGCCCGGATCTGCATGCGAAGTCGGCTTACAAGATGCCCGGCGGCGTGCCGATGGCTTGGTTCTCGCTGGCGTTTTTGGGGTTTGTGCTGGGGTTGCTGGCGTTGAGGCCTGACACGCGGATTGCGCTGATGGTGATGCCGGGGTGGTTTGTCTGGTTGGGGATTGCTTACCAGCTGACGCGGTTGAGGAAGCCGAAATCTGCGGTTGAGTCGGCGGGTCAGTTTGGCTAGATGTGCAAGCGAAAGCCGTCACCTTAAAGTGACGGCTTTTGGTTATCAGTGAACGAGCATTTCACCTGCCCATGGCGGGACAAGCTTTACGCCTTCACCTCAACGTTATCCAACGCCTGATTCACCGCCAACTCCCCCAACATCACCACCTGCGCAATGCCCAGCGCGGTTTTGCGGTGCGAGGGCTCGAGTGCGGCGGCGAAATTGTTGAGCATTTCCGAAGCGGAACTCAGCGTTTCACTGGCGTTGGCCAGCAGGGATTCCGAGTCGTACTTGGGGTTGGCGAGGTACATGCGCTCGGGCTCGTTGACGCTGGACATGATGTGGCCGGCGGGAAGGAGATAGTGATCGAGGGCGCGTTCGGCGGCTTCGTGGAGTTTTTTGGGGTTGAGGGAATCGTAGGGGGATGCGGGATCGGTTTCTGGTGGATTCGGTGTTGGTTTGAACATGGTGTAACTCCTGACGGATGAACGAAAAGGAGCCATCACTCTCGCTACCAAACGAAGGGTGGAGGCCATACGCAGGTTGGTAGACCGGTCGTCAGGAACCCCGGCGCATCCGAAGACGCCCCGCGCATGACCACCATAAAACGAAGACGAGAACGCCCTCGCAAGACAGTAGTCTTGTGCTTCTGACGGAGACGGGCTACCAAACCCGATCACTGGTTTTCAGTGACGTAGGGACGATAGAACCTGCGGGCTAGAGGCACAAGCCGGGGGATTCTGTCTTAGGTGTAGGGGGATGCGCAAGGAAGTGTAGGCTCAGGACTGCAGTAACAGACTTCTATTAAACAGACACGTATTTTCCGTTTGGAAAGGCTTTACTGGCACGCTGATTGATCCAAGTACTGTCAACAGCACAGAGAGTATTGCGTTCTTTTCAAGCGCTGTCCGTCGCGCCGATGATGGATTGGACTGACCTCTCTCCTAGCTCCCACAAATAAAGGCCCAAACACCTCCCCGCCAAACCGCGTACCAGTTGCGTACCAGCTTTGCCTTCCCCCCCTCTTCCTCCTATCCCTCCTGCCGACTGCTGTAGCAAATTTTAAGCATCCGTTTTCGGGTCCAATCCCAGCACTGTTCATCCTGGCTGCAGGCGATTTCGTGAGCGTTACATTAGGTGCATGGAAGGCTAGCACCGTCCCCGTCTGTGCTTGACCCCGTTTTCAGGTTGACCCATGGGAAAAAGGTAATATTGGTAATGTTCTTTTTTATTTCAGAAATAACTCAATAAATACAAAGACTTACAGATGAACCACAAAGGTAATAATAGGGTAAGGAAAAGGTTAGAAAATTACCTTTAGCCGTAGTAATTTTAGCCATTCATGAACCCCTTTAAAATCAAGCACTTGGCAAAATATTACCTCCTGCCTTACCAAATATTACCTTCAAAGGTAATACGTCAAAGCCACGTTCTATAAGGGCTGTAGACAATTTCCGGCATCGACTTACCAAAATTACCCTTTTCCCAGCCTCGAACTGAAATCAGTGATGAGGCGCCCTGCTATGCTTTCGATTTTTGAAAGGAGTCGAAGATATGGCAAACGAGTATTCCCTCTACGCGACGCTCGAAAGGATGTACGAAAACCAAATTGCGATTGAAGCCGCTCTGATGGAACTGACGCTGTTAGCAGAGCAGCAAGGCTTTGGCGAAGCCGGTGACAACGCAAGGGGCGCCTTGAGTCGCATCGGCGAAAACGCAGGCTTCATAAAGCAGGGGTTGGCTCGGTTGAGATCGATTGAAAAAAATTAGTCGCCTGATTGCTCCACCTGTATGAATTCATCAGGTAGTTGATCGGTACCGGCGTAGGGCTATCGCTGACGAATCGAGGCGCTCGCACCGTGCATGATCAACGCGACTATGCAAAAATCGACGCCTCCCCTCTCGAATGAAAGGAAGCGCGGTAGCCGAGGTGCATTGAGGTGCATTACTGCTCCTCTGGCTCAAAGGATGGCTTTCTGCTAGCGTTCAGCGGGCACGTCGTTCAGCCGCATACATTGACGTTTTTTATTTTTTTGAGCTTTAGTCCATTTATATGACCCTTAAGAAACCAAGCGCAATCGACCTGTTTTGTGGAGCAGGTGGACTCACAACTGGATTAAAGGCAGCTGGATTCTCAGTACTTGCAGGGTTTGAGCTTAATGAAACTGCGGCAGCCACCTACAAACTGAATCATAAAAAATCAAGATTATTTATTGGTGATCTTTCTAAAATAGATCCCAAAGAAGTTATGGATAGTTTGGGATTAAAACACGGAGAATTAGACCTCCTCGCAGGCTGCCCGCCATGCCAAGGTTTCTCGACCCACAAAACACGTAACAGATCCAGTTCAGTAGATGACATACGAAACGATTTAGTCTTTGAGGTGTTACGTTACATTAAGGTTTTCCTACCAAAAACCATCATGCTGGAAAACGTACCAGGTCTAGCCAAAGACGAACGCATGTCAAAACTTAAAGCCGAGCTTAAAGTGCTTGGCTATGTAATAGATGATAACACTGTAAAAGTTCTGGACGCTGCTGACTTCGGCGTGCCACAACGCCGAAAGCGTATGATTTTACAGGCCTCACTTTTCGGAGTTATCAACGAGCCTGAGAAGACAAGAACTAGAGCAACGGTAAAGCAAGCAATAGGCGCACTGCCTATACCTGGTTGTTCAGGTGATGAACTTCACGACCTACCTGTCTCTAGAAGCAAAAAAGTATCAACGATAATTGAGAACGTCCCTACCGATGGTGGCTCAAGAAGCGACCTCCCACTAGAGCTTTGGCTACCATGTCATATCAAACGACCTGGTTCTTACAAAGACGTATATGGGCGAATGTCTTGGGACGACGTAGCGCCAACAATCACTGGTGGCTGCACCAACCCTTCTAAAGGTCGATTTATCCATCCGGATCAGAATAGATCAATCACACTTCGAGAAGCCGCTTTGCTTCAGACTTTTCCCGAAGACTATAAGTTTTCGCTGAAACGAGGAAAAGATTACGCCGCGCTAATGATAGGTAACGCGCTTCCGCCCTTATTGATTAAGGCCCACGCAAAAAAATATATACAGCATTTAAAGTCGGTTGAAACAGGGAACGTAAAATGACCAAGCGCTTTGTAATGAAGTTTGACCCCAAGACTATCGAGCACTTGGGGGTTCGAATGTACTCTACGCTTCCTCCGGCTCTTGCTGAATTGATTTCCAACGCATACGACGCGGACGCATCTGAGGTAAAAATAAACCTCGCCGAGACTGCGTCAGGGCCATCTTCTATCAGTGTTACAGACGATGGGCATGGGATGAGTGCCCTCGACATTCAAGAAAAATTTCTGGTCATTGGCAGAAATCGCCGGCAAAAAGAAGGTGATGAGCCCACTACACGATTCAAGCGGCTCGCCACAGGTAAAAAAGGACTGGGTAAACTTGCACTTTTTGGACTGTCCAAGCATATAACCATTGACACGATTAAGGACGGACTGCGGAACCGGTTTAGCTTGGACTGGGACACGCTCATGACGTCAGAGGGTGAGTATTCACCCACTCGTGAAATTAACAACCAAAAAACCACTCGCGCGTCCGGCACCACTATCAAGCTTGCAAAGCTCAAACGTCAATCGAGCTTCGACATAGAAGCATTGGCTGATAGCTTGTCTAAGATATTTATCTCCGACACCACCTTTAGCATCATAATAAATAAAGGCACAGAGCGCGCTATCGTCAACGAACAGCGGCGATACAAACACTTCAATAAAGAATTTGAGTGGGATCTTGACGACTACATAGAAGACGACTCTAAATACAAGGATGTCATTGGGAAGCTCTTCACCGCTGAGACTCCGATTCGCCCTAACTCTGGATTGCGCGGCATATCTATTTTTTCACGTGGAAAACTGGTGAACGCGCCCGAGTTTTTTTCAAGCAGCACCTCTAGCCACTTTTACCAATATCTCACCGGTTGGATTCGCGCTGACTTCATTGATGAACTTGACGAAGATGTGATATCAACGAATCGTCAATCCATAAATTGGGACAATATTGAGATGGCGGAATTTCGGGAATTTCTTTCCGAAACCATATCCAAAGTTAATAATAGCTGGCGTGAAAAGAGAAGAGCAAAGAAAGGTACCACGATCAGAGAGGCCACTGGTATCGACACTGAAAAGTGGATGTCTACCATGCCTCAAAAAGTCAGGGAGCAAACCTCCATAATTCTTGACACTCTCAACAACGATGAGTCTATAACAAAGTACGTTCCCATCGTTGAAGCGCTACACGAACTAATACCAGAATACCCGGAACTGCACTGGCGGCATCTGCATTCGGCGCTTAGAGATCGCGTTCGTAGCTATTATGAAAATCAACAATATGGAGATGCAGCTGACCAAGGAGTTAAAATCTATTTTGAAACTATCAGAAAGATCTCTGGCCTTAAGTCCGATGGCGCAGATTTAATCGGCAAAGCCTTCGGCACACGACCTCCCGTTATTAAAGTTGCGGATGTAGATACCGATTCTGGAGATAATATTCAGAAAGGGCAGGATCATTTATCCAGAGGACTTTTCATGGGGTTTCGAAACCCTTTGAACCACTCACCCATTGACACGCTCGTCCCCAATACATTCTCAGAAGTAGACTGCTTAGATATCCTCAGCCTAACCTCGTACTTGGTCACGAGGATAGACGCCGAGAAAGAGTCGACAGAAGAGGAATGAGCAAAACCTCCAAAGGTCGCGTCCAGAATGCCTTCTTTGGGCGGAACGCGGCCTTCAAAATGATAATCTCGCGCTAGGCGCTCTCCCCTAACTTTGCAATGCATGGAAACTGGCTCAATAGCCCTCTAGGCTCAGCGTTTCTAGGGGCTGGGTTCACGGCCCGCCCTTGCTTAACGGCGCCACAAGCTCTCCTTTACGACTATTTCAAAAACGTAAAACCCCGCAAAATGACTGTTTTGTGAGCCTTCCACTCCGTAAAACCGGGGGCCTTTCGGGATACTTTTAAACGCTTTAATGCCAGAGCAATTGAAGTCGGTATTGCATTTATTTTCAAAACCTTGCACTGCGTGCAATCGCTACAACGCTCACAGCCCCCGCAGCGGGCCTATGCAAAGCCGGCGTTTGCACAGCTCTGGCCTTTGCACAAAAAAGGAACGTAAACCCCGTCGGCGGGAGGGGGATAAGTGCTTTTTCAGGAGTTTTTTTCGTGGCGGCGGGATTTTCCCAAGACGGGCCAGTGATCGGATAGCCCAGGCGCAAAAAAGCCCCCGACAGCCAAGGCTGTGGGGGCTTGTATCCAGCGATCTGCCGCTGAGCTTAGGCCGCTACCACCTTCTCTACCTTCTCTACTGAAAGCGAGATACGACGCCCCAGCTCTTGCAGGGCGCGCTCCACGTTTTCGATCTTAGAGTGGTGGAGAAAGTCGACCAAGCGATCGACCTGGGGGCGATTAACATCCAGCCGACGGGCCAACTCAGCTTTGCTAACTCCCGACTCCAAGAGCGTATTCCACAATGCGACTTTCGATGCGGTGAGAGCTGGCAAACGCAGCACGAACTCGCCCTTAGCTTCCCCACCGGTTGGGATCGCCCGACGATCATCGACATAGATAGACAAAGCTGTCTCGATTGAATCCAGTGCGCTTTCATACGCCTCTTCCAGAGTATCGCCGGCGGCGTGCATCTCTGGGATTTCTGCACATGACAGCCAAAAGCTGCCCGGCTCTTTGTGAACATCTAACGCATAAGCAAACATAACGTTACCCTCCGCGACTTCCTCGACTTCCTCGACTTCCTCGACTTTCTAATCTTCCTGATTTTCTCGCTTTCCTGACTTCCTGACTTCCTGACTTCCTGACTTGCTGACTTGCTGACTTGCTGACTTGCTGATGAGGGTACAGCTGGGCCTCAATCATTGAGACCCAGCTGTTTGATTATCGACTTTCTCAACCCTTCGGGCATTTCCTTGCCCGTGTGGTCGGGAAATACGGTTGATTCGCCATTTATTGAAACCTTGAAGTGGCTACCCTTGCCGTTCTGAAACAGAACGCCTTGGGCCTTCAACCATCGCCGAAACTCGCTGTATTTCATGTGCATGCCTCATCGTCTCGGTGAAGAAATTATGCAACACATATGATGCACGTGCAACATTTATGTTGCTTAAAATTCCATCATCACAATTCGCCGTGCGCCGTCAGTCGCTCTCTTGATGTGGCGTTATAAACGCTTCGATATACTGTTTTTATATACAGCACACTGAAAAAACAGGCATCGCCGATGAATAAAGAATCAACGAGAACCGTAGCGTCGGAGTCATCCGCAGTAGCGCAATGGCGGGTCATGTTGCGCGATGAGGCCGCTTTGCTCGCAATGCCCGGAGCCCATCACAAAGCATTGCTCAGGCAAGCACATGCACTGCATCAAGGCCAAATGATCGATAGCGACCATCTCGGCGATTTGCTTGAGTTAGCAGACGCGGCACTGTCCTACGCGATCGAATCGCTACTCGACCTCGAATCTGACGATTAGGAGAAGCCATGTACGTACTGGTCACACCCATGCGCTTGCGTGGCGTCGCGCTGGATCCGAAAGAGCGGCGTCGTTATTCGGCGATCCGGGGCAACGTCATGGTTAACTCTACTGCGTGCCATGAGTTAGGCCGAGCTGCCAACATTGCTCGCGTTATGGTGGGAATGCCGCTTGATCCGGATCCGCTACCGCCTCTGCTTGATGCGACCCTGGCTGGGATGGCCGTAACCGGTTTCGTCTTGAGTGGAATTGAATACATCGACGGCTGCGCTTACGCACAGTCTTGGTGGTGCCGGCAGGAATAGAAGGATGCAGGGGCCAATGGCCCCTGCTATTGACGCGTTATATTTCCCGAGCGAGAACGAACAGGCGGACAGTCCAATAGACTGCTTGGAGCGCTCGAATCATTTCTTCAGGTAGATAACGATTTATAAGTATCTTCATATAAAGATGCTCAGAGAGTTGGCAGGAACCGCTACCTGCAAAGGTGCGGGGTGTCCTACCCGTCTAGCAACTCAACCCGCCAAAAAAGAAACTTATCAACGCAACTCGTTAAATAATGATTATTTCCTAATTAGGGAAAAGCTCAGAACTAACGTCTTTTGACAAGTATTCTTGCTTGACTGGTCTGTCACAGAGCCATACTCTTTGAAATTCCGGTATCAAAGAAGCAAAACCTCGGGTAGTTGGGAAGGATGCTAACACAGCTTTTCTGACGTGGAACAGCCAATGCGGCACATCCGAGGAACACAACAAAGCCCGGCCCCGCCCGGGCTTTGTTGTGTCTGACGCCAGTGCGAGAGCGCCGATTTGACACCGCTGCCTGAAACACAAGGGTTTCGTTGAGGCGTTGATCAAATTTGTTTACCGATAACGGTAAACTTTCGTAAACACTAGTAAACACTATGTCACAAAAACTTTCCGACAGACGGTCATCAGCAACTAATTGTATCAAACAAGGCGCTCGCCCCATCTTCCACACTTTACTGTGGAAATATGTACGAATACCGCATAACCATTTATGCCCGCACACTCTCAATAGTAAAACATGCCTAGTACGTAACGCGCTTTAATACCCCTGCGAGGGATGCAGCCCATGCGCTGTTCGTGGAAAAAGCAGCCGCGTTGGAAGGTGCCGGACTCGGCCCGTGAACGTGTGCAGCGATCTGAACATTCATCTGTTCCAGCAGGTCGAGCACATCGCAGACCACCTGGAACAAGTTCACGCGGTCCGAGCCGATCCAATTCTTTGGCGCCTGCAACCGTTGGCTGGCTACTGCAACGCTTTCACGCAAGCCTTCGATCCTTTCCTGCATATCGCCCCCCACCGTAACGTTGTGCTTCTGCCCCACAACTACATTCAGATCCCGGCCCGTCGCCTGGTGCAGATCGTCCACCGCCGCCAGGCTCGCGGATCCACCCGACATCAGTTTGAGCGCGCCCAGCGCCTCGATCTTTTTCACACCACCCACCGTCTCGGTCGAGTGGTCATCGATCGTCTGCGTGTGGCTCTGGAACTGCTCGCGGTTGTCCAGGGCTTCGACTTCGCGCTCGATCGCTTGATCACGGATCTTGCCATCGGTCTGGCGTAGCCAGTTGCCGTCGGCATCGACGCGCTGTTGGGCGGCCTCGCTGTGCTGCCACACCTGATCACCCTTCGGCACCTTGGGCATGCTCAACCCGTGCGGCAAGATCGATTGGATGTAGGGCTTGTTCGGTAGGCCGTAGGCGAAGCACACCACGACCCGCGTGCCCTCCTCCGGAAAGGCATAAATGCCCATTTCCTCGCCACCGGTGGGCAGCGGTAAAGGAACGCCAGTGAGCGGCGGCATGGCCGGATCTGGCTCGTCATCCGGACCGAGTACGACAATGTCGACGGCGTAGCGCGGACGGAAGTCGTCGCACAGTCCGGCATCCGCCGGCGCATCAGCCACGGCGGTAACCCGGGCAAAACGCGGCAGGTGGTAACCCCCGGTGAGTTCGGGGAATTGGCGCTCTACAGCGCGGCGGATTGCGTCTTCCATCGGATAGCCATCTGGTCGTTGGCAAGCGACACCGTGGTGATGCGCTCGCCGTTATTGATTGTTGCACCTGGGCGCAACCCGGGAAGGGCCGCGACCATCGCGCTCTGGTTGCCCTGGTAGCCGTCGAACAGCTCCGTGGGAATTTGCAGCGGCGCACGTGCGCCGAAAAAACTGTCGGCCCAACTGCCAGCAAACACTTCACCGTTGCCCAGCTGGTGCCAGGTGAAGTCGGGAATGCTGAACACTCGGGCCAAACTGTCCATAGCCTGGTAACCGGCAGCGAGGCTGTAGAAATACGGCGCCTTCACGCTGGCATAAGGCCGATCGGGGACCCGAAAGCGCAGCCCGGTCTGTTCGCTGACCTGGGCAAGCACAGCGCGCAGATCCACATGACGCAGGTTCAACGGCAGCGGGTTGGCCAGCACGGCGGCCAGCTCCCGGCAGAACAACACCTGCTCGACCGCGTTGGCGGCGGTGCAGCGCTCGATGTAGCCGATAAAGTGCCGTTGCAGCGTGCCCTCGTTGTAGCCGATATCCAGCGTCACCAGCCCTTTCAGCGGCGCAGGGGATTGAACGGTGAAATTCGCCCGGCCGGGGCTGGTAGCGTCCAGCCTGACGTCTTCCTTGATCAGCCGGATCGGCGCGCCATTGATGGCCAATACCTTGTGCAGCTTCACGTCTGCTCACTCCCAAGCCACTTATCCACACGGCCCAGCACTTTTTCAAAGCCGCTCAGCGCAGGATTGTCGTTGGTTGCGTCACCGGCGGCGCCTTCGCCGACCGCACCGCCCGGGGCGCCTTGGGCGTTGACCTTGTTGCCAGCGCGCCGGCCTTCGACTTTCTCCGGGTTCGATTCGCGCTCGCTCAGTGTGAACTGCACCAGCCAGGCTTTCAGGGTGTCCGCCTCCCGCGCACTGACGCCGTCGGAGAACTCCACCTGGCGTACGCCGAAGGCCTCGGCCGTGTCGTTCACGATCCGGTACAGATGCAATTGACCGCCGTCGGCGGTGGATTCCGCCATGCGCATCAGATCCGTCAGCTGGGTTATATCCACAAAGGGAATCATCAGTGAGACGGCCAGCGTCTTAGGCTTGAAGCCTTTGTGAGCCTTGTCAGTGTTGCTGGTCTGGCCGGACATATCGCCGCTTTCGATTCGCAGGTTGGCCGTGACTTTGAGGTTCTTGCCTTGGACTTTTTGCCCGTCGAGTAGCAGCGTCATAGGCCCACCAGTTCCTGGACGAAACTCAACCCTTCTTTGCTGCCGACCAACAGCAGGCCGGCGCACTGAATCCATTCGTGGCCCGGGGCGTCGCCGGCCAACAGTTCGCGGCGTAATTCGCCGGCAGTGCCCGGGCCGATCAACCGTGCGCGCATGCTGACGTCAGGGTTTCCCCCAGCCAGTAGCTTTTTCAGGTCAGCCAATTGCTTATCCCGTCCCTGCTGCTGGGCACTCTTGCGCGCTGCCAGCGCTGCCAGATCGGCCAACGGCGAGCTATCGGCGGCGTAGCCTTCCAGCACGGCTATTTGCCCCGCCATGGACTGTTTGGCAGCTTTAACCACCGTGCAACGTTCCAGCGGCAAACCTTGCCAGCGCGGCAGCGGTCCGGCGCCGGGGATCTCCCACTTTTCGCTCTCCAGTTTCAGCAGGTGTTGCGCCCGGCGCTCTGTGCGCACTAGGTCAGGGATAGGCAGCAGTGCATTGAATCTCGCCAAGCTGCTGGCCAGCTGTTCCAGACGCGTGCCCAGAAACAGGATCGACAGCGCGTATTGCGGCCCGGTGGGGCGTCCGCTGTCGCTGGCGTCTTCCAGTTTTTTGGCGAGATGTTCCAGCGCGTTGGGCGCGGACAAAAAGCGCTGATAGCCCGCGCCCTGGCCAACGCCGCTTTGAAATGGCGTCACGACCAGGCACGCCGGAACCTGCCCCATCTGCTCGGCCAGCGCTGCGCGTCCGGCCGCGATCGCGCCTTTTGCTGCATCACCGACCGGCCCCGGGTTGGTGTTGGCCAGTCCACTCAGGCCAGCCAGGCGCTGGGCGGTGCTGGCCAGTTCGCCACCGGCTAGATCCTTGGCTGCTGACAGCCCACCCATCCATTGCGTGGCCTGCTCCGGCCAGCGCATCGTCACCGGTGCCCAGGTCATGCCGGCGGCGTCCAGGTGATGGCTTTCATCGCCTTCAGATTTTTGTCTTTTTGAGCCTTCGCCAAAGCTTGGCGCAGTGTTTCCGCGTGCTGTTGCGCCGCTTGCCGGAAGCGCACCAGGTCAAGGCTGACTTTCTGCAATTGTTCGATGGTGTGCGGCCGGAAAGTCATTACCTGATGAGCGTCATAACATGGATAAACATCGTCCATCCCTAGTAGCACTTGGCCACTCAAGTTCACCTGGTCATCGATCGCACTGCCGTAGCGGTATGGCTCACCCAATGCGCTGGAGTTAAAACCGCCGGCGATGTACGCCGCGCAGTCGTTGGCGATCGCTTGCAGTTTTTTGTCCCGGAGTGCAGCCAGCACGGCTTCAATGTCGTCAACCCATTCGCCGTTTTTCCAGACTTGGTTCGGTCCGGGTTTTTTCATGGTGAAACCGGCGGGCACCGGTTCGAAGCCTTCCAGCGTTCGCGGCTCGCCGGTGTCGGTGCTGTACACCACGACGCCACCGAAGAAGTCCACAAGCTGCCAGGCTTTGCCGTTCCACCACGCGGCTTTGTGTTCCGGGACTGCTGGTGGTGCAGACTCCACGCAGCCACCGGGGATCAGATACACACCCTCTTCCAGCGGTGATTCTTCAGCCTTCACGGCACCAATAAAGATGCCGAGATAGTCGGTCTGATAAACGAGTTTGTCAGTCATGCTCGATCTCAATACTTGATGCAGTAATAAAGGGCCATGTTCTTCGGCCGGGTTTCGGTACCGCCATTGGCGGCGACGGTCACGGCGTGGGTGTGGGCACCGCCGCCACTGACACCAACGTTGTGCGCATGCTGGCCAGCGGCACCGATGCCGACGTTGTGTGCGTGGTTGCCCTGGTAGTCGGTTCGCATCGGTCGCCCGTCGGCATTCTTACCGCCGCCGATCTCAAGCTCCGTCCAGACACTGCCGCCTGCTGGGTAACCAACGTTCACGCCGGCACCGTTGTCGACAGTTCGGAACCCGTGGTCATGGTTACCCTGGGCATCAGTCCAAGCGCTGTGGACGTGGTTGCCTTGCGCATCTGTCCAAGCGGTGTGCAAGTGATCACCTACTGCAGCGGCCGAGGCTGTGTGAGCGTGTAAATGCAGAGCCATGTCCTGAAACGATCCGAAAGCCCGGCCGGGATCGACGCCGCGACCGTCATCAAACGCACGGGGGAACAGACCGCGCATGTCCGGCACGTTGAACGTGGTTGTTCCGTCACCTGCCCCGTAGTGCGTGCCGATGCGTGCGAATAGGCCAGCGAAGGCAGTACGCGAGATAGCGGCGCCGTTGCATGCAAGCCAGCCCGCCGGCGCCGAATACATGCTGAAGCCGGCAACCATGCCGGTCATCGAGTCGCCGACTTGCTTCTGCAGTTTGTTCAGCGCGGCAGTCGTCGCCAGAATCTCGCTACTGTTGGTGGTTGGGTCGTCGCTCTTTGCGTTGGGCAGGTTGCCGAGTCCGACGTCTTCTTTGGTCGTCGCCCGGGCGCGGAGATTCGCGTAATCACCCTCACGCGCCGCGAAGTGTTGAACGAGTGGCCCGGCAATTGGCTCCGGCTGGCGCTCATCCCAGAACGCTGTCGGCGACGTGTAATGGGCGATCGGCACGCAGTAATGGCGCGCGCCTGCGGCGTCGGTGTAGTCGGCCTGTTCGCCATAGACGACTTTCCACGTCGCTACCCGATCGCTTAACTGCCGTTCCAAGCAGACGTCAAGGGTGATTTTTCCTGCAGGGATAGCGCCGGTGATTGGCAGAGCCTTCGCCAGTGAAACCCGGATACCTTCGATATAAGCCGTACCCGCACCCAATTGGAAGCCGCTTTCGCCTTTGCCGAAGGCCAATGAGTTACCGAAAAAGCAGGCGCGGCCGTACAGCTCTCGATTGCTCAGGCGCTCGCGCTCATCGATGCCGGCAAGACGCACCGTAAAGTCATGCTGCCAGGTGCTGGCGTCAATCGTGATGCCTGTCAGTTGCATGGCACCGTCATAGGCCACCAGAAAGTTTCGGGTGACGTTGTTGCCGATCTGCTCCGGTGGGATGTTCTTGCGCTTCTGCTGCAGTGGCACCGACGACGCGGCGAACAAGATGCCGTCGGCGTCCTCGAGGCCGACCCAGTTAAAGTCCCAGTCGCCAACGTCAGACCCCAACTGTGCGCTGTACACCACCTGGTTCGGATTCACGAAACCCGCGTTCTTTTCCGGGATGGTGTAGACGTGAACAATCTGCGCAGCCGGTGGCTTGCCGGCAGCGCGATCGAGCGGCGCGGTCGGATCAAGCCCGGGTACATTCGCAAAGATGAAGCGGCTGACGATCAGCGGCTTTTGCTGGCTTTGTTTAAGGGCGATTTGGCTTTCGCCGGCCAAGGTAATACTGGCGCTCACGGTGCGCTCCTACAGGCTGGCAACCAGCGTTTGCTGGTCGTCGTTGAAGTCGATCAGGGCGATTTGCAGCCCTACGGGGGTGATGGTGACGAAGTCGTAGCGCCGGCACGTTCGGCCGTACTGCTGGATCAGCACGCGCAGAAGTTCGGGATTGAGCGACAACTGAGCGTTGCTGAACTTCAGCAGCACCACGTCCCAATCGCGGTCGGGCTGGCGTTCCTCGATCTCGACGTAACCCACGCCCAGTCGCTCGAAAATGCGTTTCAAACCGGCAGTGCTGCCGGCGTCGACTGAGTTGATAAACGCGTACTTCACGCGCAGTCGAAACAGGGTCTCGGGTTCGCCCTTGAAGCGCGTCACGTCCCGCTGCCAGGCCCACAGCTCAAGGATGCTCATGTGGCAGGTGTCGGGATCGATCTGCGAGTAGGGCCAGCGCAGCCACCCGGTGACGGTTTCCCACCACGCCTGTGCAGCCGCGACCAGTTTTGAAAGCTCGGTACCGCCCAGCCAGAACGGCAGTTTCAGTTTGTTCATTGCAGGTTCACCTTCAGCGAAGTCAGGCGCGGAATGTCCAACCCGCTGGTGATGTCGACGCCAGGTGTAAACCGCAATGAGGCGATATCGGCAAACTGCTGGTGCAATTCCTCAGCCAGTCGACTAAAGCTGAAACGCGACTGGGGGTAGGTCAGCGTCGGCTGATAATCGCGGGGCGTGCTTTCCCGAAACGCGGCGCGGATGAATAGCTCGATCTCACTTTTCAGCGTGTCGATCTGCTCGGCGCTCAGATTTGGTTGCGGCCAGAGCGTCATCGCAACACTCACGGGTACTTCGGGCATCACCATGGCCAGCAGATCATCGCCGTGGCCATGGTTGCCCTGGTCGCGAATGTGCGAATTGATTTGCTCCAGGTAAGTCGCCGCCGGCACACCTGCATCAAACAACACAAAGGCATTCGCGCTGCCCGGGCCACGCGGTGCGCCATGTTCGAAGTAAACGCCGTCTGGACGCACGCCCGGAAAGGCCGAGATCATGGCGCGATACACCGCGTCGGTGTGCCACTGATTCACGGCCGAGAACTGGTTGCGCACGCGCAAACGCAGCTGGTCGTTCGGTTCCGGATCCGCACCTGGTGACTCCAGCCAACCGTCCTTGTTCACTACCTGAACAATGCCGGGGATGGGCACCGGCAGGATGGCGTAGTAACCCGGGGCGAGATTGAAACCGCTGCCGGATTCGATCGCCTCCACCGGGACTTCCAGCTGCAGCTGGCCCGCGACGAACGTCGCCGGCGCCGTGGTAATCAATTGGTACACGTTGCCGTTGATGGCGGCCGACTGCACCACAATGCCCTTTTCCAGTTCCATCACGCCGTCCGGTAAAGCGCGGGTGAACAGCAATTTCCCTTGCGCTTTGGTGGCGCCTTTACGCTCGACATTCACCGCCCAGGCGAGCATGTCCAGCCACGCGTCCACCGCCGTTTTCACAAAGAAGTTCGGCAGCACCGTCAGGCACAGAAAGTCCAACAGCCACAACACCGGTTTGGTCACCAGCGCAGTCATCACCCGCCAGAACGGCGAATAACTGCTAGTGTTCGCCACCTTCGCGCCCTGGGCTTCAACCTCCTTTTCCCACGCAGCCTTCAAACCGGCCTCGGTGGTCGGGATGCCGGCATCGGCGATCACCTTTTTAAAATCGACCTGGCTCACAGACTTACCTCAATCGAACCGAATTTCAGGGTTTTCGCAGTGACCAGGTACACGCCTGGTTGCTGCTGGGTGATGCGTGCCGTGCCGGGCACCAGGCGCTGATCGTTCTCGACCAGCAGTTCCAGTTGCTGGATGCAGTCGCGCTGCCGCAGCCGATCGCGTTCAGCGACCAGCGTCACCAACAACCCGCTGTCGCGGATCATGTGAGCGATGTCTTGGGCGATGCAGGCGCGGTCATCGATGAGCAAAGGTTGATGCGACGGATCCAGTGCCAGGTCGTTGTCGACGATCAACAGGTCTACGTATTCGCTCATCCGCCAACCGCCATGGCGACCATGTTTTCCATCTCCAACGGGGTCATGACCTTGCCCGTGTGAATGTTCACGTTCTCCACATGCGTGCCCTTGGTCTGGCTGCTGTTGTTGTTCTGAATGCTGGTCAGCAAGCCGCCGGGCGGCACCGCCGAAGGGCGCGCCGGCGAAAGGCTGGGGATTGCCGCGTTGATGGTTTGCTGGGCTTTCTGCGCGGCGTTGGCGGTGTTAGCGGCATTGGTCGCGGCATCGACGCCGGGCACTTCAGGCATGCCGCCGAAACGCGCTTCGATGTTCACGCCCGGGATGCTGTTCAGCAGCTCGATCACACCGTTTACGGCCTTGGTGAAAATGCCGACGATGCTGTCCCATGCGGCCTTGGCCATGCCTGACCAACCGCCCATGGAGTTAAACCAGTCGGACAGCTTCTGCAGCTTGTCAGCGACGAACTGGAACGCGGCCGTGTTCATCAGGGCGGACGTCCATTCGTCCCAGTAGTGAACCGCCGCGACAATGACCGCCACCAGGGCGAGAACCCCGACCACGATCCACACCATCGGGTTGGCCAGCAGCGCCGCGTTGACCAGCCAGATCGCGCCCTGCCACAGCAGCATGGCGCCGCGTACCAGTGCTAGGCCGGCGCTGAGCGTGTAGATCACGGCCATGTAAGCCAGGATCGCCAGTTTCTGCAGGACGAAGCCGGCGACCGTGCGCAGATTCAGCAGCTGTACAACCTTCCACACCGACACCAGGCCAAGCCAGGTCATCCGCGCCACGCCCACAACGACGGTCAACAAAGACATGGCGCCAATAATCGCCATGATGGTCAGTGCGGTGATGCCGATCACCCGGGTGATGTTGGGAAACAGCTGCGACCAACGCACCAGGGTTTTGCCGATGTCGACCATCTTGTTCATGAACGGCGTCAGCACCGGGATCAGCACCTGGCCAAACACCACACGCATGACCTCGACCAGAGACGCCCACTGCTGCCACGGATCGACCATCGCCCGGGCCATCTGCTCGGCGTTCTCCAGTCCGCGCACCTTGCCCAACTGCTCGATACCGTTACGCAGTCGATCGGTGTCCTTGGCCAACGCGCCGATCACCTGGGCGCCTTCCCCGCCGAAAGCCTCCATTAACTTCGCCCCGGCTGACGCGCTGGTCAGATCACCGAACTTGCCCTGCAGCTTGTCCAGAATCGCCACCATCGGCAGCACCTTGCCCTGCTGGTCGGTGAACTTCATGCCGAGTTTTTCAGAAGCCGCGCCGATGTTCTCGAAGAACGCTTTGTAGCGTCCGCCGGCGTCGCCGCCCTCCATGGTGCTGCTGAGCGTGCCGATCACCGCCATCTGTTCGGCAAGGTCGACGCCCGATGTGGTGGCGATCGCGCCGGCCTCCTTGAAGGCGTCTTTCATCGCGGCGCCGCTGGTGCGGAACAACTGCACCGCCAGCGCCGTTTGCCCGCCAAGCTTTTCCACCCATGCACCCTTCCCCATCGCATCGGCCTGGGACTTCTGCAGGTTGTAGAGCGTACCGACGTATTCGCCCATGGTTTCGGCGTCGGACTTGGTGGCTTTCGCCAGCAAGTTGCTGGTGTTGGTGAACGTGGCGAGTTGATTGCCGGCAAGCCCTTTGATGGCGCCCTCGATCAAGTAAGCCGAGGCCACAAAATCCTTGGCGTTCTCGCCATAGCTCACCGCGAACTGCAGCGACTTGGCATTGAGTGCCGACAACGCATCCTCAGCCACGCCCAACGATCGGACGTCGCCCAAGGCGCGATTGACCTCCAGCGCCGGTTCCATGGACTCACGGATCCCGACCACAGCAGCGGTCACGCCGCCCAGGCCAAGCCCGATCGTCTTTATGTGTTTTTCACTCTGATCGGCAAGCTCGGAAAAGCCCATTTTCACCTTGCCCAGAGGCGCGGTGACCTTGTCCTGCAAGCTGAGAATGAAAGCCAGGCTGGCGCTACGGTCTGCCAAAGTCGTTACCCGTTCAGCGCAAGGGCGATGCCGTTAGCCACGGCGAACTCCATGCGTCTCCAGTGTTCGTCCTCCAGCCACTTGGCCGTCCCCATCGCCTCGGGCGTGGGTTCGGCACCAGGAAGCCAGCGGTTCGTCAGGGCCATCAACTGGCCCAGTCCGTTTTCGCTTAGGCGCTCAGCGTGCTCGAGCGCTTTTTTACGATCACCTCAACGTTGGGCGCGTACTCCTCGAGCAGCGCGCCGGCGATCTGCATCACCATCACCGGGTTGCCCAGCAGCGGTTTCAGCACGGCTTTTTGTTCCTGCTGCACAGTGGTCATCAACAGGTTGTTGCCCGGGGCGACCTTGTTGGTTTGGGTCAGAGCGTTGAAATACTTGGTGACGTCGGCCGGGGTCAGGTTGAAGGTGAATTCCTGTTCGCCGACTTCCAGGGTGATTTCGGTGTTGTTCTGTTGGCTCATTGGGTAGATCTCTTGTTGAGGTTGGGAGAAGTGGTGTCCTGGTGCGCTGGCGATCGCTGGCACACGCCACGGACGTATTGCTGCAGTCCGAGAATCATTTGCCGGCTTAGGGCGAGCTGATTACGGAGGGTGAAATAATCCGGTCGAGCGTCTGCTGCGAGTTCGGCGCGTCCTGCATCAGCCATGCGGGCGGTGCCGGCGGTGGCGGGCACAGATCCGGTGGCGGAACAGGTGGCGCGGACGAGCAACCGGCCAGAGCCATCGCTAACAGCGCGGCGCAGGCGCTCGTTTTCAGTGAGTGCATCGGTCAATTCCTTGGCGTTTCGTTGGTCGATCGCATCCCGCTCAGCGAGCATTTCGCCGCTGATTCGGGCCGCTTCACGCAGGCCGTTCGCTTCCCATTGCACGCTGTCGCGCTCGCGCCTGGCGTCGTCGCGCTGATCGGTTACCCGATCGAACGCCACCCACACCAGCACGGCCACCAGCAGCACGAAAGGCGCCAGGCGCAATGGGGAAAGGCTCATCGCAGGCACTTCTCCATTTCAGCCAGCCGGCGGTTGTGCAGGCCTTGAACGAAGCGCTTGCGGCCCTGGGCGTCGGTCACGTACGCCCATACCGGTGTCTTGCCGTCCGGTGCCCAGGCCAACGCCCTGCAGCCGTCAGCAATGCGGCCGGCGTTGATCAACGCCACCGCCCGACTGGCGCAAGTGCTGGGCACACCGACGTTGTGTCCATGGCTGGTCAGCGCGTCGAAAGTGTTCTGGCTCACGTCCGGGTTGGTGATGCAGTCGGCCAGCTGCAGCTGGGTTTTGCGGATCACCAGCTGCTCCACCTCCGCGCAACGATCGGGCGACCAGTAGTCACCGACTACCACCGGGAACGGGCTGGTGTATCGGGTGATGCCCTTGCAGACAGTGGGCAGTCCGCTGGCCAACTTGTCGGCATAGACGGTGTTCTGGCCACGGCCTTCCCAAGTGCCCAGGAAGATCACCAACGGAGCGCTGGCCAGCGCAATCACACCGGCTTGAATCCTGCCACGCAGGCTCATGGGAACCACACCCGCAACAGTGCCGGCACAACCATCTGCAGCACAGAAGCGACCACCGTGAGAATGGTCAGCAAGCGGCCGACCTTGGCGCCGATGTCGTTCACCGCGACCGTCAGGGTCTGCTGGCCAGCGTTCAGTTCCGAGAGTTGACCGGCCATGTGTTCGAACCCCTGCTCCAACTTGGTCACGCGGGTAGGCACCGTTTCGTGGCGGTCTTCCAACTCGCTCAGCCGGTGTTCGAACACAGCGAATCTCTGCTCCAGCGTTCCGAGGCGTACGGTTTCAGTCGTCATCAGCGTTTACTCTGCTCAAAGCCCGTCTGGCACGGGACGCATCGCGTTTTACCGCCCAGCGCACGGCGTGCCGGCGGGATCTCTTTGTCGCAGTCCTCGCAATGGGTCAGGCTTGGCCCGACCGGCACAGGCGTCAGCAGTTGGGCCTTGATCGCCTGGTCACGTTGGCGTTGTTCCAGCTCCTGGGCGCGGTCGAACCAGTCCACCATTAACGGATCCCCTCGATCTCGGTAGCGTCGAGGTACGGAACGCCGTTGATGTGGATAAAGTCGGGACTAGTCACGTCAAACGGCACTTTGTGCTTGGTCTTCTCGCCGCCTTTTGGATCGATCGACAGCAAGCTGGAGATCTTCACCTTGCAGCCGAACGCCTCCACGCGCAGTTCCTCGTCTTCGCCGGCCTTGGCGAAAAACACTGCGTCGAACGGCTTGAGCTTGCGGAAGCTGCCCGCCGATCGCGCCGCGTCGATCAGCAACTGAAAGTTGGAGCTATCCAGTTCCAGTTCGCCGGCAGCGGCCACGTCGCCCTCTACGTAGCCGTCAGGCACGCCCCGGGTTTGGGCCACAGCCGAGTTGTCGGTAATGTCCAGGGTGCAGCTCTCGACGTGCAGCGACAGATCGCCCAGGCTCACGTCGAAGTTCTTGCCGCCAATTTTTGCCATGGGGCGTTACTCCGTTTTGTCAGTGGAAAGATCCAGAGCGATGTTCGCCGTGAGGTCTTTCGGGCAGTTGAGGGGTTTGAGCTTGATGTAGGCCGCGACCTTGGTTTTGCTGAGCCATTCCAATACCAGGTCGCCGTCTTTCGGCGGCTCGATATCACCGGGGAACACCTCGCCGGCGAACTTGACGGACTTGGCCATGGCACGCAGCGGCGCCATCAGTTGATTGGTGTTCACCGCCATGCTGTTGGGTGTGCTGTTCAAGCGGCGATCAGCGACACGGCGGATCAGCAGCGGACGGATCAGGCGCGCGGCCTTGTCGGTGATGCGCAGGTACTCCACGACCTGAAAGTCGCTGCCCGGGGTGTCCAACATGTTGCAGTCGCCCCAGTACACGCCCGGATAGTCGGGGTAGGTCTGGGTGACAGAAAACCGCGCCCGATCCAGTTCACTGCGCACAGCGGACGGCAGCGGAATCAGCTCGCTATCAATAGGCACGTCGCCAAGCCCCAACACCGGGCCGGTGGCCACGCGCATCGGGCTATCAGCAATGCTCACAGCCGAGTTGGCCAAACGGCCAGCCAGCACGCCGAGATCATTGCCGTGCAGTTGCGGTACCGGCGAAACGCGCGGCGCTGCCAGACCCGCTACCAACGCTTTTTGCTCGGTGAGGTACTGCGCCCAGGTCTGGTCGACGGCGATGCCGGCACTGCTCGCCAGAAAGAAAACCCGGCGACCGTAGGTGTTGTTCAGGGCGACGGCCGCGTCATGCATGGCCAACAGTTCCTCACCCTTTGTCACGGGTTTGGTGACAATTACCCCTTCCACCGACACCCCTTGTTGCTGGGTTTTCTCCAGAGCGGTGGCCCAGTCGCCTTCGGGGCCGATCGGGGCCGCCATGCAGGCCCAGCGCTGGCCACCGTTCAAACGTGCGGCGGTGATTTGGGTTTTCAGATCGCTCGTCGGGACGCCCAGGGCGGCGTCCAGATCGCTGTCAGTGTTCAGCGGAATGATCTGGCCGACGTTTTTGGCGGCGGGGCCGATGAAAAGAAAGTAACGCTCAACCTCTGTCACGGCGCCCTGGCCTAGATTGAGATTGTCGACGGTGACTTGACCGAGTGCCATGCAGTGCCTCGTTAGCGGGGTGAAGTTAGGATTTGTTGCAACACCTGGTTAATCAGGAGATTGGTTTCGCGCTCAGTTTCGGCGCCGATGAACTGGCGTTTCGGCAGCGTGATTTCCCAGCTCTGCGCGCCGGTGCTTTCGCTGCGCTGGTCGTCCAGGATCCGGATCAACAGGCCGGCTTTGGCGTAGTTCACATGCTCCTGAATCCACGCCACTGACGGTCGGGTCAGCGTCTTTTTGCCCGCTTGGCGCACACGGAAGCCCAACCGCCGTAAGCGTTTTGCTTGCTTGTCGGTTGCTGCCAAACCCGGTGGGGTCTTGTTCCATCGGCGCATCTGCTGGGCGGTGCGGCGCTCACTGACGCCGTTGTGCTGCTGCGCGGCGACCCATCGGGTCAGGGCGTTTTTCCAGCCCAGTTCCGCTTCATCAGCGGACACCCGGGTGACCACCATCAACTTGGCCAGGCCGGCTTCCATCTTCTTTTTGCCCTTGCTGTCGCCCCTGCGTGGGGCGAAGGGCGTGCCGTCCAGGTTCTTCTGCTCACGCACTCGCTTGCGGCTCATCGTCCGCACGCGTTTGGTGACCTGGTTCAGCAAGCGGCGGCGCAATTGCGGCGGCAGGCTCAGCAACGCCAGTTGTTCGCGTACGCCCAAGCGACCGCGAATGTCGAGTTCGAACGTGCTACGCCCGGCCATCGGTGGCCACCTCGCCGCGCTCTGCAATCCACAGATCAAACGGGACAAAGGCCCAGGTCTTGCCGAAGGCTTCGATCTCGCCGGCAGGGTCTTCGGCCAGATACTGCGGCTCGACAAACTCCAGCGTGATTTCCACGTCGAACAGATCGTTATCCAGAGGCTCGACAAGGAACTCCGGCGCCGGCAGTTCGTGGCGGTCACGGTTGGAGTCGTGGTTTTCCAGCCAGCTGCCGACCAACGCCATCATGCGAGCCGGATTGGCGGCGAAACGCTCCAGGACAATCACGGCGCGATAGTGCATATCGGCAAAGTGCATGCCGTCGACGTCGGGTTTCCAGATCAGCGAAAGCTTTACCTGCTCCGTCCAGCTGTCGAGTTGTTCAGGCTCGACCAGGCGGCGCTCCAACAGATACGCGGTCAGTGTCTGCAGCTTGGTCATACGATTGCCGCCGTGATTCGGCCGCGCCCCTGCAGCGAGCGAACCGCCTGCTGGCTGAACTGCAGAAACGTCTCGCCGCGTTCGGGCATTTCTTTGCCGGTGTTTTCGGCGCTTTCACGGCGGCTTACCGTGGCGAACTGCGTCAGCAAGCTGGCCTTGGCTCGGCAATACACGGCGCGCTTGTACGTCGCTACGTGAAATGTGGCGTCAGGCAGCACCTTAGGGTCACCAGATTCCACGGAGGTGATGCCCACGCTCTGCCATTGGCCTTTGCGTTTGGACAAATCGCGATTGATCTCAATCATCGCGGTAGTCAAATCAGTGACCAGCATGTCAACCAGGTACTCCGCCGGCAGGCGGTAGCCCTTCTGAAACTCGGACACGGAGAGGTTCGGCCAGAAGCCGTCGTTCTCAATCGCCTGTTCCACAAAGGTGGTGGGTTTCCCGGAAAAGCTCATTGCTGGCCGCTCGAATAGGGCGGGGAGACTGTTTTTCGTGGGGCTGGCCATGAATGGCAGACACACGTCCACAGTTCCCCGCTGGGGGGGTAGTCGGTTATTGCGCGCCGGTCACGGCGGGGGTTTGTTTGGCGATCGCCTTGCGGCACTTCGCAATGCGCGTCTCATTTCCTGCTTTCGCGTAAAGCTCGGTGGAGCGTTCCAGGTGCTGGAGCGCGGTTTCCCACTGCTCGGCCTCCATGGCGCGCATGCCGATCAACTTGTGGTACTTGCTGGGGATCTGTTCGGTCAGCTCCCATTCACCGTCGACACGCGGCAGCAGATCGGACAGGTACGGCTCCGGGCTGCGTTGCGCGTTGTATTCGGCGTAAGCCCAATCGATCACTGCGTCCGCAACGAAGGTTTGCACGTCGCGGCGCTTAAACCGCTCGGGCATCTCCTGGCCCTGCCCGATCGCAAAGTCCGCGAGTGCCAGGCCGTCTTCGAACTGCTCGGTGTCGAACAGCCAGACCATCACCTGCACCAGAACGCGGTTCGGCATCACCAGACCCGAGTCCATGTAGCGCTGAATGAAATCCTGGTACTTGGGCAACAGCTCTTCGCGCTTGAGTGCCTGACGCCCAGCGAGACCCTTGATATCGCTCAGGCGCTGCAGATCCTGATCCAGAGAGGCTTCCATCAGCAGCAGGTGCTTTTTCGCGTTGGCCGGGCTGCTCAGGGCTTCCGCCGGCGAATACGCCAGCGGTGCGGCGGCTGCAGCGATTACTGCAGCAGTTCCCTGTGCCAAAGTACGGCGCTTGTGGGCAAGGGCCAGGCTCATGCGGCCAACTCAACGTTTTCAGTAAACGCGATCTTTTCCAGCTGCTCGATCACGTAGCCTTCGTTGCGGCTGTTGTAATCCTCGACACGGGAGCGTTTCGGGTTGTCTACGGTTTGCTTGCGCCAGCTGGAGTCCTGGAAGTAGATCGACAGATTGTCCCAACTGGTGACCAGCACGCCGTTGACCGGGAAGAACGGCACGCTGAAGCTTGGCAGACCACCGTAAGTGGCGATCACCTGGGCGTCCTCGATGCGCTCTTTCTCGGTCGGTGTATCACCTTGCTTGGCGTACAGCTTGGCCTTGTCAGCCGCCAACAGGTCGGTGCCGATAATGGCGATCAGGTCGCCGCCATCGCGCAGGCGTTCGTCCACCATTTGCTTGGTGTCATGCACCAGGGCGTCCAGGTTGGCGTAATCACCGCCCTGCCCCAAGATTACTTTGCCAGCGGTTTTGCCTTCCTTGAGTACCTGTTGTGGGGCTTGCTCGCGCAATTGTTGCAGCCAGCCTTTGTTCACGTCCTGCAGCATTGGGTAAGCGGCAATATCGGTCTGCGCAGCGGCTTTCAGGCCGTGGAAACCGACCATGATGCGGTCCAGAGCGATCTGTTTCTGCACAGCCGCCGAGTAACGTTGATGGAAGTCCGGGAATTTGGCCCAGGCGTCGATTTTTGCGTACGGCAGACCCACGTCCGACTCGGTGGACGAGAGTTCGTAGGTGGTGTTGTCCAGCTCGGAGGCGTCTTTCGCTTCGCGATCGGTGGTCTTGGTGTTAGTACGCCCAGTCACCGGGCCGGACACACCGATGAACACCTTCTCGCCCTTGATTTCGCTCACGCCAATGACGTTGATGCGCGAAAGGAAGTCCGACTTGGCGGTGATGGCGTCGTTCAGTTCCTGGGTGATGGACGGCTCAACGCTGAACATCTTGCTGGACAGCTCGACGCCGTAAGTTTCGGCCATGGCCAGTTGCATGGCCGCATACATCTTGGCGCCGTAGGCGCTCAGGGAACGGGCCATATCAGAGTACCCGCGCTTTGGTTTTGTCGGCTGCGCCGGTGGAACGCGGCAACTGACGGCCGGTGCTGGTGTTCTGCAGCGTGGTGAACTGTTGCTGCAGGCTGGTCAGAGCTGCCAACACTGCTTTGTTGGAACTGCCGCCGTTTCGCTTGAATTCGCGTTCTTCTTCGGCGGTGGTGACGATCTCGTCGACTGCCGCGCTGACGTCATCGATCGGGGCTTGATCGGGTTCTGGTGCGTCTTCGGCAGCAGGCTCAATCACGGCCTGAATGCCGGCAGCGACGACCAGCAGCTGGGCCAGCAGGGCTTTCAAAGCCGTTGCGGTAGCTTCATCCATTGGGGGTTTGCTCTCGGTTGGGGTTTGCGGAGTGGTTTCGGCGGCGGTGTCGTCAATGCCGAAACGCTTGAACAGGCGGGTGAACATGCCGACAAGGCGGCCAATCTCGCCCTGCGCTTCGGTTTCGCGCAGAGGGCCGAGTTCTTGGGATGCGGCGTAGTACGCATCGCGGCTGGTGCGACTGGAGAAGTAGAGTTCCTGCGTGCCGACGCTGGCGGGTTCGTCGGTGACGGCGATACCGGTCATGTAGGCTTTGCCACGGCCCCGGAAATTCGGCTTGATCTCTATGCTGGTGAACAGCTTTTCGCCGGCGTCATTCAGGCGCAGCAGCTTGTCGTTTGGCTTCAGTTGCGCTTCAAGGGCGACTTGGCCAGGTTCCAGATCGTCGCCCTCCTCGATCAGGCGCACAGCGAAAACCGTTCCGTGGGATCCGAACCAGCGTTCGTGTTCACACCAGATAACAGCGGTGTACAAAGTCGGCGTGTAGGTCTCGGCGATGTCGCGCAGTTCCTGGGGAAGGATCTCGCGGCCATCGACGGTCGGGCCGCTGGTGGCTACACGTTTCCAGTAGGAGACAAGGGAACGGGGCATGAGTAGTGACTGCGCTCAATCGTTGAATGAGCCGCCACGATAGGGAGCCGTTTACCGCCAAACAAACGGTTGAAATTCAGGGTTCTCCTATTTTCGAGAGATAGGCGGATCGCAGCATTTAACCCCGCGTTTCCGGGGTTTTCGCCGCATAGACTGCGGCCCATGAACTACCCGACCGAAGTTAAAGAAGCTGCAAAACGCCTCTACCTGCGCCGCTGTTCGGTGAAGGAAATACAGGCGCATTTGAAGCTGCCCAACATCCGAATCGTTTACTACTGGATCCGCCAAGGCGGCTGGGACGAAATGCTCACGGATGAAGAACCGTTGAGCGCGGTCAACCGGCGAATCACCCTGATCCTGGAAAAGATCGATCCGCTGACGAAAGCCGAACTGGACGAACTGGAGCGCCTGACGAGCCTGCTTGAGCGGCTGAAAAAAATTGCAGCCAAGCCTGCACAGGCAGCGCCGTCGGACGCAGCGGACGAGCCTCGCGAACGCCAGCCTGGTCAACGTCGTGAACGCGGCGAAAGCAGCGGCAAGAAGCGGGAAAAGAAGGCCAAGAACGACGTCAGCGGCCTGACCGAAGTGGACTTCCTCGATAAATTCATCTCGAAGATGTACGGCTACCAGAAAGAGCTGTTCGAGGCGAAACAGAACCCGCTGACACGCCGCGTCCGGAACATCCTCAAAAGCCGACAGGTCGGCCTGACGTACTACTTCGCCGGCGAAGCGTTCATGGACGCCGTGCTGAGCGGTGACAACCAGGTGTTCCTGTCTGCCAGCCGATCGCAGTCCGAGATCTTCCGCAGTTACATCATCCAGTTCGCCAAGCAGTGGTTTGATATCGAGCTGACGGGCAACCCGATCACGCTCAGCAACGGCGCCGAACTGCGCTTTCTCAGCACCAACAGCAGCACCGCCCAGGGCTACCACGGCCACGTCTACGTGGACGAATATTTCTGGATCCGAGACTTCGAAAAACTCAGCACCGTGGCCAGCGCCATGGGCACACACAAGAAGTGGCGCAAAACCTATTTCTCGACGCCCAGCGCCGTGTCGCACCAGGCGTACCCATTCTGGTCAGGTGAGGAATTTCGCAACAGCAAACGCGGCAAGAAGGCTGGTGGTGTGTGGCCGAGCGAAGCGGCCTACACGCAGGGCGCGCTGTGTCCGGACGGCCAGTGGCGCAAGACGATCACCCTGGACGATGCGATCGCCGGCGGCTGCGATCTGTTCGACCTGGAGCAGTTGCAGCTGGAGTACGACGAAGACAAATTTCAGCAGCTGTTCTACTGCAAATTCATCGACAGCACCCAAAGCGCATTCAGCCTCAAGGATCTTGAACGCTGCTACTCGGATCTATCGTTGTGGGAGGACTACAACCCAGATCTGGATCGACCGTTTGGCAACAGCCCCGTCTGGCTTGGCTACGACCCAAGCCGCACCCGCGACGACGCCACCTGTGTGGTCATCGCGCCGCCACTCGAACCCGGGGCGAAGTTCCGGATTCTGGAGAAGCACAGCTGGCGCGGTCACTCGTTCACCTACCAGGCTGCACAGGTCAAGAAGCTGACCGAGCGCTTCAACGTTCAGCACATCGGCATTGACGTCACCGGCGTGGGTTACGGCGTTTTCGATCTGGTGCGCGACTTCTACGCCAAGGCAACACCGATTCACTACAGCCTTGAGGCGAAAAACGCTCTGGTGCTCAAAGCCCAGGACACGATCCAAGGCAGTCGCATCGAGTGGGACGCCGGCTGGACCGATATCGCCCAGGCATTCCTGACAATCAAGCGCGGCTCCACCAACAGTGGGCAGATCACCTACAGCGCATCGCGTACCGAAGCCACCGGTCACGCCGACATTGCCTGGGCGGTGATGCACGCCCTGTCCAACGAACCTTTGAACACCAACAAGCGGCGTCGCAGCCGCTACGTCACGAGTAACCAGAGTAGCCATGGCCAACCGCAAGCGCAGAAAGCAACACGTAGCCCAACCAACGCAGCAACCGATGCGCTCATTTACGTTCGGGGAACCGGAACAAGTGCTGTCCGGCAACATCGGCGAGTACGTGGGCGTGTTCCCCAGCGACGACGGCAAGATCTACAAACCTCCGGTGTCACGGGCTGGCCTGGCCAAGCTGCTGCGCGCCAACGCGCATCACGGCGCCATTCCAAAATTCAAACGCAACCTGCTGTTGCGTGAGTTCATCCCGTCGGCAGGCTGCAACACCGAGACAATGGGGCGCGCCGGGCTGGACTACATGGTGTTTGGCGAATCGTATTTCTACAACGACACCAATGCATTCGGCCAAGTGCTGGAGCTGCAGCACCTTCCAGCTATCAATATGCGGGTAAAGGTCGACGGCGGTTTCGTGATGCTTCTGCCCGACAACAAGGAAATGGAATTCGAACAGCACGAGATCTCTCACGTTATGGATTACGACGTGGAACAGAACATCTACGGGATCCCGGACTACTTGGGCGGCCTGCAGGCGCTGCTGCTCAATGAGGCGGCCACCCTCTTCCGCCGTCGGTACTACAGCAACGGCGCGCATGCCGGCTACATCTTCTACACCAACGATCCTGACCTGACCGAAGAGGACGAAGACGAGCTGCGCGCACAGATCAGTGCCAGCAAGGGCGTGGGCAACTTCCGCTCGATGTTCGTCAACATTCCCAACGGCAAGGAAAACGCGATTCAGATCATCCCCGTGGGTGACTTCCAGGCCAAAGACGAGCTGGAGAAGGTGAAGAACATCACCCGAAACGACGTTATCGCCGCCTGGCGCATGAACCCGGCATTGGCGGGCATCATTCCGGAAAACACCGGTGGTTTCGGAGACATCGAAAAGATCGATCGCGTGTACACCAGCAACGAGATCCGGCCGATCTGCCAGTTGTTCAACCAACTGAATGACAAGCTGCGAGAAGACAGGCGCTTTAGCTGGAGGCCTATTCCTGAAGCAGTGGATACCACTACATGAACAACCAGACGGAGAGAAAGCCACTACATATTGTGGCAATATGGTGGCGATCAGCTGCCCCTGGGGAGGGACACAATGAGAGTTGTATGCAATTGCGGACACAAGGGCCGGATTGCCTCGCGGGAAGAGGTAACCAGAGCCTTTGTAAAACTGTACTGCCAGTGCCTCGACGCAAAGTGCGGGCACACATGGGTGGCAAATCTGACGTTCTCGCACACGCTCAGTCCGTCATCGCAGACATTCGAGCGGATGTTGATCGATCGCTTGCGGGAAATGCCCCGAGCGAAGCAGCGGGAGCTTTTCGAGCAGTTGGAATCGCAGGCGGTGGCGTAGTTACAAACCGCCAACGCTATAGCGCCGGCGATCGGGATCATTCAAGGAATGACGGTCAGCCCTCTACTTTCTCCTTTGGGTTGATTGCCAGTATCTCGGCCACGCGACGAACCTGTTGCTGTTCAATTCGGCTCAGCCGGCGATACAGATCGATCAGTCGACGCTCAATGTCCGTGAGTACGGTAGTTTCCGACCCGGCGTGTTCGAGGTTGATGTGATCGTTCTTCTTGCGATCCAACATGCTAACTACTCCATAAAGTGCATTGCTGAATGGACTTTATGGGGGGTGCGCAACTGCATTGGAATAAGAGATACCCCAATGACTGTGCGGGATTGTTGCGAGTTAAGACCGGTGCCGGGCGGCGTCGTCGGCCATCGCTTCAAGGAAACGACGAATCGCCTTCTGATCATCATCAGGGATCGACCTGAATTGCATGATCATCTGTTCTTCCGAGGGGCTAAAAAGTTGGCCCAATGGTGTCGCATGACGTCCCGTAAGCACATACGCCGCATCTACCCCCTTTTCTTCCAGGGCCGTGACGTAACGAAGGTCTAAGGAGCTGGCTCCCAGTTCGTAGTTCTTTTGCGTTCCCCTACTGACTCCCAGTAGGACTCCAAACTCTGTTTGATTTAACCCCAAGCGCTCGCGCTCTTCCCTGAGGCGTTCACCTACTCGATCCGCTATGAGCATTTTTTTAGTCACCACCATTGACTTGATCATTTTTTTGACCAAGAATCACCACAGACAAACGCAAACAAACACAAATGAACAGAGGGAACACTATGCCCGCCACCATTACGCACGAGCAAGCCCGGGCGGCTCTCGATCGAAAGGGACTGAGTATCGCGGAATTCAGTCGCAAGCATGGGCTGAACAAAAATTTGGTCAGCGACCTTTTGAACGGTCGGATCAAAGGTCGCCGAGGGGAGGCACATCGCGCCGCGGTGTTGCTAGGCATCAAAGACGGCGTAATTGAACAGTAATCGCGGCGCTCAACAGGGAAAAGTAGAAGTTGAAAAGTCCAATCCTAGATACCCGCAAGCAAGTCATGAGCGAGATCATCCGCAGTTACACCGGCGGACGCGAAGCCGCTGCTGCGCGCTTGGGACTTAAGCTCAAAAAGTTCGACAACCATGCCTACGAAAACGCCGGATGCAGCCCTCTCAGCGACTCACAAGTTTTCATGCTCGAGCAGGACTGTGGAACTCAGCACTTCCCCAATTACGTCGCGTCGATGTACGGGGGACTGTTCGTACCAGTGGCTGATCCTGGAACGCTTGACAATGTCGAACTCTACAAACGCTCCGTGCAGGTTTCTGCAAAGCGAGGGTGTGTTGATCAAGCAATTGCTGCCGCTCTTGAAGACGGTTCGATCAGTGATGAAGAAGCCGAATTCATCATGGACGCGCATAACCTCCACGTAGCAGCAAGGCACGCAGAAGTGCTGGCTTCCATCGCTCTCTACCGCGCAGGAAAGGCTCAATGAACAATTTGTCTGCAGTACCGGAATACCAGGATGTCCTGCAGAGCGCCGCGCTGGCGTTTCTTGAGCGTCACCACTGCGAACACCTGAGCGACGATCAGCAACTGTTCAGCCGGGCTGTTCAACACCTGGTTGCAGACTACGACGTGCAAACGCAGGTCGCTGAAAAGATCGTTCACCTAGCAGGCACCACCATGGTCGCCGTTCGCGATCGGCAACGCCTGAATATCCAGAGCAGCACGTCGACGCACACCGTGATCGTTGATCCGGTCACCGGCCGACAATGGGCCGTACCGGTCAGCCTCATCTATGAGCGAATCATCAACGCGCCGGACCTTGGCCGCTTTCGCTCAGCCAACTCGTAACACCAACCCTCAAACAAACGCCTGCCCCGCACTCCGTGGGTTTGGGTGAGCTGCGCCCGAAATCGAGGTTTCAAGATGGGAAACGCCGTAATTCTGACCACCCAGCTGCCACCTGCAGAGGCCGAAGCACTTCTGGCTGCGATGCGTGAGCAGTACCGCTTGAGCCTCAACAACTACTGGTATGCGGATGAGTACCGGTATGTCCCGCAAGAAAAACGGCACAGCTCAATCCTCGAAAGAACTCCGGTGATGGCCGCCCAGAAACGCCTGATGGCCGCCCTCTCCCTCAGCCTCAAAGCAGTGAAGTAATCATGAAAGAAGATCTCCGCCACGACGTGTTGCAACGCCTCCAGTTCGATTTCGGACTGAAGCACCGCGTAGGCACCGATTACATGCGCGGTGGCACCTGCCCCAAGTGCAAGAAAAAGGAGCTGTATTCCCGATTCGATACACCATGGATGGTGATCTGTGGTCGCCCGGAAAAGTGCGGCCACACCCTGCACGTGAAAGAGCTGTACGACGATCTGTTTGAGGACTGGAGCAAGCGTGCGCCGGCGACGGACCAGCACCCCAACGCCACTGCACGGGCTTATCTGGAGTACGCCCGAGGCTTTAGATTTGAACTGATTCAGGGTTGGTTCACTCAAGAAAGCTTCTACTCGCCTGACCACAACGCCGGCAGCGCCACAGTGCGTTTCGCCTTGGAAAAAGGCGGCTGGTGGGAACGACTGATCGATCAGCCGCACCGTTTCGGCAAGATGAAGGCGCGCTTCAAATCCAAGGACAGCTATCGAGGCGTCTGGTGGTGCCCCCCTTGCGTCGACCTGCTCGAGGTCAAGGAAATCTGGATTGTCGAAGGGATCTTTGACGCCATCGCTCTGGTGCACAACGACATCGCGGCCGTATCGGCCATGTCGTCCAACGCGTTCCCTGGGGACTCGCTTAAGGCGCTGATCAAAACCCGCGAAAGCGGCAAGCTGCCTAAATTGGTCTGGGCGCTGGACAACGAACCGAGCGCCAACGCCTACACCCGGCGCTGGGTCCGCGAAGCCCGTGCCCTCGGTTTCGTCTGCGAGTCAGCACAGATCCCGCAACGTGACGGCCGCAAGTCTGACTGGAACGACCTGCACCAGCGCTGGAATTTTATTCAGGACGACACCAAGCGCGCCGAACAGATCGCAGCGGACCTCAAACAGGCCCGCCATCAGGGCGCCCTGCTGCTGGCAGAGAGCGCAGCCGAAAAGGCCTTGCTCATGTACGACTGGAACAAGCGCGGGGAATTTCACCTGGGCTTTGGCAGCCGTCTGTACTGGTTCAAGTTGGACATGGAGAAATTCAACCGGGCCATGTCCGACATCGAGGACAGCGAGAACCACGACGACCAGTTGCTCAACCAGGCGCAACAGCGCGAGAAGGCGCTACAGCAGTCCGGCAGCGTCGTGGAGATTGCCAACTGCTACCCGCAAGCCTTGTACTTTCAGCGCAACGAAGTCACCGACGAGTCCTGGTATTACCTGCGCGTGGACTTCCCCCACGACTCCGAAAGCGTGAAAAACACCTTCACCAGCGGCCAGCTGTCCGCCGCCAGTGAATTCAAAAAGCGCCTGCTCGGCATGGCCGCCGGCGCCATGTTCACGGGGAGCGGCCAGCAGCTCGACAAGCTGATGAAGGACCAACTGTTCGGCATCAAAACCGTGTCGACCATTGACTACGTGGGCTACAGCAAGGAATACGCCTGCTACGTCTACGGCGATATCGCAATCAAGGACGGCACCACCTACAAGGTCAACAGCGAAGACTATTTCGAGTTCGGCAAGCTGCGCCTGAAAACCCTGCAGAAAGGTGTTCCCATCAAGCTGCAGCGGGACGGCAAAGACTTCAACGAGCAATGGGTGCGGTTGTTGTGGACCTGCTTCGGCGCCCAGGGCTTCGTCGCGCTGGTGTTCTTTTTCGGCTCGCTGTTCTGCGAGCAGATTCGCGCGCGTTATCAGTCCTTTCCGTTTCTGGAGGCCACCGGTGAAGCCGGTGCCGGCAAAACCACCCTGCTCAACCTGCTGTGGAAGCTGCTCGGGCGCGAAGGCTATGAAGGCTTCGACCCGATGAAATCGACCAAAGCCGGACGCTCGCGCCTGATGGGCCAGGTTTCCGGCATGCCGGTGGTGTTTCTTGAGGCCGACCGCCACAGCGACGATCGGGCACACGCGAAAACCTTCGAATGGGATGAGCTGAAAGACTTCTACGGCGGCGGCACGCTGGCCACCAAAGGCGTCAAGACGGCAGGCAACGAGACGTACGAACCGCCCTTTCGGGGAACGATAGCCATCAGCCAGAACGCCGCCGTGGTGGCTCACGAAGCGATCATGACGCGCATCGTAAAGCTGCACTTTGTACGCCCGACTGTCACCCCGGAAAGCCGTGCGGCCGCTGACCAGTTGAACGCACTGGACGGCGGCACCCTCAGCCACTTCCTCTTGAAAGCGGTGGGCAAAGAATCTGCCGTACTCGATCTGTTCGCCCAGCGCATGCCCGAACACGAAGCCAAGCTGCGCCGCCTGCACACGCATTGCTTTGCCTGCAGTACGGCCTATGTCAGCGACCAGGGCAACTGCACCAGTTGTGGTTATGACCTGCGCGGCTACATCCGCGTGGAGCGCATCAGCAAGAACCACGCTCAGTTGCTTTCGCTGCTCGATGCACTGCGCCTAGTCCTAAAACTGGATGAGCCTCAAATAGCCGCGACCCAGCGCCAAATCGTCCGCATGGCGATCGAGCGCCAGGCGTCAATCAGCTCCGACCACCCGGCCGTTGCTGAATTCTGGGAAGTCTACGACTACCTCGAATCACTCAACGATGACCCCTTGGTTGATCACAGCAGTGACCCGAGCGTCATCGCGATAAACCTCAACGAATTCAGCGAACGAGCTGCTGAACACAAACAGAAACTGGCGGACGTGGCCACCCTGCGTGACCTACTGAAAGAGTCCCGCTCGCACAAGTTTCTGGAAGCAAACAAGGCCGTACATAGCGCAGTCCGCGCAGCCATGAACAGCAGGACACCCTTGGCGCCGGGTCGCCCTACCACAGTCAAGTGCTGGATCTTCAAAGCGTGAAAAGGAGGCTAAACCGATGCAAATCCAAGTCTTTATGGGCAATGCCGGCGACGGCAAAACAAGCAAGTTGCAGGAGATCCAGAACCGGTTAGAAGGGATCGGCGAATGCCAGCCGGTCATTCAGGCCGGTGCTTATGGGGAGGACGGACTGCTCCAGATTCTTGAGGTTCGTGCCGCAGGTGGCCAACGCGAAATCCTGGTGGACGCGTGCAGCCCACAGCAGATTTTGAGAGTACTCGAATGGCAGTCCTGCACTGAGGAAGATCTGAAGTACGCCGACCTAATTATTCACCTGGCCCGCCAGGACTGACGGAAAAAAGAAGCGATGTCGAGGAGTTGCACCTCCCCGACATCAACCACCACCGAGGGCAACACCATGGAAGTAAAGCACCAAAGCGGCAGTGATTCGAAGGCTAACACACTTAACAACAGTGACTCCCACACTCGGCATCTGATGGCTATCAGAATCGTAGGAACAGCACTGTTTGATTATCGGGTACGGAAAACCGAAGTAGCGCGTATCCGTCTTGAATGCCTTACCACTTTCGCCAAGGAGTTGGGCGACATCGACGCGGCAGAGTTCGCTGTTGTCGCTCAACTACTGGCTGGCAACTCAACAGCCAACCTAACCCCGATTGATCGACCTCACCCACTCGAAGGAATCGCACTATGAAAACGTTGTTTGTACTGATGGCTCAATACAATAGCCAAGTGGTAATTCCGCTGGATCGAGTGTGTCAGGATTATTTCACGCACCTGACAACAGACATGTTCCAACGCAAAGTGGGGGCCGGCCAGATAAAGCTCCCTATCACTCGCATGGAGCCGAGTCAGAAAAGCGCGAAAGGTATTCACATTGCAGACCTGTCGGCTTACCTGGATGAGCAGCGCGCTGCAGCAGTCAAAGAAAGTAACCAACTGAATAGCGCGCCACGCAGCAGCTAACTCACTTCAACGTTTTGGCGCCCAGCTTTACGGGCGCCTGCAGGATCCGCTCGAACCACTCCCAAGTTGCATAAACATCCCCTCGCCCGCGCAGGTGGGTATAACGGCGCATCGAGTTCCAATCTCGATGTCCCGACACACTCGCCACTCGCGGAATATCCCAGTCCATTTCGAACAGCCGGCTGACGCCTTCGTGGCGCAGATCGTGAAAGTGCAGATCTGCGATGCCCAGGATTTTACAAGCCCTTGTCCAAGACGTGGACACGGATTCAGCGCTGTAAGGAAAAATCTCAGGCAACACTCTAGGCATGGTCTGAAGTATCGCCCAAGCTTCTGGCGGCAAATGACACCAGACGTCGTTACCGACCTTCTGGCCTGGATTCTTCATGTCACGGACCAGCACCCGCTGGCCAGCTTCGTCCAAGTCATCCCAAAGGATCCGAGTAATCTCTTCTTGCCTACGTGTAGAAAACAACGCGAAGCCCGTCAGCTTAAGCATGTTGATAGAAGTTGGACGACGGGTTTGGATACTCCGGAAGTGCGTAAGCAGTTTGTCGAGTTCGTCCAGGGTTGGCCGGCGATCGCGCTCGCGGCTTTTCATGTTGTAACCGAGCTTTTTTAATACTCGACGCGCGTCCGCCATTGAATGCGGATCCACCTCATAACCCCAAGCGGGGCGAGCGATCGAGAGAACCGCGCCCAGGTGTGCGAGATCGTTGCCAGCGGTCTGAGGCTGAACGCCCCCACCCTCCTTGCCCATGCGCCATAACGCATACTCGACCAGGTGCTGACTGCTTATATCTCTGTCGTTCAACTTTCCCAGGTAGGACTCGCTGATCGCCCTCAACGTGCCAAGCTTCGTTTTCCCGAGAGGGCGCGCCTTGGTCATTTCGGCCAGGTAGCGATCGATCATCTCCTTGATCGTCGCACCAGGTCGGTTCGCCCGCTCGATCGCACCTGGTTCGTCCAGTTCGGTTTCTCTTTTACGCACCCAAGCCTGTGCGGCCTGTTTTCGGGCGAAGGTCTGACTCTCTTGGTAAACTTGCGCCCCATCGCGAAACAGGCGTATCTGTGCCGTGTAACTGGTGCTGCCGTCGGTGCGTTTCCGTGCTCTGATCGTGGCCATCGTCAACTGGTACAATTGGAAAAGTGATTGGTACATTGTACCAACCGACCTCAGAAAACGCCTATTTACCCCCTGAAATCGGCCTAGAACACGTAGAGCAAAATGGTACATAAATCAGCTATATACCCAACAAACACCGGCTCTACGCTGTCTAGAAGGTTCTCCGTTGCGCCCATGATGGATTGGACCGACCGCCATTGCCGTTTCTTCCTACGCCTCCTGTCGAAGAACGCCCTGCTCTACACCGAAATGGTCACCACCGGCGCACTCCTCAACGGCGATCACGAACGCTTCCTCCGTCACAACGAAGCCGAGCACCCTCTCGCATTGCAATTAGGCGGTAGCGTTCCGCTGGACCTGGCTGCCTGCGCGCGTATGGCCCAGGAACACGGTTACGACGAGGTAAACCTGAACGTCGGCTGCCCAAGCGATCGTGTGCAAAACAACATGATCGGCGCGTGCCTGATGGGTCACCCTCAACTGGTGGCGGATTGTGTGAAGGCAATGCAAGACGCGGTGTCGATTCCGGTAACGGTAAAGCACCGCATCGGCATCAACGGTCGGGACAGTTACGCGGAGCTGTGTGATTTCGTCGGCACCGTCCGCGATGCCGGGTGCACCAGTTTTACCGTGCATGCGCGGATTGCGATTCTGGAGGGGTTGTCGCCGAAGGAGAATCGTGACATTCCGCCGTTGCGCTATGACGTGGCGGCGCAGCTGAAGGCGGATTTTCCGGCGTTGGAGATTGTGCTGAATGGCGGGATCAAGACGATGGAGGCTTGCCATGAGCATTTGCAGACGTTCGACGGTGTGATGTTGGGGCGTGAGGCTTATCACAATCCGTATTTGCTGGCGGAGGTGGATCAGCAGTTGTTTGGCAGTTCGGCGCCGGTGACCAGTCGGGCTGAGGCGTTGGCGCAGTTGCGTCCTTATATAGCCGAGCATTTGCTGGCGGGTGGGGCGATGCATCACATCACGCGGCATGTGCTGGGCTTGGGCACGGGGTTCCCGGGGGCGCGGAAATTCCGTCAGTTGTTGTCGGTGGACATTCACAAGGCCACGGATCCGCTGGCGTTGCTGGATCAGGCGGCTGAGTTGCTTGAAGGTCGTTGACTGAAGTTTTGAATGTGCGGGCGATGCATGAGCGTCGCCCGTTGTTTTGTTGTACTGACAGGATGTCTTTCGTTTATGCCCGCGTTTACTTTTTCTGCTTTCAAGCGTTTCACCCTCCTCGCTTTGTTCAGTTTCACTTCCGACGTTTATGCGCACTGCGACGGCTTTTGCATGGGCCGTACCGATACGCCGTGGGAGGTGACGCAGTTTTCCGGCTTCACTTTGGTGTCTTTAATCCTTGCACCTATTTCGTCTAGCCAGGAAACGACCGACAGTCACAAGCGCGTTTACTCCGCCGAGGAGCAAGAAGACGCGCGACTCTATCTGGCCAGCGACGGCATGCTGCAGGCCGCGTATTTCACGTCGGCCTTGCAGCGCTTCCGCCAGGAGTCGCCGGATTCGGCGCTAAACGATCTCGCCGTTGCGGCGTTGATCAGCGCTCAGTGATCAGGCGGCCGCTGCGGCGGTCCAGTTGACCCAGCCAAACAGCCACGTTGCCAGAATCAACAAACCAAAGGCGATCCGATACCAGGCGAACGCGGCGTAGCTGTGGTTGGCAATAAACTTGAGCAGGCCGCGTACGGCGATCATCGCGAAGATAAACGCGGTGACGAAGCCAAGGGCGAAGACTGGCAGGTCGTTGGGCTGGAACAGGTCGCGGTATTTGTAGCCGGAGTACACGGCGGCGCCGACCATGGTGGGCATGGCGAGGAAGAACGAGAACTCAGTGGCTGCCTTGCGCGACAGGCCGAAGAGCAGGCCGCCGATGATGGTCGAGCCGGAGCGCGAGGTGCCGGGAATCATCGCCAGGCATTGTACGAAACCGACTTTCAGTGCGTGAGACCAGCGCATGTCGTCGACGTGTTCGACGCTGATCACATGGCTGCGCTGTTCGGCCCACAGCATGATGATGCCGCCGACGACCAGTGCCACGGCGACGGTGATCGGGTTGAACAGGTATTCGTGGATCGCATCCGCGAACAATACGCCCAAGACCACGGCGGGCAGAAAGGCGATCAGCAAGTTGAGGGTGAAGCGTTGCGCATTACGTTCGGTAGGCAGGCCTTTGATGATGTCGAAGATCTTCGGTCGAAACTCCCAGACGACGGCAAGAATGGCACCCAGTTGAATAATGATGTTGAAGGCCATGGCGCGTTCACCGCCGAATTCCAGCAAGTCGGCGACGATGATCTGGTGGCCGGTACTCGAGATCGGCAGGAACTCGGTCAGGCCTTCTACCGCACCTAATATCAACACCTGGAAAAGGGTCCAGAAATCCATTAATCCTCCGTCAGAGCGCTCTTTGGGCGAGCGACCGGGTAATAACACTCAGGGGTTGAGTATCTGCAGTGAGACCATTGACATACATAAACGCAAAAGTTCATCAGCCACAAAGATTACGTCTTATTAAAAGACACACTCAAGCCATGTTAGTAATCGTCGGCTGACGAACTACGCAGAAAATATTTAGGCCTTTTTGCAGAAAAAAGTTGCTCTGGCAATAAAGTGTGATCAATATCACATTATGCAGAGATGGCCAGACAGTGGCAGATGGACATAGACAAAGCCATCGCAATAAGCTCAAAATAGTGGCACCATTGCATATCGCCACCATCTAAGCAGTAGTTCACCCCTCCGAGAAAATCAACTAAAAGCTTGAAAAGCTTAATTATTGTTAGAAAACTCGGGAGCCACGTCTAAAAATCGCGTGAATGTTACCAATTGTCAGTCACAGATGAGAACCGGTGCTTTAACATCCCGATGTCAGCACTTAATTCGAGTCAATGCATGATGCTCTCAGGGAACTTGGCGACTAGAAGTCCGCGCCCGACAAATGACGAACCTGGTGTTCTTACTCTGGGTCGTACCCGTGGCGTGGCTGAACATTTCAAAGCGCTAGTCGCCCAGCATTTACGCACTGATATGGCGCTCGAAGCCGATGCGTACACTAGTTCATATCAGTTGAATGAACAGTCTGGTTCGTATCGAGCCATCTTCCTGGTTATCGACAGCCCCCAGGCCCTCGAAGACAATCTTGCGCTGGTCGAGAACCTGCGCAGCGACAACTTGAAGCCGATCATTTGCGCGGTCATCACCGGTCGCGGCGCCTTCAACAAGATCAAATATTATCTGGCTGGCGCGGATGTTTGTATCAAGCTCAATACCCTTTCCGACGATGGCGCCGAGTTGCTGGGCGAGTTCTTCAATAGCGAAGAATGGCAACGCGATATCGATCTGACGCTTGATCCGACCCGTATCTGTCTGATGGGCACCAGCAAGAAACTCGATATCTCGTTTGCCGAAATGAAGATCCTCGAAGCGTTCGCGCAAACCAGCAACCACATTCTGAGCCATGATGAAATCGCCAGCATCATGGGCCTCAATACCAATTTCTACGACCCTCGCGCACTGGAGAAATCAATCAGTCGCTTGCGTGGAAAAATCAAGGACATGTATGGTACAAACGCGATTCAGAGCATTCGCGGCTATGGCTATCGCCTGCTGCGGGGTCTGATATCGACTGCCTGACTCTCGGGCAGCCTTCCCTTTTGCATACGTACGAAGGATCGTCTGATGCAACCATATAGCTCCTGTTCTGCTTCACGCCTGTTTGAAATCAAGCAATTGAATGAGCGCGACAACACGACCCATAACAATAAAACTCCATAACATAGCAGCAGATCGAGTGGAATTTATCGAGGGCCAATCTTGGGCCCAGACCCTGCCTATCGATTACTTCCGAGGAAGTCATTGCTCGCCTGCCGATTTTTCTTTTAGCCAATTTTGGTGTGTATTTAGGAGAGAGACATGGAAACTAGTACAACCCTCCCAAGGAAATATTTTGTTGTCGTGACTCACAGTACAACGTCGCAACGTGAACTGGAGAGCATGCTGTCCAGTGAACGTTTCAATTCGTTTGAAGGGGTTGATTCGCCCTCTTCCGCTCCAATGGTGATGGAGTTCACATATCCAGGCATCAGTCGCAAAAACGCCCCGCGCAGTATCGAACATGATACTCAGCGAATACTGGCCACGCTCGAGTCCGAATGGCGGGCAGCGCAATCGGCTAATCCTTTCCAGAATGTCCCGGCCATCACCGGGGAAACCCGCAATATGCCGCCCGCCATTGAAGGTGATATGCCCGGCAATGAAACCTGGCATCTTGATCCGGCTCAGGGTGCACTGGTCAAAGAGGGTGTCGAAATCAACCTGACTGGCCTGGAAACAGCATTGGTCAGGAAAATGCTCAGCCATGAAGAGCGTGTTGTCAGTCGTGACGAGCTGATCCTCAGCATCGGTCGAGAACCGGAACAATATCGCGGTCTGGAAATGTGCCTGAGTCGCTTGCAAGACAAATTCAAAAGCGCCAGTAATGGAGAGCGACTGTTTCGTGCCGTCAGAAACCGCGGTTATTGCCTGATTCAGGAAATCGTCGCGTAACCACGAAAATCTCCACGAACAGAACAAACAGAAAAAGTGCGATTACAAAAACAACAAGAGCACTCTGTTTGGCTTCATCTTCCTCCTTGAATTAAACATTCCCTGCCTCCACCCCTCCAACAGTAACAAATACAACATACTTTATTCACCCCTCGCTCTACGACCTTTTCTAACACCCTTCTATTTAATTATTAAAAAGTTGGCACTGTGCCATCTTGTTAGAACTCGTCAGACACCATTCCAGCCAATAACTTAGTCTATTGACTGACGACAGTTCGGCATATCGATGTTGTTACCTCAGGACACTCGTTAGAACAAAAACAATAAGTCTGCATAACAACTCGGATTTCAACTGTTGAAACCTGAATGGACGTCTTTTGGGGATACCGTATGGATCTTTCTCTAAGTATCAATCGAAGCACAGGCCTCAAGGGACTGACCTTTTGGGGCCAATGGGCGCTGGCACAAGGCTTTGTGGTGACGCTGTTGTTCATACTCGCCGAGCAGCACACCGGTACGGTCGCGTTTTACTACCGGATGTGTGCAACGCTGGCGGTACTGGCGTCGGTGCCGGCTTATACGTTTAGCGGTGTTTATCGCAAGCGTGACAATTACCTGACCGGTCTTGGTCGACTGTTTATGGGTTGGTCGATGACCATGGCGGCGCTGGCGTGCATCGCCTTTGTCTGCCAGGCCGATGAGCTGTTTTCGCGGCAGGTGATTCTGAGCTGGGCGGTATATGGCTTCCTCGGTCAGGCGTTTCTCTACGCTCCGCTGCATGCGTTTTCCAAGTACTACCAGCGCTCGCGGAAAAGCGAGCACAAGACGCTGATCGTCGGCACCGGCGAACTGGCGTTGGGTCTGGCGAAGAAGCTCAGCCAACTGGAAAATCTGCCGTTGGTAGGTTTGGTCAGCAATGGTGATGTGTCTGCGCTGGGTTCGGATGCACCGCGCGTTGTTGGCGATCAGGAGCAACTGCTGGAGCTGATCGAGGCGCACGACATCCGTCGCTTGTACATCACCCTGCCGTTGTGTGAAGCCGCGAAAATCGAAGCGATTTATGGCGATTTGCTCGGCGCCAACGTCGATGTGGTGTGGGTGCCGGACTTGAACAGTCTGACCCTGCTCAATCACTCGGTGAAGGTCGTGGACGGTCTGCCAGCGATCTACTTGAACGAGAGCCCGCTGACCAGCCGCCCTACCGCTGCTTTGAGCAAGAGCCTGGTCGAGAAAACCGTGGCCTTCCTGGCGATCATCGCGCTGAGTCCGATCCTGCTGATCATTGCGCTGGCGGTGAAGATCAACTCGCCTGGCCCGGTGTTCTTTAAACAGGATCGCCATGGCTGGAACGGCAAGGTGATCAAGGTCTGGAAGTTCCGCTCGATGCGTGTTCACGATGACCGTGACGTGAAGCAAGCCAGCCGTAATGATTCGCGCATTACCGCAGTCGGCCGCTTTATCCGCCGCACTTCGCTGGACGAATTGCCGCAACTGTTCAACGTGCTGCAAGGGCATATGGCTCTGGTCGGCCCACGCCCGCACGCTGTTGCGCACAACAACTACTACTCGGGGAAAATCCTCGCGTACATGGCGCGTCACCGGATTAAACCGGGGATCACCGGGCTGGCCCAGATCAGCGGCTGCCGTGGTGAGACGGACACCATCGACAAGATGCAGAAGCGTGTCGAGATTGACCTGCAGTACATCAACAGCTGGTCGTTGTGGCTGGATCTGAAGATCCTGGTGAAGACACCGTTTACGTTGCTGTCGAAGGATATTTACTGAGGTTTGAAGCTGGATACCGCAAGGGGACGAAAGTCCCCTTTTTTGTGCGTGGGATTTGGGAGCGGCGCTGGATTGCGGGTGAATGCAAAAACTGTGGGAGCTGGCTTGCCAGCGATGGCGGTGGGTCAGCCAATATCAATATTGAATGTGCCGACCTCATCGCTGGCAAGCCAGCTCCCACAGGGATTCGGGATTGGTTCGGGATTTGTGCTGTGACTAATAACCAACGTAGGCCTTCGCCTGCTCGCGATGGCGGTGGGTCAGGCAACAACAATGTTGAATGTGCCGGCCTCTTCGCTGGCAAGCCAGCTCCCACAGGATTCGGGATTGGTTCGGGATTTGTGCTGTGACAAATAACCAATGTAGGCCTTCGCCTGCTCGCGATGGCGGTGGGTCAGGCAACACCAATGTTGAATGTGCCGGCCTCTTCGCTGGCAAGCCAGCTCCCACAGGGATTCGGGGTTGGTTCGGGATTTGTGCTGTGACAAATAACCAATGTAGGCCTTCGCCTGCTCGCGATGGCGGTGAGTCCGGCAGCGGAGATATCGGCTGGTCGGACGCTTTCGCGAGCAGGCTCGCTCCCACAGGTTTATGGGGTGCTTCGGTGATCCGCGCTTACTCAGTGATCTTCTCGAAATTCCGATAAAACATGTCCCCTTCCCGGCTATCGGTCATCGAGTGCAGTTGGTAGCTGCGATTCAGTCGCGCGCCACCGTCACGGGTCAGCGGGGCCCAGACCAGGTTGGCGCGGCGCATGGTCGACATGCTCATCATTTCGTCGAACGGGATCGACAGGTAGATGCCTTTGTCGAAACTACCTTCGCCATACTCCGCGCTACCCGCCGTGGTGATCGTCGCCCACGCGCCGAAGCGCACGCCATTGAAAAACTCGCGCGAGATGTCCAGCGTGCCGCCCCAATCTCCGGCCAGATAACGCCCGACGCTCACCGCCGCCAAAGTATCGAACGGCAAATCGGTATACGCCGTGACATGCCCGGTCACCACCGAGTAATCGCGCAGGGCAAAACCCTGATCGAAATCGCGCTGACGCACCCAGTTCAGATCCGCGCCCACCGACCAGCGCTCACCGGTCGGGCGGAACAACACTTCACCGCCGACACCGGCAAACATCGACTCCAGATAACCGCCATACACCATGCCATACCAGTCTTTATCCAACTGCTCGGCATGGCTGACCTGGAACAACGGCATGGTCGTGTTAGACGTGGTCAGGTACTGACGCAAATCCGTGCGCACACGCGGCAGACCGCTCGGCGCGTCATAGGTGAACTTGTCGAAGTTGTTGGCCAGGTTGGCACTGAGCAAACCGCTCCACCAGGTGTTGCGGTTAAAGCGATATTCAGCGTCGGCATCGGCGCTCAATTGATAGAGCAAGCCATCCGGGCCGCCAACGTTCTGCTTGAAGCCCAGCCCCACGCCATAACTGAAATGCTGCGGCGCTTCGGTGTAGAGGGTTTTCTCGTTGTGCGGCATCGCCGGGTTGATCTCGGTGGTGCGGTGCAACGACTGCAACGGCTCCTCGTTGTTGATCACTTCGCGGAAGGTCTGGCGCGGCACGCTGGTTTCTTCCAGCGGCAGGTCGTAGCGCTTGTTGACCACGGTGAACCAGTCGATGTCGTCGTTGACGCTGTTGTCGAGAATCCGGCTCGCGCGCCCGACAGCCTTGGACGAATGGAAGTAACGCTGCTGCTCGCCATACACGATCAGCTCGGAATCACGCTGAGTGATGCGCTCGACTTTGTAGCCGGCATTCTGCTGCAAGCGTTGCGAGACGTTAGCCCAGTTGACCTGATCCATCGCCGTGGTCGGCGCTTTCGCCGGCAGCGGTTCCGGGGTCGGATCGTAAGTCTTGGCCGGTGCCTTGCGGCTGACAAAATTGGTGTGGAAGGTCACGCCAAACATCGCCGTATTACCGCGCTCCCACGCCGCGCTGACATCGACCGAATCGGTGACTTTGAACACTGCGCCGAGGTTGATCGGCGAGTCCTGCTTGATCTCGTTGTCCTTCGGTTCGTTTTTGTAATCGTTGCCTTCGTATTCGAGTTTCAGGCTGAGGCGATCCCACGGCGTCTGATAGCTCACGCCACCGAAAAATGACGGCCGGCCACGAAAGTACGAACCCGAGTTAACGTCACCGGTCCCTTCAAGCGCCGGCCGGGTATCGAAGCGATCGCTGACGTAGCCCAACGGGTTGTCCATGTCGCCGCGATTACCGAGGTAACCCCAGGCAATACCGGCGCTGAAATCGAAGTTGTCGTAGCGTTTGTTGGCGACGAAAAATTCACTGGAGAACAAACCCGTACCGCCGACGTCTCGGAAGCCCAGCGCCACGTCGGGCAGCCAGTGACTTTCCTGCCACAGCCGGACTTTGACGTCGACCGCCTTGTCCTTATAACTTTGACTACCGCTGAGGGCCTCCGAGCCGTAAGGCCGGTTGGTGATCGCGGTGTAGCGAAACGAGCCTTCGAGCCAGTCCAACGGCTGCAACGAAACGCTGTAGCGACTGTACGGATCGGTGCGGTTGGCGTTGACGCTCAACTCGCCGGCCGGAGCCATGCGCGCGGTCGGCGTCTGCAACAGACCGGTGCCACCGAAGTCATTCTGGGTAATGCGCGGCTCGGCATGGGCCAGACCGCAGGGCAATAACAACACAGCTGCAAAACGTAACTTCAACGAACCACCTCGGCCAGCTGCGTGGCAATGAATTCGGCCAACTGCTGATTCAGTTCAGGTAGAGGCGGATCAAGATCATCATTTTTCAACGGCACCAGAATCTTGCTGCCGGCCACCGGAAACTGCCCGGACTCGCGATTCCAATGGGCAATGCCGACGCGACGCGACGCGCCGTTGGGCTGGATCAGCCACAGGTAATCGGCTTCGGCATCGTTCAGGATCGAACAGCCCTGCAAATACTCACGGGCTTCCTGCAACGGCTGATACGGCAAGTGGCAAGGCTCGGCGACGGCACCGAGCACTTGCACTTCGTCGACGCGTTTCGGGTAGATCAGACGATCGCCGTCATCGAGGCGAATGTTGCGCGCGAAGCCGACTTCCAATGCGACCGGATCGAGATCGGCAATCTGTCGGCCCGTCACCGGCATCTTCCGCACTTCTTCGGCAATGCGCTGCGCCAGCGCCGCACGACTCGGCCGGTCGAACAGCAGCGACATGCGTTGCAGCACATCCAGATCAAACAGCACACCGACCTTCAGCCGCGTTTGCTCCTCGATCAGCGACTGCCGCAGCAACCCGCCCGCCAGCCAATAGCCTTCGGCATTCGGCACCGCTTCGCTGATCACATCGAGCAAGCGCCCGCCCGGTGGCAACTTGACCGGCCCGGGATTGGCGACATCGCCCGACACCGTAACGGCCGCCTGACTCACACTCGCGACCAGCATCAAACTCGCCGACAACATTTTCAGGCGCATCACGGCAGGTGCCTGCTATCAGGGGTCAGCTGTACAACCTTGACGCGTAATTGCGAGGTCAATTGCTGCTCGCTCTGCAAAATGAAACCGTCACGCGGGTCGACCCAGTAACGATTGGTCGCACTCAGGCCGATGGCCGGGGCGTCAATCTGCTCATCGACACGCAGCACGGTGTATTCCTTGTCGAGAATCTTCAGGGTCTGTTCGGAGCGGCGGGAGAAGCGGCTGTTGACGATCACCCCGACTTCCTGACCCTTGTAGAGGTCGATCCAGCGCCGCGTGGTGAAACCGTCGGCGACGTGGTGCAGGCCCTGCTTGAACGGCGAGTCATCGGAAAGCCGCGTGCCATCGAGATCGCCTTCCAGACCAAGGCCAATGGTGCGCACGGCGAGCCCGTTGCGCAGCAGCAGCACTTGCTTACCGGAGGCGACCCAGAACTGCAGGTCTTCGCGCTCGCGCACCAGCGCCAGCACCCCGGAGCCGGACGGCGTGGTCAGTTTCAGTTGCGGGTAGTTGACCCCGGCCACTTCAGCCGCCGACACGTCGACTTCATCCGGGCCGACGACCGCCGCTTTAAGGTTGTTCAACGAAGCGCTCATCAGCGGGTTACAGCCGCACAGCAACGAGGCCGCCATCAGGCACAGGCCAACTTTCAAAATGTTCAAAGTCGGCGACCTTATTTGCTGTTGTTACTGTATTCGCTCCAGTTCTTCGCAGCGGAAGCGCCGGTGCCGACAATCGATGCCGACGGCACCAATTGACTGATCAGACGGTTCCAGCGAGTCACGTTGGCAGGCCCGACATACACCACGTCCTGAGGACGCACTTCGAAGTGCGAAGCGAGGGCCATGGCGGTCGGCGATTCGGCTTCCAGCTGATAGATCTTGGCCGGTTCGACATCGAGGTTTTCCACGCCACGAATGACATAGACCGCGTTGCCATTGGAGGTGGTCTGGGCCAGGCCGCCGACCGAACCGAGCACGTCGGTGAGGTTCATCGTCGCGGTCTTGAAACTCAGTGCACGCGGTTGGTTGACCTCGCCCATCACGTAGATGCGTTTATTGTCGTTGTACGGCAGATACAGCTGATCGCCACCCTTGAGGTAAACGTTCTGCAACTCGGAATCCTGCTGATTGAGCGAGTCGAGATTGAGCGGATAAGTGCGACCTTTGCGCGTCAGCAACAGCCCGGACAAATCGGCGTTGTTGGTGTCGATACCGGCCGAACCGAGGGCTTCGACCACGCTCAGCGGATTGGTGGAAATTGCTTGCGGGCCGGCCTTGGCCACCGCGCCGGTGACCACCACTTTCTGGCTGGCGAAACGCAACACCGCGACATCCACTTGCGGCTCGGCGATGAACGCCGACAGCCGTTGTTCAATGTCCGAGCGCAGTTGCTGGATGGTCCGGCCGGTGGCCTGGACTTCCTTGATGAACGGGTAATAGAGCGTGCCATCGGAGCGCACCAGACGGCCGTTGGCATCGATCTGTTGTTGCGCGCCGGACGGGGCCGTCAGCTCAGGGTGATCCCATACGGTGATGTACAGAACATCGTTGTTGCCGATGCGGTATTCGGCCGGGGTCGCCAACAGTTCCGGCGGCAGCGACTCACGCTTTTGCGTGGCGCGGTTCATGGCAATCAGCTTGGGCGTGATCGGGATCAGCTCGACCCGGCTGCTTTCACTGGCACCCTGGCGGGTGATGTCACTGGTGCTGAGGTATTGACCGGGGGAAAACATGCAACCTTGCAAAGCGAGACTTGCCAACATTAAAAGATAAACACTACGAGTCATAATGGCACTACGCTATTCAAGGGCGAATCCAAAAACAAAGTCACCCGACTTGCGTCGGGCGACCCTGTACTGCACTAACAGAACTTCCTGTTAGTTATGCGTGCCGGTTGTACCGGTGGTACCCGTCGTACCGGTGGTACCGCCGTTGGCACTGCCACCGCTGTTAGACGCCGCTACAGCACTGGCAACCATTGCAGTACTGGCTGCGGGCGCTTGAGAAGCCGCCACGTTGCCACCTACATTGGTTACCGCTGTCAGCGGTGCTTCAGCAGCGGCAGCCCAGTTGCTCAACATCATCAACAGGGCAACTGCCATCACTTTTTTCATATCAACTCCTTTCTAACATTCGACCTGTTAAAAAACTGGCCTGAGTTAGCGGTGGTGAGTTCAAGTCCGCAAAAAACGCGAACAAGATCCGTTGTTCTTTCACAGTCTTACCCAACTGATAAAAGTCGAACGGCAGGTTTATATCTACGGACTTGCAAAAGGCATTGCCAGTGTAATTTCCCGACGTTATCTAACAAGCTGACTGAAAATAACATTGGACTAAATGGCCATCATCGCAAGTAGCCTTTGGGATGGTTCGATTGCCAGCGCCAAGTATCGGTCACCATGTCCTGCAAGTTGCGCGTGGCTTTCCAGCCAAGTTCTTTCGCAGCCTTGGAGGCGTCGGCCCAGCTCTCGGCGATATCCCCGGAGCGACGCGGCATCATCCGGTACGGCACTGCTTGCCCGCAGGCCTGTTCGAAGGCGTGGAGCACTTGCAACACGCTGTAGCCATCGCCGGTGCCAAGGTTCCAGGTATGAATGCCGGTGCGCCCGGAGATCGACTGCAAGGCCTTCACGTGACCGTCCGCCAGATCGACGACGTGGATGTAATCGCGTACGCCAGTGCCGTCGATGGTCGGGTAATCGTTGCCGAAGATCGACAATTCTTGCAGGCTGCCGACCGCCACCTGACTGATGTAAGGCACCAGATTATTCGGGATGCCGTTGGGGTCTTCGCCCATATGCCCGCTGGCGTGGGCGCCGATCGGGTTGAAGTAGCGCAGCAAGGCGATGCTCCAGCGCGGCTCGGCCTGGCTGAGGTCACGCAGGACGTTCTCGACGATGAGCTTGGACTGGCCGTAAGGATTGGTCGGGTTGCCGGTGGGGAAATCCTCGCGGATCGGCATCTGCTCAGGCTCGCCATACACCGTGGCCGACGAACTGAACACCAGGCGGAACACCCCCGCCGCCGCCATTGCCTGGCACAGATTGATGCTGCCGCTGACATTGGTTTCGTAGTACTCGAGCGGCTTGCGCACGCTCTCGCCGACCGCTTTCAGGCCGGCAAAATGCAGCACCGCTTCGATGTTGTGCTCGCGGAAAATCCGGTCGAGCAGTGCCCGGTCACAGACATCGCCACGGATCATCCAGGCACTCTTGCCGCAAATGCCTTCAACCGCGTGCAACGCGGCTTCGCTGCTGTTGCAAAGGTTATCCAGTACGACAACTTCATAACCTGCTTCAAGTAGCGCAAGTGTGGTGTGCGAGCCGATATAGCCGGCACCACCCGTTACCAGAATCTTCATAGCGCGATCCGTCTTTGAATGAGTGACAAGTAGCGTGTCAAGCCTGATTCATTGAAGATGTGTCACAATCCACACAAACAGGCGACAACAACCGAAAACAAAACTAGTTCAATGACTGGCAATAAATATTTTTGCAGGTCACACTGTATTGCCCGCTATTTATTAGCACTCCCTGTGCACTCATCACTATCAACAGATACCGACTAAAAATAACCAATAACACACTTACCGACATCTCATAACATTGTCGCGCTTTACCGCTTCAACTAATTGCCATTAACAACCTGACTCAGGTATTAAAGCAGTCGTTCAATAATATTCAAACTTGCACGCCCTCATTTAGTGCGCGCATCTGTCGCCTGTGTTCCATGACTGTCCAGGATACTTTTATGATTCGTAAATGTTTGTTCCCCGCTGCCGGTTATGGCACGCGTTTCTTGCCGGCCACCAAAGCCATGCCGAAAGAGATGCTGCCAATCGTCAACAAGCCGTTGATCGAGTACGCCGTTGAAGAAGCGCGGGACGCCGGCCTGCAACACATGGCCATCGTCACCGGTCGCGGCAAGCGTGCGCTGGAAGACCATTTCGACATCAGCTACGAACTTGAACACCAGATTCGCGGCACCGAGAAAGAGAAATTCCTCGCCGGCACCCGCGAGCTGATCGACACCTGCACCTTCTCCTACACCCGTCAGGTGGAAATGAAAGGTCTGGGCCACGCGATTCTCAGCGGTCGTCCGCTGATCGGCGATGAGCCGTTTGCCGTGGTGCTGGCCGATGACCTGTGCCTGAACCTCGAAGGTGACGGCGTACTCACCCAGATGATTGAGCTGTACAAGAAATTCCGTTGCTCGATCGTTGCCATCCAGGAAGTCCCGGCCGACCAGACCCACAAGTACGGGGTGATCGCCGGCGAGCTGATGTCCGACGGCATCTACCGGGTCAACAACATGGTGGAAAAACCGGCCCCGCAAGACGCGCCGTCGAACCTGGCGATCATCGGCCGCTACATCCTCACCCCGGACATTTTCGACCTGATCGCCGACACCCAACCGGGCAAGGGCGGCGAGATCCAGATCACCGACGCGCTGATGAAGCAGGCGCAAAACGGTTGCGTGCTGGCCTACAAGTTCAAAGGTCTGCGCTTTGACTGCGGTGACGCCGAGGGTTACTTGCAGGCGACCAATTTCTGCTACGAAAACGTTTACCTCAAGGGCCGCTGAGACGGCTCCCTTCCCCCAACGAGGCCACCATGAACATTGCACAACATTCCGTAGAGATTGAACGCGAGGTGGGTAACCTCGGGGTGATGAGCTGGTTGTCCCGCCATCAGCCGTTGCCCAGCGCCAACGAAACCTGGCTGGGCACGATTCTGCTGGTGGAGCGGATTGGCGTGTTTCCGGCGTCCGGCGATATTCGCCGGCCGCTGCGCGATCCCTATCCGCTGCTCGCGCATCTGAAAAAACTGTATGGCGATCAGGCGTTGGAAATGGATGACAGTGATGGTTTGAAAGTGATTTTCAGCGACTGGCGCTTTCGTGTGCGGATTTGCTGCAACGACCCGGCGATCATCATCAACGTTGAGACTCGGTGCGATACGCGGTTGATGCCGCAGAAGATTGCGGAGTTGCTCGAGCAAGTAGACGCCTTCGAATAACTCCCCTCACCTGATCGTTCCCACGCTCCGCGTGGGAATGCATCCAGTGACGCTCTGCGTCACCCAGCGAAGGGACGCGGAGCGTCCCGGGCGGCATTCCCACGCGGAGCGTGGGAACGATCACCGCTCTGGGTTTTGCGTGTTATTTAGGGGCGGCGTCGCAACGTTCCTTGGCGCCCATGATCCAGCCATAAAAGTAATCAGCAATCACCTTCCCGCCCGTGGCCGGAACCGGATGAATCTTGTCCGGGCCGATCATCGCTGCCGCGTAGCGTTTGACGTCGGGACCAAACGCACACTGAAGATTGGCGTACCCCAGATGCTGCTCACGCGCCCACGGCTCCAGCACCTGCGCATACGCCGACATCGGATACGCACTGGAGCGTGTGGTGTCCTGGCGCATGATCAGGTTGATGCTCGCCTGCGGTTGAATCTCGCGCAGCATCCCCACCAGCCCCTGAACGTTCTGCAAGTACTGCGCAGGCTTTACGCCGAAGCCTTGATCGTTGCCACCGAGCATGATCAGGTAAACATCCGCAGGAATCTTCGACACAGCGGCTTTCCACTGCACCTGCCATTGTGGATCCTGGTGATAGAAGTCCGCAGAGGCCGCGCCGGAGGCCGCCAGTTTCGACACCCGCACGCCGTTCTGCTCGTTGCTCATCCACAGACCAAACAACGTCGGCGCGCCCTTCACCACTTCCAGTTTGAATGACCAGTCTGTCGCTGCCGAGAGACCTGTCAGCGCGACTTCCTGAACGCCCGAACCTTCAAGCTTCAGGGGCTGCCAGTCTTGCGCGGGAGACCAGCGATAGCGGATCTCGCTGGATTCGCCGTTGCCCAGATAAAGCAGTTTCGCCCGAGTGACAGCGGTATCGATGCGCGGCGTCGGACTCGCATCCACTTGCAACCATGCGCCGGGCCGGCCTGTCACCGTGCGGCTGTCCGGACTCGCTTGCCCCAGGTCTGAAACCTTCCAGTCGCCGCCGAAGTACTTGTCACTGCTGCGGGTGTATTTGAAATGCGTGCCGCCCAACGCCGCGCCGTGGTTGAAACCGACATAACCCGGCCCGGCAAAACCCACCTCCCCGGCCACGCGTTGCACCAGCTTATTCAGATAGAAATCCTGCCCGGCGCTGTAGCTGTCGCCGATCACCGAGACCGAAAACACCTTGCCGGCCTTGCCTTCACGCCACTGCGCAAAACGCTCGCGCGCATCGCCCACCTGAACCACCGACGCCGCGACGGGTTGAGCGTCATCTACTGCCAACATGCAAAATTTCCTTCAGTCTGGAATGGCCCACTGAATACCGGATGTACATAGATCAACTGTAGGCCTTCGCCTGCTCGCGATAGCGGTCTAACCAATACAAATGCATTGACTGACCCACCGCCATCGCAAGCAGGCGAAGGCCTACATTTAACGCGATCATCCGCTAAATCTGTGTACACCGAGAAAACCTGTGGGAGCTGGCTTGCCAGCGATGGCGGTGGGTCAGGCAATGAATCTGTGTCTGCCCCGGCCTCATCGCTGGCAAGCCAGCTCCCACAAGGATGGTGGGAGTTACAGGGATGATTGGGTCTGCACCACCGGAGTGACAGGCACCAACGGTTTCTTCTTCGCCGCGCGTTCCCCAAGGAACAGCACCGAAGTGAAATTGAACCGGCTGAAAATCATCGACAACACCACCGGCCCAAGCAAGCCGCAACTCAAGCCACCCAGCACCAGCAAGCTCTCATCCTTCACTCCCAACCGCCCCAGGACAAACCGCGACGTCGCCGCGAACAGCACATGGAACAGGAAGATTGCATAGGAATAACCACCGAGCCACGTCAGCGCCTTCGAGCGCATATCACTCGACAGCAAGGCGATGCACGACACGCAACCGACAGTCAGACCGATCAAACTGCGACGATCAACAATCAACTCACGATCAATCGCCGCCACATACAACAGCGTCAACGAGATCAGTACAAACACGAGCGGCCCGATCACCTTTAAGCGCTGCTTCAACGCGTCGACATTCTCCTGGCCAATCATCCCTGCCACGAAAAACGGCAACAGATAAATCGCGCCGTTAATCCCGAATGCATCAAACTTGAACGGCGGCAACAGAAACAACACAGCCGCAAACGCAAACAGCCCATACAGCCGCGTCGCCGAACGCAACATCCCGCGCCATTCCAGCAGCCCGACGAACATGAAAATAATGAACACCGCCTGCAGGAACCAGAAGTGGTTGATCGGCACCCAGAACGACAGCAACGCGTCGATCACGCCGACATCCTTGTTCACCCCCGGCCCGACAGCCTGCAACACCGAGAACGGCACGCCGACGCAAAACAGCGGCACGATCAGGCGCCGAACCTTGCCGCTGAAGAACGCGGAAAAGTCATTGCCACGGATTTTGTAGATCGAATAGATGTACCCGGAGATGAACGTGAACAGCGGCATGCGCACGTACACCATCGAATCGGCGAGCACCCGGAACGGCGAGCCGATGTCGATCTTCAATCCGCCACCCAGCGGCCCGATGACGTGATAGAGCACCAGCAACAGGCACGCCAGGCCGCGCAGGGTTTCAATCTCCAGGGACTTTTTCTTGCTCGACATAAAGCACCTGCCTCAATTCAGAATTCGTGATTCGACCTGCACAGGTTTGTTCGCTCGCAGCATCAAACCCAGGCCGACGAACAACACCGGCACCACCATCGAGAAGTGCCGGGCGAAGGAGCCGAAGTCCGGCTCGAACAACCCTTGCACCAGCAGAAACGCCAGCGGGATGGCGATCAGTTCCTTGGGTTTGGTCTGGATCGGCGCGCCTTTGTAATCGGTCGAGGTGATGACTTTGAACAGCAGCAGCGCGGTCATGATCATCAATGCGACGAAGATCACCTGCCCCGGCCCGGACAGCAGAATCAGTTCCACCGGGAACGACAAGCGGAAGAAAATGATCATCGAGTCCAGCGCCTGCGAAACAAAATCGCTGCCGCTGAGCCACGACACGATCAACGATTTCGAGCCCTCCTCGCCCGCCGTGCGCAGTTCGTTGTTACTGGCGCGAATCGACGACACCGGAAAGCCCAGTGCGAGCTGGATCGACATCGCCACTGCCAGATAAAACAAGAACAACATCAGGAAGAACGTCGTGCGCGACACGTACTTTTTCATCACGCAGACGCCGACCCACGACAGCGAAAACAGAATCCAGTAAGGCCGGATCAACACGCCGTAGATCACTGCCGAGAGAAAAAAACCGCCGCGATATTTACGCGTCAGCGAGCTGAGCAGAATGCTCAACACCGCCACCGACACAATGATTTCCTTGGTCAGGTTCTCAAGGAAGAACGAGCGCACGATGCCCCACAGACACAGGGTGCCGAAGATCGCCAACGGCATGCGCCGAAACACCACCACCGGAATCGCCGTGAGGAAAAAATTGCAGAACATGCCGTAGGCCCAGGCATTGGTCAGGTTGATCCCGGTGGGCCGTAGCAGGAATGCCGAACACTCGTAGGACGAGCGATCCGGCGAGAACGGGTTCCAGAAGTTGCAGTTGTCGGCTCGCGCGTAGGACGACCACAGGGTCATCGCATCCGGCCCCGGATCACGCGGGATCAACAGCGGCATGGCCACCGACAGGAACAGCCCGGTGAACAGGATCAGGAACGACACATACGAATCGAGTCGCTTGCCACGAAACTCGATGCACGGCAGTTTCAGGCCCATGACAACGCAGCCTTTTTCCCGGCCGTTGCGCGGGTCAGAACGGCAATCACCAGCAGTTGCACGATGATCGCGAAGACGTTGCCCCAAGCGGCGCCGTAAATCGAATAGTGCTTGATCAACACATAGCTGACCGGCACCGAAACCAGCAGACAGATCGCCGCGCTGGCGAGCGATACGCGACTGTTTTTCGAAGCAATCAAACCGCCCCAGACGATGTCGCCAATCGCGCGCAAAGCGAAGGAAAAAATCAGTACGCCGAGGATCGCATTGTCCGGACGCGGCACGCTGGTGGCGACGTAATCGAGCACCACGTTGAAAAACACATAGATCGCCACCGCCACCGCCGCCGACACTACAAGCGAGCGCATCACCCACTTGTTGACGAACAATTGCTTGACCGTGAACGCCTGCTGATCAGCCTGAAAACGCTTGGCCAACAGCGGAATCCCGACCACCGCGACCACCGCATACGACAACGCCTGCAAGGTATTCGCCGCCGACCATGCGTACACGTATTTACCGAGGCTGGCGTAGGGTTCCAGATCAATGATCAGAAACCGCTCCGCGTACTGACTCAACGCGATCAAACCAGTACCGAGGTAAAACGGTAACCCGGCCTTCCATACAGTGGCCGTGGCTAACGACTCGCTGACCCGGCCCTTGTGCACGTTCACCACGATCAGGTAACCGGCGATGATCACCAGCACGTTGGCGGCGACCCACAGCCACAACACACTGGCGATTCCCGAGACCCAACCGAGCATCATCCCGCCCACCGCCAACACCGCCCACAGACCGGTCTTGATGAAGAACAGCAATGCGCCCGCCGTGGCTTTCTGCGCAGAAAACACGAACGAATTGATCTCGAACGACAGATGCTCAGTGAGCAAAACCAGCGTCACGCAGAGAATCAACGCAGCGGTTGCTTCAACTGTCTGGAACAGCGAATAAATCAGCACCGTCACCACCGACAGCACCAGCCCCACTGCCAGGTACAGCAGCAAAACCTTGTCGACCACGCGGCGCGAACTGCCGGCCACGCTGATCAACCGATTGATCTCGGAACTGAAACCGACGCTGTAGAACTTCGACGCGATCAACGATGCCGCGACCACCACGCCGTAAAAACCCAGCGCCTCATAACCGAGGTAATGGGTGATCGCCAACACCAGCAAAAACTTCGCGCCCAATGCTCCGCCGCGAAGCAGCAGCCGAAATATCATCGAACGACACCCTTGATGATCTCGTCCATGGCCACGGTTTTTGCTTCGATTTCACGGCAGGTGTCGGTCAGGCGTTTGCCGAAGTTCGACAGCGCATTCGGCGCGTAAACCGTGTCGATGATGGTGTCGACATTGATGTCGCCGCCGTTGATCACCCAGTCGTCCACGCCCATGTCCTGATAGGCGCCGAAACCTTTGCGCTCATAGCTGATGTGGTACGCCGGTACGCCCGAGAGCAGCGATTCGATGGCGCCGTGCAAACGCACGGAAATCACCAGGTCCGGTTGATATTTGGCAATCGTCGCTTTCAACGACAGCAGATCTTCAGTGATGCCCAACTCGCGATAAAAAGCGCCGTCATCGTTGCCGCGTACCGCGCTCTGTACCGCACAGACCACTTTGCTTTTGTTCTTCAGGCGCTGCAGCAGCAACTTCAGGTTGGCCACGTAGGCGACTTTCTTCTCCTTGCTCCACTCCGGCGGCTTGCGCAGTACCACGCACACGGTGGCTGGCGAAGACGCGCAGCGGGTGAATTTCGCTTGCTGAAGGATTTTGCTCGCCAGCGACTGCACCGCCAGATCCGGCGCACGGTAGACGTTGGCGCAGGCATCGAAAATCGCCGAAGAACGATTGTCACGCACGAACACCGCGTCGGCGCTGGCGTAGTGTTCGACGATCTTGCTGCTCTCGCCATGGAACGGGCCGATGCTTTGCGGCAGGTACACCGACGGCACTTTGCTGAGGATCGCGGTTTCCAGTTGCTTGGCGTGGCCGAGTTTCAGCTTGATGTGTTCGAAGGCGCTTTTCGAGCGCATGTAGCCGCCACCGACGCCGACGATCAGATCGGTTTTCTTCAACAGATCCGCCAGACCGGCGTAGGACTGATTGAGAAACACCGCTTGCTTGACCCGACCCAAACCCTTGGCCGCCATCACCGGCGCGTCGAAACGCGGGTGCGGCAAGTAGCTGAAAGAATCCGGATCGGAAGCCACCACGCTGATCGCGGTGTCTTCACCAAAGTTGCGCTGCACCAGCGCGATGGCCAGATCGACGAGCAAGCCGTCACCGGAGTTGGACGCACTGTAGCCATGCAAAATCGTTACGTTCATATGCTTGAGTTCTACTTAAAAAGTGGGAGCGCGATACAGGTCGTAGGTCTGGCGAATCATCAACGCGGCACTGAAACGCTCGCGGACAATGCTCCGTCCTTCGTTGCCGAGATCGAGCAAGCGCGGCTTCTGGATGATCGTCAGCACATCGGCCAGCGCCTGGTGATCGCCGGACGGGAAGACATAACCGGAGACTTCATTGGTGACCAGTTCAGGCAGCGAGGTGCAGTTGCTGGCAATCACCGGCAAACCCATGGCCATACCTTCCAGCGGCACCATGGCGAAACCTTCCCAGCGACTCGGCACGATCAGCGCATCGGCTTTCTGGTACAGCGCCTGCACTTCGCTCGGCGTGACCCATGGCAGGTATTCAACGGAGTCCATCGGTGGGCACTCCACCGCGTCCTCGTTCACCGCGCTGCCGACCACGGTCAGCTTCAAGTCTTTGCGTTGCACGTTGGCGAAGGCCTTGAGCAACACGTCGAAGCCTTTCTGATAATCGAGGCGACCGACGAAGAGCAGATGAATCGGCTCGGGACTCGCCGCTTTCGGCGCGTCGTCCTTGTGGTGAATGCCGTTGTAGATCAGCTTCATGCGCTTGCGCTCGATACCGAAGCGCGCGGCTTTGTCGAGTTCGTACTGGCTGACGCAAATGATCACGTCGGTGACTTTCTGCAGCACCCGCTCGATCCACGCATAGACTTTCTGCTTGGTCGGCGAGCTTTCCATCAGGAACGAAAACGCGTGCGGGCAGTAGACGATTTTCGGCTTGCGCCACGGTCGCAACAGCACGCATACGCATCGCCCGATCACCCCGGAAAAGGTGCTGTGCAAATGCACCACATCGGGTTTTTCCTTGAGCATCACCTGGGTCAAACGCCAGGCGAAACGCAGCAACGACGGCACGTTGCGCCCGGTGCGGGGAAAGGTGCGGATCTGCTGCGCGCCGATGCCGTGCAACTCTTTGGCCTGATCGTCCGGGACCAGATACACCAGCTCGTAGTTCGCCGCATCGCCTTCAGGCGAGGCCGAAATCGTCCGGATCACCGTCGCGACGCCACCTTTGATCGTCTCTGCCACGTGCAGTATTTTCTTCACAAATCACCCACTTCAAACAGGAAAAAACAGTCGCTGACAGTCAGGATTTGTCGGACGCGTATTCGTAGTTGTAATAGCCGTAACCGCCGTTGCCGTAGTAGCTGGCGGCGCGCTTCTCGACGCCGTTGAACACCGCGCCTTTCAACTCGATGCCGTTCTGCGCGAAGCGGCGAATGGTCAGTTCGATCTCTTTGGCCGGGTTCACCCCGAAGCGCGTGACGATCAGGCTGATCCCGGCTTCACGGCCGACAATCGCCGCATCGGTCACCGCCAGCAGCGGCGGCGTATCGATGATCACCAGGTCGTAACGCTCGCTCAGTTCCGCCAGCAGCTCGCGGAAATTGGCGTGCATCAACAGCTCGGACGGATTCGGCGGTACTTGGCCACGACTGATGAAGTGCAGGTTGTCGACTTCGATTTTGTTGATCGCCTGGTCGATGCTGCAGCGCTTGACCAGCAGGTCGGACAAGCCGTTGGTGATCGGTGTGTTGAGGGTTTTGTGCAGGTGACCTTTGCGCATGTCGGCATCGATCAGCACCACGCGCTGGCCGCTCAGGGCCATGACGGCGGCGAGGTTGGACGAGACGAAGGTCTTGCCGACCTGCGGGCTCGGCCCGGAAATCATGATGCGGTTGTTGGTCGAATCGAGCCCGGCAAAGTGCAGGCAGGTACGCAGGCTACGGATCGATTCGATCGACAGATCCGTCGGATTGCGCAGGGCCAACAGGTACGCCGGCTTGTCGACGCCGTCGCGGGCGCGGCCTTTTTTGTTGTCCTCTTCATCCTGCAAGGCGCTGTACGGAATCGACGCGTACACCGGCAAACCGAGTTGCTCGATAGCTTCCGGGCCTTCGAGGCCACGGCTCAAGGATTTGCGCAGCAGCACCAGCGCTACACCAACGAAGGCACCGAGGAAGGTGGCGATGATAACGATCAGGGCTTTTTTCGGTTTGACCGGGCTGGTCAGGTCGACATCCGCCGCATCGACCAGACGTACGTTACCCACGGCACCGGCGCGGACGATGTCCAGCTCCTGGGATTTGTTCAGCAACTGCGTGTAGATCTGCGAGGCCACTTCGACGTCGCGGGTCAGGTTGAGCAACTCTTGTTGGGTCGCGGGCAGATCGCCGACCTTGCCTTCCAGCGACTTCTGCTGCTGGGTCAGTTCGCCGATCTGGCTCATCAACGCGCGGTAGGCCGGGTGCTGTTTGGTGAACTTGCGGTCCATCTCCGCTTGCTGCATTTTCAGCTCGGATATCCGCGTTTCCAGCGCCACCGACTGACCCAGCACCGACTGGGTTTCCAGCGAGATGTTCACGGTCTTGCCGTGGGTCTGATAGGCGTTCAGCGCATCGCTGGCCTTGGCCAGATCGCGTTTGACCTGCGGCAACTGGCTTTGCAGAAAGGCCAGGCTCTGCGCTGCTTCAGCTGAGGTGCGGCGCACGTTCTGATCGACGTACAGCGCGGCGATCTTGTTGAGGATCTTCACCGCTTCAGCGGCGTCGCTGCTGGCCAGCGCCAGTTTGATAATCCCCGATTCCTTGCCCTGCTCAGAGATATCCAGCGCGTCCTGATACCCCTGAATGGTCACGATCCGTGGGTTGCGCACCACTTCGAAACGCGTGCCGGGGTTGGCCAGCAACTGGCTGATCTGCCCTTCTATGCCGTCCTGCGCGAACGCTTCGCCGGCGACGCCTTCGACCAGCAGGTTGTCGTTGTCATCGAGTAACTGGAAGTGCTTCTGTTCGCCGGCAATCAGGGTGAGTTTCTTGCCCAGCAGTTCTTTCGGCAGATTGAGCCGAGCGAACTCCAGACGCTCACCGCCCCAGGCGTAGCTGTTCAAACCGAAACGCGGCGCGGCGACGCTGGTCTCGGTCTCGCCGCGATAACGCCGGGCGAGAAAGCCGCCAATCATCGGGAAGGTGTTGGGGGTGACATCAATGTCCAGACGCAGGTCGTCGACGGTTTTGCCGATCACCGCGCGGGATTTGATGATGCCGATCTCGGTCACCGACGGCGATTGCCCACCGAGCATGCTGTTGAGGTCGGAGAAACCGAGCATGTCGTTCTTTTTCGGTTCGACCTGCACCAGCGCATTGGCCAGGTACACGGGCGTGGCCAACACTGCGTAGGCCACGCCGGTGACCATGAAAGCGCCGGTGAGCGCGCCGATCAACCATTTCTGGTCGATCAAACTGCCGAATATGCCGAGAAGATCAATACTGTCTTGATCATTGTCGCGGGTGCCGATGACGGACGGTAACTGCATAAGTCTGTTCTTACCATTCATTGATCTGAAGAATATTCATCAACGCGCGAGGCGTTGTGCCCATGAGCTAACAGCATCTTCAATCAATGCATGGGCATGAATAAAAGCGGCCTTGCCTTGACGATATGGATCTTGTATTTCGCGCTCGCTCTGCCATTTACCGAGCAGAAATACTTTGCCTCTCGCATGAGAGGCAATCTTCAATACTTGATTAACATGCTGTTTTTCCATGACCAGAATCAGGTCTGAGTCATTGACGATGTCCGCGGTCAACTGCCGCGCCTTGAAGCCTTCGGCGCAATGCCCATGGTCTTCGAGCACCTGCCGTGCGGAAGTTTCGACGCCCTCGCCAACCCGCGCCGACAGGCCTGCGGAGGAAACGGTGATCGCTGAAGGCGCAAGCGCGTTGCGCAGCATCAGTTCTGCCGTCGGACTTCGGCATATGTTGCCCACGCAAACAACAAGGATCTTTCTGAACAAGGTTTTACTTTCCTGTGTAATGTCAAACGGCCAACATCCCGAGAGCATTTTAATGACCCTCAAGATCTTCCTGCACTCAGAAATAGATTCGCCCTGTTAGTACCGAAGCATTAAGTACCACAGCGTCTAAAAGTCCCCCAACCACAATTAGCGGACTAAAAATAACTGTGATTTTCGGCTGTTTGATTTCCGACAAAAAATAACATTCGCGCACTAAGTGCCATCATCTTGTTCGAAAACCGAGTAACGAGATCAATATTCGTAGTTGTCACTTCTCTTCGGGAGAGCAGACATGAAATCCGTACATCTCAAAAAACTCGGCGCCCTGGCGCTGATGGTGCTGGGTGCAACTGAGGTTAACGCCAGCGAACTGTTCCCTAACCTGCCAGCCAGGAACATCGGCGTTCAGGTGAAGATCCAGAACTTCACGGCGGCCGATGCCGCACAGATCAAGACGGCAGGCTTCGGTTTTGTACGCTTCGGCGTGTGGAGCGAGAGCCTGACTGCCAAGGCTTATCAGCAACAAGTCAGCGACGCTTTTGCAGCGGCCAAGTCTGCAGGACTGGAGGTGCTGTTGACGGTCCGCGCGATCAAGCCGTTGCCCGCCACTTCAAACGCCGAACTGGCCAGCGCGGGTGAAGGCTTCGCCAAAGCCGTGACCGGGCTGGAACAGTCGTACGGCTCGCAAATGGTCGCGATTGAGTTATGGAACGAGCCGGACCTGGAAACCTATTGGCCGACGGGCAAGTTCGACACCACTTTTGTGCCGTTCATGAGCGCCGTGTGCAAGACGCTGCAAGGGCAACCGCCATCGACGCCGGTCATCGGTTACGGCTTCGCCCGGCCACCCAGCGCCGGCTCGGCCTCTACGGTGGCGCTTAATCGTATCGTCAGTGAATACCCGAAATGCCTGAGCGCGGTGTCCTATCACCCCTACGGCATGACGGCCACGCAGATCAGCAACGCGCAAAACTTCATTCAGCAGAACTTCCATCTGCCGGGGGTCATCAGTGAATGGGGGATCTCGGCGCTCGCCTCCAATGGCGGGCCTGAAGGGCAAGCGAGCAAGATCAACGCGTTTATTGGCGATGTTAAAAAGCTCAATATTCCGCTGACCTCCATTTATGAATGGAAGAACAGTGATTCGGGCAGTAACGACCGCGAGAAGAACTTCGGCCTGCTGACGTCCGACGGGCAACCGAAACCGGCGCGAATGTCGGTCGAAACCCTGTTGAACGCCCAGTAGCGCATACACAACCGGCCTGTACGCAGGTCGGTTGCTTTGAACCTGTTGGCTGTTTTGGCATCGTATTCATCGATACCGCGCCCCGCCTTTCAAACAATCGTTTTCAGGTTGTTGCCGCAGGGGCCATCGATACACGCACCTACCCTTGAGTGGCCGTCAGCGCTCGGGTAATGTCATCAGACCCATAGGACAGAGCACGCCCATGACTTCCAAGCTGGAACAACTCAAACAATTCACCACCGTTGTTGCCGACACCGGCGACTTCGAAGCGATCGCCCGAGTCAAACCGGTCGACGCCACCACCAACCCGTCCCTGCTGCTCAAAGCGGCAGCCATTCCGGCCTACGCCGAGCTGCTGAATGCCTGCGTCAGCGACTGCAAGGGCGATGTCGGCCTGGCCAGCGACCGCTTTGGCGTCGCGGTCGGTCAGGAAATCCTCAAAGTGATCCCGGGCCGTATCTCCACTGAAGTGGATGCGCGCCTGTCGTTCGACAAGGATGCTGTGCTGAAACGCGCGCACCGTCTGATCGAGCTATACGACAAGGCCGGCGTTGGCCGTGATCGCGTACTGATCAAGATCGCCTCGACCTGGGAAGGCATCCGCGCCGCTGAAGTGCTGGAGAAAGAAGGCATCCAGACCAACCTGACCCTGCTGTTCTCCTTCGCACAGGCCGCCGCTTGCGCCGACGCGGGTGTGTTCCTGATTTCGCCATTCGTGGGCCGCATCTACGACTGGTACAAGAAGGCCAACGGCAACGACTACACCGGTGCCGATGATCCGGGCGTACAGTCGGTTACCCGCATCTACAATTACTACAAGGCCAATGACTACAAGACCGTGGTCATGGGCGCGAGCTTCCGCAACCTCAACCAGATCGAGCAACTGGCCGGCTGCGACCGCCTGACCATCAGCCCGGACCTGATCGACAAACTGGCGGCCGACACCGGCAAGCTGGAGCGCAAACTGGCCCCGGGCAACGCCGGTGAAGCCCGTCTGAGCCTCAACGAAGCGCAATTCCGCTGGTTGTCCAACGAAGACGCGATGGCCACTGAGAAGCTGGCTGAGGGCATTCGTCAGTTTGCCCGTGATCAGGAGAAGCTTGAGGCGCTGTTGCAGGCCAAGCTGTGATTTGAGTGGGTGAAATGCAAAAAGGGCGAACCTGTGAGGGTTCGCCCTTTTTTATGGCTGCTGGAAAATTTTTGGTGATCTTGCGGCCGCTTTCGCGAGCAGGCTCGCTCCCACAAGGGGGATCTGTGATCGACGCCGCGTCAGTGTGGGAGCGAGCTTGCTCGCGAAGGGGCCAGCCCAGACAACATCACTTCATCAGATCAATGCCGCTCGAGGGCATTCACCAGGTCATGGAACGCTTCACGATTGGAATCGTTGAGGCCCATGAGAATCTTGTGCGCTTCAAGCACCTTGATCCGCACCACTTCTTCCGACTGGTCCTGATCCGGCAGATCGTCCAGGCACTCCGGGCATGGCACCGGGTGGTTGACGATGTTGAACACCTGCTCGAAACCCATCGATTGCAGCAAACGGGTGATGTCTTCGTGGGTGGTGACGACGGTCGGCAGCAGGCCGACCTTCTGCCGCGACAGGATCGACAGTTTGGCCAGCAGGCCCAACGTCGTGCTGTCGATGCTGCGGGTTTCGGTCAAATCGATCACGATCGCGTTGAAATTCAGCGCGGTGAAGATTTTCTCAATAGTCGCATCCAACGCCGAACACAGGGTCAGGCGAACTTCACCGACGAATTTCAGGACGAAGGTGCCGTCCTGCTCGGCGAACTGGATTCTACCGGTACTCATTAAAGATTCCTGCTCAACACCAACAGGGCGATATCATCCGGCATCTCCCCTAGCGTGGCCAATCCAAATACTTGCCGCAGACCATCCAGGCTGCCGCCCGCCGACTTCACCCGTTGAGGCAAAGCGGCTTCTTTTTCTTTGAGCGTAGGTTCTGGCAAAAGATCCAGAATGCCATCCGACATCAGTGTCAGGCTGAATGTCGGCGGCAGCTCAAGCACGTGGTCTTCGTAGGTGGCTTCATTGAAGAGGCCCACCGGCAGACCGCGCCCTTCGAGATAACGAACACTGTCAGGCGTGTACAACACAGGCAACGGCAGATGGCCGCCGATGCTATAGGTCAACAAACCGGTCTCCTCGTCGATGACTCCACCGACCATTGTGACGTGTTTACCCAGCTTACAACTGATCAGCCCCCGGTTGATATGACCAAGGACTTCCGAAGGCTTGAATTCCGGCAAGGTGCCGTTGCGCTTGGATTCGAACAGCAAGCGCGTGGTCATGAACTTCAGCAGAACGGTGACGAAGGCTGAAGAGGCGCCATGACCGGAGACATCCGCCAGGTAAAACGCGACCCGGCGCTCGTCGACACGGAAATAGTCGACAAAATCACCCGACAGGTACAAAGACGGGATGATCTGGTGGGCAAACTTGAACTCGTCGATGCTCCACGGGCTTTCCGGCAGCATGTTCATCTGCACCTGGCGACCGGCATTCTGGTCTTCCTGGAGCAGGTTCAGGCTGGCCTCAAGTTCGCGGTTGGCCTTTTCCAGCTTCTCGCGATAACGCTGGTTTTCCAGCAGCAGGCGCGCACGATCCAGGGCCCGGCGCACAGAGTGCTCGAGAACAGCCAGATCTTCGAGAGGCTTGATCAGGTAATCCGCCGCGCCCAGGCGCAGGGCCTCGACCGCGTCGTTCATCACGCCGGCACCTGACACCACGATCACCGGCGTCTGCGGTGACCGCTCGGTGACCTGACGGATCAGTTCGAGACCGCCCATCTGCGGCATGCGCAGATCGCAGATGACCAAGTCGGGCTTTTCTTGCTCGAATACCTGAAGACCCTGTTGGCCGTTGCTGGCCTGCAGGACGCTGAAACCACTGTCTTCCAAATAGGCCGCGAGGCTCGCGCGCACTACTTCGTCATCATCGATTATCAGCAGCGTGGCACTGGTTTTTGGCATGTGGGCAAACGGCGCCAGAATTAGGTTGGCGTAGTTGGCGGGGCATTTGGCCCTGCGCAGACTACTGGATTCGCTTTCTAGCCTCTCTGCTGCACCGCTTTCGAGCATTGGCTGCAAACGCGGTTGCACCAGAGGTGCCCTTCTAAGGCGCAGACGGTACTCCCATCCGCAGAGCGTTTCAAGCATGCGCCGATGGTCGCTTGACGACTTTACTTGTCAAATCACCGAGAGTTATAAGAACAGCTCAAACCGTAACCCAATGGAAGGACGAACCTATGAGTCAAACCGGTCGGGACTACAGCGAAAAGCGCGATTTCATCCGCATGCGGGTCGATGCCGATGTCGTGTTGATCCATGAGGGTGATGAGGTCGCAGGCGTGTGCATCGACCTCTCCAGCAGTGGCATGCAGGTCGAAGCGCCGCAGCCATTCGCGGTCGGCGACCGTTTGAGCGTACGTATCGACTCCGACCACGCCGCGCTCAGCGGCCTCGAAGCCGACACTGAAGTGGTCTGGGTCAGGTCTCAGGACGGTGGCGGCCAGAAGCTCGGCCTGACCATTCTGAAGATGAAATAGCTACACACAAAAAAGGCGACCCTGAGGTCGCCTTTCTTCTTACCGGTCGAAATTAAAAATCGTCTTCGACCTGGCCATCCTTCACCTTGAACTCGCGGTTCTGCAAGTAGGCATTGCGGATGAAGGTGTACTTGTCGCCGCTGATCAGCTTCTCGCTCGACAGCAGGCTGGCGCGGGTGTCGACGATGTTCAGACCAAAGATCGAGTTACGCACTGGCACATCGTTGATATAGCGGTACATGCCGGTGTAGCTGTCGACGTACTTGGACGGCGCGTCACGCAGAGTGCTTGGGCCCATCAGCGGCAGCATAACGTACGGACCGCTGCCCACGCCCCAGTAACCGAGGGTCTGGCCAAAGTCTTCATCGCTGCGGTTCAGGCCCATTTTGGTGCCGACGTCGAAGAAGCCGAGCAGACCGAAAGTGGTGTTGAAAATCAGGCGCGCCGTGTCGACGCCAGCGGCAGCCGGTTTGGCCTGCAGGATGTTGTTGGCAAGGTTGGTGACGTCACCGACGTTGCGGAACATGTTGTGGATGCCGTCTTCAAGGAACTGCGGCGTGACGAACTCATAGCCCTGCGCCAGAGGCTTCAGCGCATAGGTGTCGACGAAGTCGTTGAACTCGAAGATTGGACGGTTGACGCTTTCCCAAGGGTCTTCTTCCGTTGCGGCCTGAGTGGCGAACGGAGCCAGCAACAGGCCGGCACATACACTTAGCTGAGCGAGCGGATTGCTCCAGCGCATAGAAAAACTCCTTGGAATGGTACTGTCGCGGACCTCTGGGCCCGGCTATTCAGGTCGCTAGTATAAGCGCAAAAGCCCGTTTGGACAGTCCGCGCAATGCAGCAGTCTGTAGGACCCTTCCCGCGTCGCCCTTCACACTGTTGTCATCCAACTGTCACCGACACGCCCTAGCCTGATCGTTATTTCAGGGATGTTGCCATGACCCACGCCGAAACCTTGCCCGTCGCCGCGCCCAGCCTGACGGCCGTACTGTTTGGACTCAGTGGCTGTCTGGTGGATTTCGGTGCCCGCGCCCGGCAACAAACGATCGCCCTGCCCGAGCAAGCCGAGGCGACTCCGGGCGCACTCGACAGCCTGCACAGCTTGCAGCGCCAGCAGATTCCCTGCGCGTGGCTGGAGGAACTGCCGCCGGCCCTCGCACAAGCGTTGTCGGCCTCGCTGCCGGCGTGGATCAAACCTGCGCAACATTCGGCAACAATCAACCCATGGCCCGCCCCGAACGCCTGCTGGCAAGCGTTGATGGACTTGAACGTCGACAGCCTGGACGGCTGCGTGCTGGTCAGTGGCGAACCGCGCCTGCTGCAAGCTGGCCTGAATGCCGGACTGTGGACCATCGGTCTCGCCTCCTGCGGCTCGCTATGCGGCTTGGCGCCGGGGGCATGGCAAGCCTTGAGCCAGAAAGAACGCGAACACTTGCGTGGCAAAGCGACCGTGAAGTTATTCGGGCTGGGCGTGCATTCGGTGATCGATCACCTGGGTGAGCTCGACACCTGCCTGGCGGACATCAGCCTGCGCCGCCTCAAAGGCGAAAAGCCCTGACCGGGATCATGCAGGTTTGCCGGGAGTGGATTAATCTAAAGGTCAGCCATAGACCTTTGGCGCGCGGCTGCGGTCAATGCCAGTGCCTATTGATAAAAGGAAAACACCATGCCCGCCCAAGAACTGCAAAAACAGCTCGAGACCCTGCGCGAGCAGCTGGAGCAGAATCCGCCGCTGTCGGAAGCCGAGCGTGAGGATTTGCATGCGCTGATGAAGCAGATTGAACTGGAACTTGAGCTCGAAACCAAGACCAACGACTCGAACATTGCCGACGGCGTGAACCTCGCCGTTGAACGCTTTGAAGTTGACCATCCAACCATAGCTGGCACCCTGCGCAACATCGTCAATGCGCTGGGTAGCATGGGGATCTGACTCCCCCCGAAACGCAAAAAGCCCTGCCATCACTGGCAGGGCTTTTTCATTTCCAGATTGGCAATGCAATCCCCTACAGTTGATCTTTATTGACGTACGAGCCGATGGTTCGGCAGCTGTACGCTTTCGGTGCTGCGATACGGGTTGATGTCCAGTCCGCCGCGACGTACGTAACGGGCAAATACCGTGAGCTTCTCAGGTTTCAGAAGACGCTGCAGATCCAGGAAAATCCGCTCCACACATTGCTCATGGAAGTCCGAGTGCTGGCGGAAGCTGACGATGTATTCCAGCAGGCTGGCGTGATCCAGCGCCGAACCACGGTACTCCACCACCACGCTGCCCCAGTCTGGCTGGCTGGTCACCGGGCAATTGGATTTGAGCAGGTGGCTATACACCGTCTCTTCGACAACCCGCGATTCATCGCAGCGCAGCAATTCCGGGCGCGGATGCTCATAGTTGCTGACGCTGATATCCAGATCATCAATGCACACGCCGGGCAATGCCACGACGCCTTCCGCTTCAACGTCCTTCAGGCTGCGAACCCGAACGCCCACCGGCTTGCCGGCAGCGGCCGACAAATCCTTGACCAGCGTCGCTTCCAATGTCGCGATGTCGGCAAACGCCGTCTGGTTCAGCGAGTTCAGGTACAGCTTGAACGACTTCGACTCGATGATATTCGGCGAGTCCGCCGGAATGCTGAATTCGCCGATCGCCACCACCGGCTTACCGGATGGCAGCAGCCACGACAGCTCGAAGCAGTTCCAGAAATCCACACCTTTATACGGCAGGGTTTCGGCGGTCAGACCCAGCTCGGCCCATTTCGCGGTGCGCGGAATCGGGAACAGCAGGGACGGCGTGTACGTGGCGATGTATTCGCTGGATTTGCCCAGCGGCGAGTGTTCGGCTGCGGGATGCATGGCGGAAACCTGACTGAAGAATCAGCGGATTCTACCAGCCTTTGCCCGCGCCTTTGAGTGCTTACTGACTGACAGTCAGTTTGCCGACCATGCCCGCCTGATAATGCCCGGGAATATTGCAGGCAAATTCCAGACTGGTCGCCTTGTTGAAGGTCCAGGTCAGTTCGGCGGTTTTGCCCGGCTCGACCAACACGCTGTTCGGATCATCGTGCTTCATGCCATGGCCCATCGCTGCGTGATCCATGCCGGCCATATCGTGGGACATTTCCTTCATGCCGGTAGGCGTGAGCATGCCGCTTTGTTGCATCTGCAACATTTCCTGCTGGTGTCTGGCATGCATCGCTGCGTCGCCGAGGTTGAATTCGTGCAACAACTGGCCTTTATTCACCAGCACAAAGCGAACGGTCTCACCGGCCTTGACCTGAATCGCCTTCGGGTCGAACGACATGTCGTTCAACACCACTTCAATGCTGCGCGTGGCTTTGGCGGCAGGCGCTGGCTGGCCAAATTCGTAGGTGTGAGCCGGCGCGGCCCACACTGGCGAACTCAGCGCCAACAGACAGGCAGCCAACGTCAGGGATTGGCGTAAAAACATGGTCGTTCTCCAACAAGATAAGGTTCAGCCTGTGGGAAACTTTAGCCGGCCTGCGCTGGCATCTACCTGACAGGCAGATTACAACTTTGTCAGGTTGGCGCCTGTCGCCTGCTCTCAAGGTATAAAGCTTTCGTTTCTACACCCCGAACAAAACCGAGTCGCCCATGAAACTGTTGATCGTCGAAGACCAAGCGAAAACCGGCCAATACCTGCGCCAGGGCCTGACCGAGGCCGGGTTCAATACGGAGCTGGTGGCCGACGGCAACAGCGGTCAGCAACTGGCACTGAGCGGCGATTATGCGCTGCTGATCCTCGACGTGATGCTGCCGGGCCGCAACGGCTGGCAGATTCTGCACGCGGTGCGCAGCGCCGGGCTGGATACGCCGGTACTTTTTCTGACGGCCAAAGACGCCGTGGAAGACAGGGTTCACGGCCTCGAACTTGGCGCCGACGATTATCTGGTCAAACCGTTCGCCTTCTCCGAACTGCTCGCACGAGTGCGCAGCCTGTTGCGTCGCGGCAGTGCCACAGCGCAGGAAACCAGCCTGCAACTGGCCGATCTGCGCCTGGACCTGATTCGCCGCCGGGTCGAGCGCAGTGGTCAGCGTATCGATCTGACCGCCAAGGAATTCGCGCTGCTGGAAATGCTTCTGCGTCGCCAAGGCGAAGTGCTGCCGAAATCGCTGATTGCCTCACAGGTCTGGGACATGAATTTCGACAGCGACACCAATGTCATCGAAGTGGCGATCCGCCGATTGCGCCTGAAGATCGACGATGAATTCCCTAACAAACTGATCCACACCGTGCGCGGCATGGGTTACGTGCTCGAAGAGCGTGGCGCCTGATGCGCCGGTTGTCACTGAGTTCGCGCCTGGCCTTGTTGTTTGCCGCGTGCACCGCCGTGGTTTCACTGTTCGCCGGCGTGCTGTTCGACCGCGCCAGCGAGGCGCACTTTATCGAACTCGATCAACAGCAATTGGACGGCAAACTGATTGGCCTGCGCCGCGCCTTGCAGGATGTTCAACCCGCTCAACGTGAAGCACGGCTGGCGGATGAGCTGAGCCGTCAGGCCGATCTGTCGCTGCGCATCACCGGCAGCGACGGCCAACGCTGGTACGACAGTTCGACGCAGATCCCCAAGGATTTACCGCAACAATCGGGTCTGTCGACGATCAGCAACGACGGTACCGACTATCGCGTACTCAACGCCCCGCTCTCCCCGGACCAACCCGAGTCGCCGCAATTGACCTTGTTGCTGGACATCACCCATCACCAGCACTTCCTGCAACGCATGCAGCATCTGATCTGGCTGACAGTCGGCCTTTCGGCGTTGGCCACTGCTTTGCTCGGTGCCTGGGCCGCACGCAGCGGCTTGCGGCCATTGCGGCGCATGAGTGCAGTCGCCCGTGGGATTTCCGCACAATCGCTGAATGCCCGACTCCCAGAAGAACAAATGCCGCCAGAACTTGCGGAAATGGCCCACAGCTTCAACGCCATGCTCGCACGCCTCGACGACTCGTTTCAGCGGCTCTCGGCGTTTTCCGCCGACATCGCCCATGAACTGCGCACACCGCTGTCGAACCTGCTTACTCACACCCAAGTCACCCTTACCCGCCCACGGCCGATCGAGGATTACCGCGAAGCGCTGCACAGCAACCTCGAAGAGCTGCAATGGATGGCGCAACTGGTCAACGACATGTTGTACCTGGCCAAGGCTGATCACGGTTTGCTGATGCCCAAGTGCGAACCCTTGGAATTGGCGGATGAGACCGATCTGCTGCTGGAGTTTTTTGCGCCGCTGGCGGAGGACGCCGGGGTCAAGCTGACGCGCGAGGGCAATGCGCGGATCGAGGGTGATCGCAGCATGTTGCGCCGGGCCTTGTCGAACTTGCTGGATAACGCGTTGCGGTTTACCCCGGCTGAGGGCTATGTGAGCTTGCGGATCGTTGATCAACAGAGCGCTGTGCGCGTTTCAGTCGAGAACAGTGGCGAGGGGATTTCTGCGGAGTTGTTGCCACGGCTGTTTGACCGGTTTTATCGGGCCGATCCGGCGCGACAGGAAGGCAGCAGCGAGCATGCGGGGTTGGGGCTGGCGATTACTCAGTCGATCGTCCGCGCCCATGGTGGGCAGATTCATTGCGAATCCAAAGCGGGATGGACGCGGTTTGTGATTGAGCTGCCCAAGGGAGATTGAGGCCAGCAGTTGCGGCCCCTTCGCGAGCAGGCTCACTCCCACATTGGATCTGCGTCGTTCACAAATCCCCTGTGGGAGCGAGCCTGCTCGCGAAAGCGGTCTAAAGGTTTACGAATATCTCAGGGCGTGAGCCGGCTCGATCTTCGCCGCTCGCCACGCCGGATAGACCGTCGCCAGGAAGCTCAGAATAAAGCCCGCCGAGCAAATCAACAGCACGTCCCCACCCTGCAATTCCGACGGCAGATTGCTGACGAAATACACGTCGGAACTGAAGATATGCTGGCCGCTGACTCGCTCGATCCAGCCCACGATCTGACTGACATTCAGCGCCGCGATCACACCCAACACGCCGCCAATGATCGTGCCGACAATGCCGATTACCGTGCCCTGCACCATGAAGATCGCCATGATCTGCCGTGGCGTGGCGCCGATGGTACGCAGGATCGCGATGTCCGCGCCCTTGTCGTTCACCACCATGATCAACGTCGCAATGATGTTGAACGCCGCCACCGCGACGATCATCAGCAACAGCAGGCCGATCATGGTTTTTTCCATCTTCATCGCACTGAACAGACTGCCCTGGGTGTGGGTCCAGTCGTCAGCCTTGAACTCGGCGCCCAAACCGGCGGCGATGTCCGAGGAGACTTTCGGCGCGGCGTACAGGTCTTTCACCGCCAGACGCACACTTTGCACCTGATTCGGCTCCCAGTGCTGCATGGTTGCGGCGTCAGCCACATGGATCAGGCCCATCGAGCCGTCCAGTTCGGCGCCAACCTTGAACACGCCGACCACGTTCAGACGCTGCATACGCGGGGTGATGCCACCCGGCGCAGTGCTGACTTCCGGGACGATCAGGGTGATCTTGTCGCCAACATTGAGACGGAAACGGCGGGCGGTGATTTCACCAATCACCACACCGAACTCGCCCGGCTTCAAGGCGTCGAGACGGCCCTGCACGATGTGCTGGGCAACGATCGACACCTTGCCTTCCTGTGCCGGGTCAACACCACTGATCTGGATCGGCTGCATCAAGCCCTTGTAGGACAGCATGCCTTCCATTTCAGTGAACGGCACGGCCGCAGTCACTTCAGGATTCTTCATCGCGGCAGCAGCCACAGGCTGCCAGTCATCGATCGGCTTGACGCCAACGATGGTCGCGTGCGGCACCATGCCGAGGATGCGCGAGCTCATTTCGCGCTGGAAGCCGTTCATCACCGACAACACCACGATCATCGCCAGCACGCCGAGGGCGAGGCCGATCATCGAGGTCATCGAAATGAACGAAACAAAGCGATTGCGGCGCTTGGCGCGGGTATAGCGCGTGCCGATAAAGATCGATAACGGTCTGAACATTCGCTGGGGCACCGTATAAAAATAAAAGACCCGACGTCTTTGCAGGCGTCGGGTTTCAGCCAATCAGATGGGCGTCAGGCAACCTTCTTGCAGGTGCAATACGCGATCCATCTGGCGGGCCAGGTTCATGTCGTGGGTCACCACCAGGAACGCCGTGCGCATGGAGGTGCTGAGTTCCAGCATCAAATCCTGAATGCCTTGGGCGGTGTGGGAGTCGAGATTGCCGGTTGGCTCGTCGAGCATCACCAGGCCAGGCTTGTTCACCAGCGCACGGGCGATGGCCACACGCTGACGCTCACCACCGGACAGTTCCGCCGGTTTGTGCTCCAGACGATGACCGAGGCCGACGCGTTCCAGCAAAGCCGTGGCGCGCTGACGGGCTTCCGGGATCGGCGTCTTGCCGATCAACAGCGGCATGCAGACGTTTTCCAGCGCGGTGAATTCCGGCAGCAAGTGGTGGAACTGGTAAACGAAACCGAGCGCACGGTTACGCAGCAGGCCACGCTTCTTCTCGCTCAGTGCCGACAGTTCTTCACCGTCGAGCCAGACGCTGCCCTTGGTCGGCGTATCGAGACCGCCCAACAGGTTGAGCAAGGTACTTTTGCCCGAACCCGAGGTGCCGACGATCGCCACACGCTCGCCCGGGTGCAACTCCAGTTGCAGGCCGGCCAGTACTTCTACCGATTCCGGGCCTTCCTCGTAGGATTTGCCCAGGTTGCGGCAGCTCAGGATTGCTTGTTCACTCATGCCCGACTCACTCATAACGTAGCGCCTCCGCCGGCTGGGTGCGCGCGGCACGCCAGGCTGGATACAGGGTGGCGAGAAAACTCAGGACCAACGCAGCAGCGCAGACCATGACGACATCCTGGCTCTGTACCTGCGACGGAAGATAATCAATGAAATACACGTCAGCATTAAGGAATTTGTGGCCGATCAGGCCTTCCAGTGCCGAGATCGCCGCGCTGACATTAAGCGCCGCGAAGATGCCGACCACCGCGCCAATCGCTGTGCCGACCACACCGATCACCGTGCCTTGCACCATGAACGTGCGCATGATCGTGCCCGGCGTCGCGCCCAACGTACGCAGAATGGCGATGTCGCCCTTCTTGTCGTTGACCACCATCACCAGCGTGGAAATGATATTGAACGCAGCCACAGCGACAATCAGCAGCAACAGCAGACCGATCATGGCTTTTTCCATACGGATTGCCTGATACAGATTGCCGTGGGTGCGCGTCCAGTCACGGGCGTAGTAATGGTCTTCGCCGAGTTGCTGGGCGATGTTCCACGCCACACGCGGTGCCTGGAACAGGTCGTCGAACTTCAGGCGAATACCCTGCACCTGATCCGGTTTCCAGCGGTGCATCTTCGCCATATCCTGCAGGTTGGTCACACCCAGATAACCGTCGAGCTCGCCGGCGCCGACATGGAAAATGCCGACCACGGTAAAGCGCTTCATGCGCGGGAACATCCCGGCCGGGGTCACGCTGACCTCCGGGGCGACGAAGGTGACCTTGTCACCGATGCCGACACCGAGCTTGGTCGCGGCCTTGTCGCCGATGACGATGCCGAAGCTGCCCGGCGTCAAATCGTCGAGTTTGCCCTGCTTCATGAAGTTGTCGATGATCGACACGTTGCGCTCGAGCGCAGGGTCGATGGCGTTGAGCAACACCTTGGACACCTGACCGTTATTGGTCAGCAGGCCCTGCATCTGGGTAAACGGCGCAACCGCCGTCACCTGCGGGTTCTGCTTGACCTGGGTCGCGAGGCTTTGCCAATCGTTGATCGGCTCAGTGGATTCAATGGTCGCGTGGGGCACCATGCCCAGCACGCGGGTGCGCATCTCATGATCGAAGCCATTCATCACCGACAACACGACGATCATCACGACCACGCCAAGGGCGAGCCCGATCATCGAAGTCAGGGAAATGAATGACACAAAATGATTGCGACGCTTTGCACGGGTATAACGCGTGCCGATAAATACGAAGAGAGGTCTGAACATGTCGGGGCTTGTTCGGAGGGAAAAGGAACGTCCTTGTGGCGGGGGTCGATAACCAGCTTTACACTCAGACCACCGCCGCTACCATGGGTTCGCCATGTCGACATTAGATGAAGAAGATCGCCGCGAATACTACCGTATCGAGGACACGATCGCACTGGAAATTCGGCCCCTGTCCGCTCCCGAAGCCGCAGGCCAGGAAGTGTTGCAGGATGCTTCCCCACTCTTCAACCTGCTCAGCGAACTGCACCTGAGCGAATTCGAGTCGCAGCACCTGTTGCGCCAGATCAGCGAGCGCGACCGGGCCATCGCTGCGTTCCTGAAATCCCAGAACAAGCGCATCGACCTGCTCAGCCAGGTGGTCGCCCTGACCGTGCTCGGCCATATCGGCGAGCCGCAACCGGTGATCATCTCCGAGGGCGGGATCGACTTTCAGCACCCGACACCGATTGCCACCGGTGCACACCTGTCGGTGAAACTGGTGCTGATGCCGCAAGCGTTGGGCCTGCTGCTGCGCGCTCGCGTCACCCATTGTGATCGCAAAGGCGAAGGCTACGACGTCGGCACCGAGTTCGAACACTTGACCGACGCCCAGCGCCAGTTGCTCGCCCGCTATATCTTGCAGAAGCAGGCTCAGGAACGACGTCTGGCCCGCGAACAGAACGAATCAGGCATTTAATTTAAGGAAGAACCGTGACCCTCATCTACGGCCACCGCGGCGCCAAGGGCGAAGCACCGGAAAACACCCTGAGCAGTTTTCAGGAATGTCTCAAGCACGGCGTGCGCCGCTGCGAACTCGATCTGCACCTGTCCAAGGACGGCGAGTTGATGGTCATCCACGACCCGACCCTCAAGCGCACCACGGAACGCCGCGGCAAAGTCGTTGAGCACACTGCCGCCGAACTGGTGACCTACGACGCGCGCAAGGGCGGTCCGGGCTGGATCAAGCCGTGCCCGATTCCGACGCTGGAAGAGCTGTTCGAAAAGTGCGATTTCGAGCACTGGCAACTGGAAGTCAAAAGCGCTTCACGCACTCGCGCCGCAACCACGGTGCTGGCGATTCGTGAAATGGCTCAGCGCCATGGCCTGCTTGACAAGGTGACGATCACCTCGAGTTCGCGGGAAGTGCTGAAAGCAGCGCTGGATCTGGTGCCGGACGTGTCGCGCGGACTGGTCGCCGAATACGCCTGGCTCGACCCGTTGAAGGTCGCGGCCAGCTATGGCTGTGAGATTCTCGCTTTGAACTGGACGCTGTGTACGCCGGAACGCCTGCAGAAGGCGCAGCGTCAGGGGCTGCATGTGTCGGTGTGGACCGTCAACGAGCCTGCGCTGATGCGCAGACTCGCCGACTTCGGCGTTGACAGCCTGATTACAGACTTTCCCGGTTTGGCCACTGCCACGCTCGAGAATTGCTGAAATCGGTCTCCCCGGCCGGCTCAGGCCACCGGCCGGAGCCCGTCAAAAAAGCCGGTTGAGGCCGTCGTACGCCGCTACCCGATAGGCTTCGGCCATGGTCGGGTAGTTGAACGTGGTGTTGACGAAATACTTCAGGGTGTTCAGCTCGCCCGGCTGGCTCATGATCGCCTGACCGATGTGGACGATCTCCGACGCCTGATAACCGAAGCAGTGAACGCCCAGCACTTCCAGGGTTTCACGGTGGAACAGGATCTTCAGCATGCCTTGCGGCTCGCCGGCGATCTGCGCACGCGCCATGCTCTTGAAGAACGCCTTGCCGACTTCGTACGGCACCTTGGCCTGGGTCAGTTCCTGCTCGTTCTTGCCGATCGAACTGATCTCCGGAATGGTGTAGATGCCGGTCGGCACGTCATTCACAAAGCGCCAGCTACCGTTATCAACAATGCTGCCAGCAGCCGAACGACCCTGGTCGTGGGCGGCACTGGCCAGGCTCGGCCAGCCGATCACGTCGCCGGCGCCGTAGATGTTTGGCACGCAGGTGCGGTACGCCTCGTCGACTTCGATCTGCCCACGGCTGTTGACCTTGACGCCGATGTTTTCCAGACCCAGCTGGTCGGTGTTACCGGTACGGCCGTTGCACCAGAGCAAGGCGTCGGCCTTGATCTTCTTGCCGGACTTCAGGTGCAGGATCACACCGTTGTCGACGCCTTCAACGCGATCGTAATCTTCGTTGTGGCGCACGGTGATGTTGTTGTTGCTGAAGTGGTAGCTCAACGCCTGAGAGATTTCCGAGTCGAGGAAGCTCAGCAACTGACCACGGTTATCGACCAGTTCGACCAGTACACCCAGACCGCTGAAGATCGAGGCGTATTCGCAACCGATCACGCCAGCGCCGTAAACGATCAGTTTGCGCGGGGTGTGGTTGAGGCTGAGGATGGTGTCGCTATCGTAGATACGCGGGTGGTGAAAATCGATGTCCGCCGGGCGATACGGGCGCGAACCGGTGGCGATGATGATGTGCTTGGCCACCAGTTTTTCGACCACACCGTTGGCGCAGACCACTTCGATGGTTTGCTCGTCGGCGAAGCTGCCGGTGCCGAAGAATACGTCGACGCGGTTACGGGCGTAGTAGCCGGTACGCGAAGCAACTTGTTTGGAAATGACTTTTTCGGCGCTTTTCAACACGTCCGGGAAGGAGAACCAGCGTGGCTCGCCGATCGCCCGGAACATGGGATTAGTGTTGAACTGCATGATCTGCCGCACCGAGTGACGCAGTGCCTTGGACGGGATGGTGCCGAGGTGGGTGCAGTTGCCGCCGACCTGGCGACGGCTGTCGACCATCGCGACCTTGCGCCCTGCTTTGGCGGCGTTCATTGCCGCGCCTTCTCCCGCCGGGCCGGAACCCAGCACCACCACGTCGTAGTTGTAGACAGCCATGCGTACTCCTCAGAACAGGCCGCGGTGCCAGCAGCACCGGCGGCTAAATCACGCCGAACGGCGGCGCGAAGGAACAATTGGGGGTCAATCAAGAACCCGGACACAGTCTATAGAAGCGTCAACGCCGCGCACATTAACCCTTGGTCGCGTCGTAGGCTACTTTTGCCTGCACTACAACGCCAGCTTTCGTATTGTTCTCAGTCAGTTTTCTTGCCACTGAGGCGTTCGAAAGCCGCGTTGGTGCGGACGACAAAACCTGTATCGGCACGAATCACAAAGAATGCACCAATGTCATGTTTTTCGGCATAGTCCCACGCCCTTTCCGGGCCGAGAATCAGCAACAGCGTCGATAGTCCATCGGCCATCAACGCTGAAGGATGAATCACCGTGACTGACGCCAGATCGTGTAGGACCGGTGCGCCAGTGCGCGCATCGAAGGTGTGGGAATAACGCCGGCCGCCCTGCAGGAAATAGTTACGGTAGTCGCCCGAGGTGGAGACGCCGTAGCCGTCGACATCAATGATGCGCTCGGCGACCTGCTGATCGTCGCTGGGCTCTTCCAGAGCGATGCGCCACGATGAGCCGTCAAGCTTGCGGCCCTTGGCCTTGAGCTCCCCCGTAGCTTCAGCGAGGTAATCGTGAATGCCCAGCGCATCGAGCCGTGCCGCAATAGTGTCGACGGCATAACCGGCGGCGATGCTGTTGAAATCAACCTCGACGGCGGCATCCTTGCACAACTGATCGCCATTGATATGTAGATGCTGGTGACCAACCCGTCGCATCACCTCGGCCAGCGCAGCGGCATCAGGGACTTTCTCTTCACGACCTTGCGGGCCGAAGCCCCAGAGATTCATCAGCGGTTCGACAGTGAGGTCGTAGGAGCCTTCGCTTTGCACTGACAGTTGTTCGCCAACACGGACCAGTTCGAGCACCGACGCGGGCATGTTCTGACAGCTGTTAACCGGCAAGTCATTGAATCGCTCAATGTCCGAATCACTACGATAGGTGGACAGTTGACGGTCGACTTCGCCGAGGATGCCCTCCACTTCCCGGCGAACTTGCGCGGGGTCTGCGAGGCCAGCGTGACGCACGTACTTGATCGAATACGTGCTGCCCATCGTCGGCCCGCCAAAGCTTTCCATGGAATCGCCATTGCCGCAGCCGGCCAATACGCCAGCCAGAATCACAAGCCCAAGCAAGCGTCCAGTGAACAATTATTCATCTCTCCGTAAAACCACGGCGGCCATTATGAATTAAAGGATCTGCAACATCTTTATACAAAATCCAATAGTGAGTACCTGAACATGTCCACCACCACGGGCAAAGGCAAAGCGATCTTTCGCGTTGTCAGCGGCAACTTCCTCGAAATGTTCGACTTCATGGTCTATGGCTTTTACGCCACGGCCATCGCCAAAACCTTCTTCCCGACTGACAGCGCTTTCGCCTCGCTGATGCTTTCGCTGGCGACCTTCGGCGCGGGTTTCCTGATGCGCCCGCTGGGGGCGATTTTCCTTGGCGCTTATATTGACCGTCATGGCCGTCGCCAAGGGCTGATCATCACGCTAGCGCTGATGGCTGCTGGTACGGTGCTGATTGCCTGCGTGCCGGGCTACGCGACCCTCGGCGTCGCCGCACCGCTGATCGTGCTGTTCGGTCGCTTGCTGCAAGGCTTTTCGGCCGGCGTGGAACTGGGCGGTGTGTCTGTCTATCTGGCAGAGATCGCCACACCGGGCCGCAAGGGTTTCTTCGTCAGTTGGCAGTCCGCCAGCCAGCAAGCAGCCGTAGTCTTTGCCGGATTGCTCGGCGTCGGCCTCAACCATTGGCTGAGCCCGGAACAAATGGGCGATTGGGGCTGGCGCGTACCATTCCTGATCGGCTGCATGATTGTGCCGGTGATCTTCGTCATTCGTCGCTCGCTGGAGGAAACCCCAGAGTTCCAGGCCAGAAAACACCGCCCTACTCTGCGGGAAATCGTCCGCTCGATCGGTCAGAACTTTGGCATCGTCATCGCTGGCATGGCGCTGGTGGTGATGACCACGGTTTCTTTTTACCTGATCACTGCCTACACCCCGACCTTCGGCAAGGCTGAGCTGCACTTGTCGGACTTTGATGCGTTGCTGGTGACGGTGTGCATCGGCCTGTCGAACTTCTTCTGGTTGCCGGTGATGGGTTCAGTGTCTGACAAGATCGGACGTAAACCCCTACTGCTGGCAGCGACGATTCTGGCAATTCTGACGGCCTACCCTGCCCTGTCGTGGCTGGTGGCGAACCCGAGCTTCAGCCATTTGCTGATCGTCGAGTTGTGGTTGTCGTTCCTGTACGGCTCGTACAACGGCGCGATGGTGGTGGCGCTGACCGAGATCATGCCGGTGGAAGTGCGTACGACCGGGTTCTCGCTGGCTTACAGCCTGGCAACGGCGACGTTCGGCGGTTTTACCCCGGCGGCGTGTACTTATCTGATTCATGTGCTGGATAACAAGGCTGCGCCGGGGATCTGGCTGAGTGGTGCGGCGGTGTTGGGGCTGATTGCGACGCTGGTGTTGTTCCGGGGCAATAAGCATGAACTGCGCACCGCGCAAGCGGCCATACCCGGCGGCGCCCGATAAATCGCTTTCGCGAGCAGGCTCGCTCCCACACTGGATCTGTGTCGCTCAGACAATCCCCTGTGGGAGCGAGCCTGCTCGCGAAGAGGCCAGCACTGACAACACAGCTCTAAACGGCACACAAACAAAAACGCCCCGACCTAAGTCGGGGCGTTTTCATTTGCAACGAGTGCTTAGCGCGGGAACGCTGGCGGGTTTACACCGGCCATATCTTCCATCACGCGGATAACCTGGCAGCTGTAACCGAACTCGTTGTCGTACCAGACGTACAGAACAACGCGGTTGTCCTGCACGATGGTCGCTTCAGCGTCGACCACACCGGCGTGGCGCGAGCCAACGAAGTCGGTCGAAACCACTTCCTGCGAGTTGACGAAGTCGATTTGCTTGTGCAGATCGGAGTGCAGCGCCATGTAGCGCAGGTACTCGTTCATCTCTTCACGGGTGGCGGCTTTCTCGAGGTTGAGGTTGAGAATGGCCATCGACACGTTCGGCGTCGGAACACGGATCGCGTTACCGGTCAGCTTGCCAGCCAGCTCAGGCAGGGCCTTGGCAGCAGCGGTGGCAGCACCGGTCTCAGTGATCACCATGTTCAGTGCGGCGCTACGACCACGGCGATCGCCTTTGTGGAAGTTGTCGATCAGGTTCTGGTCGTTGGTGTACGAGTGAACGGTTTCGACGTGACCGTTGATGATGCCGAACTTGTCATTCACAGCCTTCAGCACCGGCACGATGGCGTTGGTGGTGCAGGAAGCGGCGGACACGATCTTGTCGTCAGCGGTGATTTCACCGTGGTTGATACCGTGAACGATGTTCTTCAGCTTGCCTTTGCCAGGTGCGGTCAGAACAACGCGGTCGATACCCGGGCACTGCAAGTGCTGGCCCAGACCATCGGCGTCACGCCAAACACCGGTGTTGTCCACCAGCAGCGCGTCTTTGATGCCGTACTGGGTGTAATCCACCTCGGTAGGGTTCTTCGCGTAGATCACCTGGATCAGGTTACCGTTGGCGGTGATGGTGTTGTTTTCTTCGTCGATGGTAATGGTGCCGTTGAACGAACCGTGTACCGAATCACGACGCAGCAGGCTGGCGCGTTTGGTCAGGTCGTTTTCGGCGCCTTTGCGCACGACGATGGCACGCAGACGCAGGCCGTCGCCACCACCGGTTTTTTCGATCAGGATGCGCGCCAGCAGACGGCCGATACGACCGAAGCCGTACAGCACAACGTCGGTGCCTTTACGTGCGGAAGCGTTTTGCTGGCCAACCACGTCAGCCATCTCTTCACGAACGAACTGCTCGGCGCTGCGGCCATTGCCTTCGTTACGGAATTTGAACGCCAACTTGCCCAGATCTACCGAAGCCGCGCCGAGCTTGAGCTCGCTCATGGCTTTGAGCAGTGGGAATGTTTCGTGGACGGAGAGTTCGCTGTCGTCGGAAGAACGGTGGCGCGCAAAGCGGTGAGCTTTGAGAATCGCGATGACAGACTGGTTGATCAGGCTGCGGCCATAGATCGAGCTCACCACGTTGTTATTGCGGTAGAGCTGACCGATAAGCGGAATCATCGCTTCTGCGAGTGCTTCACGGTCGATCCATTCACCAAGACACTGGTCGGGCTTCTGAGTCACGGTAACCTTCCACATGTAGGGGCAGAAAAAAGGGGCTACATTATGCCGCCGACAACCTCCTGTAGCAATGCGCGCTTGTCGCGAAATCGGTAACAAAATTCCGTTCAAAAAAATTACGCCCCTCTAAAGCCCAGTAAAACCGGGGCTTTCAGCCCAGTCAATTTTTCGACGACTGTTAGACGATGTCTGTAACCCTCCGTAACACCACCCGCTTTCGGCACTACATAACCGCTAAAAAACGGCTGGTTTTTATGGTTACCACTACATTTCGTCCAAACAACGAAGATAGACGTAGTCTGCAACTGACAGGCGGCACCGGACGCCGCTACAATTACCGACTTTGTCGCAAAGCCTGGAGCTCAACCTTCCGTGCCCGTTCTGCGTCTACCGCTACTCCCTGCCGAGGCAGGTAAACAGCATTGGGGCAATCTGCCCGGTGCTGCCCTCAGCCTGGCGATTGCCGAGGCTGCCAGCGCTGCCAAGCGCTTCACCCTGCTACTGACCGCCGACAGCCAGAGCGCTGAACGACTGGAACAGGAGCTGAGTTTCTTCGCCCCGGATTTGCCCGTACTGCATTTTCCCGACTGGGAAACCCTGCCCTACGACCTGTTCTCGCCGCACCAGGACATCATTTCCCAGCGCATCGCCAGCTTATACAGGCTGCCGGAGCTGGCGCACGGCGTGCTGGTGGTGCCGATTACCACGGCGCTGCACCGCCTGGCGCCGACCAAGTTCCTGCTCGGCAGCAGTCTGGTGCTGGATGTCGGCCAGAAACTCGACGTTGAACAGATGCGCTCGCGGCTCGAAGCCAGCGGCTATCGCTACGTCGATACGGTCTACGAGCACGGCGAGTTCACCGTACGCGGTGCGCTGATCGACCTGTTCCCGATGGGCAGCAAACTGCCCTATCGCATTGATCTGTTCGACGACGAAATCGAAACCCTGCGCACCTTCGATCCGGAAAACCAGCGCTCCATCGACAAGGTCGATTCAGTCAAGCTGCTGCCGGCTCGTGAGTTCCCGCTGCAGAAAGACGCGGTCACCCGTTTCAAGGCACGCTTTCGCGAGCGTTTCGACGTCGACTTCCGTCGCTGCCCGATCTTTCAGGATCTGAGCAGCGGCATCACACCGGCAGGCATCGAGTACTACCTGCCGCTGTTCTTCGACGAAACCTCGACCCTGTTCGATTACCTGCCGCAAGACACCCAAGTTTTCTCGCTGCCCGGCATCGAGCAAGCGGCGGAAAACTTCTGGAACGATGTGCGCAATCGCTATGAAGAGCGCCGCGTCGACCCATCGCGTCCTTTATTGCCACCCGCCGAATTGTTCCTGCCGGTGGAAGACTGCTTCGCCCGCTTAAAGAGCTGGCCACGCGTGGTCGCCAGCCAGCAAGACGTAGAAACCGGCGTCGGCCGCGAGCGCTTCCCCGCGCAAGCCCTGCCGAATCTGGCGATTGAAGCCAAAGCCACGCAACCGCTGGCAGCGCTGTCGGCATTTCTCGACGAGTTCCCCGGACGCGTGCTGTTCACCGCCGAATCCGCCGGCCGTCGCGAAGTGCTGCTGGAGTTGCTCGAACGCCTGAAGCTGCGACCGAAAACCGTCGACAGCTGGCCGGACTTCGTCGCGAGCAAGGATCGCCTGGCGATCACCATCGCTCCGCTCGACGAAGGCCTGATGCTCGACGACCCGGCGCTGACCCTGGTCGCGGAAAGTCCGCTGTTCGGCCAACGCGTGATGCAACGTCGTCGTCGCGAGAAACGCAGCGACGTCAGCAATGACGCGGTGATCAAGAACCTCACCGAGCTGCGCGAAGGCGCGCCGGTGGTGCACATCGACCACGGTGTCGGCCGCTATCTGGGCCTGACGATTCTGGAAATCGACAATCAGGCTGCCGAATTCCTCACCCTCGAATACGCCGAGAACGCCAAGCTTTACGTGCCGGTGGCCAACCTGCATTTGATTGCTCGCTATACCGGCAGCGACGATGCGCTGGCCCCGCTGCACCGCCTCGGCTCCGAGGTTTGGCAGAAAGCCAAACGCAAAGCCGCCGAACAGGTGCGCGATGTCGCCGCTGAATTGCTCGACATCTATGCCCGCCGCGCCGCTCGCGAAGGCTACGCATTTGCCGACCCTAAAGCCGATTACGCAACGTTCAGCGCCGGATTCCCGTTCGAAGAAACCCCGGATCAGCAGTCGACCATCGAAGCCGTGCGCGAAGACATGCTCGCGCCGAAACCGATGGATCGACTGGTCTGCGGTGACGTCGGTTTCGGCAAGACCGAAGTGGCCATGCGCGCCGCCTTCATCGCCGTGCACGGTGGCCGTCAGGTGGCGATTCTGGTGCCGACCACCCTGCTCGCCCAACAGCACTACAACAGCTTCCGCGACCGCTTCGCCGACTGGCCGGTGACCGTGGAAGTGATGAGTCGCTTCAAATCGGCCAAGGAAGTCAACGCGGCGATCGCCGATCTGGCAGAAGGCAAGATCGACATCGTCATCGGCACGCACAAACTGCTGTCCGACGACGTGAAAATCAAAAACCTCGGGCTGGTAATCATCGACGAAGAACACCGCTTCGGTGTGCGTCAAAAGGAACAGCTCAAGGCCCTGCGCAGTGAAGTCGACATTCTGACCCTGACCGCCACGCCAATTCCGCGCACGCTGAACATGGCGGTGTCGGGCATGCGCGACCTGTCGATCATCGCCACGCCGCCGGCGCGACGCCTGTCGGTGCGCACCTTCGTCATGGAGCAGAACAAGAGCACGGTCAAAGAGGCCCTGCTCCGCGAACTGCTGCGTGGCGGTCAGGTGTACTACCTGCACAACGATGTGAAAACCATCGAGAAGTGCGCCGCCGATCTCGCCGAACTGGTGCCGGAAGCGCGTATCGGTATCGGCCACGGACAGATGCGCGAGCGCGAACTCGAACAGGTGATGAGCGACTTTTATCACAAGCGTTTCAACGTGCTGATCGCCTCGACCATCATCGAAACCGGTATCGACGTGCCGAGCGCCAACACCATCATCATCGAGCGCGCCGACAAATTCGGTCTGGCGCAACTGCACCAGTTGCGCGGTCGCGTTGGCCGTAGTCACCACCAGGCTTACGCGTACCTGCTGACGCCACCGCGCCAGCAAATCACCTCGGATGCGGAAAAGCGTCTGGAGGCAATTGCCAATACTCAGGATCTCGGAGCCGGTTTCGTCCTGGCCACCAACGACCTGGAAATCCGTGGCGCTGGCGAACTGCTTGGCGATGGTCAAAGCGGACAGATTCAGGCCGTGGGCTTCACGTTGTATATGGAGATGCTGGAACGCGCGGTGAAGTCGATCCGCAAGGGCGAGCAACCGAACCTCGATCAGCCGCTCGGCGGTGGTCCGGAAGTCAATCTGCGGGTGCCGGCGCTGATTCCGGAAGACTATCTGCCGGACGTTCACGCCCGCCTGATCCTGTACAAGCGCATTGCTTCGGCCACCGACGAGGAAGGCTTGAAGGATCTGCAGGTCGAGATGATCGACCGCTTTGGCTTGCTGCCGGAACCGACCAAGAATCTGGTACGCATTACGGCGTTGAAGTTGCAGGCCGAGCAACTGGGCATCAAGAAAGTCGATGGCGGCCCGCAAGGTGGGCGCATCGAGTTCGAAGCGCAAACGCCGGTCGACCCGATGACCCTGATCAAGCTGATCCAGAGCCAGCCCAAACGCTACAAATTCGAAGGCGCGACGATGTTCAAGTTCCAGGTACCGATGGAACGTCCGGAAGAGCGCTTTAATACTGTAGAGGCGCTGTTTGAGCGCCTCCTCCCGAAAACTGTTTGAAGGACGCCGCATGCGCCTGTTTCGCTCACTGACTTTGCTACTCACCTTCGTAGCACCGATGGCGTTTGCCGACGACACCTATCAGGTCGAAATGATTCTGGTCCGGCAGAACGCCGTGCCGGCGATTGTCAGCCGCGCCGCACCAGAAGACTGGGCCGCTGGCGCCCAGCGTTTGGGCGACGACAGCCAGCGCACGCCTGCGTTGAATGACGTTGTCACAAAACTCACCGCCAGCGGCGACTACAGCGTACTGATGCACAAGGCTTGGCAGCAAACCCTAGGCGAAGCACCGGCAAAAGTTGCGGTCAGCGATGGTCAGGAGCAGTTCGGCCAGTTCCCGATCGAAGGCACACTGGAAATGAAACTGGGGCGCTTCACCGATGTGAACGCCGACTTCTGGGTCAATCAGATCGACGCCAATGGCCTGGTCACCGCCAGCGAGCGCCTGAAACAGGACAGCCACACCAAGAACGGCCAACTCAACTATCTCGACAACGGCCACCTGGCGCTGCTGATCAAGATCACTTCCCTGACCGCGCCTGCGCCACGGGAAGCGCCTGAAGCGATTCCGGACTGATCGAAGTCCTTATGAACCCGCCGCTGAGTAAACCGTTGGCGCCCTCCTGGGTCAGCCGATTCAAGGAACAGAGCCTGGAACGTGGCCGACGCTACGCCGTGGAAAATCGAGTACGCATCGCCCAGGTCGGCGATGCAACGATCACTGCCAGTTGTGAAGGCTCTGGCGGTAACGTTTACCGTCAGACGATTCATCTGCGCGAGTCAGCCAAGGGCACCTTGCTGCTGGTGGATGCCGGCTGCACTTGTCCGGTTCGCACCAACTGCAAACACTGCGCAGCGGTGCTGCTGAAAGTGCAGGAAACCCTCGATTACCCCGCCGCTGCCAAAGACGCCGAACTCTTGGAAAAGCTGCAAGCCGTGCTGGAAAACCGCAGCCCGAAAGCGCCACCACAAGTGCTGGTCGATAACGTGCAGCCGTTGCCACGTCTGTGGCTGGCCAGCGTCGAGTTCAGCGCCTTCGAACCGCGCAACGGCAAGATGCAGCGCTACATTCAGCATCGCGCGGCGCTGTCGTTCAGTTATCTGGACGAGTACGTCAGCGGGCAGAAGAACAGCGACATCCTGATCCGCCAGGAAACCCAGACCCTGCGGATAAAACGTCACCCGGAAGTCGAACAGTCCTACCGTGAACAGTTAAGAATCCTCGGCTTTCGCATCGCCACCCGCCAGAGCAAAGCCCTGCCGGAAAGCGCCGGCGAGCTGTACGAGATGGTCAATGACAGCGCCTGGCTGACCTTCACCCTTAACGATCTGCCAAAACTGCGCAGCCAAGGTTGGGAGCTGCAGATCGATGAGGAATTCGGCTTCGATCTGACCGCCGTGGATGACTGGTACGCCACCGTCGAGCAGGTGCCGGATCGCGACTGGTTTGATTTGGAACTGGGGATCATCGTCAACGGTGAGCGCCTGAGCCTGCTGCCGATTCTGCTCAACCTGATGCGCTCGCACGCGGAAATCCTCAATCCGGAACGTCTAGCGCGCCGTCGCGATGACGAACTGATTCTGGTCAATGTTCCGCAACGCAACATTGAGCACGGGCCACTGCAGGTGGCTTTGCCGCTGGGCCGGTTGAAACCAGTGCTGATGACGCTCGGCGAGTTTTATTTGCAGGAGCCGGGCGAAACCACTCTGCGCCTGAGCAAGGCGGATGCCACACGGCTCAATTCGCTGGAAGGCCTGCCGCTGCTGTGGGAGGGCGGCGAGCAGATCCGCACGTTCGCTCAACGCCTGCGCGACATTCGTGATTTCAGCGTTGAAGCGCCGGAAGGACTGAACGCGACGCTGCGCCCGTATCAGCTCGAAGGTTTGAGCTGGATGCAGTCACTGCGGCAACTGGAAGTCGGCGGGATTCTCGCGGATGACATGGGGCTGGGTAAAACCCTACAGACCCTGGCGCATATTCTCAGTGAGAAAAACGCCGGGCGTCTGGATCGGCCGTGCATGGTGGTGATGCCGACCAGTCTGATTCCGAACTGGCTCGATGAGGCGGCGCACTTCACCCCGCAACTGAAAGTGGTTGCGCTGTACGGCGCGACTCGTAAGAAGCATTTCGACAATCTGGCCGACTTCGACCTGATCCTCACCACCTACGCGCTGCTGCCCAAAGACGTCGAACGTCTCGCCAAGCAGCCACTGCATGTGTTGGTGCTGGATGAAGCGCAGTACATCAAGAATCCGAACAGCAAAGCCGCTCAAGCCGCGCGCGAGCTTAATGCACGCCAGCGCCTGTGCCTGAGCGGTACGCCGCTGGAAAACCATCTGGGCGAGCTGTGGTCGCTGTTTCACTTCCTGCTGCCGGGCTGGCTCGGCGACGTGAAAAGCTTCAACGCCGATTACCGTGTACCGATTGAAAAGCGCGGCAGTGAGGTCAGACTTCAGCACCTTAACGGTAGGATAAAACCGTTCTTGCTGCGCCGGACCAAAGAGCAGGTTGCCACTGAGCTGCCGCCGAAGACCGAGATCATCCACTGGGTCGATCTCAATGAAGCGCAGCGCGATGTGTACGAAACCATGCGCCTGGCGATGGACAAGAAAGTCCGCGACGAGATTACCCGTAAAGGCGTGGCGCGCAGTCAGATCATCATTCTTGAGGCGCTTTTGAAGCTGCGTCAGGTCTGCTGCGATCTACGCCTGGTCAACGACGCCACCCTGCCCGCTCGCGGCAGCACCTCGGGCAAGCTCGACAGCCTGATGGAAATGCTTGAGGAATTGTTCGAAGAAGGACGGCGGATTCTACTGTTCTCGCAATTCACCTCGATGCTGTCGTTGATCGAGGAAGAGCTGAAAAAACGCAACGTGTCCTACGCGCTACTGACCGGCCAGACCCGTGATCGGCGCACGCCGGTGAAGGAATTCCAGAGCGGTAAGCGTCAGATCTTTCTGATCAGTCTGAAGGCTGGTGGCGTCGGTTTGAACCTGACCGAGGCGGACACGGTGATTCACTACGACCCCTGGTGGAACCCCGCGACCGAGAATCAGGCGACTGACCGAGCGTATCGAATCGGCCAGGAGAAACCGGTGTTCGTCTACAAGATGATTGCCCGGGGCACGGTGGAAGAGAAGATTCAGCACCTGCAAAAGGAAAAATCCGATTTGGCGGCAGGCGTGCTGGATGGGCGCAAGGCCGGGGACTGGAAGTTGCAGAGTGATGACATTGAAGCGTTGTTTGCGCCTTTGCCGGACAAGCTCGACAAGCGTTGAGACCTGCGTCGCCTGTTAGATAGCTATCGCTGGCAAGCCAGCTCCCACAGGACTGTGAGTTGTACACAAAACTGTGTTTCAACTCGATACCTGTGGGAGCTGGCTTGCCAGCGATGGGGCCATCAGATATTGCTCTATTACTTAGGGCTCAGTCTTTGGAAACAGGCAACGGCGCAAACAGCGCCTCAATGTCACCCTGCTCCAGCTTCCAGCCACCCGTCGTGCCGCCCTCAAGCACCGCCCCGGCCAACGCAGCTTTTTCCTGCTGCAACGCCTGTATTTTTTCCTCCACCGTGCCGCGAGCGATCAGCTTGTAAACGAACACCGGGTTGTTTTGCCCGATTCGATACGCGCGATCGGTGGCCTGATTTTCCACCGCCGGGTTCCACCAAGGGTCGAAGTGGATCACCGTGTCCGCAGCAGTCAGGTTCAAACCGGTGCCACCCGCCTTGAGACTGATCAGAAACAGCGGCACCTTGCCGCCCTGAAAGTCCTTCACCGGCGTGCGTCGATCCGTGGTGTCACCGGTCAGCAGCGAATAGGCAATGTCACGTTGCTGCAATTCTTCCTCGATCAAAGCGAGCATCGAGGTGAACTGCGAGAACAGCAGGATCCTGCGACCTTCGCCGAGCAGCTCTTCGAGCATCTCCATCAAGCTGACCAACTTGCCACTGCCGGAGCGCAGTGCCTTTGCTGTCATCGGCATCTTGATCAGGCGCAAGTCGCAACAGACCTGCCGCAGTTTGAGCAAGGCATCCAGAATAATGATCTGACTGCGCGCCACGCCACTGCGGGCAATTTCGTCGCGCACTTTTTTGTCCATCGCCACGCGAACGGTTTCATAGACATCGCGCTGGCCGTCACTGAGATCCACCCAATGGATGATTTCGGTTTTCGGCGGCAGTTCGGTGGCCACCTGATCCTTTTTGCGGCGCAGTAAAAACGGCTTGATGCGCGCTGTCAGGTGCTGCATACGCTGAACATTGCCGTGCTTTTCGATTGGCGTGCGGTAATCGCGATTGAAGGACTTGCTATCGCCAAGCCAACCGGGCATGAGGAAATGAAACTGCGACCAAAGCTCGCCCAAGTGGTTTTCCAATGGCGTGCCGCTCAGGCACAAGCGCTGGCGGGCCTGCAGGTCACGGGCCGCTTGCGCCGCTTTGCTGATCGGGTTTTTGATGTTCTGCGCTTCGTCGAGAATTAGTACGCTCCACAGCTGCGGCTGCAAGGTCTCCACATCCCTTGGCAATAACGCGTAAGTGGTCAGTACCAGATCGTACTCAGCCAGATTAGCGAAATCCTTTTGCCGCCCCGTGCCGTGCAGCGCCAATACTTTCAACTGGGGGGTGAAACGCTCGGCCTCGTCGAGCCAGTTGGGAATCAGGCTGGTCGGCATCACCGCCAGAGCCGGACAATCAAGACGACCGGCGTGTTTTTCCGTGAGCAGATGTGCCAAGGTTTGCAGCGTTTTGCCCAGCCCCATGTCATCGCCCAGAATGCCGCCGACCTCAAGCTCGCGCAGGGTCTGCATCCAGTTCAGCCCTTCGAGCTGATACGGGCGCAGTTGCGCGTTAAGGCCGGCCGGCGCAGCGACCTGGGTGTGACTGGAATTCTGCAAGCGCTTGGCGAAGGTGCGCAGCCGCTCGCCACCCTGCCAATCCAGCGGCACGCCATCGAGCATACTCAAGCGCGCGGCATCCGGGACACTCAAGCGCAGTGCATCGCCCTGATGACCGCCCAGGTACAACTCGCCCAGCGTGGCCATCAGCGGTTTGACCCGACTCAGCGGCAGCGCGACCTTGGCGCCTGAAGGGTCGCCAAAACCGCTGGGTTTCAGTTCGATCAGGAGTTTTTCGTCATCGCTGCGTTGTGCCAGATTGACCGGGTCAAGCAAGCGCGGCTGGGTGCGCAACAAGTGCAGAAGGATCGGCAGCAAACTGTAGCGCTGGCCATTGACGACGATACCCAACTGCAAATCAAACCACTGATGCCCAGCCTCTTCTTCGACCTCGGCGTACCAATGCTCAACCGGTTGCACATTGAAATGAAAGCCGGGACTCATCTCAACTTCCCAGTTCGAGGCGCGCAACGTGGCAAGCCCTTCGTGCATAAACCCGAGCCAGGCGGAATCATCCGCCAACGTGAACATCTCGCCGGGACGATCCAGCGAGCTCTTGCGCGTGGCTTTCTTGAAACCGAGCTTTTGCAGGATCTGGCGCAGTTTCTTTTCCACCGCAGGCTGGCGTTGAATGCGCTGGGTTTCGGTACCGTTGAGGATCATTACTTCCGGGTTTCGATCCACCGTCGGCTGGCCGTTGTAGGTAAACACCAGAGCGGCGCGATGCTCAAGAATGTATTCCCAGCGCGAGCGCTCCCGACCGCTGACGAGGGTGAGTTGCGGCTGCGGAAGTACGTCGTCGATGACTCGTTCGGTCAGTTGGTGGGGCGGCGGGATTCTCGTCGCGGCGCTCATGCGATGGCTGAACTGCATGGCCTGACGCGCCGGAATGTCCGGCGCCAGAGTCAAATGACTGGCCAGCTTTTCTTCCAGTTCATTGAACAGAGCGCCAATCTGCCGCTGTTCACGATCCAGGTAATAAAGCGGCTCCAGCGCCAGCACGGTTTCCTGCGCAGCCTCGGCACTGCTCCACTGCGCACGGAAACCGCCGTCGGTCTGCTCGGCCCAGGCGAAATGGCCGATGCGCTTCGCGCCCGGCACCAACGGTCGCAGATCCTCGAAATCGAGGAACAGCCGCGAGGTGCGCAGGAGCATTTCCAGCAGTTCGGCGCCGCTGCTGCCTTCCAGCGGATAGCCGCTGTAATAGGCGTGGTGGGAGTGCATGGCAACCAGCAGCCTGGCGACGCGCAGATCCAGCTCGGACAGGTAGCCGGGCTGACGCATGAGCATTTCCGCCAGCGAATACAGCGGTTTGACTTCGCGTAACTCGCCGCTCTTGAGCTGGGAAACCTTGAAAATATCGAGCAGCCACTTGCCGCTCACTGACGTTGGCTTGAGCTTGTAAAACAGGCGCGTGCCTGCGGTTTGCGCGCCTTCTTCAGCGGGTTTGGCCGGCACGGGAATGGACGAAAGCCAATGCTCCAGCGCCCGCCCCAACTGGGTCTGTGCGTCACTTTCGGACGCTTCATGATCACTGCCCTGCAGGTGATAGAGCACCGCAGCGCAGTGTTTGCAGTCGATTGAGACAGGACAGGTACACAGGCAACGCAAGTTGACGGAACCCAGGCGATCTTCGGACAGGTAAATGGTCTGTTCATACGCCTGATCTTCCGAACCGACGCAGAACGCCTCGATCTTCCTGTCATCGATCTCGATGATCTCTACCCGATCATCGGCGGCATAAGCCCGGGCCTTGGCCAGCGCGTTGCTAGTGAATACCCGGGTCCAGGCCAACGACTTGAGCCGTTCGATGAGAATGCTCATGGGCAGTCCTTAGCCGGCCAACACCCGCGCCAACGCCGACTTCACCTTGCCCATGCCATCGTGCAATGCCTGCTCGATCTCGGCCATGGTGATCACTTCGGTGGTCTTGCCCGCCGCCGGGTTCACCACCAGCGCCAGACAGGCGTAATCCAGATCCAGCTCGCGCGCCAGTGCCGCTTCCGGCATGCCGGTCATGCCGACGATGTCGCAGCCATCCCGTTCCAGGCGCACGATCTCGGCGACCGTTTCCAGACGCGGGCCCTGGGTGCAGGCATACACGCCCTGATCGCTGTACTCGCAACCTTCGGCGGCCACAGCGGCGATCAATTGCTGACGCAACGGCTCGCTGTAGGGAAAGCTGAAGTCGATATGGGTGACGTGCTCCAGATCATCGGCGAAAAAGGTGTGCTCGCGACCACTGGTGTAGTCGACGATCTGGTGCGGCACGCAGAAGTGCCCGGTGCCCATGGCCGAATGAATCCCGCCCACGGCGTTCACCGCGATGATTGCCTCGGCACCAGCCTGCTTCAACGCCCACAGGTTGGCGCGGTAGTTGACCTTGTGCGGCGGGAAGCGATGCGGGTGGCCGTGACGGGCGAGGAACAGCACTTCCTTGCCGGCGTATTCGCCAATTTGCACGTCGGCCGATGGCGCGCCGTAGGGCGTGTCCACCGCCAGCGATTGGCGAATGGTCAGGCCTTCGAGCTGGGTCAGGCCGGTGCCACCGATGATTGCGTAAACCGTCATAGCGAAAAATCCTTAATCGATCAGTTGAGCGTCTTTGAGCGCGCCGATGGCGGTGAGCCAGCGCGGATCCTGGCGATATTCGGTGCTGGCAATGGCCTGACCGCGCATGCGGGCGATTCGGGCCGATGGCTTGACCCTCATGCGTTGTGCGGCGCTCAGGGCCAGTTCGGCAGCGGCGCGGTCGTTGCATATCAGGCCCATGTCGCAGCCAGCGGTCAGCGCAGCTTCGATGCGACTGGCAGCGTCGCCGACCACGTGCGCGCCGGCCATCGACAGGTCGTCGCTGAAGATCACACCGTCGAACTGCAATTCGCCGCGCAGAATGTCCTGCAACCAGCGACGGGAGAAACCGGCGGGCTGCGAATCGACCTGCGGATAGATGACGTGCGCCGGCATGATCGCGGCCAATTGCTTGCTGAGTTTGGCGAAGGGTACGAGATCGTTGGCGCGGATCTCGTCGAGGCTGCGCTCGTCGTTCGGGATCGCGACGTGGGAATCCGCTTCCGCCCAGCCGTGGCCGGGGAAGTGCTTGCCGGTCGCAGCCATGCCAGCACTGTTCATGCCGCGAATGAATGCACCGGCGAGCAGTGCCGCGCGCTCGGGATCGCCCTCGAATGAACGGGTGCCGACCACGGCGCTGCGCTGGTAATCGAGATCAAGCACCGGGGCGAAGCTCAGGTCGAGGCCGACCGCGAGTACTTCGGTGGCCATGATCCAGCCACACTGCTCGGCCAGGTATTCGGCATTCGGGTTGTCGGCGATGGCGCGCATGGCCGGCAGACGCACGAAGCCCTGCCGCAGGCGCTGCACGCGGCCGCCCTCTTGATCCACCGCCAGCAGCAGATCCGGGCGAATCGCGCGAATCGACGCGCTGAGTTCACGCACCTGGCGTGGATGCTCGATGTTACGCGCGAAAATGATCAGGCCGCCCACTTCGGGCTGACGCAACAATTGGCGATCTTCGGCCGTCAGCCAGGTACCGGCGACGTCCACCATCAACGAGCCTTGCAGGCCAGCAGTCATAGAGATTCCTTGAAAACGAAAAACCCGATTTGCAGGAAATCGCTACCGTGAACAATGCTCGGCAGGTTGGCAATTTCTATGGAGATCGGGTTCAGAACGAGAGTCGGCATGGGCGGCTAGCTTAGCGGATACAAGCTGCCGCGCCCACCCGTGTGCGGTTAAACCTTGGCGGCGACCGGCGTTGACTTGCTGCGCGGACGCAGTTGCGCGGTGGCCATGGCTGCATCGGTGACGCCGGTTTCGGCGCGCATGCCCGCAGCGAGGAAGGGCACCATCAGACGCATCACTTGTTCGATGGAGGTGTTGACGCCGAAATCGGTCTCGGCGATCGCGCGCAAAGCCTTGATGCCAGACATGCTGAACGCGGCGGCGCCGAGCATGAAGTGCACACGCCAGAACAGTTCGATCGGCGGAATGCGTGGTGCGGCTTCGTTGACCAGCAACATGTAGCGACGGAAAACCTTGCCGTACATGTCTTCCAGATAACGACGCAAGTGGCCTTGGCTTTGGCTGAATGCCAGGCCGAGCAGGCGCATGAAGATCGACAGATCGTTGCCGCTGCGTGGCTGCACCACGAGGGCTTGCTCGACGAGAATTTCCAGCAGCTCTTCGAGAGTCGGCTTGTTTTCAGGCTTGGCCTGACGGCGCTCCAGCTCTTTATCGAGGCTGATGCAGAACGGCCCGAGGAAGCGCGAAAAAACCGCCTGAATCAGCGCCTTTTTCGAGCCGAAGTGATAGTTCACCGCTGCCAGGTTGACGCCAGCCTTGCTGGTGATCAAACGCAATGAGGTTTCAGCGAAACCTTTCTCCGCGAACAACTGCTCGGCAGCATCAAGAATGCGTTCAACGGTTTCCGACTGGGCCATGGCTACTCCGCCTGACAAACACTTGTTTGAAACATACGTTTCAGCCTGTGCCTTGTCAAGCCTGCCGGTTCGTTTTGGGAATGGTCGGTCAGCTATTTAACCACACAAGCCCGCCACATTAATAAGCACACCCGCCGACCGTCTGGCGGCCTGCGAAAAAACGGCCATTGCCAAGACCGCTTCACTGTATATAATCCCAGTCACTGTATAAAAAGACAGAGCGATCAATATGCTAAAGCTGACGCCACGCCAAGCCGAGATTCTGGCCTTTATCAAACGCTGCCTCGAAGACAACGGCTACCCGCCAACCCGCGCGGAAATCGCTCAGGAACTGGGCTTCAAGTCGCCGAACGCGGCTGAAGAGCATCTCAAGGCACTGGCCCGAAAAGGCGCCATCGAGATGACACCTGGCGCTTCGCGCGGTATTCGCATCCCTGGCTTCGAAGCCAAGGCAGATAACTCTACCCTGCCGATCATTGGCCGGGTCGCTGCCGGCGCGCCAATCCTCGCCCAGCAGCACATCGAAGAATCCTGCAACATCAATCCGACTTTCTTTCATCCGCGCGCTGACTATCTGTTGCGCGTACACGGCATGAGCATGAAGGACATCGGCATCTTCGACGGTGACCTGCTGGCGGTCCACACCACACGTGAAGCGCGCAATGGCCAGGTCGTCGTTGCCCGCATCGGCGACGAAGTGACGGTCAAACGCTTCAAGCGTGAAGGCAGCAAGGTCTGGCTGATTGCCGAAAACCCTGAGTTCGCCCCTATCGAAGTCGACCTGAAAGATCAGGAACTGGTGATCGAAGGCTTGAGTGTCGGCGTTATTCGCCGCTAAAGGAGGCTCTATGCAGTTCCCACACACACCTCAGCAAACACAACTGCCTTTATTCGAAGCGTTTCTGGCACAACCGATGGCGCCGACCCTCAAAGAGGTCGTCGAGCGCCCGTGGATTGCCGAACCTGAAGTATTCAGTGAGCTGTCCCTGCGTGGTGCTGCCGGGAACTGCCTGAACCTGCTCGCTCCGATTCTTCGCGAACTCAGTGAAGATCAGGACGCGCGCTGGCTGACGCTGATAGCGCCTCCTGCGAGCCTGACTCAGGCATGGCTGCGGGATGCCGGCTTGAATCGCGAGCGTATTCTGCTGCTGCAACCAAGAGGCGCTCAAAGCGCCCAGCAACTGGCGTGCGAAGCCCTGAAGCTGGGCCGCAGTCACACCGTAGTCACCTGGCTTAACCCGCTAAACACCCATTCACGGCAACAACTGATCAGCGCCGCACGCACGGGCGATGCTCAGAGCCTGAATATTCGTTTGGGTTGATAATGGGTATACGCGCTGTGTGAAGCGCAGGGCTTCTCCAAGGACAGAGAAGCCGATCTGAAGCGGTAACGTCAGAAAGAAAAAGACGGGGATCAATGAAGAACCCGCGGCCCCTCCTCCTTATCAAACTCGCCTTCGACCATACGACCGGCCATCTGCACGCCGACGCTCAACATCGCCTTGGCGATTTCCACATGCTGACCTTGCAGGAACGCCTTGGCATCCTCGGAGAAATCCAGCGTCACCAGAGAACCTTCGTCCTCGGCCCTGCGCAGTTCGATTCGGCCGTCTGGTAACTCGACAATTTCTAGAAAGGACGTTGGCATAAAGGTCTGTTCTCCACGAAAGGCAGGGATTATATAGACATCATTCAGGCTTCGCTCGGGATCTTGACCAGCAGCATGTTTCAGATTGCCACCGTGTCAATCGCCCTCAGCACTCGTTCAAGCCTTCGCGAAAGCGAATCGCCAAGCCTTTCAGATTCTGCCGCCAGCCCTCCAGCTCCTCTCGACTCAACTCTTCTGGCGCTTCTTCTTCATCCAGATTAATCGCCTGAATCAACGGTTGCGTCACATCACCCTTCGGCTTGTGTGGTACCCGTGGTGGCTGAAATAGCGCCGAATGCGCTGCCAGCAGTTTTGCCAGCCAGGTCTCGGAGTTACCTGCCAGCTCGACCATCTCTGCCAACTCGGGAATCGCAATTGACTCCAGCACTTCACGCGTCAGCAGCATCTCGGCCCTTGGCGCATTGGCTTGCGGCAAACGATAGAAACCCGCGATCTCATGACAAAGCCCCAACAAGGCGCCGTACAGGTGAAACAACGCTGATTCACGTCCAGCCTGAATCAATGCCAGAGAATTCATCGCCCGCCCCTCTTCAGCACGAGCGAGGGCTTCCAGCGACAGACCGGCGAAATAGATTTTCTGGTTGGTACGGGTATAGAGCTCGTGGGCCATGACGGCAGTCTCCACTACGAAATAATTGCTTCACACAGGCCGGACAGTGTCGTGGATCAGCCGATCCCACCGCAAGCACAAAACAAAAAGGCCGCCTGAAAACCCGAGGGGTCTCATGCGGCCTTTCAGTATCAGGCTAACGCTTATTCAGCTTTGGCCTTCGTACGCTTGTCTTCAACCGTCCACTTGCCGCCGTCGAAGTACGCCTTCCAACCGGTAGGCTTGCCATCGACTTCGGTCTGCACGTATTGCTCCTTGGTCTTGCGGCTGTAGCGGATCACCGCTGGCAAACCATCAGGATCCTTCTTCGGCGCGTCGCAGAGGAAGTGATACTTCGGATCGATTTCGTCCTTGTGCGGCACAATCTCGATCACCAGCGGAGCACGGGTCTCACGGTTTTTCGGGAACTGGCTGGCGGCCAGGAACAGACCTGAGGCACCATCACGGAGGATGTAGGTGTCGTTGACCTTTTCGCATTTCAGCTCAGGCATCTTCACCGGATCCATCTTCGGCGGCGCTGCATCACCGCTTTTCAGCAGTTTGCGGGTGTTCTTGCACTCAGGGTTGGTGCAACCGAAGAACTTGCCGAAACGGCCAGTCTTGAGCTGCATCTCGCTGCCGCACTTGTCGCATTCCAGGCTCGGACCTTCGTAGCCCTTGATGCGATAGCTGCCCTCTTCGATTTCGTAGCCGGCGCAATCCGGGTTGTTACCGCAGATGTGCAGCTTGCGCTTCTCGTCGAGCAGATAAGCGTCCATCGCCGTGCTGCAAATCGGGCAGCGATGCTTGCCGCGCAGAACCAGCGATTCCGACTCACCTTCGTCGTCCGCAGCAATCTCGTCGCCCGGCACCAGGTTGACGGTGGCCTTGCAGCGTTCTTTCGGCGGCAGGCTGTAGCCCGAGCAACCGAGGAACACGCCGGTCGACGCAGTACGAATCTGCATCGGACGACCACAGGTCGTGCACGGAATGTCGGTCATGACCGGCTGGTTGGCGCGCATGCCGCTTTCAGGGTTTTCGGCTACTTCGAGTTTCTTTTTGAAATCGCCGTAAAACTCGTCCAGCACGCTTTTCCAGTCGCGCTCGCCCTGTGCAACGTCATCGAGGTTCTCTTCCATGCCGGCAGTGAAGCCGTAGTCCATGAGGTTGGAGAAGCTTTCCGACAGGCGCTCGGTAACGATGTCGCCCATCTTTTCCGAGTAGAAACGACGGTTGTGCAAAGTCACATAGCCGCGATCCTGAATGGTCGAAATGATCGCGGCGTACGTCGAAGGACGACCGATACCGCGTTTCTCCATTTCTTTTACCAGACTGGCTTCCGAGTAACGCGCCGGCGGCTTGGTAAAGTGCTGGGACGGATCGAGCTTGATCAGCTTCATCACGTCGCCCTGCGCCATATCAGGCAGAACATCGTCGTCGCCTGGCTTGGCAATCTGCGGCATGACGCGGGTGTAACCGTCGAACTTGAGGATACGGCCCTTGGCACGCAGCTCGAAGTCACCAGCGCCTACGCTGACTGTGGTCGACAAGTATTGCGCCGGCAGCATCTGGCAAGCGAGGAACTGGCGCCAGATCAGCTCGTAGAGGCGCTCAGCGTCACGCTCCATGCCTGCGAGCTTGCTCGGCGTGGTGTTGGCGTCGGAAGGACGGATCGCTTCGTGAGCCTCTTGCGCGCCTTCTTTGCTGCTGTAGACGTTTGGCGTTTCCGGCAGGTACTTCTTGCCGAACTCGTCTTCAATGTAAGTGCGCGCCATCGCCACGGCATCGGCCGAGAGGTTGGTCGAGTCGGTACGCATATAAGTGATGTAGCCGGCTTCGTACAGACGCTGGGCCATCATCATGGTTTTCTTCACGCCAAAGCCCAGGCGGTTACTCGCAGCCTGTTGCAGGGTCGACGTGATGAATGGCGCCGAAGGCTTGCTGCTGGTCGGCTTGTCTTCGCGCTTGACGATGCTGTAGCTGGAAGACTTGAGCTTCTCCAGCGCGGCCATGGCCTGGGCTTCGTTGAGCGGCTTGAAGGCTTCGCCTTTCTCGCGAGCCACTTCGAAACGCACGGTCGAGCCTTTGGTGGTGCCGAGATCGGCATGCACTTCCCAGTACTCTTCCGGGTTGAATGCACGGATTTCACGCTCACGCTCGACCACCAGCTTCACGGCAACCGATTGCACGCGACCGGCAGACAGGCCACGGGCGATCTTCGCCCACAGCAGCGGCGAGACCATGTAACCCACAACGCGGTCGAGGAAACGACGCGCCTGTTGCGCATTGACGCGATCGATGTCCAGCTCACCCGGCTCCGAGAAGGCTTCCTGAATCGCCTTCTTGGTGATTTCGTTGAACACCACACGCTTGTAGCGGCTGTCGTCACCACCGATGGCTTCGCGCAGGTGCCAGGCAATGGCTTCCCCCTCGCGATCCAAGTCGGTTGCGAGATAGATGGTGTCAGCATCTTTGGCGAGCCGGCGCAGCTCTTCGATGACCTTCTCTTTACCCGGGAGGATCTCGTACTTGGCTTTCCAGCCATGATCGGGATCGACACCCATACGCGAGACCAGCTGCTTGCGCGCTTTCTCTTTCGGCGAGAGCACCGGACCTTCGCCCGCAGCAGCCTTGCCGCGCTTGGCGGCTGGCTCTTTGCTGGCGCTAGCCGAACCGCTGGTGGGCAGGTCTCGGATATGGCCGATACTCGACTTCACCACGTATTGGTTACCCAGATACTTGTTGATGGTCTTGGCCTTAGCCGGGGATTCCACAATGACCAGCGATTTGCCCATGGATCAGAAAATTCCTGAATTCTAGAAGTGAAAGGCGGTTGGCGCCTGACGCGGCACCGCTATATATAGTTGATACAAGGTGAGGTCAAGCACAGGGTTCTGTGCGCACTCGCCTTATGCCTTGGAAAAAAGGCTCGGTTCGGCTTGCACCAAAGCAAAGCGTGGCACCTGCTCGCCGTCAACCTCGACTGACTCGAGAAACATGCTCAGAGGGCGTACCCAAAAGCCGTAATCGCCATACAGGGCTTGGTAAAAGACCACTTCTTCTTCGGTCTCGGAATGCCGCGCAACACTGAATACGCGGTACTGCGGACCTTTGTAATGTTGGTAGAGCCCAGGTTGTATCGGCATGTGTTGGCCCTCACTCAAATTTTTTCAAAATAAAAACAAAATAAATCCACAAAAACAAAAACCGGGGCACTTGGCCCCGGCTTCCATCAACGAGACGCTTAGACGCGTTCGAAGACGGTGGAGATGCCTTGGCCGAGACCAATGCACATAGTGGCCACCCCGAAGGTGCCGCTATTCTGCTTCATCACGTTCAGCAAGGTGCCGGAAATACGGGCACCGGAGCAACCGAACGGGTGACCCAGGGCGATCGCGCCGCCGTGCAGGTTAACCTTCTCGTTTATCTTGTCGAGCACTTTCAGATCTTTCAGCACTGGCAGGGCCTGTGCGGCGAAAGCTTCGTTGAGCTCGAAGAAGTCGATATCGTTGATGCCAAGGCCCGCACGTTTCAGGGCTTTTTGTGTCGCCGGAACTGGACCATAGCCCATGATTGCCGGATCCACACCTGCCACTGCCATCGAACGGATAACCGCCATTGGCTGGATACCCAGGTCTTGAGCGCGCTGCGCCGACATCACGATCATGCACGAAGCACCATCGGTGATCTGCGACGAAGTACCGGCAGTCACGGTGCCGCCCTTTGGATTGAAGGCAGGCTTGAGGGCCGCCAGACTTTCCAGGGTGGTTTCCGGACGAATGGTTTCGTCGTAGTCGAACAGTTTCAGGAAACCGTTCTCGTCGTAGCCCTGCATCGGGATGATTTCGTCTTTGAACTTGCCTTCCACGGTTGCCTTGTGGGCCAACTGGTGGGAACGCACGCCGAAGGCGTCTTGCTGCTCGCGAGTGATGCCGTGCATTTTGCCGAGCATTTCCGCGGTCAGGCCCATCATGCCCGAGGCTTTCGCTGCGTACAGCGACATGTGCGGGTTCGGATCGACACCGTGCATCATGCTCACGTGGCCCATATGCTCGACGCCGCCAACCACGAACACGTCACCGTTGCCGGTCATGATCGCTTGCGCAGCAGTGTGCAATGCGCTCATCGACGAACCACACAGACGGCTGACGGTCTGGCCGGCCGAAGTGTGCGGGATCTGGGTCATCAACGACGCCATGCGCGCGATGTTCCAGCCCTGCTCCAGGGTCTGGTTGACGCAGCCCCAAATCACGTCCTCGACTTCAGCAGGATCGACCTTGGCGTTGCGTTCCAGCAATTTGCTGATCAGGTGCGCCGACATGTCTTCGGCGCGGGTGTTGCGGTGCATGCCGCCCTTGGAGCGGCCCATCGGAGTACGACCGAAGTCGACAATCACGACGTCTCTTGGATTCAAGCTCATAAAATTTCACTCTCGCTCAAAAGTTGGGACGCTTAACCGAAGAACCGTTGGCCGGTTTTGGCCATTTCACGCAGCTTCGCGGTCGGGTGGTACAGCGCGCCCAAATCAGCGTACTGGTCAGCCAGGGCAACGAACTCGGCAACACCGATCGAATCGATGTAGCGCAGCGCACCGCCACGGAATGGAGGGAAACCGATACCGTAGACCAGACCCATGTCGGCTTCGGCGGCGGTTTCAACGATGCCGTCTTCCAGGCAGCGCACGGTTTCCAGGCACAGTGGGATCATCATCCAGTTGATGATGTCTTCGTCAGTGACTTCACGCTGCTCGTAGACGATCGGCTTGAGCACTTCGAGTACCGAAGGATCGGCAACTTTCTTCTGCTTGCCTTTCTTGTCGGCCTCGTAGGCGTAGAAGCCCTTACCGTTTTTCTGACCCAGGCGCTTGGCTTCGTACAACACGTCGATGGCCGAACGACGGTCATCCTTCATGCGATCCGGGAAACCTTCAGCCATTACGTCACGACCGTGGTGACCGGTGTCGATACCGACCACGTCCATCAGGTACGCCGGGCCCATCGGCCAGCCGAATTTTTCCATGACCTTGTCGATACGGACGAAGTCCACACCGGCGCTGACCAGTTTGGCGAAACCGCCGAAGTACGGGAACAGTACGCGGTTGACCAGGAAGCCCGGGCAGTCGTTGACGACGATCGGGTTCTTGCCCATTTTCTTGGCGTAGGCAACGGTGGTGGCAACAGCCAGCTCACTCGACTTCTCGCCGCGGATCACTTCCACCAGCGGCATCATGTGCACCGGGTTGAAGAAGTGCATGCCGACGAAGTTTTCCGGACGCTTGAGGGCCTTGGCCAGCAGGCTGATGGAAATGGTCGAAGTGTTGGACGCGAGGATGGTGTCCTCTTTGACCTGACCTTCCACTTCAGCCAGTACGGCTTGCTTGACCTTCGGGTTCTCGACCACAGCTTCGACGACCAGATCGACGTGACCGAAGTCGCCGTAGGACAGGGTCGGACGAATGGCGTTGAGTACTTCAGCCATTTTCGCAGCGGTCATGCGGCCTTTATCAACGCGGCCAACCAGCAACTTGGCGGCTTCGGCCAGACCTTGCTCGATACCGTGCTCGTTGATGTCCTTCATCAGGATCGGCGTACCCTTGGAGGCCGACTGATAAGCGATACCGCCACCCATGATGCCGGCGCCGAGTACAGCGGCCTGCTTCACGTCTTTGGCGATTTCGTCGTAGGCCTTGGCCTTTTTCTTCAGTTCCTGATCGTTCAGGAACAGACCGATCAAGCTCTGCGCGGCAGAGGTCTTGGCCAGTTTGACGAAACCGGCGGCTTCGACTTCCAGCGCCTTGTCACGACCGAAGTTCGCGGCTTTCTGGATGGTCTTGATCGCTTCAACCGGCGCCGGGTAGTTCGGGCCAGCTTGACCGGCGACAAAACCTTTGGCGGTTTCGAAAGCCATCATCTGTTCAATGGCGTTCAGCTTGAGTTTTTCAAGTTTCGGCTGACGCTTGGCCTTGAAGTCGAACTCGCCGGAGATGGCGCGTTTGATCAGTTCAAGTGCAGCTTCCTGCAGCTTTTCAGGAGCAACCACGGCGTCGACGGCACTGACTTTCAGGGCGTCTTCCGGGCGGTTTTCCTTGCCGGAGGCAATCCACTCGATTGCGTTGTCGACACCGATCAGGCGCGGCAGACGCACGGTGCCGCCGAAGCCTGGGTAGATGCCCAGTTTGACTTCCGGCAGACCGATCTTGGCCTTGGTCGACATGACGCGATAGTCAGCCGCCAGGCACATTTCCAGACCGCCGCCCAGTGCGATGCCATTAATGGCCACTACGGTTGGGACGTTGAGGTCTTCGAAATCGCTGAAGATCTTGTTGGCTTCGAGATTGCCAGCAACCAGCTCGGCATCCGGCAGCTTGAAGTTGTCGACAAATTCGGTGATGTCGGCGCCGACGATGAACACGTCCTTGCCACTGCTGACGATCACGCCCTTGATCGAAGCATCTGCCTTGATGGTGTCTACGGCCTGACGCAGTTCGTTCAGGGTTAGACGGTTGAACTTGTTGACGGACTCACCCTTGAGGTCGAATTTCAATTCGACGATGCCACTTTCAAGAGCTTTAACCGTGATGGCTTTACCTTCGTAAATCATCAACTGATCTCCACGATATGGAAGCTGAACAGTACACGTCGGACGCAGGCGAATGGCTCGGCAGGACGCTTTTTCGTCGATGCTAACGCCAATCCACCCGGCACACCCGCCAACGCGATAGTCGGGATTCTGTAGGAGCAGTCTGTAAGACAAACGCTCAATTCATACGCCCGTTTGATTTGGGTACGTCACCTTCACGGAATTTCCGACAATTGTCAATCGCCCAAAATACGGGTTGAAATGCGACTTTGCGGTCATTTCTGTAAGACGAAGACCCGCAACACGCGTCTGCATGTAAAGCCATTCATAGAATCAATAGTTAGAAAAGTCGCCCTAATTAGCCGCAGCCCTCGTTTAAAGGGCTACGCTGGGTGGACGACAGGGAAATGCGCTGACTGAACCTGCATCAAAAAAGATTTCCGGCCTGCCTGGCCAACCCCGCCCGATGAATCATGTCGGGCTTTTTATTGCGCGTCTGCCGGACCTTCCCCACCGTTGCAGTGGGAAAAGTCCGCGCGTCAGGCCAGCGCTTTCAGGGTGGCATCGATATCAAGCAAAACCGAGGCTTCGCCCTTCTCGCCCCAATACAAGGCGATCATCTGCTTGTCTGCCTCGACTTTGAAAACGTTGCCCGGCAACTTTTCGAAATGATTGAGCAGCGCCCGATCTTCGCAGACTTCCTGCCATTGATTGACCCATACACCCGGCGATTTCTGCCAGTAAGTCCAACAGACAGGCTGCTTGCTGCGACGTGGGCGATGATACTGCGCACACGGATTCGGCGGCTCTTGCGCCAGCCAGTGCGGCCATTCCTGGGGCGCCAGCTGCATGGCCAAACCGATGCGTCGCGCCTCCATGCGCAGGGCGATACGACCGCTTTGCGCGCGCGATGGGCGCAACCACGCCAGAGGACTTAAAACCACCAGCAGGATTGACACCACCAACCAGACCGTCATATCTCTATTCCCAATTCTTGGTGAGCGCATTGTGTCACTTTGGAACCAATGCGCTTGAAACCAGCCATACTTAACAATATTGAAACCTCACGAGGAGCGCCTCATGCCCTACCACCACATCCTGGTCGCCGTAGATCTGACTGAAGAGTGCGACCCTGTGATTCACCGCGCCCGAGAGCTGTCGGTGAGCAATGGCGCCAAGCTGTCGCTGGTGCATATCGTCGAGCCGATGGCCATGGCGTTCGGCGGCGACGTGCCGATGGATCTGTCACAACTGCAACAGCAGCAGTTCGATCAGGCCAAGGAACGACTTGAGCGTTTGAAAGCCAAATACTCAGAGCTTGAAGGCGCCAACTGCCACCTGACCTATGGCCAGCCTCGCCAGGAAATCCATCATTTCGCCAAGGAAAACACGTGCGATCTGATTGTGGTCGGCAGCCATGGTCGTCATGGTCTGGCATTGTTGCTCGGCTCGACCGCCAACGACGTATTGCACGGCGCACCTTGCGATGTATTGGCAGTACACCTGATCAAACGCTAACCCTTCGGCAACTCCTACAAAAAGCCCGGCCTCACGCAAATGAGGCCGGGCTTTTTTGTTACCGGATCAATCAGGCATCCAGCTCGGCCCAACGCTCCAGCAACGCATCCAGCTCAGCCTGCAACTGCTCCAGCGAAGCAATCACCTTGGCCGTTTCAGCCGCAGGACGCTGATAGAAACCGGCTTCAGCCATTTCAGCTTCCACCGCAGCGATCTGCTGCTCCTTGGCATCGATGTCACTTGGCAGCGCTTCCAGCTCGCGTTGCAGCTTGTAGCTCAACTTCTTCTTGGCAGCCGGAGCAGCAGCGGCTGGCGCTGCGACCACAGCAGGCTCAGCGGTCACTACAGCGGAGTTCAGGTCAGCCTTGCCCGACTTGCTTTCAGTCACGCCCAACAGACGCGGCGAGCCGCCCTGACGGATCCAGTCCTGATAGCCGCCGACGTATTCACGCACCTTGCCTTCGCCTTCGAAGACCAGGGTGCTGGTGACCACGTTGTCGAGAAATGCCCGGTCGTGGCTGACCATCAGCACGGTGCCATTGAAAGTCAGCAGTACTTCTTCGAGCAGCTCGAGGGTTTCCACGTCGAGGTCGTTGGTCGGTTCGTCGAGGACCAGCAGGTTCGCCGGTTTGCTGAACAGCTTGGCCAGCAACAGACGCGCACGCTCACCACCCGACAGCGCCTTGACCGGCGTGCGGGCACGCTGCGGGCTGAACAGGAAGTCGCCGAGGTAGCTCAGCACATGACGGCTCTGGCCGTCGATATCGATGAAGTCGCGACCTTCGGCGACGTTATCGATCACGGTTTTTTCCAGATCAAGTTGATGACGCAACTGGTCGAAGTAAGCCACGTCGATGCGCGTGCCCTCTTCCACTTTGCCGCTGGTCGGTTGCAGACCGCTGAGCATCAGTTTCAGCAGGGTGGTCTTGCCGGTACCGTTGGCGCCGAGCAGACCAATACGGTCGCCGCGTGTCAGCACCATCGAGAAGTCCTTGATCAGGAACGGGCCACCCGGGTGAGCGAAACTCACGTTCTCGAGGACCATCACCTGCTTGCCGGACTTGTCGGCAGTGTCCAACTGAATGTTGGCCTTGCCGGTGCGCTCACGACGCTCGCTGCGCTCAACGCGCAGGGCTTTCAGGGCGCGGACGCGGCCTTCGTTACGGGTGCGGCGCGCCTTGATGCCCTGGCGGATCCAGACTTCTTCCTGGGCCAGTTTCTTGTCGAACAGCGCGTTGGCGGTTTCTTCAGCGGCCAGCGCGGCTTCTTTGTGCACGAGGAAGCTGGCGTAGTCGCCGTTCCAGTCGATCAGGCCACCGCGATCCAGTTCGAGGATGCGCGTGGCGAGGTTTTGCAGGAAGGAACGGTCGTGCGTGATGAACAGCACGGCGCCCTGGAAATCTTTCAGCGCTTCTTCGAGCCAGGCAATCGCACCGATGTCCAGGTGGTTGGTCGGTTCGTCGAGCAGCAGCAGATCCGGCTCGGACACCAGCGCCTGCGCCAGCAGCACGCGACGACGCCAGCCGCCGGACAACTGGGCGAGGGTCTTGTCGGCCGGCAATTGCAGGCGACTCAAAGTGCTCTCGACCAGAGTCTGCAAACGCCAGCCATCACGGGCTTCGAGGTCTTGCTGAACGTGCATCAGCTTGTTCAGGTCTTCTTCAGTAACGCAGTTCTGCGCAAGGTGATGGTATTCGGCGAGCAAAGCGCCCACGCCATCAAGGCCTTCAGCGACCACGTCGAACACTGTCCGATCGTCGGCCACTGGCAATTCTTGCGGCAATTCGCCGATTTTCAGACCGGGGGCACGCCACACCGAGCCTTCATCGGGCTTCTGGTCGCCCTTGACCAGTTTCATCATGCTGGACTTGCCAGTGCCGTTGCGGCCGATGATGCACACCCGCTCACCACGGGCGATCTGCCAGGACACCTTGTCCAACAACGGCATAGCGCCGAACGCAAGGGACACATCGCTGAATTTGAGCAGGGTCATGAGCTTCTCCAAAAACCGGGCGCGCATTCTACCTGAGTTAGGGCTTCAGCAGGCCGGCAATTTGTCTGTCGAAGCACTCTGCACAACATTTGTTGCGAACTTGTGCTGCGAGGCCCGCAAAGCTTTCGCCGCTTGCTGGCAAAAGGCTAAGCTACAGACAATTCAGTGCTGACCGAGGTCGGCACTTGTCATGATTTCTCTGCCCGGATGTCTCATGCGCAGTCGCCTTTTCAGTGTTTTGTCCTGTTTGCTACTTACCGCCGCTGTCGCTCAATCCGCCCAGGCGGTGGACCTGTCCACCCAACGCCAGTATTACGATGAAGCCAAGCGTGCGCTGGCCAAGGGTGATACCGGCCCGTATTTCCGTTACAGCCAGGCGCTGGCCGATTACCCGCTGGAACCGTATCTGGCCTACGACGAACTGACCGCGCGCCTGAAAACCGCGAGCAATGCAGAAATCGAGAAATTTCTCGCCGAACACGGTGACCTGCCCCAGGCCAACTGGATGAAACTGCGCTGGTTGCGCTGGCTCGCCGACCGTGGCGACTGGGCGACCTTCGTCAAATATTACGACCCGAAGCTCAATTTCACTGAACTGGATTGCCTCAACGCGCAGTACCAGATCAGCAGCGGTCACAAGGCCGAGGGTTACGCCAACGCCGACAAATTGTGGCTGACCGGCAAATCGCAGCCTGCTGCCTGTGACGGACTGTTCGGCCTCTGGGCCGCCGACGGTCAGCTCACCGAACAGAAACGCTGGGAGCGCACCAAACTCGCCGCTCAGGCGCGCAACTATCCACTGGCCAACAGCCTGGTCAACGGCCTGACCACCCTCGCCCCACGCGGTCGTTTGCTGGTGGATGTGGCGCAGAAACCGGAGTTGCTGAATCAACCTTCGCGCTTCACCCCGGCCGATGAGCCGATGTCCGACGTGGTCAGCCTCGGCCTGCGTCGCCTCGCGCGCCAGGATCCGGACAAGGCCATGGCGCTGCTCGACGGTTACGCCAGCAGCATGCATTTCTCCCGCGATGAAAAAGTCGCGATCGCTCGGGAAATCGGTCTGACCCTCGCCCGGCGCTTCGACAGCCGCGCGCTGGACGTGATGACCAAATACGACCCGGAGTTGCGCGACAACACCGTCTCGGAATGGCGTTTGCGCCTGCTGCTGCGTCTGGCCCGTTGGGACGATGCGTATCAGTTGACCCGCCGTCTGCCACAGGATCTGGCCACCACCAACCGCTGGCGCTACTGGCAGGCGCGCAGTCTGGAACTGGCCCAGCCGCAAAACCCGGAAGCACAGACCCTGTACAAAGGCCTCGCCCGGGAACGTGACTTCTACGGTTTCCTTGCCGCCGACCGCTCGCAATCGCCGTACTCGCTGAACAACAAGCCGTTGGTCCTCAGCCAGGCACTGATCAACAAGGTGCGCAACACCCCGGGCGTGCGCCGCGCGCTGGAATTCCACGCCCGCGGGCAGATCGTCGACGGTCGCCGCGAGTGGTATCACGTCAGCCGCCATTTCAATCGCGATGAAATGGTTGCCCAGGCCAAACTCGCTTACGACCTGAAATGGTACTTCCCGGCCATCCGCACCATCAGTCAGGCGCAGTACTGGGACGATCTGGATATCCGCTTCCCGATGGCCCACCGCGAAACGCTCGTGCGTGAAGCCAAGGTACGTGGCCTGCATTCCAGTTGGGTGTTTGCCATCACCCGTCAGGAAAGCGCTTTCATGGACGACGCCCGCTCCGGCGTTGGCGCCAGTGGCCTGATGCAGTTGATGCCCGGCACCGCCAAGGAAACCGCGCGCAAGTTCAGCATCCCGCTGGCCTCGCCGCAGCAGGTACTCGATCCGGACAAGAACATCCAGCTCGGCGCCGCTTACCTGAGCCAGGTGCACAGCCAGTTCAACGGCAACCGCGTCCTCGCCTCCGCCGCCTACAACGCCGGCCCGGGTCGTGTGCGCCAATGGCTGCGCGGTGCCGATCATCTGAGCTTCGACGTCTGGGTGGAAAGTATCCCGTTCGATGAAACCCGTCAGTACGTGCAGAACGTGTTGTCTTATTCGGTGATCTACGGCCAGAAGCTCAACTCGCCGCAGCCGCTGGTGGATTGGCATGAGCGGTACTTTGACGATCAGTGATCACGCGGCTGACGCCGAGTAACAAAAAATGCCCGTATCGCGAGATACGGGCATTTTTTATAGGTACAACCTGAGCGGTTACTTAGTGAATGGCAGGATCGGTGACAGGATTAGTTGAAGCGCTCTTGCCATCATTGAACTGCAACGCCGCCAACCGTGCATACAGCGGATTGCTGGCAATCAGCTCCTGATGAGTACCAATGGCCACAAGCTTGCCCTGATCCATCACCGCAATCCGGTCAGCGTTTTTCACCGTGGCCAGTCGATGCGCGATCACCAGCGTGGTGCGGTTCTGCATGAGGCTCGGCAGCGCTTCCTGAATCAGGTGTTCACTCTGTGCATCGAGGGCGCTGGTAGCTTCGTCCAGCAGCAGGATCGGTGCGTCGACCAGCAACGCCCGGGCAATCGCCAAGCGCTGACGCTGGCCACCGGAAAGGCCGAGGCCACCATCGCCGAGATGGGTCTGATAACCGTTGGGCATTTTCTCGATGAAGTCGTGGGCGTGAGCAATTTTTGCCGCTTCCTTGACTTGCTCCAGCGTCGCCCCCGGATTGCCGTAACGAATATTCTCTTCAACGCTGCCAAAGAACAGCGCCGGCGACTGTGAGACCAGGGCGAAGTGACGGCGCAGGTCCAGCGGATCGAGGCTGGTCAACGGCACGCCATCAATCAGGATCCGACCTTCCACAGGATCATAAAAGCGCAATAGCAAATCGTATACCGTGGACTTGCCGGCGCCGGATGGCCCCACCAGCGCCAGTGTCTCACCGGCCCGGATGGTCAGATTCAAACCGTTGACGGCGTAGCTTTCCGGACGCGACGGGTAGAAAAAACGCACGTCCTGCAATTGCAATTCCCCCCGCACGCGCTCCGGCAGGGTCACCAGCCCGGCGGTTGGTGGCTGGATGATATTTTCCGAACCCAACAGCTCAGCGATTCGTTCGGCGGCACCGGCTGCGCGCTGCAGCTCACCGATCACCTCACTCAAGGTGCCAATGGCACTGCCGACAATCAGGCTGTAAAACACAAACGCGGCCAGTTCGCCACCGGTGATGCGTCCGGCGATCACGTCCATGCCGCCCACCCACAACATCACCGCTACCGCACCCAGCACCAGCACGATCACCATGGTGATCATCCACGAACGCTGAAAGATGCGTTTGCGTGCAGTGTCGAATGCGTCCTCGACCGTCGTCGCAAAACGCCGCTCGTCCTGCACCTGATGGTTGTAGGCCTGCACGGTTTTGATCTGGCCGAGGGTTTCCGACACATAGCTGCCGATATCGGCGACACGGTCCTGGCTCAACCGCGACAGATTGCGCACGCGCCGGCCGAAAATCAGGATCGGCGCGACCACGAACGGCAGGGCAATCACCACGATGCTGGTGAGCTTTGCGTTGGTCACGAACAACAGAATGACACCACCAATGACCATCAGCAGATTGCGCAGGAACATCGACAGTGACGAGCCGATCACCGATTGCAGGAGTGTCGTGTCGGCAGTCAGCCGCGACTGGATCTCCGAACTGCGGTTGTTTTCATAGAAGCCGGGGTGCAGATAAACCAGATGGTTGAAGACCTCACGGCGAATGTCGGCGACGCAGCGCTCACCGATCCACGACACCCAGTAGAACCGGGCAAACGTGCCGACCGCCAAACCCAGCACCATCAACATGAAAATACCGATGCTCTGGTTGAGCTGATGCGGCGACTGAGTCATGAAGCCTCGGTCGACCAGCAATTTGATCCCCTGCCCCATCGACAACGTGACGGCGGCGGTGACGATCAACGCCAGCAGCGCGCCGATGACTTGCCAGCGGTAAGGGGCCAGAAATCGACTGGTCAGACGCAGGGCGCGCCGGTGCCTTGAAGAAAGCTTCGGGGTCATTCAGGTACGCATCCGTATTGATGAAAGCGCTAGCGTAAACCTTCTTTGGGGTTGAACTCTGTAAATCACAATGAGTCAGGTTAAATATGCCCCCAAAGACTAGGCCATAGTTGCTATCGGTCTAACGTCGCGGTTGAGACGAACGGTCATTTCTGTTGGACTGGAATGGCCGCTCATGACGGATCGAAGGCGCTGTCACAGCCTGGTCACGTGGCGGTTTTAATCTGGGTATACAACCTGATGAGGAGACAGGCCATGTCCTTGCAACACAGCAGCGATGACAAGATTGAAGTGATCCGCACCAAGCCCGGCCAACCTCTGGGTTGCTCGATTATCGATAAGGATGGGCGTGAAGTACCGATCACTGAAGACATGATCCAGGACGCGTGCCGCGAACTGGACAAGCGATTGGTCAAGCCTGCCAAACAAAAGTGATATAGCCACCGTCTTCCTGACCCGGCCCCTTTGGCCGGGTTTTTTCTGTCTGAACAGTTGAGCTTTGTGTTGAAGCTATCGCTGGCAAGCCAGCTCCCACAAGTTTCGCGGGTGTACTCGGATTTTGAGTACGACGAAAATCTTGTGGGAGCTGGCTTGCCAGCGATGAAGCCACCTCGGTTGCTAGACAGCCACCGCGCCGAGCGCCGCCACGATCCTCGCCAACTCTGGCGACTCCCCTTCAATCCGCACCTTCAGCCCTTCAATCTCACGCCGCACCGGATACTGCTTGCGCAACACATCGAACGCCGTGCGCTGCTCGCCGACATTGCCTACGAGGCTGCGGCGAAAATCCGCGTCATCGCGGCGCGGGTCGTACACCCCACGGCATAACATCGCCAGCGCCCAGGCCGGATCGCTGTCACCGTGCAGGGAAACTTCCGACAACCACGGCTTCGGCAGCAGTTCACTGAGTTGAATGCTCGCTGGCTGGTCAATGAATTCGCAGTAAGCCTGATAGATCTGCGCCGTTCCGCGCTGTTTACCGTCCAGGCTGTAACCGGCAATGTGTGGCGTGGCCAAGACGCAGAGTTCGGCCAGCGCCACGTTAACTTCAGGCTCGGCTTCCCAGACATCGAGGACGGCTTGCAGGTCTTCACGGTCGAGCAGCACGTTGCGCAGCGCGACGTTATCCACCACCGGCCCGCGCGCCGCATTGATCAGCCACGTACCGGGCTTGAGCTGCTGCAAACGCTGCTGATCGAACAAGTGCCAGGTCGCGCCGTCGCCGCTTCGAGTCAGCGGTGTGTGCAGACTGATCACGTCGCACTGCTCAATGATTTGCTCGAGGCTGACGTAATCACCGCCCTCGGCGGCCTGCCGCGGTGGATCGCAGACTTTGACGTTCCAGCCCAGGCCCTTCAGGACTTTGATCAGACGCCCACCCACCTCACCGGCACCGACGACACCGTAGGTCCGTTGCGTGAGATCAACGCCTTCGATTTCGGCAAGCGTCATCAGGCTGCCCAGTACGTAATCGACCACACCCCGGGCATTACAGCCGGGTGCACTTGACCAGGTGATGCCGGCCTCATTGAAGTACTCGAGATCCAGATGATCAGTGCCAATGGTGCAGGTGCCGACAAAGCGCACCTTGCTGCCCTCAAGCAACGCGCGGTTGACGTTGGTCACTGAGCGCACAAGCAAAACGTCGGCCTGCTCGACCGTCGCACGGTCGATGGAACGGCCCGGCACCCGGCGGATCTCGCCGAAACCGGCAAAAAAGGCATCGAGCAGCGGGATATTTTCGTCGGCAACAATCAGCATGGCGGGCTCCTTAGGCGGATCGGCAGTTTAGGTGCAGATCGGTCGCCGGGCCAGCGGGCTTTGCGCTTACAAATCCGCAACAGAGGATTTTTCCTGACCAAGGCGTCAGCGGCGTAGAATGCGGCGCCTTGCGCATCAACACCTGTGGACGCTTTGCCCGTGAATTCTGTAACTGATCAACCTGTCGCTGTCTCCCTCACCCGCCCCGCGCGTATACGCCTGGAGTTCAAGAACCTGCTCGCCCTGGCGTTGCCGATCATCATCGCGCAACTGGCGACCACGGCCATGGGCTTCGTCGATGCGGTGATGGCCGGGCGCGTCGGGCCAAAGGATCTGGCCGCCGTGGCACTGGGCAACTCGATCTGGGTGCCGGTATTTCTGCTGATGACCGGCACCCTGCTGGCGACCACGCCGAAAGTCGCCCAGCGTTTTGGCGCGGGCACCCATAGCGAAATCGGCCCGCTCGTGCGTCAGGCGCTGTGGCTGGCGCTGGTGGTCGGACTGATCGCCACCGCAATGCTGGTGGCCGCCGAGCCGGTGCTGCACCTGATGAAGGTCGATCCCGAGCTGATCGGCCCGTGCATGCAATACCTGCACGGCATCGCCAGCGGTCTGCCGGCAGTGGCGTTCTATCACGTGCTGCGCTGCACCAGTGACGGCATCGGCCGTACCCGTCCGGCGATGGTGCTGGGTCTGTGCGGTCTGGCGCTGAATATTCCGCTGAACTACATCTTCATTTATGGCCACTTCGGTGTGCCGGCGATGGGCGGCGTCGGTTGCGGTTGGGCCACGGCCATCGTGATGTGGGTGATGGCATTGGGGCTGGCCGGGTATGAGCGCTGGGCACCGGCCTATCGTTCGAGCGAAATCTTCAGCCGTTTCGACTGGCCGCAATGGGTGGTGATCAAGCGACTGCTGGCGATTGGTCTGCCGATCGGCATCGCGGTGTTTGCCGAGTCGAGCATTTTTGCCGTGATCGCCCTGCTGATCGGCAGCCTCGGCGCCACTGTAGTGGCCGGGCATCAGATTGCGCTGAACGTCAGTTCGTTGGTGTTCATGATTCCGTACTCGCTGGGCATGGCCGTTACCGTGCGTGTCGGTCAGGCGCTGGGCCGCGAAGAGCCTCGCGAGGCGCGGTTTGCTGCCGGTGTCGGCATGGGCACCGCGCTGGCTTACGCCTGCCTGTCGGCGAGCATGATGCTGTTGCTGCGCGAGCCGATTGCGGCGATCTACACCGCTGACCCGACGGTGATTCACATCGCGGCGATGCTGATTGTGTATTCGGCGCTGTTCCAGTTTTCCGACGCGATCCAGGTGACCGCCGCCGGCGCGCTGCGTGGTTATCAGGACACTCGGGTGACGATGATCCTGACCCTGTTCGCCTATTGGGGCATTGGTTTGCCGGTGGGTTACGCCCTCGGCCTGACTGACTGGCTCGGCGAGCCACGCGGCCCGAGCGGCTTGTGGCAGGGCCTGATCGTTGGCCTGAGTTGCGCGGCGTTGATGCTGTCGATTCGTTTGACGCGCAGCGCGCGTAAGCGCATTCGGATCAGTCGTTCACCGGGTTAAGGGTTTTACACAGGACAAAAAAATGTGGGAGCGAGCCTACTCGCGAAAGCGGTGTGTCAGTCAACATTGTTGTGACTGATTCACCGCTTTCGCGAGCAGGCTCGCTCCCACAGTTCGTTTTGCGTTGACCTGGAATCAGGAGAGTTTCTTGCGGATCCAGTACAGGTAAGTACCCGCCTCTTCGTGCTGGCCCACCAGTTCGTGGTCAAGAAACACACAGAACTTGGGAATATCGCGACGGGTCGAGGGATCGGTAGCGATCACCTTGAGCAGGCCGCCGGGCACCAGATCACGGATGTGCTGATGCAGCATCATCACCGGCTCCGGGCAATTGAGGCCGGTGGCGTCGAGGGTGCCGTCGACCGGGGTATCGATCATTTCACTCATGATTCACTCCAGAAACTGGCCGGCATTGTCGCGCATTGCCGGGTATTCGGTCATCTGTGGCGTGACGCCCCCCCTATGTAGGAGCTGCCGAAGGCTGCGATCTTTGCCTTTTAAGATCAAAAGATCGCAGCCTGCGGCAGCTCCTACAGGGGTTTTGTGTTGTGTCAGCGGGATTTGGTTTTCTTCACGTCATGCCGACGCAAATGGCAGGTCACTTCCTCGCGATCGTGATACAGCTGTTTACAGCCGATATCGACCTTGATCCCGCGCGCCTTGAAACCATCGGCAATGCGTTCGAGCAAACGCTTCACTTCGGCGTAACGCTGCTTCATCGGCAGCTTCAGGTTGACCACCGCCTCGCGGCAATGCCCTTCGCCGATCCACTCTTCGAGCATCGCGGCGTTACGTGCCGGTTTCTCGACGATGTCGCAGACCATCCAGTCCACCGGTTGCTTGGGTTTGAAGGTGAAACCATCAGCCATCAAGTGCTGCACCAGACCGGTGTCCATCAGGCTTTCGGCCATCGGGCCGTTGTCGATGGCGGTCACCAGCATGCCGCGGTTGACCAGTTGCCAGGTCCAGCCACCCGGCGCAGCGCCGAGGTCAACGCCAGTCATGTCGCTGTGCAGACGATCTTCCCACTGATCACGCGGAATGAAGTGGTGCCACGCCTCTTCTAGCTTCAGCGTCGAACGGCTCGGCGCCTCACGTGGGAACTTCAGGCGTGGGATGCCCATCGGCCACATCGCCGAGTTACCGGCATCGGCCATACCCAGAAACACTTCACGACCACTTTTAAACGTCAGCAGCAGACGCGGTTTGCTGGCGTCATCCACCAGTTTGCCGGCGCCGGTCAGGGCCTTGCGCAGCGGGCCCTCGAATTTCTTGCAGAAGTTCGACAGTTCTTTGCCGTCATTGGTATCAACGACTTCCAGCCACAGGCTGCCGCACACCGGGAAATCGGCCATGTGCGCGAGGATCACGCTGATGCGATCGGTTTCCGGCAGATCGATGAAAACCCCGCGCGCCCACTGGCGCGGGAAGATCAGCTCGGCAAAACGCTGACCGCGCATCAGGCGTTCGGCACCATCCTCTTCGGTGCAGACGAACTCGGCGTAGGCAGTGGCCGCTTTGGCCTTGGCGTAACCGGCCACGTTGAGTTGCGCGGCGAGGTCGGAAATTTCCGAACAGACTTCGCCTTCGAAGCCTGGCCGGCAATGCATGAATAGGGTGTTCATTCTTACTCCTGGGCAGCGGGCGATCATTCGGCCCCTGCGCGATGCTCAGGCCTTGCGTTGCAGCAAAGCCTGTCACGAAAACCGGCGCATGATAGCCGATGTCGGAACCTTGGTTCTGCTCATAGAGTCCAGTTATTAGCCAGCTAATGAAAACAGGGCTACGTTGATAGCTCTGCCCGTCCCCTCAATCCGTAGCCGTGCGGATTCAAAGGAGTGATTGTAATGCCGTCCCTCGATAGCCTGAAAACGCTCAAGACCCTGCAAATTGACGACAAGACCTACCATTATTTCAGCCTGCCGGATGCCGCCAAAAGCCTCGGCGATCTCGACAAGCTGCCGATGTCCCTGAAAGTCCTGCTGGAAAACCTGCTGCGCTGGGAAGATGAAAAAACTGTCACCGGCGCCGACCTCAAGGCCATTGCCGCTTGGCTCAAGGAGCGTCGCTCCGATCGCGAAATCCAGTACCGCCCTGCCCGCGTCCTGATGCAGGACTTTACCGGCGTCCCCGCCGTGGTCGACCTCGCCGCCATGCGCGCAGCGATGGCCAAAGCCGGTGGCGATCCGCAACGAATCAATCCGTTATCGCCCGTGGACCTGGTGATCGACCACTCGGTAATGGTCGACAAGTTCGCCACCGCCAGCGCGTTCGAGCAGAACGTTGACATCGAAATGCAGCGCAACGGCGAACGTTACGCATTCCTCCGTTGGGGCCAGAGTGCCTTCGACAATTTCAGCGTGGTGCCGCCGGGCACCGGCATCTGCCATCAGGTCAACCTCGAATACCTCGGCCGCACCGTGTGGACCAAGGATGAGGACGGCCGCACCTACGCATTCCCCGACACGCTGGTCGGCACCGACTCGCACACCACCATGATCAACGGTCTCGGCGTGCTCGGCTGGGGCGTCGGCGGGATCGAGGCAGAGGCGGCGATGCTCGGCCAACCGGTGTCAATGCTGATTCCGGAAGTGATCGGTTTCAAGCTGACCGGCAAGCTCAAGGAAGGCATCACCGCCACCGACCTGGTGCTGACCGTCACACAAATGCTGCGCAAGAAAGGTGTGGTCGGCAAATTCGTCGAGTTCTACGGCGACGGTCTCGCTGATCTGCCGCTGGCCGACCGCGCGACCATCGCCAACATGGCCCCGGAATACGGCGCGACGTGCGGCTTCTTCCCGGTTGATGACGTGACTTTGGAATATCTGCGCCTGTCCGGGCGGCCACCGGAAGTGGTGAAACTGGTTGAGGCGTACACCAAGGCTCAGGGCCTGTGGCGCTTGCCCGGTCAGGAGCCAGTGTTCACCGACAGCCTGGCGCTGGACATGGGCAGCGTCGAAGCCAGTCTTGCAGGGCCAAAGCGCCCGCAGGATCGCGTGTCGCTGCCGAATGTAGCCCAAGCGTTCAGTGACTTCATGGATCTGCAATTCAAACCTACCAGTAAAGAAGAAGGACGCCTGGAAAGTGAGGGCGGTGGCGGCGTGGCGGTGGGCAATGCCGATCTGGTCGGTGAAACCGAATATGAATATGAAGGCCACACTTATCGCCTGAAAAACGGCGCCGTGGTCATCGCCGCGATCACCTCCTGCACCAACACCTCCAACCCGAGCGTGATGATGGCCGCCGGACTGTTGGCGAAAAAGGCTGTTGAGAAAGGCCTGACCCGCAAACCGTGGGTGAAGAGTTCGCTGGCACCGGGTTCGAAAGTGGTCACCGACTACTACAAGGCCGCGGGGTTGACGCAATACCTTGATCAGCTCGGCTTTTCGCTGGTCGGTTATGGCTGCACCACCTGCATCGGCAACTCCGGGCCACTGCCGGAGCCGATCGAGAAAGCCATCCAGAAAGCTGACCTCACCGTCGCTTCGGTGCTCTCCGGCAACCGCAACTTCGAAGGCCGCGTGCACCCGTTGGTGAAAACCAACTGGCTGGCCTCACCGCCTCTGGTGGTCGCCTATGCCTTGGCCGGCAGCGTGCGCAGCGACATCAGCAGCGAACCGCTGGGCGAAGATCAGCAAGGCAATCCGGTGTACCTGCGGGATATCTGGCCATCGAGTAAAGAGATCGCCGATGCGGTGAGTCAGGTCAACACGGCGATGTTCCACAAGGAATACGCCGAAGTGTTCGCCGGTGATGAGCAGTGGCAGGCGATCGAGGTGCCACAAGCGGCAACGTATGTGTGGCAGGACGATTCGACCTACATTCAGCATCCGCCATTTTTCGACGACATTTCCGGCCCGCTGCCTGAAATCAAGGATGTCAAAGGAGCACGGGTGCTGGCCCTGCTCGGCGATTCGGTGACCACCGACCACATCTCCCCCGCCGGCAACATCAAGGCTGACAGCCCGGCCGGACGTTATTTGCGCGAAAAAGGCGTCGAGCCGCGGGACTTCAATTCTTACGGCTCACGGCGCGGCAACCATGAAGTGATGATGCGCGGCACCTTCGCCAACATCCGTATTCGCAACGAAATGCTCGGTGGTGAAGAAGGTGGCAACACAATCTACATGCCGACCGGGGAGAAACTGGCGATCTACGACGCGGCAATGAAGTATCAGGCTTCGGGAACGCCGCTGGTGGTGATTGCCGGGCAAGAATACGGCACCGGGTCCAGCCGTGACTGGGCAGCCAAGGGCACCAATCTGCTGGGGGTCAAAGCGGTGATCGCGGAAAGCTTCGAGCGAATTCACCGTTCCAACCTGGTGGGCATGGGTGTGTTGCCGTTGCAGTTCAAGCTTGATCAGAACCGCAAGAGCCTCAACCTCACCGGCAAGGAAACCTTTGAAATTCAGGGGCTGACGGGCGTCGAGCTGACACCGCGGATGAATCTGCCGCTGGTGATTACCCGTGAGGACGGGCGCCAGGAGAAGATCGAGGTGTTGTGCCGGATCGATACGTTGAACGAGGTGGAGTACTTCAAGTCGGGCGGGATCCTGCATTACGTTCTGCGCCAGTTGATCGCCTCGTAACGCACAAACCAAAGTAGGAGCTGCCGCAGGCTGCGATCTTTTGATCTTGCTTTTAAAAGCCAAGTCAAAAGATCGCAGCCTGCGGCAGCTCCTACATACAGGCGAAAAAAAACCCGCCGAAGCGGGTTTTTCCCAAGACCATTATCGACTCCCTGTCGGCAGCGATCCTTGCAAATGGTCGATCATCCTTGATCCTGAAACACTCCCTGTGTCTCAGTTGATGTGTGTAGATTACGCAGTGGATCCAATCGGTAATAGTCGTAAAAGCTACCAGCGCGTGTAGGACATTCGCCATAGCACCCCTTCCGAAAACCCCTAGCCGTGTCAGGCATCAAGCATGGAAGCCGCGATCTGCGCGACTTTCAGTTGCCCCGAGGCCTGTTCCAGCGCGTCATCCTCCAAAAACCAGGCTGCGGACAAACCGGCGAACGCCAGCACCCATTGCAGCAGCCTGCGTTGATCAAGCCCGGCAGTCTCGACAATCACATCCAACTGCCGGCGAAAACGCTGGGGATCGGTGGCTGTCGGCAAGTCCGGGTTGCAAATCAGGTTGGCGTAATCAAAGCCGCGCTCGCCCTTGACCCGCTTCGGATCGATGGCCAGCCAGCCATGCGATTGGAAATCCAGCACATTGTCGTGATGCATGTCGCCGTGCAGCACCACGACATCCTGTGGGTTGGCGAGCAAGTTTTCCGCGGCTTGCAGGCTCAGAGCGTAGAGACCGCCATGTTGTGCAGCCGCGATGCGCAGCGACGCAAACCATGGCCCCAACTCCACCAGCGGCGGCGGTGGCGTTACGCGCGGTGCATGCAATCGCGCCAGCGCCGAACAGAGAATCCGGCTCGCCTCGTCGTCTTCGCCATTCATTGCCATGTGCATCAGCGAGCGGCTGCCCATGGCGCGCTCCATCAGCAAGCCATCTTCGTGATGCGCCAACACTTGCGCAGCACCATCACCGTCCCACCAGGTCATCAGCCGATTGCCGTACTTCTCGTCGACATCCAGCGCCACCTTGAGCATCGCCGGCCTGTCGTTCAGGCTTACCGGCAACAAACGGCTGCCGGGCGTGATGATCGGCGTGCCATCGGGGATCAGTGACCAGCGCTTCAGCCAAGGTTGAAAAATGTCAGCCACCGTCACGCTCGCGGGCCTTGGCGCTCTCGGCAAGAAACAGTTCAAGCCGGCTCAACTGCTCCTCCCAGCCACGGCTGTCCATGAAATAAGCCTCTTTTTGGCGAACATCGGGGATATGCGCAAAGCCGGATTCGGAAACCTTGAGCAGCGTGCCGTCCTCGTAATCCTGCAGCTCGAACTTGACCAGCGTGGTCGGCTCCTGGGAATAGTCGATCTTCGGATTGACCGCATACGGATGCCAGCGAAACGAAAACAACTGCTGCGGCTCGACCCGTTCGATCAACACATTCCACAACACGTGTTCATAACCCGGATATGTGACCTGCCCCTGCGTCCATTCACCGGCAATAAAACGCCTGCCCTCAAGCGCCACCCCAAACCACTGGCCGAACGCCTCGGCATCGACCAACGCACGCCAGACATGCGAACGCGGCGCCTTGAGCGTGATTTTGCGTTCGAAACTATTGGGTACTGGTTTCATACGTCACCTCCTGTTCTGAACACTAGGCTTGTATGACCACATGTCCAATGTGAAGTTGTATCAGGGCAGTGCAGTCATTCATCGGCAAGGACACATCATGCTGCACTTTTTGACCGGTGCCGTGATGGATCCAGGCGCCCTCCGCCCAACGAAACTGTTACCTTTTCCAGCGAATTTGAATCTACAAGGACGAATCATGCCGCCATCCCTCGCTGAACGTTACCGCGGTGCCCTGCTCGGTCTTGCATGCGGCGACGCTGTCGGTACTACGGTTGAGTTCAAACCACGGGGATCATTCCAACCGTTGACCGATATGGTCGGCGGTGGCCCGTTCCACCTCAAGCCAGGGCAGTGGACCGATGACACCTCCATGGCCCTGTGTCTGGCAGAAAGCCTGCTGAAAAAGAATGGATTCAATGCTGCCGATCAGATGGGCCGCTACCTCAACTGGTGGCAATGGGGTTATCTGAGTTCGACCGGTGAATGTTTCGATGTCGGCATGACCGTCAGCCAGGCGCTCGCGCGATATCAGCAAAACGCGGAACCCTTCGCGGGCTCTACCGACCCTTATAGCGCCGGTAACGGTTCACTGATGCGCCTGGCTCCGGTGGTGCTGTTCTACTTTCCCGACGCGCGGCAAATCCAGAGCTTTGCCGCCGACAGTTCGCGAACCACCCACGCAGCACCAGAAGCCATCGAATGCTGCCAATTGTTGGCCGGGCTGATCGCCAGAGCGCTTGAAGGCGCAAGCAAAGCAGAACTGCGTCAGCTGCCTTCTGCCAGCTTCTCGCAACCCAAGGTCGCCGCCATTGCGCGTGGCGATTACCTCGTTCTGTCCGAGACGGACATCAAAGGCAATGGCTACAGCGTGCAGTCACTGGAAGCCGCGTTGTGGTGCTTTCACCAGACGGACAGCTTCGAATCGGCCATTTTGCGAGCGGCCAACCTGGGTGATGACGCCGATACCACCGCCGCGATCACCGGCCAGTTGGCCGGCGCCTATTACGGCGTGCGGGGCATTCCTGCACATTGGCTGGAAAGGCTGCACGATGGTGAAGAGATTGCGGCCATCGCCGACCGCTTGCTTGAGGCTTCCCGGATGCGCCTGCCTGAATAAGTGCGAAGCAGCCGCTAAACTGCTCGGCACTTATCTTCGATGACAGCGAGACTTGACCATGTCCCCACGCCTGCTTCTGGCCCTGACCCCCTTTCTGTTCACTCCCCTCGCCCACGCCGCCGTCGACTGCGCCAATGCCAGCGATCAGGCGACGATGAATCAGTGCGCCGGGCAGGACTTCAAAGCGGCGGACAAGGAGTTGAACACCGTGTATCAACAGATCATCGGGCGCTTGAAGGACAACCCGGATGGCAAGAAGCTGTTGGTCAGCGCGCAGCGGGCGTGGCTCGGGTTTCGGGATGCCGAGTGCAAGTTTTCATCGTCCGGAGTTACTGGGGGGAGCGTTTATCCGTTGATCTACAGCAACTGCCTGACGAGCGTGACCAAGGTGCGGGTTGAGTCGCTGAAACAGTATTTGAAGTGTGAAGAAGGTGACATGAGCTGCCCGGTGCCTGGGGCCTGATTTTTTGCGGCGGTTTTGAGGAATCTTTTGCGAGCAGGCTCGCTCCCACATTGGAACGCCTTTCAAATGTGGGTCACCGCCCGTGCAATGCGTTGCGCACAACCATGTTTTGCTCAGACCTGTGCGAATCGGCCCTGTGCACAGTCGCGCACACGACAGGCGCACCGCTGCGCAGACTTTCCTCCAGCACATGCCGTAGCCGTAACAATCCCTCACGTTGCATCGCCAGGTTGGCCTCGATCTGTCGTATCTCATCCATACGGATATCGATTTGCTCGATGGTCAGCGATTTCGAACAACTGCCATCCTGCAGGAACAGACCGCGAATGGTGTCGAGAGAAAAACCGAGCCGCTGCGCGTCGCGCACCAGTATCAATCGGGCAACAGCCGCCTCTGCGTAATGGCGATATCCATTGGCATCACGGGTAGAAGGCTCAAGTAACCCTTGTTCCTCGTAATAGCGAATGGCCGAAGCGGCAACACCGGTGCGCTTGGAAACTTCTCCAATCTTCATAAAAACTGCTTGACCTTCAAGTTGGCTTTAATCGTTAGCATAAGCTCAGGTTCAGCACGACAGCCAGTCGTTATTGACCCACCTGAACATCTTTCACCTTTATGGAATTTGATGATGAGCACACTGACAGACCTGCTGAAATGGCGCTACGCAACGAAAAAGTACGACCCTTCCCGGACGGTGTCCGATGAAAAAATCGAGCGCATTCTGGAAGCGGTGCGGTTAACGCCGACATCAAGTGGACTGCAGCCCTTTGAGTTGCTCGTAGTGACCAATGCAGAGGTTCGCGAAAAGATCAAAGCCGTCAGCTGGAATCAGCAGCAGGTTACCGACTGCTCTCATTTGCTGGTGTTTGCCGCCTGGGATGACATCACTGCGGAGCGGGTCAATATGATGTTCGACCTGACCAATGAAGTACGCGGGACCGTTAACGAAGGATGGGAAAATTATCGTCAGATGCTCTTGGGCATTGTCGCTGGACGTGGCAAGGAGGCTAATTATCAGGCGGCTGCGCGGCAGGCTTATATCGGTTTGGGCTCAGCTTTGATCGCCGCAGCGTTTGAAGAAGTCGATGCCACACCAATGGAAGGTTTCGACCCGGCAGCCATCGATGAAATCCTCGGACTCGCGGCCCGCAACTTGCGCAGCGTGGTGATTCTGCCGCTGGGGCATAGAGCCACTGAGGGAGACTGGCTGGTCAACTTGAAAAAGGTTCGCCGCTCGCGAGAAAACTTCATTACCGAGATCAAGTAAAGCCCGGTAAGAGCGGGCGACTGAAACACGCCTACAGCGTGTGTCCCCGCTCTAATCAATTCCTGTCCCCGCCATCGATACCAGCGTCCCCCGAGTGGATCGCGTCCCTCCTCTGCTCTCGACTTCTTTCGAATTCGAGAGCCTATCGACCTTGAAATTCTCCCCATAGCGAATGAACTGAAGATGATGCTGTGGCCCCGGCATCTCGATGCCAAGAGCGATCTTCACAAAAAAAGAACAACTTATTATTGCCATTCGATAATTTAACATCGAGAATTAGTCATTCCCAATGACACCGCAAGGATTTTTCATGAGTACTCGTAACAACGGATTGGCACTGCAGCGCATGCATTGGGTCGGACTACTGGCAGCGATTCTTGTCTGGGTTTTAGGCGTGACCGAGGTCGGTGGCAACGCTTCGATCTGGTTCTTTAAAACGGATGAAATGCTCGCGGCTTTGCTCTACGCCTTCGCCGAAAACTCGCCGCAATTGCTTGATCCGTTTGTCGAAGGTGCGCTGCTTGCCCCTGACACATGGCTCTCGCCACTGGTCACTGCGCTGCTCGTCGTTCTGGATTTCCTGCCCGTTCTGCTTTCGACCTACGTGCTCTGGCTGACAGGGTTGTTTTTCCTGCGCTTGTCCCGCGGCGAAACCTGGACCGAGCGCAACATCAAGGTACTATGGCGAGTGGGGATTCTGTGCATCATTTCTCCGGCCGCCTACCCACTGGTAGAGACCCTGCAAGGTTTGGCCCTGTCTATTGATCTGCCGCCCGGAGATCGCATTTTTCAGTTCTCGATCGGCCTGTCTTCCACTTCTGCCTACGAGATTGTCAAAGGCGTATTGCTCTGTTTGTTTTCAATTATCATGCGCGATGCAAAAGTACTCAGCGATGAGCAAAGCCAATACATATAGAACAATACAATGACCATTATCGTCCGCCTTGACGTTGTCATGGCCACGCAAAAAATTCGCTCGAAAGAGTTGGCCAGCCTGCTGGGCATCACCGAGGCCAATCTGTCATTACTGAAGAATGGCAAGGTCAAGGGCGTGAAGATGGCCACCCTGGACAAGCTCTGCGCAGCACTCGATTGCCAGCCTGGCGATTTGCTGGAATACCAGAAAGACTGAGCCTTGCGCAGGCGCGCAAGTTAATTGTCGCCAGTCCACACCGTTTAACTCTTATTCAATCCTTAGTTTGTAAGGCGGCTTTGTCATGACCCGGTTTTTATTCTGCGCGCTGTTATCGCTGACAGCGTTGATCAGCGGCTGCGCCACGCAAATGGACGTAGCGCTAAATGCCACACCCGATCCGGACTATCATTTTGACCGAAAGGCGACTGTGCTGGTGACGTCTGCGAATGGCAGCGACGAAAACTCTCTTAATGCCCGCTATTATCTTCGCGACATGGTTAACGCGCTGAAAGACAGGGGTTTCCAGGAGGTCTATACCGACGCCAGTCTGCCAAAGAACCACGCGCCGATAAAAATGACTGTCAGCCTTGATATTGGCAGTCGACAGGTGACTTATCGCTATACCGCCACCGACTATGGGCAAGTGCCGACCAGCACCTCTACCGTGTGCAAGACCCGCAAGAAAAAAAACGATCAACTGACGTGCACGAGTAAACCGAACACTACCTATGGACCGGTAGGGACGTCAGAGCGCACCGGTTACACCACGCTCAGCACCTTCGTTGCCACTGCCCGCGATGAAGTCAGTAAGCGCCCGGTCTACCTGCTTCGCGCTTCGTCCTATAACGAAGACTGCCAATCCTCCAAGGTCGAAGACTTTCTAGTGGAGCAAGGCTTGCAGAACCTGAACTTCGAGGACCGGGTGCAGCGCAACTACGCCGTCACGATGCCCGAGGGTTACCGCTGCAAATAGGCTTTGCAGGACAGTTCACAGTACCGGCTCAGATTGCAGGAGTCGGTACTGTGAACTGTTGAAGGTTAAACGTGCGGGTCGCCCGGCGCTTTGGTCGGCGCCGCGTACTGCGGCTTGAGATGGCCGTCCTGATCAAGCAGCCAGGCGTCCATGATCTGCCGCACCACAGGGCCGGCAACACGACCACCGGCCTCACCGTTCTCAATCATCACCGAAATCGCAATCTTCGGATGCTCGGCCGGCGCGAAGCCAACGAACAAGGCGTTATCGCGGTGGCGCTCCAGGGTTTTCTCGCGGTTGTAGCGCTCGCCCTGCTTGATCGCCACCACTTGCGCGGTACCACTCTTGCCGGCGATGCGATATTGCGCACCGGCCGCGGCCGCACGGGCGATGCCTCGCGCATCGTGCATTACCATCTGCATGCCGTGATTGACCTGCTCCCAGTCTCGCGGATCCTTGAGCAGGATGTTCGGCATCGGATGTTCGTCGACAGGAGCGACACCGTCGACGGTCTTGGCCAGGTGCGGCCGGTTCCATACACCTTTGTTGGCGATCAATGCCGTGGCCTGAGCCAGTTGCAGCGGCGTGACCTGCATATAGCCCTGGCCGATGCCAAGGATGACCGTTTCACCCGGGAACCAGGCTTGACGGCGAGTCGCGCGCTTCCACGCCTGCGATGGCATCAGGCCGGGCGACTCTTCAAACATGTCCAGCGAGACTTTCTCGCCGAGGCCGAACATGGCCATGTAATCGTGCAGGCGATCGATACCGAGCTTGTGGGCCAGGTCATAGAAATAGGTGTCGTTGGAACGCATGATCGCCGCGTCCATGTCCACCCAGCCGTCGCCGCTGTGGTTCCAGTTGCGGTACTTGTGATCGAAGTCCGGAAGTTGGTAATAACCGGGGTCGAAAACGCGCGTCTGTGGCGTTACGACACCGGCGTCGAGGCCGGCGATGGCCACTTCTGGCTTGATCGTCGAACCCGGTGCGTAGAGCCCGCGCAGCACACGGTTGAACAGTGGCCGGTCGATAGAATCTCGCAGTGCCGAGTATTCCTTGGAGCTGATACCAGTAACGAACAGATTCGGATCGAAGCTCGGATTGCTGACCATGGCCAACACTTCGCCGGTCGACGGATCGAGCGCTACCACGGAACCACGGCGGTCACCCAGTGCGGCTTCGGCGGCTTCCTGCAGTTTGATGTCGAGGCTCAGGACGATGTTCTGGCCCGGGACCGGGTCGGTGTGTTTGAGCACACGAAGTACGCGACCTTGAGCGTTGGTCTCCACTTCTTCGTAGCCGACGTGGCCGTGTAGTTGCGCCTCGTAGAAGCGTTCGATGCCGGTTTTACCGATGGATTGCGTACCGCGATATTCGACCGAATCGAGGCTTTTGGATTCTTTTTCGTTGATCCGGCCAACGTAGCCGATCGAGTGGGCGAAATGTGCGCCGAGCGGGTAGTGACGGACGAACTGCGGCTCGACATCCAGGCCTGGGAGGCGGAACTCATTGACGGCCAGTACGGCGATCTGCTCCTCCGTCAGCTCATAGAACAGCGTAACCGGCGTAAACGGGTGGCGGGACTGCTTCATGGCTTTATCGAAGACTGTGCGATCTTCTGCAGGCAGGTGCAGGAGGTTGATGACTTCGTCCAGCTCTTGACTGACGTCGGTGGCGCGTTCGCGGGTGATGGTGAGGTTGAAACTGGGGCGGTTATCGGCGAGCAGCACGCCATTGCGGTCGTAGATCAAGCCGCGTGTCGGCGGGATCGGCAAGACGTGGACGCGGTTGTTTTCAGAGATGGTCGAGTGGTAGTCGAATTCCACCACTTGCAGGATGTACAAGCGCACGACCAGGGCGCAGCTGATGGCAAAGACAAACAAGGCGCAGGCGATCAACCGTTTGTTGACCAGGCGCGTCTCTTTTTCATGATCCTTGATCGGGATGGGTTCAGGCATTTCTACAGCAACTCTTTGACATAAATGAATGCCGATCCGTGGGCATGACATCAGTCCGTTAAAAAACGAGCTGCACCATACCAAAAACTGCCCGGTCACTTCAGAAGGAATTTCCCCAATGGCCATTTTCTTGCGACGGCTGGGACAGCGGTGTCCCACGAAAACTTTTCTACAGGCAAAACAAAACCCCAACTGCTTTCGCAATTGGGGTTTCGGAATTTAATCTTGACGATGACCTACTCTCACATGGGGAAACCCCACACTACCATCGGCGATGCATCGTTTCACTGCTGAGTTCGGGATGGGATCAGGTGGTTCCAACGCTCTATGGTCGTCAAGAAATTCGGGTACTGAGTCGTGACCAGATGGCCTCGCTTCAGCAAATTGGGTATGTGACAGCTTTCGGTGTTTTGTGCTGCTTTTTTAAGTGCAGTCGAACTTTCGGTTCGTTTCGTCTTCACACACCGCAATCTGGTCTCTTCGACGCAAATTGCTTGGGTGTTATATGGTCAAGCCTCACGGGCAATTAGTATTGGTTAGCTCAACGCCTCACAGCGCTTACACACCCAACCTATCAACGTCGTAGTCTTCGACGGCCCTTCAGGGAACTCAAGGTTCCAGTGAGATCTCATCTTGAGGCAAGTTTCCCGCTTAGATGCTTTCAGCGGTTATCTTTCCCGAACATAGCTACCCGGCAATGCCACTGGCGTGACAACCGGAACACCAGAGGTTCGTCCACTCCGGTCCTCTCGTACTAGGAGCAGCCCCTCTCAAATCTCAAACGTCCACGGCAGATAGGGACCGAACTGTCTCACGACGTTCTAAACCCAGCTCGCGTACCACTTTAAATGGCGAACAGCCATACCCTTGGGACCGGCTTCAGCCCCAGGATGTGATGAGCCGACATCGAGGTGCCAAACACCGCCGTCGATATGAACTCTTGGGCGGTATCAGCCTGTTATCCCCGGAGTACCTTTTATCCGTTGAGCGATGGCCCTTCCATACAGAACCACCGGATCACTAAGACCTACTTTCGTACCTGCTCGACGTGTCTGTCTCGCAGTCAAGCGCGCTTTTGCCTTTATACTCTACGACCGATTTCCGACCGGTCTGAGCGCACCTTCGTACTCCTCCGTTACTCTTTAGGAGGAGACCGCCCCAGTCAAACTACCCACCATACACTGTCCTCGATCCGGATAACGGACCTGAGTTAGAACCTCAAAGTTGCCAGGGTGGTATTTCAAGGATGGCTCCACGCGAACTGGCGTCCACGCTTCAAAGCCTCCCACCTATCCTACACAAGCAAATTCAAAGTCCAGTGCAAAGCTATAGTAAAGGTTCACGGGGTCTTTCCGTCTAGCCGCGGATACACTGCATCTTCACAGCGATTTCAATTTCACTGAGTCTCGGGTGGAGACAGCGCCGCCATCGTTACGCCATTCGTGCAGGTCGGAACTTACCCGACAAGGAATTTCGCTACCTTAGGACCGTTATAGTTACGGCCGCCGTTTACCGGGGCTTCGATCAAGAGCTTCGCGTTAGCTAACCCCATCAATTAACCTTCCGGCACCGGGCAGGCGTCACACCCTATACGTCCACTTTCGTGTTTGCAGAGTGCTGTGTTTTTAATAAACAGTCGCAGCGGCCTGGTATCTTCGACCGGCATGAGCTTACGGAGCAAGTCCTTCACCCTCACCGGCGCACCTTCTCCCGAAGTTACGGTGCCATTTTGCCTAGTTCCTTCACCCGAGTTCTCTCAAGCGCCTTGGTATTCTCTACCCAACCACCTGTGTCGGTTTGGGGTACGGTTCCTGGTTACCTGAAGCTTAGAAGCTTTTCTTGGAAGCATGGCATCAACCACTTCGTCACCCAAAGGGTAACTCGTCATCAGCTCTCGGCCTTAAGATCCCGGATTTACCTAAGATCTCAGCCTACCACCTTAAACTTGGACAACCAACGCCAAGCTGGCCTAGCCTTCTCCGTCCCTCCATCGCAATAACCAGAAGTACAGGAATATTAACCTGTTTTCCATCGACTACGCTTTTCAGCCTCGCCTTAGGGACCGACTAACCCTGCGTCGATTAACGTTGCGCAGGAAACCTTGGTCTTTCGGCGTGGGTGTTTTTCACACCCATTGTCGTTACTCATGTCAGCATTCGCACTTCTGATACCTCCAGCAAGCTTCTCAACTCACCTTCACAGGCTTACAGAACGCTCCTCTACCGCATCATCCGAAGATGATACCCGTAGCTTCGGTGTATGGTTTGAGCCCCGTTACATCTTCCGCGCAGGCCGACTCGACTAGTGAGCTATTACGCTTTCTTTAAAGGGTGGCTGCTTCTAAGCCAACCTCCTAGCTGTCTAAGCCTTCCCACATCGTTTCCCACTTAACCATAACTTTGGGACCTTAGCTGACGGTCTGGGTTGTTTCCCTTTTCACGACGGACGTTAGCACCCGCCGTGTGTCTCCCATGC